>JAGYJW010000052.1 GCA_018401435.1 Deltaproteobacteria bacterium | reverse complement strand
GGCGAGGGCGGCCCGCCTTTGGATGTGCCCCCCGTCGATGGGCGCCAGCGACCCGGGCTGGGTTGCACTCCGACCCTTCAGTTGGCTGAGACCTGCAAGGTGTAGGGCTGGGAGAAGTGGGGGGGCTCGGGCGTCTGGTCCTCGGTCTTGGCGCTGCTGGCTGCGGCCACCTCGACCGAGATCAGGTAGGTGCCGGCCTCTACGGCGGCCTCGGCGCTGAAGATCTCGCCCCCGGCGCTGCCGCCCCCGGCGCCCAGCTGGCGGCTGCCGTCGCTGCTCCAGATGCGGATATTCATGCGGTGCCCGTCGCCGGGCGGGCTGAGCAGGCTGGCCTGCAGGGTGGCGGCCTGGGCCAAGGTGACGGAGTACCAGTCGTCGTATTCTACGCCGCCCAAGCTATTGCCCGCATAACCGGCGAATGCATAGGCCTCGATGACCTGGTCCAAGGGGATGGCGACCGCCTGGGCCGCGCTGTCGTTGGGTTCGTAGCAGTCGATGAGGCTCTCGAAGGTCCAGGACAGGGTGAAGTTCTGGGGGTAGCTGTCGGCTTCTGCGCCGAACTGCTGGCGGGCCTCGATGCGGTAGGCGTGGTTGGCCTGGACGGCGAAGCTGGCGTACTTGGTGTGGGGTTCGGGGGTGTCGCCAGAGGCGCCCGCGATGATGGCGCCGCTGCTGTCGTTGGTCTCTTGGATGAGCAGAGCCGGAATGACATCGCCCGCTGCGGCGAGCACCACCCGCAGCACGCCGCCGCCGGGGTCTGAGGGCGCGGTGAAGGTGTAGACCACGCCCTCGTTGTCCGAGCCATTGCCCACGTCGATGGTCTGCCAGGCGTCGGTCTGGCTGTCGTCGGCGGCGGTGGGCTCGTAGGGGGTGCAGGTCGCGCCATCGTCGAGGCCGCTGTCGTCCTTGCCCTTGTCGCTCCCCACACAGGCCGCGAGCAGGGGGGAGAGAATCAGCGCGTGTCGAATGGAGGGGGGCAGGGCATTCCTGCAGAGAGGGGACGGACGGGTCGCAGGACCGGGGCCGCGTTCATAGCTTGCCGGTTGGCTCTCGGCCAAAATAAGTGCCAAAGTGCCGGGCCAAATCAGGGATGGGTGGGTGCCTGGGCACCCGGGCCTCGGCGATCGCCCGCGGCGCGGCTATCCTGTAGGCTGCGGCTTCGGCCCGCTGGAGCCCGCCCATGCCCCTTCGCCCCTGCCTGCTCACCCTCGGCCTGCTCGCTTGCGCCGATGCGCCCGAGGGCGGCGACGCCGGGAAGGGCGACGGGGCCGATGCGACCGACGGCACCGATGGCAACGAGGGCGGCGACGGCGACAGCGGCGCGACCGGGCCCACCGTAGACATCTTCGGCTATGTGAAACTGGCCAGCACGAACGGGCCCCTGGCAGGGGTGGAGGCCTGGTCGCTGGACCGGCCGGGAGAGCGGGCCACGAGCGACGCGCAGGGCGAGTGGGTGATGGCGGTGGCCGAGCGCCCCTATATGCGCATGCGCAACGAGGCCCCCGGACTGCTGGCCATGGAGGCATGGATCGACCCGTTGGAGGCGGCGGATCCGGCCTATCCCTACCCCTACACCATGGGTTCGGCCGTCGACGCGCGCGCCCTCCTCGAAGCGCTGGGCGCGCGCCTCGATCTCGATACCAAGGCCATTCTCTTCGTGGACGCCATCGATCCGCTCATGCGGGATCTGGCCGGGGCCGAGGTCCACCTCGACGGCCCCTTTGACGGCCCCTGGCGGGAATACGCCCCCGACCAGTGGGATGGGTTGCCGCTGACCACCGAAGACCGGTCGGACCTGGTCTATGCCAACGTCCCGCCGGGGCCCTTGTCCCTGTCGGTGGTGGACCCCGACGGGCAGCCCTGCGCCGTTCCCCCCGGCATCGAGGTCTTCGCTGGTGGCATCGTCCAGGTCTCGGTATACTGCGAGGCCCTCGCCGATTCCCCGCGCCGCCGTCCACGGCGCAGCTACCGGAGCCAGCCATGAGCCGCCTACCCGTGGTCCTGACGCTGCTTTCCGCATGCGGAGCCCCTGCCGGGGGGGACGGCCGCTCGCCGGCGACAGAGGCAGCGGACGACGGCCCCCTGGACCTGCGGGTGGAGATTCCCCCGATCGGTGAGGACGGCTACCAGTTCCTCAGCCCCGACATCCTGGTGGAGCCCTATACCGAGGTCACCTACTGCTACTTTGGCACCTACACGGGGCCAGAGGTGGGGGTGGTGTCGCTCAAGGGCTACTCCGACCCCTCCATCACCCACCACGCCGGGGTCATGGGCGTCTACGACGATGACTTCCCCGATGGTGAGTTGGTGGACTGCATGGGGCAGGGCGAGGGCGGGATGGACATCTTCGGCCCACTCTTCTTTCCTGTCGGTGTAGAGGCAGAGGGCGGCGAGCCCTTCCCCATCGACCCCTACAACGGCATGGATTGGATGTCCTTGCCGCCTGGGCTGGCCTTTCGCATGATTCCCGGCCAGCGTTGGACCCTGGACCTTCACTATATCAATGTGCAGGATCGGCAGGCGACCGTAAAGTCCGGCTTCAACGCCCGGCTGGTGGACCCCGGCGATGTGCAGGCCTGGGTGGCGCCGGCCATGTTCGACGCCGGGCGCATCAACCTGCCCCCGGGCGACTCCGAGGTCAGCTTCGACTGTGCTTTCGAGGCGGAATACGACGTGCTGTCGATCATGGCCCACATGCACTACTACGGCCGCTCCTTCACCGTAGAGCTGGTCCACGCCTCGGGCGAGGTCGAGACGGTCTTCGAGATCCCCGAGTGGACGCCCAACTACAAAGAGTGGCCGCGCATCCAGCCCTTCGAGTTGGGCAGCCTGCACGTGCAGCCCGGCGATGCCTTTCGCACCACCTGCGCCTGGACCAAC
The DNA here is from genome assembly GCA_018401435.1 of Deltaproteobacteria bacterium. Lineage (GTDB taxonomy): Bacteria > Myxococcota_A > UBA796 > UBA796 > UBA2385 > M30B51. The sequence goes on along the minus strand of JAGYJW010000052.1, from coordinate 44,953 downwards.
GAGACGGGAGAGATGCAACCCGACCCCGCCGAGATGTGTACATTGGAGCTGGTCCTCACCCCCCTGGACCGGCCGCTGGTGTGCATTGACGGCCAATATATCGACCAGGGCGGCCCCTGACCGGCTGGCTCAGCTTTAGTTGGCTTGGAAGCGCCCAAGCCGATCCATCGCGGCGTCAAAGGCGGGGCCCCGCGCCTCTCCCCAGGTCTTGAGCAGGTCCAGGCCGCCGTTCGGGTCGCCCTTGCGGCGGATGGCCTCTACCCGACCCACCAGCCGGCCCTCGTGCAGCAAGGGGCTGACATAGTAGCCCCAGCGGCGCGCAGCGGCGGGCTTGTAGACCTCCCACAGATACTCGAAATCGAAGATGTGCTGCACCAGGGCCCGGTCCCACATCAGGGGGTCGAGGGGGCCGAGCACGCGCACGCGGTCGTCGGGGTCGAGGGGGGGCGCTGCGGCCTCCAGCAGGGTCGGCAGGGTGAGCCAGCGGCCCGTGCTGCCCGCGATCTGCACCTCGACCAGCTGCTTTTCGGCGATCAAGCGGTCCAGCAGCGGGCCCTTGCGGTGCTCGCCCAGCATGCTCCACCAGGGGCCGGCCTTGCGGGATAGCAGGCCGGCGGCCTGCACCCGATGCAGCAGGGCCTCGGCGTGGAAGTCCCCGCCGGAGGCGTCGTGGACCTGCGGCAGGGCGCGGCGGGGCAGGTCATAGATGCGGTGACCCGCCGCGGTGCGCCCGGCGCTGACCACCTGGCAGCGGGTCCAGAGCACTTCGAGGGCCATGCTGCCAGCCTTGCCCGTGCCCTTCCAGCCGCTCCAGTCCAAGGGCTGGACGCGGCCGTGGTCGGAGAGCTCGGCGGCGCTGAGGGGCCCGCGGGCGCAGACCTCGGCCAGGACGGCGTCCAGCAGCGGCGCATCGACCCGCTCCAGGCGCTGGCTCAGCCGCCACCAGGGCGTCTCGACCGCCTGGTCGCGGTAGAGGGGGAAGAGCGACGCAGGCAGCAGGCAGCGCTCCTTGGCGAAGTGCTCGAAGGCGTGGCCCGGCAGAGTGGCACGGGGCCATTCTCCGCGCTGCAGGCCGTCCACCCGCGCGTGCAGCACCAGGTCGGGGTTTGTGCCGAATCGATCGATGGGATCGAGCTGAATACAACCCAATGCAAGCAGGGCTTCGCGGGCACCGGCAGCGCCGGCAGAGAAGGCCGGACGCTCCAGGTGGGTGGCGCGCAGCATCAAGCGGCGGGCGCGGTCGCGTTCCAAGCGGACGGGCATGGGGGGCGCCTGGGCCAGCGGCGGCCGGCGAGATCAGTTGTTGGGCAGGGCGCCGTCGCAGAGGATGATGGCGCCACGACCCAAGGGGACGGAGTGGGTGGGCAGGCGGTTGATGTCGGCCACAGCCACATAGTCGGGTTCGGCGTTGCCGGTCATCAGGCAGCGCACGGCTTGTTCGCCATAGGGGAAGGCGGCGCGGGCCACATCGTCTTCGCAGCGATGGGCCATATTCTCGCTCAGGCGTCCCCGGCATTCGCCGTCGATGGCCTCGCCGATCACGCGCTTCCACTCCAGCCAGGCCTGGTTGCGCTTGAGCTGGCTTTGGGGGGGCCGCAGCTCGTCGATGAGGGGGTCCAGGTTGCCGGGCACGATGCCCCGGCCGCTGCGGCCGCGAGAGTCGGTCAGGGCCAGATCGTCCTCTGCGCCGGAGCCCTGGAGGTCGGCCGTGGGCCCAGGATCACCCAGGGCGATGCGCGCCACCTGCTGGTCCAGCTCGTCCTGGGCGCTGCCGTCGAGGGCCTGCACCCGTGGGGCAGGGGGCAGGTCTCCGCCGCCGATGGGCAGGCTGAAGTTGGAAGACGCGACCACGGCGTCGGGGGCTGCCAGGCTGCCGGGTGATCCGGCCCGGCTTGGGCGGCTGCGGGCGGCCAGCTGCAGCTCGGTGCGGCGCAGGCGCTCTTCGGTCCAGCGCAGCTGCCACCGTGCGATCTCGGATGCGACGCCGGAGTCGTGCACCTCGCGCGCCAGCTCCTGGTTGAGGCGCGACATGCGGTCGCGCTCGTGGCGCAGCTCGTCGAGTTCGTGCTCCAAGGCGTCGATGCGCGCGCCCGTGTCGTCCTGACGCTGCTCGACCAGCCAGAGGGTGGCCAAGGCGACGCCGGCCATCGCGACAAGATTGGCCGCCATTCGAGGAAGAAAGCGATCAATAAATGAGTCGCCCATGCGGTCTCCTCTGGGTCCCGCGGGCGGCGCGGCGAGGGTCATGGGCGAGGCTCCTTCGTCGGGATCCGGGGGCTGGCAGGACTATAGCGCGGAGCAGGAGCCCTGCGCGCTGTGCGGCGCCGCTCTCTGGTGGCATGCTGGGGGCGGCGATGGCTGGCGCGGTGTCCCGATCGCGCCGTCTGGGACGCCCGGCCTGTTCCGGGGGTCCGGCCTGCGCCGTCCTGGCCTCCGGTGACCGTGAGCTTCCCCGATTCGCCCCGCTACAGGATGCTGGACCGCCTGGGCGCGGGCGGGATGGGCGTGGTCTATTCGGCGCAGGATCTGGAGACCGGGCGCACCGTGGCCCTCAAGACCCTGCAGTGGCGCGACGGCGAAGAGATGCTCAAGCTGAAGCGCGAGTTCCGCGCCCTGGCCGACCTCGCCCACCCCAACCTGGTGGCACTCTACGAGCTGGTCGCGTCAGAAGCCGGCGTCTTCTTCACCATGGAGCAGGTGCAGGGGCGGCCCTTTGTCGCCCAGGCCCGGATGTCCGTGGGGCCGGATGGGCGCAGCCTCAGCCCGGTGGGCTACGACGCCTTGCGCGGCCTGGTGCGGCAGCTGGTGGAGGGTGTGGACGCCTTGCACGCCGCCGGCCGCCTGCACCGCGACATCAAGCCCAGCAATGTGCTGGTCAGCCGCGAGGGCCGGGTGGTGCTGCTGGACTTCGGGGTGGCCATGGCCCTGCGGGGGCCCACCGCCGACCCGGGCGAGCCCACACGCAAGCGGGTGGTGGGCACCATCGCCTATATGTCCCCCGAGCAGAGCTGGGCGGGCGAGGTGGGACCGCCTGCGGACTGGTATGCGTTGGGGGTGATGCTCTACGAGGCGCTCACCGGCGAGAAGCCCTTCTCCGGCACCCTTGTCGAGGTCCTCGCCGCCAAGGAGGCCCTGCAGATTCCGCGGCCCATCGCCCTGGCGCCGGCCACCCCGCCCGAGCTGGACCGGCTGGTGATGCGGCTGCTGGACCCGGCCGCAGAGAGGCGCCCCAGCGCTGCCGACATCCTGCTGGCCATCGGGGTGTCCACCCTGGGGCTGCGCACCGTGGGGGCCACCCAGGAGGGGCCCGTGGAGCCCTTCTTCGGGCGGGATGCAGAGCGGGCGCGTCTGGCCGCGATCCTGGCCGCGGTGGGCCCCGGGCGGCCGGCAGTGGTCGGCTTGTCGGGGGCGCCGGGCATGGGCCGAACGGCGCTGGTGGACCATTTCCTGGGGGAGGTCCGCAAGGATGTGGCCCTGGTCTTGAGCGGGCGCTGCCACCCCTCCGAGGACCTGCCCTTCAAGGCCGTGGATGGCCTGGTGGACGCCCTCAGCCGGCGCCTGATCGACCTGGACCCCGAGCGGCGCCGGCCCCTGGTCTCGGATCTGCCACCGGATCTCGCCCGGCTCTTTCCGGTGCTGGCGGGGGTTCCCGGCCTGCCCTGGCCCGAAGAGGACACCGAAGACGCAGACGCCCAGGCCGACGCCGCCAGCCGAGACCGGGCCCTGGGTGGGCTTCGTCGGCTGTTGGAGCGCCTGTCCGCAGGCCGGCCCCTGGTGTTGTGGATCGACGATCTGCAGTGGGGCGACCTGGACAGCGCCCGCGTCTTGCAGGCCCTGCTGTCCGGGCCCGACGCCTTGCCCATCCTGCTGATTCTGAGCTGGCCCGACAGCGACGCGGACGCGCCGCCGGTGCTGGCCCTGGCCGAGGGTGCTCCGGGCATGCCCGCGCTGACCCACGCGCGCCTGCACGTGGGCCCCCTGGCGCCCGCCGCCGCCCAGGCCCTGGCCGAGCTGTGGGTGGGCCGGTCCGCTGGGGCCCAGATCGGCGCCATTGTCGCAGAGAGCGCCGGGTCACCCTTGGTTACGGCAGAGCTGGCCCGTGCCTTGCGCCGCAATCCAGGGGGAGGCGTGCCCTCCCTGCCCCAGGCCCTGGCCCGTCGAATCGCCGAGCTGCCCGCGCCCCAGCGGCGCCTGCTCGACGTCATCGCCGTGGCGGGCCACCCTGGAGCCCGGCGTGGCGGGACTGGCCGCGGCGGTGGACGACACCGAGGCCAGCATGCGGGCCCTGGTCAACGAGCGTCTGCTGCGCCGCACCCCCAAGGGCCGGGTGGAGGTCGCCCATCGGCCCGTCGAAGAGGCCGTCTTGACCGCCCTGAGCGAGGAGGCCACCCGCGCGCTGCACGCCCAGCTGGCCGAGGCCCTGCGCTCGCTTGCGGGGGCGCCGGCGGGGTCGCTGGCCGCCCATGTGGCCCGTTCTGGCCAGCCCGAAGAGGCGCTGCCTTGTGGAGCTGTCGGCGCAGCGCGCCCGGGCGGCCTGGCCTTCCACCTCGCGGCCAGCCTCTATGGCCGCGCCGCCGCCCTGCTGCCGATGGAGGCCCCGAGCGCTGGCGGCTGCTGGATGCCAAGGGCGAGGCCGAGGCGCGGGCAGGGCGCAGCGGCGAGTCTGCACGCTGCAGGGCCGAAGCCGCCAACCTGCTGGCCACCCTGCAGCCCGACCATCCGCGCATCTTGGATATGCGCCGCCTCGCTGCCGAACAATATCTGCGCGGGGGGCGCGTCGAGGACGGCCAACGCGAGCTGGCCAAGGTGCTGAATGGGGTGGGCCTCAAGCTGCCGCAGGACGCCGATCATGCGCTCCGCAGGCTCATCTTCGACCGGCTGCGCCTGCGAGTTCGGGGGCTGCGCTTTCGCCCGCGGCCCGAGGCCGATCAGCCTGCGGCCGTGTTGCAGCGCGTGGACACCTGCTGGACCGCGGCCATGGGCTTGTGTTGGGTCGACTCGCTGCGCAGCGCGGTCTTCCAGAGTCGCTACACCCTGCTGGCCCTGGCCACAGGCGAGCCCGACCGGGTCGCAAGGGCCCTGGCCACCGAGGCCGCCTTTGCCGCCAACGAGGGGGGCGCGGCCAATCGCCGCCGAAGCGCGGGCGCGCTTCTGACCGCCCGCCAGGTGCTGGCACAGGTTGAGGATCCCGTCACTCACGCGATCGTCGACATCTGCGACAGCGCGAGCGCCTTCTTCTCTGCCCGCTTTCGGGACGCGGTGTCTTCCGCCGAAGCCGCCGAGCTGCGCCTGAGCGAGCGGGGCCAGGGCGCCAGCTGGGAGCAGCTCAACGCCCATGTCTTTGGCCTGTGGTCCCGGGCCCACCTCGGCGAGCTGGGGCTGCTGCGGGCGCAGCTGCCGCGCCTGATCGAAGCCGCGCGGGAGCGGGGCGATCTGCTGACCGCGGCCTGCCTGTCCAGCGGCGTGCTGGGCCTGGCCTGGCTGGCCGAAGACCGCCCCGAACAAGCGCGGCTGCGCGCCGACGACGCGATGGCCTTGTGGGTGCACGAGGCGGGCTTCCACACCCAGCACTTCATGAACCTGGTCGCCCGGGTGCAGCTCGACCTCTACCAGGGAGAGCCCGAAGCGGCCTGGCTGCGCCTGGAGGAGGCCCTGCCGCGCATGAAGAAGGCGCTGATGTTGCGCCTGCAATTCGTGCGCATGGAGGTGACCTGGCTGCGGGGCCGGGTGGCGGTCGCCTGCCTCGCGGCGGGTCGGGGCCCCCTGGCGCCCGAGGATCTGCACGCCCGCGCACAGGCGCTGGCCCGGACCTTGTCCCGCGAGGATCTGCCCTGGGGGTTGGTGCTGGCCACCGGGCTGCAGGCGGGGCTGGCCGCAGCATCAGGCGATACAGACGGTGCAAAGTCCAGCTTTGAAAAGGCAATATCCGCCTATGATGGCCTCGACATGGCCCTGCACCGTGAGGCCGCCCGCTGGCGCCTGGGTGGCCTGTTGGGGGGCGAGGAAGGCGCTGCGGCCCGGGCCCAGGCCGAGGCCTGGTTGCAGGAGCGGGGCGTGGTGCGGCCCGAGCGCCTGGTGGCTGTGGCCCTGCCCTGAAGGCGCACAGGGGCGCACTTCAGGCGTAGGTGTTGACCAGGTGGCCGGTGGGTCCGTGGTCGGCGATCAGGCGCTCGGTGAAGGCTTGCAGGGCTTGGGAGGCCGCCTTGGGGCTGCCGGCTTCGTTGACCACGCGCTGAAGCTGGGCGTGCAGCTCCTTGCCGTGCTGCTTGAAGCTCTCGATGGTCTCCTGGTTGCCCTCGACCTGGGCCTGCATCTTCTGGATGGCCTGCTCGGTGGGCTGCTGATCCACGCCCTCCTTGCCCTCCACCCGCAGGGCCTCGGCGTTGTCTTGCAAGGCGTTGAGCTGCTGGGTGAGGTCGTGGGCCAGCCGGAAGATGCGATCGACGTCCTGGGTGGCGCCACTGGTGGGCCGGGTGGGCGCGGTGGAGGGCGTCTGGGTGCCAGGGGCCGAGACGCGGCCCGACGTGGCGACCGCTTGGATGGGCAACGTGCCGGCGACCGCCGAGATGTTCATGGCCAAGGTAGACTCCGAGGGTTGGGACCGCATCGGCCCGTCATCCCGGGCTTACGGATAGAAGGCGGGAGCCCTTGACCCCGTCTTCGGTTTTCTCGCCCATAGCCGGCGTTGGAGGTTCCTTGGAACGCGTTCTCGAGCCCGAGCTGATGGAGGACGCCGTCCAGGCGCTGGCCTATGAGGCCGCAGACTTCAGCGACGCCGACGCGCTCTTCATCGCGCGGATCCGGCTTGCCGTGGGAGAGGCCGCGGCCGACGCCCCCGCCCGGGTGGCCGATCTGGGCTGCGGTCCCGGCGGCCAGACCCTGGCCCTGGCCCGCGCCTTTCCGCGCTGGAGCTTCGAAGCGGTCGATGGGGCCGAAGAGATGGCAGCGCGGGCCCGCGCCGGCGTGGCGGCCGCCGGTCTGGAGGCCCGCATCCGGTGATCTGCGGCCGGCTCCCCGACCTGCTGGACGCGCCCGATTCGCCGCTGCAGGGCCCCTTCGACCTCGTGCTCAGCAGCTCCATGCTGCACCACCTGCCCGAGCCCCGGGTGCTCTGGCAGAGCGCCCGCCGCTTGCTGCGCCCCGGGGGGGGCCTGGTCGTGCTGGACCTGCGGCGCCCCGACGACGAAGCAGCCGCGCGGGCGCTGGTGGCCTCGGTGGCGGGGGATGCGCCCCCGATTCTGCAGGCGGACTTCTTCCACTCCTTGTGCGCGGCCCTTCGGCCGGACGAGCTGGTGGCGATGCTGCGGGCCGATGGCCTGGGCCACCTGCGGGTGGCGCCGGTGGGCAGCCGCCACCTCGCCCTGTGGGGCCAGCCATGACGGACCCCACCGGCCACCGCTGGGTGGGCCGGGTCCTGCACCTGCAGGGCACCGTCACGGCGCCATCGGCCGAGGCCTGGCGGCGGGACCTGCTGGCCATGGTCGATGAAGATGAAGGCGACGTGCTCGATCTCGGCGAGCTTGACCTGGATGATGGCCCCGCGGTGGTCGAAGCGGTCAACCTGATCCGCGGGCTGCTGGCGCGCTGGGGGCGGCTAACGGTGGTCGAGGCACCGCAAATGCTCGCCCACACCCTCTACAAGGTGGGGGACCTGGGCCCACGCCTGCGCCTGCTGAGGCCGCGGGTAGAGGAGGGCACCACCGCCGGCTGACCGGCGATCAGGGGGCGCGGAAGCTCAGGGCGACGAAGACGGGGTCCAGGCGCTCGGTGTGCACGTCTTTGGCGCCAGCGGGCACCAGCTCCTTGAGGTCGGCGTCGGGCAGCGGGGGCAGCAGGCGCCGGGCCAGGCGGGCCAGCAGGTGGGGGGCGCTTCGGGCCCGGGCTGGCCTCGACCACCACCACGCGGGCGCCGGAGCGGGCCACCCGGGCCAGCTCCCGCAAGGCGCCGCCGGGGGAGGCGAAGCCGGCCAGCCCGCCCAGGTGCAGCACCCGGTCGAAGCTGTCGGAGCGGAAGGGCAGGCCGCCGGGGTCGGCCAGCAGCAGCCGGGCCTGGCGCAGCAGGGGCTCGGGGCTGCGCTGCAAGGCGTCCTGGGCCTCTTTCAGCATGCCGACGCTCACATCCACCCCCCACAGCTCTGCGGGCAAGGAGGGCGGCAAGCGGCGGGCCAAAGTGGCCAGTCCGTGGCCGCCACCACACCGACCTGGAGCAGCCGGACCGGCGCGTCGCCAGGCGCCAGGCGGTCGGTCTCGAGCAGCTCCACCGCGCGAAAGCGCATGCGGCCTTCGGGGGTGGCGCCCAGCAGAGGCAAGGCCAGGCGCAGGAGCGGGTCGTGCAGGCGCGGCGCCTGGTCGTGCAGGCGCAGCAGGCGGGCGCGACGGGGATCCAGGTGGAGATCGCGCACCAGCCGCGGCCAGCCGTCGGTCACCGACCAGGCCACCCCGGTGGCGGCGCAGACCAGCACGCCATCTTGCAGCGTGCCTTCGAGGTTGGTTCCCGACCACACCAGGGGGGTGTGGGACTCGGGGCAGGCGAGGAGGTTGACGTCGTCCACCTGCACGAGGGCTCCTGGGAGGCGGGCTTCGGCTCCTAATGTGCTGGGGGCTCCTGCGCGCCCTGCCCCCCTCCGGAACGGCACTCTGAAACGCTATAATAGCCCACGTCAAGCCCATCTTCGGGCAGCTGCAGGTCGGCGTCGCCACGGCCGGGCGCGCGGGTCACCCAGGCGGGCTTCAGGGTGCAGCGCTCGGCCAGCTCCCGGCAGGGGCGCCGCCCGGTGGATGGGCGCCCCGGGTAGCTGCCGGCGCCAAAGGGCTCGGCGCAGAGCACGCCCTGCCAGGCCAGCAGGGGCGAGGCGGGCTCCGGTTGATCCAGATAGGCGGTCATGCCCATGGCGCGTAGCTTCTGGTCGCGCCCCAGCGTCTGGATGACCTGGGCCACCTTGTCGGTGTGTGCGCCGTCGTCGGCGATGAGCACCAGGGCGCCGTCGGGCACGTTGGGGGTGCTCTGCACCATCCAGGCGAACTCGGCGTGGCTGGCCCAAGGCGCTGCGAGGGGCAGCAGACGGGGCAGGCTGCCGACGGTCAGGGCGCCCATCAGCAGCGCGGGTGCCCGAGAATTCAACCACCGGTGAAGGGGGGTCGCCAGCAGCAGCTCGGCCCCGAGGCCGGCGAGCAGCAGGGCCGCTGCCAGGCTGGGCAGCTGAAGGCGCAGGCCGTCGGCCAGGGGCCAGCTCTTGGTGAAGACCAGCAGGCCCGTACAGGCCCACCAGGCCAGCAGGGCCAGCAGGCTCAGGCGGGGCCCCCGACCCAGCCCTGCGGCGATGCCAAGGGCCGCCAGGACGGGCAGCATCAGGGGCGTGTGGTCGCCCTGTACGAAGAGCTGCACGGAAGCCCAGGCGCCTTCGGTGGCCCCCCAGCCCGGACTCAGCACCTCCCGGATGAAGTCCGGTTGCAGCATCGCAGCGGGTCTGACCGGTCCCCCCGACAGCTTCATCGGCGGCAAGGCTGCGATGCGGGTCAGGCCCAAGGCGCCCAGGCAAGCCAGGCCCAGGGCGGCGCCCAGCAGCGGCTTGGGTTGGCGCCAGGTGCCCGGCGCTGCCGCCGCCAGGGCCAGCAGCGGGGGGATGGGCAGGAAGCTGAGGCCCTCGGGGCGGATATGGGCCGCAAAACCTGCCGCCAAGGCTGATAGCAGGGCCAGGGACGGCGCTGCGCTCCGGCCAAAGCCCACCGCCGCGGCCGCCGCCAGCAGCTGCAGGCTCAGCAGGGAGACGTGCATGACCTCGGTGCCGGAAAGCCAGAGGTGGCCTTGGTTGAGGGCGAGGGCCACGCCGGCCACCAGGGCCCCCCAGCGGCCGATGCCCGGCAGCATGCGGGCGGTGGCCCAGAGCAGCGGCGGCGCCAGGACCGCCAGGCCGAGATCGGTCCAGAAGACCACCTCGGGTCGCGGGCCGAAGAGGGCGACCGGGCCCGCCATCAGGCTGGCGTAACCATCGCCATAGAGCGGGTGGGCGGAGCCTCTCCCCCAGGCCAGCACCAGGCGCTCATAGCCGGCGTCCGGGCCCAAGAAGAGGACGCGCGGGGAGGCCACCAGGCGGGCCAGGAGCGACAAGCCTGCGACGGCCCCGAGATCGGCGATGCAGTGGGCCGGCCGGCTGCGCCAGGCGCGCCGCAGGGGGCCCAGGAGGGTGGCGATGAGGGTGGCCAGCAGGCCCAGCAGAACGGCCTGCAGGGGGCGCGGGCCGCCGACCTCGTGGACCGCGTCGATGTGCCGCGCCGGGCGGGGATCGGGGCTGGGTTGGGTCGGCTGCGGGTCGGCGCGGGGCGCGGGTGCCGGCCAGTCGGCGCCCCGGTCCTCCAGGCGCGAACAGAGGGCGAGAACGGCTTCGGGCTGGTCCTTCTCGGCGCGCTCGGGGTCCAGCAGCTCCCACCGCGGCTGCACGATGCGGCCATGGTGGGCGCAGGCCCCGCTGGCGTCGCCGCGCTGGGCGGTGATCTCGACCAGAAGCAGCCCCCCATCGGGCAGGCGCAGGGCCAGGCGCTCGAATTCCGGGTGCTGCTGGATGCGCTCGACCTCAGCGCCGCCCAGCTCATCGCCCACCGCGGCCAGGGTGCCGGCCTGCACCTCCACCAGGTCGGCCCGCGCGAGGCCCAGGGTCCACAGCAGGATCAAGAGCCAGCATCCCATGTCGCAGAGGGTAGCCGGTGCGGATAGGCAGGGGGTGGCCAGCACCCCCAACGAGGAGCATCGAATGCGGGAGATCATGCAGGGCGAGCCCGATATCGACGCGGCGGCAGCCCACACCATCGCGGCTGCCATGCGCGAGGTCGCCCGCGCCGATGGGCCCCATCCCAAAGAGGACGCGCTGATCGCCGCCTTCAGCGCCGACCTGCCCGAGGGTCCCGACACCGTGGACCTCGGCAGCATCCAGAGCCCCGCCCAGAGAGAGGCCCTGCTCAAGAGCCTCGTCCTGGTGGCCTTTGCCGACGGCAAGGTGTCTGATCCCGAACGCGCCGTGATTCAACGCTATGCCAGCGCCCTGGGCGTGGACGCCCCCGCCTTGTCCGCCGTCTTCGTGGATGTGGCCTCCAGCTTGCTGTCCCGCTTCGCCGGGGTGCGCATCTGGAAGGAGGAGGTTGCCGGCATCGGGCGGCAGATGGGCCTGTCCGACGCCATGATCGAGGCCGCGCTGGCGGCCAACGCCGCAGAGGTCGGCTGAGGCCATGGGCCGCGGCCTCTCGATTCTTGTATTTTCGGCGTTGATTCTGGCTTGCGGTGGGGGCGGGTCCGAGGATGCGCCGCCCGTCGGGTCCGATGGGCCCTCCCCCACGAAAGGGGCGACGGCGCCGTCGGCCGACGCCTTGGCGGGCTGCCAGCTCGCTGCGGTCGCCCTCAAGGCCAGCTACCGCATCTCTCCGGTCGAGACCCAGCCCGGCGCGGGCACCTGCCAGGTCGAGAGCCGCGGGGAGCTGCGCCGAAACGTCGATGTGGACGTCGCCCTGGCGGGCGCCTTCAACGGCTGGGCCTCGGTGGACGGCATGGCAGCCGATGGGCTGGATGGCAACCAGCTCGGCCGCAGCCGCGGCGACGCCACCTGCCGCATGCGCTCCAGCTGGGTGCTTGTGGACGAATCCACCTTCGAAATCAAGGATCGCCGCACCGAGGTCCTCTGTGGCCCGGCGTCGGCGGTCCTGTGAACGGCTGCTGCCGAGGAGGGCCCATGCGCCCCACCACCCTGCGCCCCCTGCTCGCCATCCTGTTGCTGTCGGCCTGCGCCAGCGATCCCAAGCCGCCGCGCGACTTTGACGAGCTGCCCCCCACCGAGGCCGAGGCCGGCCAGAAGGCGCGCGAACAGGCACGTCCGCGGCCCGATCAGCCCGAGGCCGCTCTGGCCCACACCCGCCGCGGCCCAGGACACCGGGCGGGGCCTCAAGGGCCGCCTGGCGCCGCGATGGCCGCGGGCGGCCCCGTCGCGGCCGTCACCGCCTGCAACACCCAGGCCCCCGGCGTGGGCGACGCGGTGCTGGAGGGCACCGGCGTTCGGGTGGGGCGGTCCAGCTTGCGGCTGCGCAACCCCCGGAATGCCGAGGCCCCCGACTGGGTGCGCAGCTGGCTCACCGAGCAGGGCGAGCGTCCGGCCGAAGGGGTCACCGGCATCGAAGCCATCGAGGACCTGGAGGGCGGAAAGGTCGCGCGGGTGCTCATTCCCATCGCGATGGAGCCCCAGTGCCTCACCTGCCATGGCGCCAAGGAGGGCATCGCCCCCGAGGTGGCCGCCCGGATCGCGGAGCTCTACCCAGAAGACCAGGCCACCGGCTACGAGACCGGCGCGCTGCGCGGGGCCCTGTGGGCCGAATATGCGCTCCCCGCGCCCGCTCCCGCAGGGGGCTGAGCCCCGGCTTCACAGCAGGTGGCGGGCCTGGGCGGCATCCAGCAGGGCGCCGCGGTGCTCAGGATGGGCGATGGAGATCAGCGCCTCGGCGCGCTCCCGCAGGCAGCGTCCAAAGAGGTTGACCGCCCCGAACTCGGTGACCACCCAGTGCACATCGGCGCGGGTGGTCACCACGCCGGCGCCCTCGGTGAGCAGGGGCGCGATGCGGGAGACCTGCCCGCCGCGGGCGGTGCTGGGCACCGCGACGATGGGCACCCCGCCGCGGGACAGGGCGGCGCCGCGCAAGAAGTCCACCTGGCCGCCCACGCCCGAGTAGATGCGCGTGCCCAGGGAGTCCGAGCAGACCTGCCCGGTGAGGTCGATCTGCAGCGCCTGGTTCACGGCCACCATGCGGTCGTTGCGCGCGATGACCGTGGGGTCGTTGACATAGCTGCAGGGGTGGGCCTCAACCAGCGGATTGTCCGCCAGGAAATCGTAGAGTCGTCGGGTTCCCAGGGCGAAGGTCAAGATGACCTTGCCCAGGTGCGCGGTCTTGCGGCGGCCGGTCACCACCCCGTCTTCGAGGGCGTCCAGCAGCCCGTCTCCCACCATCTCCGAATGCAGGCCCAGGTCCCTTCTGCCGTGAAGCTGCCGAAGCACCGCGTCGGGCACCCCACCGATGCCCAGCTGCAAGGTGGCGCCGTCGGGCACCAGCTTGGTGATATGCCCGGCAATGGCCTCGTGAACGGGGTTCTCCGCTGCCGATGGCCGCTCGGGCAAGGCCTCGTCGGCCTCGACGATGCAGTCCACCTGGTCCACATGAATGAAGCAGTCGCCGTGCACCCGGGGCATCGCGGCGTTGACCTGCACCACCACGCGGCGGGCATGGCGGGCGGCGGCCATCGACGCCATGACCTCGACGCCCAGGCTCATATAGCCATGGCGGTCGGGTGGAGACACGCTCAGCAGGGCCGCGTCCATGGGGGGGCCCGCCTCGATCACCCGGGGGATCTGGTGGAGGTGGACGGGCACATAGTCGGCATTGCCGTGGTTGACGGCGTCGCGGTCAGCCGGCCCCACAAACCAGGCGTGGTGCCGAAAGGGCCCGTCGCCGTCCCGGTCGGGGAAGGGGTCTTCGCCCAGCAGGAGCACATGGCCCACCCTCAGCTTGTCTTCGATCTCTTCAATCGGGGTGGCCGCGCGGGTGGCCAGGGCGCGCAGCAAGGCCTGCGGGGTCGCCGCATTCCCCGAGACGTAGATGAAGCCGTCCTTGGGGATCTGGGCGGCCACATCGTCTGCAGAGCAGCGTTTGCGGCGGTAGGTCAGGTCGTGCACCCAAGGGTCCGGTTCAAGGGGAGGGATCGCCAGCGTGCTCCTGGCCCTCGGGGAGGGCCTCGGTCAACACCTGCAGCAGGGCGGCCATCTGGTTGGCCCCCAACCGCTGCCCCAGCAAGGCGCCCCCATAAGACGCGCCCCCCAGGACCAGGGCCAGGGGCAGCCCCCACAAGGCCCAGGCGGGCTGGCCGGCCAGGGACTGGCTCCAGCCGAACATGGTGGCCGCGATGCCCAAGAAGGTGGACAGCGCGTAGAGGGCGACGAAGAAGGTCCAGACATGGGGGTGGGGCCCGAAGCGGCCCGAGACATGGGCACCCTGGGGGTGCTCGTCGATGCAGAGGCTGAGCTGGGGCGACCAGGTGTGTTGCAGGTGGGCGGGCATCACGATGTCGACGTGGCGCCGGGACACCGCGCCGCCAAAGGGCTGGGCCGGATCCGACAGCCGGGCCTCCAAGCGCTGCACGACCCTATCGGCCGGCAGGGGCACGAGCAGCGAGATGCGGGGGCGTACCGCGGGGGCCTGCACGGGCGCTCAGGGCGGGGTGGGCGAAGCGGTGCTGCCGGGAGCGGCGGGGCCCCGGCCCAGGCTGCGGTGGCAGGCACCACAGGTGGCGAGCAGCTCGCCATAGAAGCGGACCCGTTCATGGGGCGCTTCGGCGCGCGCGGCGCGGGCCGCCAAATCGTGCACGGCCACCTCCAGATCGGTGACCTCCTGCGGCAAGGGCGAGTCTGCGCCCGTCCCGGTGGGCAGGATGGTGGCTTGCGACAGGGTGGTCGAAGCCGCGCGGAAGTCGGCGAGGGCGGGGCGCATCAGACCCCGCCAGAGCTGCTCCTCGGCTTGGGCATGTGCGCTCATTCCTGCCTGAAGCGTGCTTTGATCGCCTGTTGTCGCGGCGCCGGGCAGCCTGGCGGGCGGAGCTGGCGACAGCCCCGCGGCCTGGTGGCAGTCGCCGCAGTGGGCGGCGATCGCGGCGGTCTCCTGGGCCACGCCGTCCAAGGAGGTGGCCGCTGCGGCGGCACGCGCGGTCTGAATCAGCGCTTCTTCGAAACCCACCAGAGGGGGCGGCAGCGCCGCCGGATGGGCCAGGGGCAGCCGGTCTTGCAGGGCGGCGGCGGCCGCGCGGGCCCCGTCCAGATCGCCGGCAATGACGGCGCTGCGCAGCGCGAGCGCCGCGAGGTGGTGCTCCTGCATCGCCAAGACCACCTCGTCGGAGGCCTCCTCCACGCGGTGCTCCGTGAAGCTGCATGCCCAACACAGCGGCAGGGCGAGGCCCGCGATGGCTCGGCTCATCCGGGTCACCTCAGCTGACCAGGGTGACAGGTAGGGGTGCCGAGGCCGACAAGCGCTGGGCGATGCTGCCCTTGAGCACCTGCTCCAGGCGCCCCTTGCCCGTGCGCCCCATCACGATCATGGACGCGCCCTCCGACGCGGCCCGCTCCAGCAGGGTGGGGATGATGCGGCCGTGCAGCACCTCACTCTGGTAGCGGACGCCTTCGGGAATGCGCTGGGCGGCCGTGTTGAGGATCTCCGTCTTGAGCTGGGTCTGCCAGCCCTCCACCTGGTCCAGGGTCAGGTACATGCCGTCATAGAAGTCGAGTTCGCCCAAGCTGAGCACCGTGACGACATCCAGCGAGGCCCCCAGCGCATGGGCCAGCTGTCCGGCAAAGTCGAGGGCGCGCAAGGCGGCTTCCGAGCCGTCCACAGGGACGAGGATGCGCTGGATATACATGGCTGCTCCGTGAGCCGGGTTGGGTGGACCCTATGCAAAGGCCGTACCCAGGGCCGGGTGGCGCGTGGGCTGCACCTTGTCGCGGTGGGGGTGGGTGAGCGTGCACACCGCCCCTGTGGGATATCGCGCAGCGTCGACGGCGAAGGGCCGGCCCAAGGGAGCTGCCCCCGGGTGCCGGCCCATGGTCGTGGGAGCCCGAAGGCCCCGCCTGGACGTCAGCGGCGCTTGCCGCCGGTCTTGCCGCCGGCCTTGGCGCCACCGGCCGCGGGGGCGGGAGCGGCAGCGGCAGGCTCAGGTGCGGGGCAGCAGCAGCCGGGGCGGCGGCCGGGCGGCGGCGGGGCAGCGGCGGGGGCGCTATTGCTACCCGCAGCGGTAGCGGCCGGCGCAGGCTTGGCGGCGGGCTTCTCGGCCGGAGCGGCGGCGGGCTTCTCGGCGGAGCCTCGACGGCGGCGTTGCTGGGCTCGGGGGTCTTGCTCTTGTCCTTGCTCGGGCCACCGAAGACGGCGCCGAGGATGAGGAAGAGGATGGCGGCGGGGGTGGTGATCATGCCGACCATCTTGGCGCGGCCCTGGGTCTTGGCCGTGGCGCCCACCAGCTCTTCGCGGGACTTGCTGGTGACGATCAGCGAGGTCCAGGAGGGGGAGCCGATGTTGTTGGTCTCGGCATTCCACTTGCCGCAGACGTAGAGCTTCTCGGTGGGGGTCACGATCGTTTCGGTGACCTGGTAGTCGGCGTTCATCGGGATCTTGACGCCCTTGACCTTCTGGCCGGGGATGATCCGGAAGTTGTGGTCGCCGAACTCGATGGCGTCGCTGCCGGTCACGACGGCCTTGAGGCCCAGGCCCTTCTTCTTGCTGAAGGACTGCTTGGTGTCGAGGTCGCCGCCCTTGGAGGCGTCGATGGCGACGGGGCCGGAGCCGTCGTCGATGGAGAACTCAGCGGCCTTCTTCTCGTCCATGACCGGCTGGGTCTTGCTGGTATCGCCAGACTTCCAGTGCGCGGTCACCGTGACCTGGTAGTAGAGGCACTCGGTGGCGGTGACGGGCGAGATCAGCAGCTCTTTGTGCTGGACCTTGCCCTCGGCGGAGATGGCGCCCTTGTCGCCCGCGACGGCCGCGCCCTTGCTGGCGGCGTCGCCGGTCTTGACGAAGGGAGCCTTGTCCAGGCGCCCGCCCTTGAACTTCTGCATGGCGAAGCCACCCCATGCCAGGGCCGCGACGAGGAGGAGGATGAGACCGATTGCGACCATGGTGGAAGCTCCAGAAAGAGTAGGGGAGAGGCCAGAAGGCCACATTGCGGCGCGAGAGTAGCGCGGGGCGTCGGCACCCGCCAATCGGGCCCCCGCTCGACGGAAGAGCCCGTGTCCGGCCGGACTAAGGCGCCTCGGGCCCGCCGGTCATCCCGCGGTCGTTGCTGCTGCCATCGGCGTCCAGCCACCGCGTCCACCCGCCCGCCTCAGCGCCCTCCGGCGGCCCGCTATCGATGGCAGGTGAGCCGGAAGCGGGCACCAGGCGGTCGTTTCGGGGGTCGCCGTCATCGCTGAAGGCCGACCAGAGCGGATCGGCCTCGTCGTTGTTGCCCGCGTCCTCTCCCACGCCGATGTCAAAAGCCGTCCCGGATGCACCCGCGACGCTATTCCAGCCCACGCTGGCGCCCCCCCCCGATCGGGCGTAGATCGCCGAGCTTCCGCCGCTAGCCACCGACAGGTTGCTCCACAGGAAGAGCCCGCTGCCGTCGGTGGCGTCCAAGGCAAAGGCGCCTCCAGCACCCACCGCGTCGTTGCTGGCGGCGCTGTTGTTGGCCACCCGCACCCGGCCGCCCGCGCCGGTGATGGCCAGGCCGCCCCCGGACTGTCCCGCGCTATTGTCCTGGATGCGGCTGTTGTGCAGGGCTCCACCGTCGCCGGTCAGGTCGCCCAGGTGCACTGCGCCCCCGTCGGCCCCCGCCAGGTTGCCGCGCAGGTCCAGGCGCAACAGGGTGAAGGTGGCATCGCCCAACAGGTCGATGGCCCCGCCATCCAGCAGGGCTTCATTCTCGTCAAACAGGCTGTCTTGCGCGTCCAGGTCTCCATTCTGGAGGTGCATGGCTCCTCCGCGCTGGGCGCTGTTCACCGCGAAGATGGAGTCCCACACCCTGACTTCGGCCCCCTGGGCCGAGATGGCCCCGCCGGCGCCGTCGGCGAGGTTGGAGGACAGCTCCACCCGCTCCAGGAGCAGGCTGCCCCCGGTCATCGAGATGGCCGCGCCATTGCCATCGGTGCGGTTGTCGAAGAAGACGACGTCTTCCAGCCGCAGATCGGCGTCGGTGGCTTGGATGATGCCGCCGTCACCGTCGCCATTGGCGTCGCGGAAGAGCAGGCCCGACAGCTCCAGCATGGCCCCGCTTCGCAGGGTGAAGACCCGGTAGCGGGACCCGATGGGGGGCGAGATCAAGACGGCGTCGGGGCTGTCGCCGGCGCCTTCGATGCGCAAGAAGCCCGCAGACCAGGTGCGCGACAGCTCATAGCTGCCGGGGCGCACCACCACGGTCCGGCAGATCTCATCGACATGGGCGATGGCGTCGAGGATGTCGTCAAAGGGCGCATCCGTGCTGCCATCGCCGTCGGGGGCGGCCGAGCCATCGACCACCTGCCCATAGGCGCTGGGATCGGTGTCGTCGCAGTCGCCGGCCCCCGGACAGGCTCCCCGGCCATCCCCGTCCCGGTCGATGTCGTCGGCGACGCCGTTGCAGTCGTTGTCGATGCCGTCGCAGACCTCCTCGGCGGTGGGGTGGGCGAGGGGCTGGGCGTCATCGCAGTCCGAGGCACACAGGCTCCAGCCGTCGCCGTCCTCGTCCAGGTAGTCCTGGGCCACGCCGTCGCAGTCGGTGTCCTTGCCGCCGTCGCAGATCTCGGCCCGGCCGGGGCGCACGCTCTGGTCCTCGTCGTCGCAGTCCCCTTCGCAAATGCGCCAACCATCGGCATCTTCATCGGCCTCGTCCACCGGGACCGTGCCGTCGCAGTCGTTGTCCTGGCCATCGCAGAGCTCCTGGGCGCCCGGCCAGGTCATGCGGTTGTCGTCGTCACAGTCGCCATCGGCCGGGCTGAAGCCGTCGCCGTCCAGGTCGTCATCGGAGATGCGGGTGGCGCCGGTCAAGGCCACGTCTACCTGGGCCCGGTCGGGGTCGTCGCTGCGAATGCGCACCCGGCCCTCCTGCTCCCCGGGCTCAAAGGGCGAGAAGCGGAAGGTCACCTCGGTGGATTCGCCCGGGGCCAGGGTGGGGGCCCCCTGCTTCTCGATCTCCCAGATCGCCCGGTCGCCATCCACCACGGCCACGCTCAGGATGCGCAGCTCGGCGTCCCCGGCATTGCTGAGGCTCACCCCCTGGTAGGCGGTGGCCCCGACCTGGATGGCGCCAAAGTCGATGGTCTCGAGGCTGAGCACCAGGGCACCCGAGCCGGTCTCGGCGGGGGTGCAGGCCGCGAGGAGGAGCAGGCCGAGGAGGGGCGAGAGGAGGCGCGAGAGGAGGCGCGAGAGAAGGGGCCAGAGGCGTCGCATGGGGGCTCCCGGGGAGCGCGTCGCGGCCCGGCCCGTGCAGCCTACCGCATGGCCGGCGGCGCCCGCCAAGGGAGGTCTAGAACTCCTCGTCGAAGGCGACCTCGCCCGTCACGCCGATCTGGTAGGCGCTCACCCGCCGCTCGAAGAAGTTCGCCAGCTCCTGCACATCTTGCAGGTCCATGAAGGGGAAGGGGTTGCGGCTTCCCCAGATGGGCTCCATGCCCAGGTTCTGCAGGCGCTGGTCGCCCACATATTCCAGGTAGGTGCGCATATCCTTCAGGCTGAGGCCGGGGACGCCCTGCCCCAGCAGGTCTTCGGCGAAGCGGGTCTCGCATTCCACCGCCTCGCGGATCATGAACTCCACGCGGTGTTCCAGGTCCTTGTCGAAGAGCTCGGGCTGCTCGTCCCGCACGGTCTTGATGACCTCCAGGGCGAAGCGCATGTGCATGGACTCGTCGCGGAAGACCCAGTTGGTGCCCGTGGCCAGCCCATCCAGCAGGCCCTTGGACCGCAGGAAGTAGACATAGACGAAGGCCGCAAAGAAGAAGAGGCCTTCGATGCAGGTGGCGAAGCACATCAGGTTGATGAGGAAGGTCTTGCGCTTCTCCAGCGTGTCCGTCACCTCGATGTGCTGGACGGTGTCGATCCACTTGAAGCAGAAGTCGGCCTTCTGCTTGATGCTGGGGATGTTGTGGATGGCCGAGAAGGCCTTCTCGCGTTCGGCCAGGTCCGGGATGTAGGTGTCCAGCAGCGTCAGGTAGAACTGGACGTGCAGGGCCTCCTCGTAGAGCTGCCGCGACAGGTACATCCGCGCTTCGGGGGCGTTGATGTGCTTGTAGAGGTTGAGCACGAGGTTGTTGGACACGATGCTGTCGCCGGTGGCGAAGAAGGCCACCAGGCGATTGATCAGGTGGCGTTCACTCGGCAGCAGCTTGGTGTCGAGATCCGAGGTGTCCCGCGAAAAGTCGACCTCTTCCACCGTCCAGGTGTTCTTGATCGCATCCCGGTACATATCGTAGAAGGCCGGGTACTTCATTGGACGAAGGGTGAGGTTCATCCCGGGATCCAACAGCATGGCATCCTCCTTTTCGGTGGCCTGGGCCTTTGGACCCACAGCCGCGCCCTGGGTCTGGTGTCGGGCAGGGTCTGGCCGCCCGGACGCGGCGGCCGTGCAGCCCTATTGGCAGGCTTCGCAGTACTCGGGGTTCTCCAACGAGCAGGCCACGGCCTGGGAGTCGGTGAACTCCTTGGCGGCGGGCGTCGAGGAGGTGGACCGCGTGATGCGGGTGGCCGGCCGAGAGCGCAGGTAGTAGCTGGTCTTCAGGCCGCGCTTCCACACATGGGCATACATCGACGACAGCTTGCCGATGGTGGGTTCGGCCATGAAGAGGTTGAGCGAGGCGCTCTGGTCGATCCAGGGGGAGCGCTGGGCGGCCATGTCGATCAGCGCCCGCTGGGGCAGCTCCCAGGCCGTCCGGTAGAGATCCCGCAGATCGGCGGGGATCTCGTGGATCTCCTGGATGGAGCCCTGGTTCTCCTTGATCATGTCGCGGATGCGCTCATTCCACAGGCCGATGCGCTTGAGATCCGTCACCAGGTAGTGGTTGATCTGGAGGAATTCCCCCGACAGCGTCTCGCGCTTGAACAGGTTGCTGACCTGCGGCTCGATGCACTCGTAGCAGCCGGCGATGCTGGCGATGGTGGCCGTGGGCGCGATGGCGATGAGCAGGGAGTTGCGCAGCCCCACGTCCTGGATGCGGCGCTTGAGGGCGTCCCAGCGGTCCTCTGTCCGGGCGGCGCTGCTGAAGAGGCCCAGCTGGCCGCGGTCGGCCTCGGCCGGGCGGCTGGGCTTGACCCCCCACAGATCGAATTGCAGGACGCCGCGGGCGGCCCGGGTCTCGTGGAAGGAGGGGTGGGGGCCCTCGGCCTCGGCCAGATCGCAGGAGGCGCTGAGGGCCGCGTAGTAGATCTCCTCCTGGATGCGGGCGGAGAGCTGGCTGGCTGCGTCGGAGTCAAAGGGCAGGCGCAGCTGGAAGAAGACGTCCTGCAGGCCCATCACGCCCAGACCCACCGGCCGCCAGCGCTGGTTGGACACGCCGGCTTCGGGGGTGGGGTAGAAATTGATGTCGATGACGCGGTCGAGGTACTTCACCGCGATCTGGACGCGGGAGCGCAGCTTCTCGTAGTTGATCTCGCCGTCTTCCACGAAGCTGCTGAGGTTCAGCGAGCCCAGGTTGCAGACCGCGGTCTCGCCCTGGCTGGTGACCTCGACGATCTCGGTGCAGAGGTTGGAGGAGTGCACCACATTGCCGGGCATGCCGGTCTGGTTGGACTTGCGGTTGCAGTGGTCCTTGAAGGTCATCCAGCCGTTTCCGGTCTGGGCGAGGCTGCGCATCATGCGGCCGTAGAGATCGCGGGCGCGCACGCGCTTCTCGAAGAGCTTTTCCGCCTCGGCGGCCTCGTAGGCGGCCTCGAATTCATCGCCGTAGAGGTCGATGAGGTGGGGCACCTTGCGGGGGTCGAAGAGCGACCACAGGCCATCGCCCTGCACCCGCTTCATGAAGAGGTCGGGGACCCAGTTGGCCAGGTTGAGGTTGTGCGTGCGACGGGCCTCGTCGCCGGTGTTCTCGCGGAGTTCCAGGAACTCGTCGATGTCGGCGTGCCAGGTCTCGACATAGACGCAGCAGGCGCCCTTGCGCTTGCCGCCCTGGTTGACCGCGGCCACCGACGCGTCGAGGGTCTTGAGCCAGGGCACGATGCCATTGGACCGGCCGTTGGTGCCGCGAATCAGGGAGCCGCGGCTGCGCACCCGGTGCCAGGCCACGCCGATGCCGCCCGCGAACTTGGAGAGCCGCGCGATGTCGGTGTAGCGCTTGTAGATGCCTTCGAGGTCGTCGGAGGGGCTGTCCAGCAGGTAGCAGCTGGACATCTGGCTGTGCCGCGTGCCCGAGTTGAACAGGGTGGGCGACGAGGTCAGGTATTCCAGCGACGAGACCAGCTTGTAGAATTCGATGGCCTCTTCGGGGGTGCGGGCCAGGCCGGCCGCCACCCGCATGAAGAAGTACTGCGGGGTCTCGAAGACCTTGCGGGTGGTGGGGTGCCGCAGCAGGTAGCGGTCATAGACCGTGCGCAGCCCGAAGTAGAGGAAGAGGTCGGCCCGACGGGCGTCGATGGCCGGGTCCAGGGCGTCCTTGTGGCGGGCCACGAAGGCGGCGGTCTCGTCGGCGATGATGCCGACGCGGTGCCCGTGGGCGATGCATTCCGAGAAGCAGGTGATGCCCTGTCCGTCCACCTCTTCGAGGATGACCCGATCCAGGAAGCGGGCGGCCAGGCGGGCATAGGCGGGGTCCTCGGCCGTCAGGGCGGCGGGGATCTGCACCAGCAGCTTGTCCAGCTCGGCCTGGGCGATGCCATCGTAGAGGCCGTTGAAGACGCGGTCGGCGACGTGGTCGACATCGACATCGTCCAGGCCGGCCGCGAATTCGGCCACCTCGTGGCGCAGGCGGTCGAGGCTGATGGGCGTCAGCTGGCCGTCGGCCTTGCGCACCCGGAGCCGGGGCCCATCCATGTCGTTGGTCTGGAGGGCGCGCACGACAGGTTCATCGACCGAGGTCTGGTTCTCGTTCTCGGGCAGCATGGTGAACTTCGGGTCGGGGGGTGGGAATCGACGGGCGGAAGGGGGACGGGACGGCACGTGGCGAGGGGGGGCCGATGGGCCTGCCACATTGGGGCGGGGTGTGCCGACGCTTCGTGGTTTTTGCGACCAGCCGGTGGTCGTCGTCGACGGCACCCCAAGGTTTTACAGGCGCTCCCCAAGCCTGTCAAAGCCTTCTTCTGACCGGTTCCGAATCCTCTCCCGTAGGGTCGGAATTCACGCCGTTCTTTTTCTTGGGGGGGCCGATCGAAGCTCCCGTCGTCGGCCGATCGGGGTCGGGCGCAGGACCCAACGGGGGCTGGCTGTGCGCAGATGATCGGCTTGTCAAGACGATCATCGACCCCGGCCTCGTCCGCGTCAGGGCAGGGGCGGAGGCCGGGGCGAGGAGGGCTGTCGGATGGCGGGGGGCCTGAACGCAGCAAGGCCGACCCCCGGGGAGAGGGTCGGCCTGCGGGCAGCGGCGAGGGCCTCAGGCGGGCCCGGTTTCACCGGCGGTCGGGCGGTCGGGCTGGCCTCCGCGTCGGGCTCGGCCGCGGCGGCCGGGGCGGCGCTGCTGCGGGACGGGCGGTTGGCCTCGCGGAAGCCGATGTCCAGTTCCAGGTCCAAGGCGGTGGCCATCGGCGGGTCGGACTCGTCTTCTGCGGGGGCGGCGCTTTCGCCCTCCAGCTGGGCCGCTGCGCGGCGGCTGAGGTCCTCGGCCCGGGCCTTGGCCTCGGCCGCCTGCACCTCGGCCTCGGCGGGGGCCTCGTCGTTGCGGTCCATCATGCCGACGAGCAGGCCGACGACGGCCTCTCGAACTCGGCGTTGGGTTCGCCCGAACCCACGATCTCTTCGACCACCTGGGCAGCACCCGCCTGGCGGTACTGACCTGCTGCGGCGAGGGCGGCGGCGGCCCGGGCCGAGGGGCTGACCGACACCTGGGCGGCGCCTTCGGCGCGGGCGCCCTCGGAGTTGGCCGGCGCGGTGCGCACCCGGCCGGCGCGATCCACCTGCGGGTGCATGCTGGGGTCGATGACTGCGGGGATGATCTTCATGGCGCGTCCAAAGTCTGGCAGTGGCCGGACGCATGCCCGGCCCCTTGTGCCCTATCGGACGATCGCAGGCCCGGATCAAGTCGCGCCGACAGAAAGCTGCGCCGATGCCGGTTGCTCAACGGGGCCGCTCGGTCACAATGGCCACCCGGCTGTCGGGCTTGGGCCCCAGGCGCAGGTGGGCCCACAGCAGCATGGCCGCGGGCGGCAGCAGGATGGCGGCCAGGACCGCCGCCTTCACCATGGCCCGCTCGCCGGTCGCGATGAGCAGGGGCATGGGCAAGGCGAGCAGCACGATGGCGATGCCTGCCAGCAGGAGGTCGGCAGAGGATCGGCTTCCGGAGTTCTTCGAGCTGGCCAATGTGGCTCCCACCAAGATGTTGGACGCGCATGGCGCCAGGGGCTTGGGGAGCGGCATTCGGGCCACCGGGGCCGGTCGTCGCTTCCCACTCGGGGGGAACGGATCAGCCGGCCAGAACATTTGTCGCAGTCTGCTATCTGCGCCTTACAACCCGCGCTCGAAGCGGGGGGCGCCCCGTTCGGGGCGGGCCTTCAACGCCGACGTTCGGCCTGTGCGACCGAGATTCCCAGCCCGGAGCGACCCTTGCGGCGCTGGATGTAGAGCAGGGCCAGGGCAGGCGGGATGACCAGGGCGCCCAGGACCATCACCTTGGCCGGGTTGATGTCGTTGCCTTCGAGCAGCAGGGGGATGGGCAGCATCAACATGATGACGCCGAGCCCGATGAGGCCCAGGTCGCTGGCCTGGCGGCGGCTGGCCTGCTGGGAGGTGGGTGGAGGGGACTGGTTCACGGGCGACTCCTGGGTGCCATCACAGGGGCTGGATGGACGGATGGTGGGTTTCCGATCAGCGCCGCTCTGTGAATTGATTGTCTCACGGCAGATCACCGTTGCAAGGCCCGACGACAAGGCCTTGACGAGAATCCTGTATTCATGGGCGGCAACAGACAAAACAAGACAGAACGGACATCGGCTGCGATCGATCCCGCCCTCGCGCGGCACGCGATAGTCGATGAAATGGTCGGCGCTGCACCCGTTCTGCTCTCTGCGGCCGTTGCCGGGGCGGTCGCAATTGGCGCAACCGTCGCGATTGAGCGTTGGGGCGGCAAAACCGGCGGATTGCTGAGCACCCTGCCCACGACGGTGGTGCCAGCCTCCCTGGGCATCGCCCAGCTCAGCCCGAACCCGGACGCCTTTGGCGCGGCCATGTTCGTCGTGCCGGCCGGCATGCTGGTCAACGCCCTCTTCTTGTGGAGCTGGCGCTGGCTGCCTGCCCGCCTGCCCCAGGCCGGCCTGGGGGCGACCCTGGCGATGACGCTGGCCGGCTCGCTCTGCATCTGGGCGGCCGCAGCCCTGGGCTCAAGCGCCCTGTTGTCGGCCTTGTCCGGTCTGGGCCTGCCCCTGGGCCTGCTGGCCCTCAGCCTCACCCTGTCCTTGGGGGTGGTGGGCGCCCTGGCCAACCGTCAGAGCCGCCCCGCGCCCCGCGGCAGCCGCCGGGTAGGGCCCTTGACCCTGCTCGCCCGGGGGCTGCTGGCGGCGGTGGCCATTGGCCTGTCGGTGCTGCTGGCCGAGGTGGCCGGCCCGATGGCGGCAGGGCTGGCGGCGACCTTCCCTGCCATCTTCCTCACCACGATGGTGTCCTTGTGGCTCAGCCAGGGCACGGCCGTGCAAGCCGGCGCGGTGGGCCCCATGATGCTGGGCTCTGCCAGCGTCTCGGCCTATGCGGTGCTGGTGGCCCTGACCTTGCCGGCCTGGGGCCCCCTCTGGGGTGCCACCAGCGCGTGGCTGGGTGCGGTGGCCCTGGTGACCCTGCCTGCGGCCCTCTGGCTGGCGCGGCGGCCCGCCCCGGCGGTCTGACCGGGGCGGGCGGGTCGATGCGGACAGAGGCTACTGGCCGGCGCCCTGCATGTGCTCGTAGTAGTCCTCTTCGTTGTAGTCGGTCTTGTAGGCGATGAACTCGCCGTCGTCGCTGCAGGTGGTCTCGACCAGGATCTCGCAGACATTGCCCTGGCAGTCGTCGACATCGTAGTCGTTATACTGCGAGTAGCTGTCGCCGGCGTCGTCGTAGACCAGGTAGCTGGAGCTGGGGATCTGGCCGCTGCTGCCGATCTCGGCGGCGACCTCGTCGGGCCACTCGTCACTCTCGAACCAGTGGACGGTGGAGGTGCCGGTGGACTCGACCTTCACCGTGGCCTGCTTCTTGCCTTCCATGTCGAAGGTGTAGGTGGTGGTGGAGACCGAGGTCTCTTCGGCCAGGTAGCCGTAGTCCACGGCGGCACCCTGGTAGTGCTCTTCCTTGGTCTGGCTGGTCTCGTCGTTGACCCACTCGAAGATCCAGGACTTGCCGTCCTTGGTGCCCGGGTAGACCGCGGTGCCCAGCACCAGGATGGCCTGGTCCTTGCCGTAGGTCTCGATCTGGCCGAAGGCGATGGCGTCCGTGCCCTCGTAGTCTTCGGTGTAGAGCCACTCGCCCACGGTGGCTTCGCCCTCGGCGGGGACGTAGCCCTCGCTGAAGTTCTCGGCGACGGAGGTGTCGCAGCCGGCGGTGGACTCCTGGTAGGGGATCTGGAAGAGCCAGATGCCGGTGAGGTCGGTGCAGCCGGTCAGGAGGGCGGCGAGGGGGAGGAGGGCGTTGCGCATGGAAAAGCTCCAGCAAGGGGGATGCGGGGCATTGATACACCGCAACGCGGCGCCTCGCATCCCCGAGAGGGGCCCGCCGTGTGACAGGTGCGTTACGCCGCAGCCCCAGCGTGGAGGAAGCAATGGCGGGTCGTCTTCAGGGTCGGGTGGCGGTGGTGACGGGGGCCAGTCGGGGCATCGGCGAGGCCATCGCCCTGGCCATGGCCGGCGAAGGCGCGCAGGTGGCCCTGGTCTCGCGCAAGGCGCCGGGGATCGAGGCCGCGGCCGACCGGATCAACGCCGCGCACCCCGGCAGCGCCACGCCCTTCGTCGCCCATGTCGGCGAGGTCGCGCAGCTGCCGGCCCTGATCGACGCGGTCTGCGCCCAGCTGGGCACGCCGGATATCCTGGTGAACAATGCCGGTACAAACCCCTATTTCGGGCCGATGATGGAGCTTGAGTGGGCAGCCTGGGACAAGACCTTCGAGGTCAATGTCAAGGGTCCCTTCGCGCTCATGCGCGCGGTCGCCCAGCGCCTGCACGCCGAGGGCCGCCCCGGATCGCTCCTCAACATCAGCAGCATCTTTGGCACCTGCGCCGCCCCTTTCCAGGGCATCTACGGCATGTCCAAGGCCGCCCTGATCTCCATGACCCGCACCCTGGCCGTCGAGCTGGGCCCGGCGGCCATCCGGGTCAACTGCATCGCCCCGGGCCTGGTGGAGACCCGCTTCAGCTCGGTGTTGGTTCAGAATGACGAGCTGGTGCGCCGATACACCGAGCGGGCGGCGCTGGGTCGTTATGGTGCCCCCGACGAGGTCGCCGGCGCGGCCCTGTGGCTGGCCAGCGACGAGAGCCGCTTTGTCACCGGCCAGGTCATCCATGTGGACGGTGGCTACACGATGGCCTGATCGGGCCGTGGGGGCAGGGTCTGCAACAGCGCCTCGATCTGGGCGCGGGTGAGGGGCTTCTGAAGCACGACCGCTCGGCTGTGCTGGGCGAAGGCCTGGGCGCGGGGCAAGGCCGGCCCGCCGGTCATGAAGGCCAGGCGCGGCAGCAGGCGGGGATGGGCCTGGGCGATGGCCCCATGCAGCCACATGCCGTCGCCACCCTCCATCATCAGATCCGACAGAATGAGGTCGTAGTCTCCATCTTCGCCAAGGATGCGCAAGGCGTCCTCTGCAGAGGGGGCCGTGTCTATGCGGTGGCGGGCGCCCAGGGCCCGGGCCAGCCCGCTGCAGATGGCGGCCTCATCGTCCACCACCAGGATGCGGCGCGGGGGGCCGGCAGCCAGGCTCTGTGCCGGGCGCTGGGTGACGGGCGCCGGCTCTCGGCAGGCCGGCAGCAACAGCTCGAAGTGGCTGCCTTCGCCGGGCTTGCTGGTGGCCCACAGGCGCCCCCCCAGGTCCCGCACGATGCTCGCGCAGATGCTCAGCCCGAGCCCCGTGCCTTCGCCCAGGGCCTTGGTGGTGAAGAAGGGGTCGAAGACCTGGTCCAACACGTCGGCGCTCATGCCCACGCCGTTGTCTTGGACCGTCAGGCGCACGGCCCCGGCCTCCATGCGCAGGTGAACCTGCACCCGGCCCCGCGTCCTGCCCTCGATGGGGATGGCTTGGGCGGCGTTCACCAGCAGGTTCAACGCGACCTGGAAGAGCTGGCCCTCGTTTCCACGGATCTTCTCCACCGGCTCCAGGTCCAGGCACAGCTCGGCCCGGTCCTTGAGGTGGGGCTCCGCCACCCGCAAGGCGGCCTGGACCACGCGTCCGGGGTCAACCTGCTCGGCCCGCTCGTCCACCCGCGAGAAGCGGCGCAGCTCGCCCACCAGGCGGGCGATGCGCTGCTCGCCCTCTTCCACATCGGCCAGCAGGGTGAGGCAGCCGGCCAGCGCGCCCTGAAGCGGCGCCGCAGCGGGCCCCAGATCGCCCAGGAGCCCCAGGGCCGCGGTCAGCTCCTCCCGCACCAGCTCCGTATTGGTGAGCATATACATCAGCGGGTTGTTGATCTCGTGGGCCAGCCCCGCCGTCATCACGCCCATGGTGCTCAGGCGGTCCGTGCGCGCCAGCCGGCTTTGCAGGGCCAGGCGCTCGGTGAGGTCCCGCGCGATGGTCACGATGGCGGGCCGCCCGTCAAAGATCAGCGCCAGATCGATGGACTCGACCCTGGCTGGCTGGGGCGAGCGGCGAATGCGCAGCTGGATGGGCGGCAGGGCGGTCCCGCGGGACTGGGCCAGCTGCCAGCGCTCCAGGGCGAGGGCCCGATCCTCTTTGAGCACCAGCTTCGCCACCTCGTCTCCGACCAGGTCTTCGGGGTCCTCCACCCCGATCAGCGCGGCGGCTGCGGGGTTGGCATAGTGGATCAGGCCATTGCTGTGGATGAGGATGGCTTCGGGGCTGCGTTCGACCAGACTGCGAAAGCTCTGTTCAGAGGCACGCAAACGACGGAAGGACTCCCGCTCGGCGCTGATGTCGAGCACGGTGCACAAGGCGCGGGGCACGCCGGCGGCCGACGGCAGGGGGGCCGAGATGACCCGCACCCAGCGCCGCGGCTGGGCGCCGGTGCGCAGGGCCAGCTCGACGCTGGCATCGGTGGCGCCTGCAAAGATCAGCGCGACATGGTCGAACCAGCGGTCCCAGCTGCCCCGGGACAGGTAGCGGTGCAGGGGGCGGCCCTCGGCCTCGTCGGCTGAGACGCCCAGAAGGCGGGCGAGGGCGCCATTGAGCACGTGCATGGCCCCGGCGGGGTCGATGCTGACCTGGGCCACGGGAGAGGCTTGGAAGAGATCGAGGCCCACGCCCGCCGTCGGGGGGACGCCGCCCTCTCTTCGCCCCACATAGACCCGCAGCTCGGCAGTCGGCACCCATCACCCCTGTGCGGGGGACAGGGCCCCTCGCCCCCCCCTTTGCGGCCGGCGCGGGGTCGGCTTGAGGGAGATCGCCGATTCAGGCCGCCGCGCTGCGCCCCCCCCGCCGGGTGCGGGCGGTGAAGTAGGCCATGCTGATCAGGTAGAGGCTGGTGCAGACGATGGCCGTGGCGTAGCTGGCGGTCGTAAAGAAGCTCAGCCACGAGATCTCCGCCGCGCCCAGATCCTTGTAGAGCATCAGGCAGACCGCCCCGAAATAGCCAAAGGCGTCGGTCACGTAGATCAAGAAGCCGGCGGTGCCCACCGCCCCCACCGCTGCAAAGAGGCGGTCGAAGAGAACGCAGCCATAGGGCACATAGGCGAGGTAGAGCCCAAAGCCGACGCCGATCATCCAGACTTCGGGGCTGACGTAACCAAGCTCCCAACCCAGGGTCAGGCTGCCCACCAGGAAGGTGCCGGTGGCCATGAAGGCGTGCACCACCACCAGGGCCGTGCGGTTGTCGCGGATCAGCAGCAGCAAGGCCAGGGCCAGCATCACGCCAAAGGCAACAGGGATCTCGGAGTAGCCGATGATCGCGGGCTCTTCGGCATAGCCGACGGCCGCCCACAGCTCGACCGCGAAGTTGTCCCGGATGTCCCGGTAGGCCGTGAGCACGATGTAGAGCAGGGTGAGGGGCAGCAAGCCCGGCAGGTAGGCCAAGAAGAAGGCCTTGCGGGCTTGGGCGTCCATGGGCACGCGGGGGGACCGCGCCGCCTCGTCCTCGGCGCTGGGGGGCGGCAGGCTGGCCAGCATGAAGACGACGATGAGCATGGGAATCACGAAGAGGGCGCCCGTGGCGAAGGGCATCCAGAACTCGGGCACGCCCAGGTCCACCACCATCCAGCGGCCGATGGACTTCACCGCGCCGCTGGCCAGGATGTAGCTGGCGCTCAGGCCGGCCCCCAAGGGCTCGCTCACCCGCCGGCCCTCCAGGAAACCAAAGACCAGGCCCCAGATCATGCCCAGAGGCAGGCCGTTGATGAAGAGCATGGCGATGTTGTAGGGCGCGGGGATCAAGGCGAAGAGCAGCAGGGCGCCCCAGGCCACCGCGATGCAGGCCAGGATGGCCCAGGCCCGGCGCGCCGGGGTCATCTCGCTGATGATCTTGATGCCCAGGAACTTGGACGTGCAGTAGCCCAGGACCTGCGTGATGATCAGCAGGGTCTTGTAGCTGACGACCCCGACATAGGGCAGCGCGATGGGCGCCAGGTCCGCATAGGTGCCTGCCGTGAAGGGCTTGCGGAAGGCGTACATGCTGAAGTAGGTCGAGAAAGCCGCCACCATCGCGAATGCGATGAAGAGGGCGGGGTGGGCGCGCTCCAGCCGGCGCCGGATGGCGGGGCTACCGAACATGGGGCCTCCCGTCGACGGCGCCACAGTCTCACGGGCTCTCGGCCGGCGCAAGGGGCGGGTACCGGTGGGGCGGCGCCGTTGCTACACTCCCTCCACCCGGAGGCCCGATGTCCGTCATCTCCCAGATCTTCGAAGCCATGCCCACCCGCTACCAGCTGGGCAAGGTGGCCCGCCCCACCAGCTACTACTTCTCCATCGGCGACGAGAAGTACACGGCCATCTGCCATCCCGACAAGGTCGAGGTGACTGCCGGGCGCACCATCTCCACCGCGGACTGCGTGCTCAAGTGCGACCCCAAGCTCTTCGAGAAGATGGTGCTGGAAGGCAAGATGCCCGGCCCCATCGACATCGCCCGCGGCAAGATCAAGACCAGCAGCGTGGACCTGCTCAAGCAGCTGCCCGTCCTGTTCAAGATGGGGCGCTGAAGCGCGTTTTCAGGGCGATCAGCCCTTCGAGCGCCAGCAGCAGCAAGTAGGGATCGGTGGGCCCCCGCAGGCGCAGGCTGCCGAAAAAGACCGCCGAGACCCCGAGCAGCGCGAGCACCTGCAGGCCCGCCAGCTGGCTGGCCGGCCGGTCCCGCTGGCGCAGCAGGATCCAGGCGGCGCCCACCAGGGCCAGGGGCAGGACGAGCCCGCCCGCCAGCCGATGGGACAGGCGCACAGCGGTCCGGGTGCCGGGCGCTGCCCAGCTGATCTCGGGCCAGGGGCGGTCGCTCCACCACAGCAGCAGGCTGTGCACCAGGGCAGAGCGCAGCTGCTCCCCCAGGCCGGTCACCGCCACGCAGCGGGCGGCCAGCCGCCGGCTCAGGGCGATCTCGTCAATCGCGCCCACCACGCGCACGGGATCGGGCCCCAGGGCCGGCCGCAGGGCCAAGGGGTGCTGGGACGGAAGGCGGGCGGCATGTTCTCGAAAGGAGGGGGGCTCCAACCACCAGGACCAGCCCCCCCGGCGCCCGGCCACCGCCGCTGCCCGCCCGGCCTCGCTGCCATAGGTCTCCAGGCGCAGCAGGCTGCAGCGGGCCACCGCCTGGTTGACCGCGCCATTGCCCGTCAGCGCCAGGGTGCCGGTGGCGCGGTGGTGCAAGCCCACCATCCAGGCCGCGGCCAGCAGCCCGGGCAGGGCCAGGCCCAGCAGGGCCCGCGGCTGGCGGCGCAGCAGCAGCATGCCGGCGAGTCCCCCAAAGACCGCGACCTGCGGGCGCACCAGAAAGGCCAGGGCCAAGGCCAGGCCGGCGCCCCAGGCCCCCCGGCCCTCTTGCAGAAGCCGCGCGAGCAGGAGCGTGGCCAGCAATTGCAGGCTGAGGGCCGGCGTCTCGGACAGGAAGTAGCCCGCCTGGCTGAGGTGCGGCGGCCAGGCCAGCAGCAGCAGGCCCAGGGTGGGCCCTACCCAGGGGCGGCTGCCCACGCGGGCCCCCAGCAGGGCCCCCAGGACCGGCGCGGCCGCCGACCGCAGGGCCCAGAGCACCGCAGCCCCTTTCGCGCCCCCCAGGGCGAGGCAGCGCCAGCAGCCGGTGGGTGCCCGGCGGGTAGAGGGTGGGGTGCGCGCCCCCAGCAGCTCGCCGGTGGCCACCAGCGCCGTCGCCCGGCCAAAGTAGCCGCCCATATCGCTGAAGAGGGCCTCCCCCGGCGGGTGCACGCGGATCACCCAGACCAGCCGGCTGCCCAGGGCCGCCATGGCGAGGAGGAGCAGAAATGGCCGGGAAACGGCCTTCAAGACGGAGTATCCCGCTCCAGGAGATCAGAGAGCCGCACCCACTGCCGGCTGCCATCCAGGCTCACCAGCAGCTCGCCGTCGGGGCGCTGCTCCTGGAGGTCATCGAGGCGGGCGGGGCCAAAGACGTGGTGGCGCCAGGCCAGGAACCAGCGGCGCTGTTGCCGGCTGTGGCTCAATCCCGCCGCCAGCTCATCGAGGGCGGCATCGTAGGCGGCACGCTCCTCGGCGGACCACTGCCCGTCTCCATCGGCATCCCACCAGGCCAGCAGCGTCGCCTCGCTGGCCCGCCGCTCCCGGGCCTCGCCCTCCTCGGTCAAGGAGCGCTCCAGGGCGTCGATGGCGTCGGCCTCTTCGTCCAGGTGCGCGGCGCGCAGGCGCTCGGACTCCTTGCGGAGCTGGTCGAGCAGGTGGGCCTCGCGCCAGCGCGAGGGCATCAGCCCCAGGCGCATCAGCACCCACGGCGCGAGCAGGCCGGTGCCGGGGATGGGAAAGACCTGAAGGGCCACCACCATCAGCCCTGCCGGCGCCACCCGCAGCATGTCGAAGAGCTGCCCGCGAACCAGCTCCTGTTCGGCCGGCTGGAGGGACTCGCCGGCCTGGGCGCGGCGCACCAGCGCCAGCACCTCCTTGCTCTCCTCCAGCTCGCCGAGGATGTGGGCCCACTGCCGACGGGCCAGGCCCAAGGCGCCCTTCTTCATGCGGGACCAGAGGCCGGCGGGGCGCTCCAACGCGTCCAGCTCCGTCTCGAGGGCGCGCACACCGTCGGCTGCCACGCCGCGGCCCTCCAACCACTCGGCCAGCTCCTTTACGCGATTGGGGCCGCTCACAGGCCACCCGCCTGGGCGTCGCGCATCGCCGCCCGCGGCGCTGGCGCTGCGCAGGATCAGCAGCTCGCCGACGCGGCTGCCGGCCTGCTGGCGCAGCAAGGCGTCGGCCTCGCGGGCCTGCTCCTCGTCCAGATCCCCCGCCTGGACCGCGGCCCGCACCGTGGCGGCCTGGGACCAGGTGCTGCGGTAGACGCCCTCAAGGCGCGGCCCGTCGCGTCGGGCAGCCCCTCGTCGAAAATGAAGGATAGGAGCACATCCAGGCTGTGTTCCTGCTCCTCGCTGAGGGGCGGCGGGAGCGCGCTGCCTTGCTTGCTGGCCTGGGCGGTGGCCAGCGCAGCCGGTCCCGCTGGATCCGGCGCGGCAGCGGCGGCCTTTGTCACCGGGACGGCTGGCTGGGGACCGGGATCGGCAGCGGCGGGCGCGGCCTGGGAGCTGTGCTCGGCAGGCGGCGCGCGGGTCGCCGGCACAGGGGGCGTCGTGGGGTGATCGGGCGGCGCCTCTCGGGCCCCGCGCAGCCCCACGGCCCCCAGCACGGCGGCCAGCAGGGCCACCCCCAGCGCGATCTTGAGCCCGTGGCTGTGGGGCGC
Organism: Deltaproteobacteria bacterium; assembly: GCA_018401435.1. Taxonomy (GTDB): domain Bacteria; phylum Myxococcota_A; class UBA796; order UBA796; family UBA2385; genus M30B51. The sequence goes on along the minus strand of JAGYJW010000052.1, from coordinate 11,284 downwards.
CGACATTCAGCGCGCCGCTGGCGGGCCCAGGAGGGCCTCGGCCGCATCGACGAAGAGGGACAGCAGGGCCTCGCTGTAGAGCACGAAGCGCAGCTCGGCAAAGCCCTCAGCCTCGGCCACGGCCACGCCCAGGGCGATGGGGGCCGCTTGCTCCGGGGGGTAGCCATAGACGCCACAAGAGATGGCGGGAAAGGCCACGGTCTGCAGCTCGTGTTCGCGGGCCAGGCGCAAGCTGCTGCGGTGGGCCGCCGCGAGGTGGCCGGGCGGATCCGGATCGCTGCGGAAGATCGGCCCCACGGTGTGAATCACGAAGCGGGCCGCCAGGTTGTAGCCCGGCGTCAGGCGCGCTTGCCCCACCGGGCAGCGCTTGCCCTGGTGCTTGGGAATGCGCCGGCAGGCTTCGAGCAGATCGGGCCCGGCGGCCCGGTGGATGGCGCCGTCTACGCCACCCCCGCCCAACAGCCCGTCATTGGCCGCGTTGACCACAGCGTCCACCGCCGCGCGGGTGAGATCACCCTGCTCCAGGACCAGCGCCGCCCCCCTGGGCAGCGACCAGCGGGCCATCAGTAGTCGCGGTCCCGGCGCTCGATCTGCTCGGCCTGCGTCTTGCAGTCGATGCACTGGGTGGCGACCGGACGCACGAGCAGGCGGCGGTAGGTGATGGCCTCGCCGCAGGTCTCGCAGACGCCGTATTCGCCCTCTTCCATGCGGTGCAGGGCGCCCCGCAGCTTGCTGATCATGTGGCGCTCACGGCCGGCGATGCGCAGGACGAAGTCCCGGTCGCTCTCGCTGGTGGCCAGGTCCAAGGCGTCAGCGTCCTGGGGCCGATCATCGGTGAGCTGGCTCACGGCGATGCGGCTGTTGTCGGTGAGGATGCCCAGGCGGCCCTTGATGATGCCCTGCAGGTGCCGGACCTCCTTTTCGGAGAGGTACTCGTCGGGAGGAAGCTGGGTATCTTGGGTCGCGTCGCTCATCGGAACTCCAGGGGTCTGTCAGACGGGGGGCGCGGATACTGCCACAGGCGGGCCCATCGCGCTACCCACGAAATCAGGGGTCGGCAAGGGCAGGACGGGGGCGATCTGCATCCGTCCGACCCTTTTGGATCGGCGCCTGCGTCAGAAGGGGTGTCCCGACAGCACATAGACCTGAACCATCGGCCGCCGGGTGGGCGCGTCCACATAACGCTCCACGCCCACGCCCACATCGGCCCGCAAGATCAGCAGGTCATTGATGTTGATCCGCAGGCCGCCCCCCCCAGTCACATGGGGATCGAAGGGCGACACCTCGTTCTCCCAGGTGGCGACCTGGGCGGCGTCCACAAAGGGCGCCAGGGCCAGCCCCAGCCCCACCTTTCGAAAGAGGGTGAGGTTGGCGAAACGGAAACGCAATTCCAGCTGGCTGGCTGCCACCGCGTCCGCCCGCAGGCGCTCTTCGGGCAGGCCGCGGAGCAAGAAGCGCCCCCCCACCACGGTCCCTGCCAGCCCGCCCAGGGTGGCCCGGGTGAAGAAGGGCGGGTTGCCCCAGACGCTGTCCACCAGGAAGCGTCCGGCCAGCACCAGCCTCGGGCTGAGGCTCCACCAGCCCGAGAAGGCGGCATAGGTGCCCGTGGCCAGCCAGTCCGACCCCAGCCAGGGGGCCGCGGCGCGCACCGCAAGATCCAAGGTGATGCCGTCCCAGGGGTCGATCTCGTCGGTGCGGGTGTCATAGAAGCCGCCCAGCTGCCCCCAGGCCATCTTGCCGCCCTGCCAGCCCTGGGGCTGCTCCTCTTGCAGCAAGGAGGGCGTGTAGGCGCTCACCCCCTCCAGGCTCCAGGTGTAGGTGCCATAGAGCTCCCACTGGCTGCGGCCCACCCGGCGCCGCAGGTCCGTGCGCATCAGCAGCCGGCGTGCCTGGTATTGATAGCGCTTCGAGCCCTCGCCCACATCGTCCCGGGGGAGGTCGTTGCCGAGTCCGTAATAAGACGCGCCCGTGAAGACGATGCGGCGCACCCGCCCCCCCCATCGAAAGCGGGAGCCGGCGAGGGCCGGCAGGTCAAAGTAGAGGTAGTGGCTCTGGTATCCGCCGGTGGTCAGATAGGCCTGCCCAGAGATGCTGGCCTTGAAGGGCTCGACGCCGGTGGGGTCGGCCCGCACCACCTGGCCGAATGCGCCGCCGCCCAGCCGATAGACCGAGTCATAGGTCACCAGGGGTGCGGCGAAGAAGGCCCACTGTGGCGGGTCGGGGATCGGGTCCGGGGCATCTGTGGGTGTGCCGGCCGCGTCTTCGCCCCTGACCGGACCGGCCGCGAGCAGGCCGAGCAGCAGGGCGATGGCGGAGGCAACACGACCCATCGGGGCTCCCCATGGCGGGGGTCGCCAGCGCGACCCGGACGGCCAGCCTATGTCAGCTCTGCGGCCTCCCGCCAGCAGCGTCGCTCCCCCTTGTGCCGGCCCCCTGCCCAGGGCTAGGGTGCCCGCAGAGGTGCCATGCCCCCCAATCTCACCGAGACCGTCGACGGCACGCTGTCGGACTGGATGGCCCAGCCCGAGGCCGACTGGCTGAGCCCCGCAGCCCTGCGCCTCGCGCGGCGTGTGCCCCGCCTGCAACCCACCTTGGACCGGCTGCTGGTCGATCCGGTCGAGCGCGGCCTGGCCGGCCTCGGGCCCCCGCCCGTGCCCAGCGCCGATGGCGATCTCGGCCAGCGCATCCTCAGCCTGCAGGCCCTGACGGATGGGGGCGGCAGCCCGCCCCTGGCCCTCGCCCGCGCCTTGGAAGCCGAGGCAACGGGCGACCCCCGCTGGTGGGTGCCGGCCGCCCGCCTGCATGTATTGGCCAGCGAAGAGCGAGAGAGGAGCGCGCGAATGGCGCTCTCGGACCAAGACCTGCCCTATGTCTACCCCGGCGAGCTGCACCCCCTGATGGTGGAGGTGCTGGCGGTGGGCGACCGCGTCTTGACCGCCCTGCACGTCGATTGGATGCGCAAGCTCACCGCGTGGGCGGCCGATGTGCTGGTCCTGGACGTGCGGCAGCTCGGCCTCTGGTTCTGGCCGCAGCTGCGCTACCTTTCTGAACGCCGGCTCAGCTCCCCGCTGGCCAGCCTGGGCGTGTGCGCCGGGGCAGCCGGGCAGCCGCGGCCTGGTCCTGGCCTACCAGGCGCGAATCGGCAAGGACCCGACCGGCCCCCTGCAGCGACTGGACGGGGCGGATCGTTTCATCGCCGCCCTCGCCGTCGCCAGCAGGCGCCCCACGGAGCTTTGAAGGTCGGCCCGCGGGCGCTACCTCTCTGCCGCCCGGGGTCGCCCCTCTCCGGCGCCGGCCAACCGGTGACAGCCGCCCCCAGGTGGCATACCGGGGCCTCCATCTGGAGCACGGAGCGCCCGCATGTACCACGACTTCCTGATCCTCGGTGGTGCCGGTCTGGTCGGCCTTCAGGTCTGCCGCCACATCGTCTTCCGCCTCGATCCGCGGCGCATCGTGGTGGCCTCCCTCTTCAGGCAGGAGGCCGAGGAGGCCTGCCGCAAGCTGGAGGCCGAGTTCGGCGACCGCACGGCCTTCGTGCCGGCCTGGGGCAACCTCTTCGTGCCCTTCGAATTCGCCGAGAGCAGCCGGGGCGAGCTGCTGGGCGACCGCAAGAGCCGCCAGAAGCTGCTCGCCGCCCTCTATGACGACTTCGACGAGGCCTACCGCGACAACCACCTCGTCCAGCTGATCCGCCAGCACCGGCCCGAGGTGGTGGTGGACTGCGTGAACACCGCCACCGGGCTGTCCTACCAGGACGTCTTTGACGGCGCGGCCAAGGTGCGCCACTGGATCGACGAAGAGGGCCATATGGCCGAGGCCGGCGTCAACGACGTCGAGACCTTCCTGCTCAGCCAGACCGTGCCCCAGCTCATCCGCCATGTGCGCTTCGTGCACAAGGCCACCACCGAATACCAGACCCGGGTCTACCTGAAGGTGGGCACCACGGGCACGGGCGGCATGGGGCTCAACATCCCCTACACCCACAGCGAAGACAAGCCCAGCCACAAGCTCCTCGCCAAGACCGAGGCCGCCTTCGGCCACACCGGCCTGCTCTTCTTGCTGGCGCGCACCCCCAACGCCCCCATCGTCAAGGAGGTCAAGCCGGCCGCCATGATCGGCTACCGCGGCGTGCGGGTGGGCAAGGCCAGCGACAAGCACGGCAGCAGCCGCCTCTTCCAGCCCCGCGAGACCCAGCTGGACGGTGGGCGCCTGGACCTGCACGAGGCCGAGGCCGCCTACCCCCATGTGGGCGAGCTGGAGGTGCCCCTGGTGGACACCGGCGAGAACGGCGTCTTCACCCGGGGTGAATTCGCCGCCATCACCGCTCTGGGCCAGATGGAGTATATCACCCCCGAGGAGATCGCCCGGGTGGTGGTACACGAGATTCGTGGCGCAAACACCGGCCAGGACGTGATCTCCGCAGTGGACGCCGCGGTGCTCAACCCCAGCTACAAGGCCGGGCTCATTCGCTCCGCCGCCTTGACCGACCTCGCCACCGCCGAAGAAGAGAGCGGCATCCCCAGCGTCGCCCTGGGCCGCCTGGGGCCGCCCGAGCTGTCCAAGCTGCTCTTCGAGGCCCAGCTCTTCCGCCATGTCTATGGCAGCCTGCAGGCGCTGGTGGACGATGACCGCAGCGACGCCGCGGTGGCCGCCCTGCTGGCCGAGGCCCTGGAACCCTCCGGCGTCGCCCGCATGGCCCCCTCCATCGGCGTGCCTGTGCTGCTCCCCGACGGTCGCACCCTGCTGCGGGGCCCGCGCATCAACGTGCCCGAGGTGCGGGGTCACACCACCACCGTCAGCCTGGCCGACAAGAAGGCCATCCGCGGCTGGGCCGAGAAGGGCTGGGTGGACCTGCAGCCCCGCAATGTGGGCATCTGGCAGCAGCGCTTCAAGCGCATGTTGCAGGCCCGCGCCGCCTTGCGGGACACCGGATCGGCCGCCGCCAATATCCGCACCTACTCCGCCGACGTCTTCGAGATCGGCGAGGTGGTCGCCTGGATCTTCAACAACGAGATGGGCGGCTTCCGCATCAAGCCCTGAGCGGCCCTCGGTGGGCCTCGCACCTGCGCCCTCTGCCGGCGACACCCCTGCGAAACTGCGACGCCTTGTGAACGGCCCTTGGACCGCGTATCGTGGGGGAGCTTTCCGGAGAATCCATGCGCACGCTCCTGCCCATTCTCGCCCTCCTCGGCTGCGGTGACGACAGCCTGAAGGTGCTGCGCAACGCGCCCGCCGTGGTCATCCAGACGCCCCAGGACGGGGTCCAGTTCCCCCAGGGCGAACAGATCGACTTCACCGGCATCGTCGACGACGACTCCCCTCCCAGCGAGCTGACGGTCGAATGGGTCAGCAGCATCGACGGGGTGCTCCCGGACAACGATCCGCCCGACCCCGACGGCTATGTCGAATTCTCCACCGCCAGCTTGGGCGAGGGCCTGCACGTCATCACCCTGCGGGCGACCGACTCCACCGCCGAACAGGGCGAGGACCAGATCACCATCGAGGTGCTGCAGGTGCCCGACCTGCCCTCCATCGTGGTGGACCACCCCGACAACGGCGAAAAGGGCCTGGAGGACACCGCCTTCGTCTTCATGGCCACGGTGGATGACTACCAGGACCTGCCCGAAGACCTGGTGGTCGAGCTGTCCAGCAGCCCGGGCGGCTATGTCTGCGACATGGTGGTGGACGGGGCCGGGAATGCCCAGTGCAGCGCCATCCTGCCCAAGGCCAGCTATATGTTGACCTTCCGGGTGGAAGACACCCAAGGCAACGCGGCCGAGGCCCTGGTGGAATTCGATGTCGTGTCCCCCGACGACTACGACTTCGACGGCGACGGCTTCAGCGTCAACGGCGGCGACTGCAACGACAGCAACGCCCTGATCTACCCCGGCGCCACCGAGATCTGCGACGGCCTGGACAACGACTGCAACGAGCTGACCGCCATCGACGTGGGCACGGTCTGCTATGACGACGACGGCGACGGCTACTGCGAGATCCCACCCTGCGTCAACGCCACCGCGTCGGTGTCGGATTGCGACGACGCCAACCCCAACGCCTACCCCGGCGCCACCGAGACGCAGAATGGCCTCGATGACGACTGCGACGGGCAGCGGGACGAGGGCACGCCGGTCTATGACGACGACGGCGACGGCTACTGCGAGTCCCCCCCCTGCATCAACGCCTCGGGCACCCAGCCCGACTGCAATGACGCCGACTACAGCATCCACCCCGGCGCCACTGAAATCTGCAGCAACGGCGTGGACGAGAACTGCAACGGCCTGCAAAACGAACAGAATGGCATCGGCTGCCGCACCTTCTACTATGACGGCGACAGCGACACCTATGGCGTGGCCGGCGCCACCCAGTGCTGGTGCGACAGCGGCAGCTACCCCTATACCGGCACCACGGCGTCGGACTGCTACGACAGCAACGCCAACGCCCGCCCCGGCCAGACCGCCTGGTTCAACGCCCACCGCGGTGACGGCTCCTTCGATTATGACTGCTCGGGCAGCCAAGAGAAGCAATACAACGGCGTCTCGGGTGGCTGCGGCTGGGACCTCGTCTACATCAGCTGCGAGGTCAACGGCGCGGGCTGGAGTGGCTCGGTGCCTTCCTGCGGAAATAGCGGCACCTATATCAACGACTGCAGCGCCAGCTACGACCCCATCTGCTACGCGCTCTGCCTGTTGAGCAGCAACCCCGTCAGCTGCCTGCTGTCGAGCTGCGGGGCAACCTGCGATCCCGACTACAGCAGCTTCGCCCAGACCTGTCGCTGAGGTGGGGGAGCGCTACCTGCCCGCTCCGCCTCCCCGGGGGGCGCGCGTCTGGTCGGCGGTGCTCACGGTGCCGGCCTTGCTCGGCGTCATCATCACGGGCTGGCTGCTGCTGACGCCGCGCCATGTCGCCTACCACCTCTCGCCCGACAGCCTGCACCTCGAAGCGGTGGTGGGGGGCATCGACCTGGGCCGCGTGGTGCCCCGGGCCGACCTGGGCGAGGCCCGCGATGTGACCCTGCGCCGGGGGCCCCGGTACGCCGGCACGGGCCTGCCCGATCTCTGCGAGGGGCTCTGGGATCACGCGCCCGTGGGCGAGGTCATCGAGGCCAGCACCTGCGGCTCCGAGGCCGTGATCATCCCCCGCAGAGGCGACCGCCCGCTGCTGATCACCCCCGATGACCGCGATCGCTTCCTCGCGGATCTGGCGAGCGGCGCCAGCGGCGACTACCCGGCCGCACCGGGCGAGGGCACCCGCATGTGGGTGCTGGTGGTGTGCTGGATCGCCGTGCTCTTCGGCGGCGCCATCACCGCCCTGCTGATCTTGTCCCCGCGGCGTCTCTTCTTTGAGATTGCCGACGGCGCCCTCATCATCCACACGCTGTGGGGGCGCCGCAGCCTGCCCCTGGCGGGCGCACGCATCGAGGCCCGGCCCACCGGCGGGCTGTGGCTGCGGGTCTTTGGCATCGGCCTGCCCGGGCACCAGCTGGGCCACTACCGGGTCGCGGGGCGCAGCATGGAGCTCTACCTGTCCAATCGCGAGGCCGCGGTGCTCTTTGTGCCCGCCCAGGGGCGGCCCGCCTTGATCTCCCCTGATCGCCGCCCCGCCTTCCTCGCGGCCCTCGCCGCCCAGGGAGTAGCGGTGGACCCCGACCTCAGCCGCTGACGCGGGGGCTGGCGGGCGCGGGGCTCCTGGCGCTAGACTGCGCCCCCGACCTGGAGCCCGCCATGCGCCTGTCCCCGATCTCCTTCTGCCTGCTCGCCCTGGCCTGCTCGGGGGGCACCAAGGTGCCGGTCGGCGGCGACGACTCGGGGAGCACCGACGGCAGCGACGGCAGCACCGATGGCAGCGACGGCAGCACGGGCACCGACAACGACGGCGACGGCTTCACGGTGGAGGACGGCGACTGCGACGACGACGACATCGGCGTGAACCCCGCCCGCGAAGAGGACGTCTTTGATGGCAAGGACAACGACTGCGACGGACGCGTGGACGAGGAGTGGTCCGGCTTGACCGTGACCGAGCAGGTGGAGGGCGGCGCATCGCGCATCCTCGTCTTCGACACCATCACCCGACTCGACGACACCATCACCCTGCCCCCCGGGCTGGTGCCCTATGACATCGATCATGGGCTGGACGGGGGCTATGTCACCGTGGTCAACGACGTCTTCATCAACTTCAGCGCGGGAACCCCGGGCTTTGAGTATGCCGATGCCTCCATCGTGGAGGTCGATTCATCGGGCGCTGTGACCCCGCTGGCCACCTTCACCGACCCCGCGGCCGAGGCAGGCGAGGTCTTCTATTGGTTCGGCCCCATTGTGCGGGGTGTGAAGGCCCATCCGGGTGGCTATTATGTTGCTGCGACGCCAGGGGCCCTGTGGCGGATCAACCGCGACGGCAGCACCCAGGAGCTGGCCAGCTGGGCCTGGGACATCAGCGACGACACCACCTTCGAACTCTATGCCCTGGATCTGTCGGTGGACCTGCTGACGGGAGAGGTCGGCATCCAGGATCTGCTGGGTGGCTTTGCCACCTGGACGGAGGCCGGCGGCATGGTGCAACACAAGCAGGCGGATCTGTCGGATGGCTGGGCCAACTGGGACGCCAACCTGGGGGTGGGCCTGTCCCGTATGGACGGCGACGGCTGGTGGGGCATGACCGGCGACTTTGCCTCCGGCACCTACGCGCTCGAGCGCTTCAACCTGGCCGAAACAGACTGGGTCGAGCGCATGGCCTGGGCCAACAACCTGGTGCGGCCCATCGCCATCGCGACGGATGGGGATCACGGCGAGGCCTATGTGACGGCCAAGGGCGGCGACCACCGCACCATCTGGCGTATCCGCGAGCAGGGCGGGCTGATCGACGACGCCTATGACGAGGTCGCCGACGGCCTCAGCTTGTGGGGCATCGTGTCCAACTACTGAGCGCCGGCAGGTGGGCGGGTCTTCTGGTAGGCTGCGGGCGCGGCGAACCCTGCCGACGCGCCCTTCATCGCCCAGGAGGCCCCCTGATTCGCCCGGAGAGCCCTTATATCACCGGCGCATCCGTCGGGGGTCGGCCCGTCTTCGTGGGCCGCGAGGCCCTGCTGCTGGACCTCGAAGAGAGCCTGCGCCGCCCCGGACGGGGTCCGGTCCTGGTGGTGGGCGGGCGACTCAGCGGCAAGACCTCCTTGCTGGACGCGCTGGCCGATCGCCTGCGGCAGCGCAGCGATGTGGTGCCCCTGGTCTTTGATGCCGCCGCCCGCGAGACCTGGCTGCTGGAAGAGACCATCCGCGACCTCGCCGACGCGGTCGCCAGCACCCTGGAGCTGACCGCACCCGACCTGGGCCAGCGCCCCGACGAGCGCTTTCTGCAACAATGGCTGGCCAGCGCCCTGTCCACCCTCAGCCCAGATACCGTGCTGGTGCTGATCATCGACGAATTCGACGTCGAGCCCGAGACCAATGGGCGCAGCTGCGCCGCCGCCATGTTGCCCTTCCTGGCCCGCTGCCTGGCCGCCAACGAGGGCCGCCTGGGCCTGGTGCTGGCCGCGGGCCGCACCCTGCAGGTGGACGAGGCCCTGGTCGCCCAGGCCTTCCCCTCGGTGGCCCGCCGCCACATCGGCGCCTTGGAGCGCCGCGAGACCCGGGCCCTGGCGCGGCTCTCCGAGGGGCGAGGCGGCCTGAGCTGGGAGCCCGAGGCCATCGAAGAGCTGTGGTGGCTCTGCCGCGGTCAGCCCGCCCTCACCCACCTGCTGCTGTCGGCCTGCTGGACCACCGCCTGGATCGAGGCCGACGGCGCGGCCCCGGTCATTCGAAAGAGCACGGTGCGGGCGGCCATCGACCGGGCCCTGGAGGAGGGCACCGAGGCCTGCCGCTGGCTCTGGGCCGGGCTGCCCCCTGCGGCGCGGGTGGTGGCGGCGGCCCTTGCCGAGGCCGAGCCCCCCTCGGTGGCCCTCAAGGACTTCGCCGAGCTGCTGCATCGCGGCGGCGTGCGGGTGCTCACCCGCGACCTTGAGTTGGGCCCCGACAAGCTAAGGCACTGGGAGCTCTTCGAGGCGGTGGAGGATCCGCTGTCCTGGCGGGGCGATCTCTTCCGCCGCTGGGTGGCCCGGCACCACCCGGTGTCCCGCACCCAGGCCGAGCTGGACCACCTGCGCCCCGAGGCGGAGCGCAGCTATAGCCGCGCGGTGCGCCGCTTCGAGGCCGGCAAGGCGAACGAGGCGCTGGAGAGCCTGCAGGAGGCCCTGGAGGCCAACCCCAACCACCTGGGCGCCACCGAGCTGATGGTGGAGGTCGAGCTGGCCCTGGGCCACGCCGATGTGGCCGGGCGGCTGCTGGAGCGCCTCAACGCGATTCAGCCCCACAAGGGCCGCCCCCGCCTCGTGCGCTTCTTGCTGGAGCAGGCCGAACAGGCCAGCGACCCGGTCGAGGCCTCCCGGCACCTGGACCGCATCCTCAGCCTGGCGCCGGGCCACCTGGAGGCCACCGCCCTGCGAGACGCCCTCAACCGGCGCAGCCTGCCGCCCGAGCCCCAGCGCAACGAGCTGCTGGACGGCCAGACCCGCGAACGCATCGCCGGCCTCGAGGCCACCGGCCGGCTGGAGCAAGCCCTGGCCCTGGCCCAGCACAGCAGCGCCAGCTCCAACGACCCCCTGCTGGGGCCCATGGTGGTGCGCCTGCAACGCGAGAGCAGCGTGGAGGAGCACTACCAGCGCGGCCTGGGCGCCTTGCGCTCGGGCGACCGCCGCACCGCCCGAGACAACCTCGCCCAGGTGCTCGCGCTGCAGCCCGATCACGGGGAGGCCGTCCGGCTGCTCTACCAGGCGGTGCACGGGGTCGATCCCCAGGAGCTGCAGGCCCGCCTGGACCGCAGCGTTCCCCGTGGAACCCTGCTCGCCGTGGCCGCCGTCGCCCTGCTGGCCGTGGGCGGCTGGGCGACCACCACCCTGGGATTGCTGCCGGCGGGAGTGGGCATAGATGCAGAGGGCATCGAGAACGCTGCTGCCGTCGATGTTGTCGCACAGGCGGTCGCGCCCGAACCCAAGGGTTCCGCCGATGGGCTCAGCGCCGCCCCACCGCCCGAGCCCAGGGCTGCGCCCCCCGTCGCCGACGCCGCAACCGGATAACCGGGACAACCAAAACGTTTGGGAGGAACGCATGCCACGCTGGACACCTCTGGCAACGATCGCCCTGGCCGTGTCCTTGTCGCAGTGCCGCAGGAAAGCTTCCATGCGTGAGATCTGCACCTTGGCCTGGGCCAGCAGCTCGGTCGGGTCGCCGTCTTCCAGCATGCTGGTTTTCTTCTCGCT
>JAGYJW010000051.1 GCA_018401435.1 Deltaproteobacteria bacterium | reverse complement strand
CCGCGCCCGATGGCGTGGATGCCGAGTTGACCTGCCTCCAGCACCCCGCTCACCCCGTTCGACAGCGCGCCCACCCGGCCAGCGTGCATGTCCTCGCCGAACAGCCCGTGCACAAAGGCCTGAACGCGGCGCTGCGAATCGCCGAAGCGACACCCACCGCACCCCAACCACGCCACCCTTCGGCGACCGAGATCGAGGGGATCACTCAGCCTGGCGATAGGTCGCGTGGCAGCGCGTGCACGCCTCGAGCGCATTCGCGCAGGCTCGCAGCACCGCCGTGCTGTCTTGCGCGCGCGCTGCGAGGCCGATCGCGTCCGACCGCCGGTGGAGGTCGAGGGGCTGGGTCATCGGTGCTCGGTCGGTCCCATGTCGATCTCAAGGCCCGCCTTGACTTCCATCAGAGAGGGCTCTATTCAAGTAGTCACTTGAACACTTGAGCCTGCCGAGGTCACCGTGTCGAAGCCCAGGTCCCGGAACTTCAAGAACGCCGCCTACGCCCACCTCGCCGAGGTCGGCAAGGCGCTGTCGAGCCCCGCGCGGCTCGAGATCCTGGAGCTGCTCGCCCAGGCGCCGCGGACGGTGGAGCTGCTCGCCGGCGAGATCGATCAGTCGGTGGCGAATACGTCCCACCACCTGCAGGCGCTCAAGCGCGCCCAGCTCGTCACCACCGAACGCGACGGCCTGCACGTCGTCTACTCGATCGCCGGAAGCGACGTCGCCGGGCTGCTCGTGCACCTCCACGAGGTCGCGGCCCAACACATCGCAGGGCTCGAGAAGCTGACCCGGGAGTTCTTCGACGACCCCGCCGGTCTCGAGCCGATCGACCGGGACACGCTGCTGGAGCGCCTGCGCGCCCGCGACGTGACGCTCCTCGATGTCCGGCCCGAGCAGGAATTCGCCGAGGGGCACCTTCCCGGCGCGCTCTCGGTGCCGCTGCCGCTGCTCGAGGCGCGACTCGGCGAGCTTCCTCGGGACCGCACCATCGTCGCCTACTGCCGGGGGCCCTTCTGCACGCTCTCCGCCGAGGCCGTCCGTCGCCTGCGCGCGCTCGGCTTCGACGCCCGCCGCAGCGACGTCTCCGTTCACAGCCTCGATGCCGTGGGAGTCCCCGCATGACCAAGCCCGCCGTCCAGCTCGGTCTGCGCGAGAACTGGGCGCAGTTCTCGCTGCTCATCCTCGTCAACGCCTTCGTCGGCGCCATGGTGGGCATGGAGCGCAGCATCCTGCCCGCCATCGCCGAGGACGAATTCAAGCTCGCCGCCCGCACGGCCATCCTCTCGTTCATCGTCGTCTTTGGCGTCACCAAGGCGCTGACCAACTACTTCGCCGGCCGGTGGTCCGATCGCTTCGGCCGAAAGGCCGTGCTCGTCGCCGGCTGGCTCGTCGCCGCGCCGGTGCCCTTCCTGTTGATGTGGGCGCCGTCGTGGGCTTGGATCCTCGCGGCCAACGTGCTGCTCGGCGTCAGCCAGGGGCTCACCTGGTCGACCACGGTCATCATGAAGATCGACCTCGCCGGCCCCAAGAACCGCGGCCTCGCCATGGGGCTCAACGAGTTCGCCGGCTACTTCGCGGTCGCGCTCTCGGCCCTGGCGACGGGCTTCATCGCGGCTGAGGTCGGCCTGCGGCCCCAGCCCTTCTACCTGGGCGTCGGCTTCGTGGCCCTGGGCACGGTGCTCTCGGTCTTTGCGGTCAAAGAGACCCTTCACCACGTGGCCCATGAGTCGAAGCTCGCGGGCACCGCCACCCACGACACCCTCTCGCAGCGCGAGGTCATCACCCGCACCACCTGGACCGATCCGGACCTGTCGTCGGTGAGCCAGGCGGGCATGGTCAACAACCTCAACGACGGCATGGCCTGGGGGCTCTTCCCGCTGGTCTTCGCCGCCGCCGGGATGTCGCTCCAGCAGATCGGCTGGCTCGCCGCCATCTACCCGGGGGTGTGGGGCCTGGGGCAGCTCGTGACCGGCGCGGCCTCCGATCGCATCGGCCGCAAGGGGCTGATCGTGGCGGGCATGTGGACGCAGGCCGCCGGCATCCTGGCCGTGGCCCTCGGCTCCGGCTTCTGGGTCTTCGTGCTCGGCGCGGTGCTGCTCGGGCTCGGGACCGCGATGGTCTACCCGACCCTGCTCGCGGCCATCGGCGACGTGGCCCACCCAAGCTGGCGGGCCTCCTCGGTCGGGGTCTACCGCTTGTGGCGGGACATGGGCTACGCCGTCGGGGCCCTTCTCGCCGGCATCGTGGCCGACGCCTTCGGGCTCTCGGCCGCTACGTTCACCATTGCCGCGCTGACCTTCGCTTCGGGCGTGGTGGTGGCCGTGCGCATGCGGGAGACGCTCCGGCGCGAGCCGCCCCGCGCGCCCGCGAAGCCGGACACGCGCTGCATCGAGCCCGAGGCGCTCGCCCAGCTTCCGGGCGCCGTCGTCATCGACGTGCGCTCCCCCGACGAGTACGCCGAGGCCCATGTCGACGGCGCGCTGAACATCCCCCTCGACCGGCTCGCAGACCGGGCCGCCGAGCTGTCCACGGACGCGCCGCTGGTCACCGCCTGCGGCAAGGGCGGCGGCCGCTCCGAGCAGGGCGCCGCCCTCCTGCGCCAGCTCGGCTTTGCCTCGGCGCGCTCGCTGTGCGGGGGCACGGCTGCGTGGCTGGCCCAACGCCAGAACAGCTCAGGAGGAGCCTGATCATGGCCAAGAACCTGTTCATCTTGAACGACCCTCCCTACGGCACCGAGCGCAGCTACAACGGGCTGCGCCTGGCTGGAGCGCTCGCCAGGCGCGACGGCGAACAGGTCCGCATCTTCCTCCTGGGCGACGCGGCGGCCTGCGCCAAGCGCGGGCAGCAGACCCCGAACGGCTACTACAACCTCGAGCGCATGCTGAAGGTGGCCGGCCGAGGCGGCGGCGAGATCGGCGTCTGCGGGACCTGCATGGACGCCCGCGGCATCACCGAGGACGAGCTCGCCGACGGCACCCAACGCAGCACCCTCGAGGTCCTGACCGACTGGGTCCAATGGGCCGACCGCACCCTGGTGTTCTGATGCAGCAACGCTCTTCTATCGGCGTCCTCGACCACATCGGCGGCACGCCGCTCGTCCGCCTCCAACACATCGGCCGCGACCTCCCGGTGCCCGTGCTCGTCAAGTGCGAGCACATGAACCCGGGCGGCTCGATCAAGGATCGCATCGCGCTCGCCATCGTCGACGACGCGGAGCGCCGCGGCCTGCTGGCGCCGGGCAGGACGCTGATCGAGGCGACCGCCGGCAACACGGGGGTGGGCCTCGCGCTGGTCGCCGCCGCACGAGGCTATCGGCTCGTCTGCGTGATGCCGGAGAAGATGTCCGTCGACAAGCGCAACGCGCTGCGGTTGATGGGCGCCCGCGTCGTCATCACCCCGAACGCGCCGCCCTCGAGCCCCGACAACTTCCAGAATGTCGCCCGTCGCATGGCGCAGGAGCACGGCTGGTTCCTGACGGACCAGTTCGAGAATCCCGCCAACATCCGCGCGCACGAGCAGGGGACAGCGCAGGAGCTGCTCGACCAGGTTGAAGGCCCCATCGGCGCTTTCGTCTCGGGCGCCGGGACCGGAGGCACGATCACCGGCGTCGGACGACGCCTCAAGGCGGCCGATCCTCGGACGCAGATCGTGCTCGCCGACCCCGTCGGCTCCGGTCTCGCCGGCTGGGTCGAGACGGGGGCGCTGGGTCCCGACGGCCCCTACGCGGTCGAGGGGATCGGCGCGAGCAAGGTGCCCGGCAACCTCGACCGCGCGGTCATCGACAGCGCCGAACGCGTCAGCGACGAGGAGAGCTTTTCGATGGTGCGCCGGCTCGTGCGCGAGGAGGGGCTCTACGTCGGCGGCTCGGCTGGCGCGAACCTGGTCGCCGCGCTGCGCGTGGCCGCCCGCGGCGACCTGCCCGGTCCAGTCATCACGGTGATGTGCGACAGCTGGGACCGCTACCGGGCGAAGCCGTGGATGCAGCGCTGGGAGGAGGCGTGAGCACAGGCGCGCGCTGGGACGAGGTCTACCCAAGCAAGTCGCCAGCCTCGGTGAGCGGGCACCGGCCGCGCTGCGCGCAGTCCCTCGCCTGGATCGACCGCTGCGGGCTCGGCCCTCGGGCCCATGGGGTCGATGCCGGGCGCTCGGTGCAGTGGGGCGTCTCAGACGCCTCGACAGCCCTCTTCGAGGAAGAAGACGTCGACCGCTGGCACGACCGCGCGGCATTGCACGTCCTCACCGAAGCGGCCCGCCGCGACGCCTGCATCGAGGCGCTGCGTCGCGCCGTCCGCCCCGGCGGCCTCGTGATCATCGCCACCTTCGGTCCAAATGGACCCGAGCGCTGCAGCGGCCTGTCGGTGACCCGGCACGCATCCAGTGAGATCGCGGCCGCGCTCGGGCCTGGCTTCGAGCGGGTCGAAGGGGCCGACGAAGAGCACACCACCCCCGGGGGCGCGGCGCAGGCCTTCGCCCATGAGCGCTGCCGGCGGAGCACCCCTTGAATGAGCCCCCCACCCTCGATCCCGGCCAGTACGCGGGCTGGCGGGAGAGGCCCCTCGGAGCGATCACCGAGCGGCTCGAGCGCGACCTGGTCTTTGACCTCGCCGGCCCGGTGCAGGGCAGGTCGGTGCTCGACGTGGGCACGGGCGATGGGAGCTATGCCTTGGAGGCCGCCTCGCGCGGTGCGGTGGTGACCGGCGTCGACGTGGACCCGGTGATGCTGCGCGCCGCTGCGCAGCGTGCGAGCGCGATGAAGCTCGACGTGACCTTCGTGGAGGGACGCGCCGAGCACTTGCCCGTGGACGGGGAGCGCTTCGACGTCGTGCTTGCCGTGACCGTGCTCTGCTTCGTCGAGGATCCCGCGGGGAGCTACCGAGAGCTGGCCCGGGTGCTTCGTCCCGGCGGCCGCGTGGTCATCGGCGAGCTCGGTCGCCACAACCTCTGGGCCGCGTCGCGTCGGGTCCGCGGCTGGCTCGGTTCGCCGACCTGGCGGGCCGCGCACTTCTGGACGCGTGATGAGCTGCGGCGCCACCTGCGCGAGGCGGGGCTGGACGTCGAGGAGGTGCGGGGCGCGATCCACTACCCGCCGAGCGCCTGCGCGGCCCGACTGCTCGCCCCCGCCGATCCGTGGCTGTCGCGAGCCCACGCGCCCGGCGCGGCCTTCCTGGCCGTCTCGGCGACCAGACCACGGTGATACCCTGAGGTCGAAGGCCCCCATCCATCTCGACCTCGACGCCACGACGCCGCTGCTGCCCGAGGTCCTCGACGCGATGCTCCCCGAGCGGGCGCAGGCGATGACGCGCGGACGCCGGGACGCAGCCGGGCGGCGGCAGATTGGGACCAAGGCGATGGCAGGAGGCGGTCTCGCAGGCGCTCAGCCCGCCGACGTACCCGCTCCAGCGAGCGCGTCGAAGAGCAGCTTTCCCCCGGACATCGACCGCTGGTACTCCTGCAACGCCACGGCGTGCTCCTCCAGCGGCACGGCCCCGCGCAGCTCGGTGGCCAGCGCCCCGCCGAGCTGCCCCTGGGCCCGCATCGCGGTGAGGAGCTGCCCCAGCATCGAGGTGGACTTCACCCAGTCGTACATGGTGAAGCCCTCGATGCGCTTGCCGCGGAACAGCAGCTCGTCGGTGTCGCCGACAGGGGGCGCGCCGGACAGGGCGCCGTAGATCCGCACCACTCCGCCCTCGACCAGCGCGCGCAGCAGGGTGCCGGTGAGCGGGCCAGCCACGGGGTCCAGCGCCAGGGTAGCGCCCAGCCGGTGACACAGGGCCACCAAGGCCTGCTCGAAGTCCGCCTGGTCGCTTCGAATCACGTGCTCGGCGCCCACCCCGCGCAGCCAGGCGACCTGCTCCTCGCTGCGCACGAGGTGCACCATGGTGAGGCCCATGGTCGGGGCCAGCCTCGCCATCATGGTGCCCAGCGCCCCCGCGGCGCCGGCCTGGAGGATGACCCGGTGGCCCTCCCGCCGGGCCTGTTGCAGCAAGACCGTGGCGGTGATGGGGTTGGTGAGCAGGGTGGCGCCCTGCTCGTCGGTCACGCCCCCCCGCAGGGGCAGGCACTGGGTGGCGTCGGCGACGGAGTACTCCGCCCAGGAGCCGCCATCCTCGCCCGCGCCGAAGGCCACCCGCCGGCCCCGCATCAGCCGGGCCATCATCCCGCTGCCACCCACCACGACCCCGCTGCCCTCGAAGCCCAACACAGCGCCGACGGGGCGCCTGACCTCGTAGCGGCCCCGCGACGCGAGCAGGTCGTTCGGGTTCACCGGCGCGAAGGCCACGCGGACCAGCGCCTGCCCCGGCTTGGGCTTGGGCACCGGCCGCCGCACCAGCTCGGTGGCGCCGGTGGCGTGGTCCTTCACCACGATGGCGCGCATGGAGTCGGGGAGGATGGCGCTCAATGGCGCTCCGTAGTGGGAGGAGACCGCGGCCCACTCCGGAGATCGAAGCGTGGAGCAGGTAGCGGAGGACCGCTCCATCCTCTACCTCAACGCGCGAGGGTGGATGCCGGTATGCGCGGCGCGACCTGGCAGCCGACGGCCCCTCGGAGACGGCCTCGCGTGACACCGGAGGCGACCAGAACCACCCGCATCGCCCACCCTCTTGCACGGCCCCCTTTGGAGCCCCGGGAGGGGGCTTCTTCATTGCCCGGACCGGACCGCCAGGTTGGCACATCGGGCAAGTGTCTTGGCGCGTCGCGCGAGTGCTCCGCGCCCGCTGGACACCTATCTTCTGTGCAGGAGGTTCAAATGGACATGGTCATCGATCGCAGCAAGCCCGTCCTCGTCACCGGCGCCACCGGCTACATCGCCGGCTGGGTCATCCAGCGGCTGCTGGACCAGGGGCTGACGGTGCACGCCACGGTGCGCGACGCCTCGGACGCCTCACGGCTGGCCTACCTGAACGCGTTGGCCGAGGCCTCCGAGGGCGCCCTCCGCTTCTTCGACGCCGACCTGCTCGACCCGGGCAGCTTCGATGCCGCGATGGCGGGCTGTTCGACGGTCTTCCACATCGCCTCGCCCTTCGTGATCGAGGTGGAAGACCCGCAGAAGCAGCTCGTGGAGCCTGCGGTCGGCGGCACCCGCAACGTGCTGGAGGCCGCGAACCGTACCGACAGTGTCCAGCGGGTCGTGCTGACCAGCAGCTGCGCGGCCATCTACAGCGACAACGCCGACCTCGCCGACACGCCGAAGGGCGTCTTCACCGAGGAGATCTGGAACACGCGCTCCGCGCTGGACCACCAGCCCTACTCCTACAGCAAGACCCTCGCCGAGAGGGAAGCCTGGAAGATCGCCGAAGCCCAGCAGCGGTGGCGCCTGGTCGTCGTGAACCCCTGCGGCGTCTGGGGGCCCGGCATCAAGGTCCACGGAAGCTCCGAGAGCTTCAAGATCCTCACTCAGCTCGGGGACGGCAGCCTCGCCCCGGCAGCCCCCGACCTGGGCCTGGGCCTGGTGGACGTGCGCGACCTGGCGGACGCCCACCTGCGCGCCGCCTTCCTGCCCGACGCCCAGGGCCGCTACATCATCGCCGGGCACGACACGAGCATGCCGGAGATGGCCCGGGTGCTCAAGGAGCGCTTCCCGACCTATAAGCTGCCCACCATGGTGGCCCCCAAGCCGCTCATCTGGCTGCTGGGCCCGCTGATGAACAAGGTGCTCACGCGCAAGATCGTCTCACGCAACATCGGGCACCCCTGGAAGGGAGACAACAGCAAGAGCCGCCGCGAGCTGGGAATGCGCTATCGCCCCCTCGCCGAGACGCTGCAGGACCACTTCCAGCAGCTCGTCGACCACGGAACCTTCGAGACCTGAGCCCGGAGCCCCCATGCCCTCCCTGACCCTCGTCAGCTTCGACGCCTGCCCCTTCGTCCAGCGCGCCGCCATCCTGCTCCAGGAGCAGGGCCGCGACTACGACATCGTCTACATCGACCTGCGCGACAAGCCGGACTGGTTCCTGGCCATCTCGCCCAACGGCAAGGTCCCGGTGCTGAAGATCGACGACACGCCGATCTTCGAGAGCGCGGTGATCCTCGAGTACCTCGACGAGACCGCCGAGCACGGGCGGCTGCTGCCCGAGGATCCGCTGGAGCGCGCCCGCCAGCGCATGTGGATCAGCTACATCTCGAACATCATGTCGAAGGCCTGGAACCTGCAGGCCACCGGCGACGAGGCCACGGCCCGGCTCCTGGCCGGCGAGATCCGCGGGCACTTCGAGGAGCTGGCGGGTCAGCTGCCCGACCACGGGCCGTTCTGGGGCGGCGAGGCCTACACCATGGTCGATGCGGCCATCGCCCCCATCCTCCAGCGACTCACCTGGGCCGAGGGCCTGGAGCCCTCGTTGGGCCTCTTCGAGGGCATGCCCAGGATCGCCGCCTGGCGTGACGCCCTGCTGGTGCGGCCCTCCACCACCGCCGCCATCGTCCCCGACCTGGAGCAGCGCAGCGGCCGCATGCTTCACCAGATCGGGTCCTGGGTGGCGCGAGGATTCGCCGGATAGTCTGCCGAGGAGGCGCTCCCATGTCCGTCGACTCCACCAAGGCTGTACATGTCGGCGCCGCCTGGCGGGTGGTGCTGCGCGACCTGGGCCTGGACGAGCGGGTGGTGCTCCGTCGCGCGGGTCAGCCCGCCACCCTGTTCGAGGGGGACGGCACGCGCATCACCCTCGACGCCTACTACGCCCTGCACGAGGCCGTCGAAGCCGAGACCGGCGACCCGGCGCTCCCGCTGAAGGCCGGCCAGATCGTGTCCGTCGAACTATTCGACCCGGCCCTCTTCGCCGCCATCTGCTCGCCCGACATGAACACCGCGGTCAGCCGCCTGGGGCAGTTCAAGCGGCTGGTCGGCGCGTTCACCCTGGACGTCGACATCGACTCCAGCGAGACACGCATCACCTTCCGCTGCAAGCACCGGCCCGACCTGCCCCTCAGCCGCGGCCTGTCCGAGCTGGTCTTCCTGGTGGCCTTCGCCCGACGCGCGACCCGCCACACCGTCAGGGCACGCCGGGTCACGGTCCAGCGCCTCCCCTCGGACACCGCACCCTACGAGGACTTCTTCGGGTGCCCGCTCTCGGTGGGCGATGGGTTCACCGTGGCCCTGTCCGCCCGCGATGCCAGTCGTCCCTTCCTGACCGAGAACGCCGGCATGTGGCAGGCCTTCGAGCCCGATCTGCGCCGCCGCATGGCGGAAGCTGGCGGGCGGCGCAGCACGCGGGAGCAGGTCGAAGCGGCGCTGATGGAGCTCCTCCCCAGCGGGCGCACCCAGATGAAGGACGCGGCCCGGGAGCTGGGCCTGGGGACCCGCACGCTGCAGCGACGCCTCTCCGAGGAGCAGACGACCTGGCTGGAGGTGCTCAACGGAACCCGCGAGCGACTCGCTCGCCACTACCTGCACTCGTCCCAGATGAGCCCCGCCGAGGTCAGCTTCCTGCTCGGCTTCGAGGACCCGAACTCCCTGTTCCGCGCTTTTCAACGGTGGACGGGCACGACCCCGGAGTCATGGAGGGCCGCCGGGGCTGCGGCTCCACCCCAGTAGTGCTCGCCGAGCACCAGCCGGGCCCCCCTCAGCGCGGCGTGGCCACGATCTCGACGAAGCGCCAGCTGTTGTAGCCGTGGTTGTGCAGGTGAAGGCCCAGCCGGGAATCGGGCGAGGGCGTGAAGTCCAGCCTGACCGCGGCATCCAGGGCCGCCGACGGCGCGGGGATGTCGACGGTCTCCTCCCACAGCACCCGGTCGCCCAGCAGCACTGCCACGTGCGCGGTCGCGGGCTCCGCGGCGTCGAGGGTGTCGTACCAGACGCTGATCTCGACGATATCACCCTTGGCGAGGGGCGCGACCAGCGGCTGATCGAAGGCCGCGTAGTCGCACACCCCGGTCTGCACTTCGAAGCCGCCGCCCTCTTCGCCCCAGGCCGCCGCAGGGCAGTCCACCGGGTCCGGGCGATGGGACGCGAGGGGATCGTCGACTGCGGCGACCGGCGCCAGCGCCGCCGGGTCGAGCAGGGCCACCGAGGCGCGCCCACCCGTGCCGTCGTGGGCGGGTGCCGGCGCACATGCCACCAGCCCCAGCGCCACGAGCACGCGAGGGCTCACTGGCCGGTCACATAGTAGGCACCCAGGCACATCTCGTCCGAGGTCCCCTCCCCCCACGACACGTCGCTGGGCTCCCGCACCTCGCCGCCCACCACGGGCTGGTTCGCCGCCGAGTTGTCCCAGGTGCAGCTCATCTCCAGGGAGTCGCCGGGCCCCAGGACCACCGGCTCCACCAGCTGGTAGGCCCCCTGCCAATTGAAGTCCCAGTCGGGGATGTCGAGCAGGCAGGTCTCGGCTCCGTCGGCGTGCTGCACCGTCGAGATCTGGCGGGTGCCCAGCTCGTGCATGTGGTGGTTCGCCGAGTGGAGGACAAGCGGGTCGCCGAAGTCCAGGCCCAGGCGCCGCAGCGTCATCCGGACGAAGAGCGAGTCATAGTCGATGGTCGTGCTGTGGGTGACCTCCGCCACGCCGGCTGGGATGGTCATGGCCTCGCCCAGCATCCCGTTGCTGACCCAGCCCAGGTCGAGGCCCGGCAAGCCGGTCGCGGGGCGCTCCACCGTCTCGGCGATCTGCAGCTCGATGGTGGACTGGTCGGCCACCGGGTCGGCCGACAGGGTGTTGTAGTGCATCTGGGCCACGACCATGGACCCAGGCTCCACCAGGATGCCCGTGCCTTCAGGCAGCGGGAGGTCCGCGGTGCCGGGCACCCACGAGCCCAGGGTGGAGAAGCCCATATCGTCCATGCCGAGCGCCTCGAAGAGGGCCGCCAGCTCTTCCGCCGTCGCCGCTCCGGACTGCAGCTCGCCCAGCGTCAGCCCGGCGGCCTCGAGGGCTTCCAACAGCTGGGCCGGTTCGATATTCTCGAGCACCCCGCCCGAGCTGCTCGCGGTCGGGCCGCCATAGCAGGTGTAGCCCGGGCCCTCCTCTTCGGCGTCCCAGGCCTTGACCTGCTCGACCTGACCCGGGGCGACGAGGAAGGCGATGGTGTGGTGGACGATGGCGCGCTGATCGGGGATGACCCGCAGGCCGGTCACATAGACGGGCGCGTCGAAGGGCCACTCGATGAGCTGGCAGCGGTAGTCGTCGGGCTCGAGCTGCGGGGTGTAAGGCTCGGGCAGCTGCAGGGTGAGGTCGGCGGCCCAGTCGGCCTGCGACGAGGTGTCGGTGTCGGCCGGTGCGTCGGCCGGGTCGCCCTCGGCGGCGCCCCCGTCGAGCCAGGCCAGCAGGGTGCTGCGCTCCTCCTCGGTCAGGTCGATGTTGCCCACGTAGTCGTTGCACTCGTCCGAGGGCATCCAGGGCGGCATCGTGCCGTTGTCGATGCTCGAACGCACCGCCGCCCCGAAGGTGCGGACCTCCTCATAGGTGGTGAGGGAGAAAGGACCGACGTCCCCCGGCTGGTGGCAGGTGGCGCACTTCGCGTCGAGGATCTGCTTGGCGTCGGCGTAGTAGGTGAGATCGCCGGCAGCCGATTCGGTACCGTCGCTGCGGTTGCCGCAGGCGACAAGCAGCAGCGGGAGGCTGAGCGCCAGCATCGACGCAAAGGTGGGGTTTTGGACCATGGGAGACCTCTCGTGGGTGCGTCTCCAAGCTCACCCCGAGACGTTGAGGAGTTGTGGAGACAGGGAACGCCCCGGCTGGCTCGGGGGTGGGGGTCGCCCGGAAAGTGTCAACGGTTTGAGGCACGGAGGGCGGTGCCTGACCCGGGGTCCCATGCGCCCTCGCTCACGATTCCCTCAACACCTGCGGGTGAGTGGGAAATAAGGCTCCGGCTTCCTCGCGACCCCAAGCTCCGGTACGCTGCCCCATGGCCGACGATCGCCCCAGCATCCTCATTGTAGAAGACGACCTCAGCGTAGTGCAGGGCCTCGTGCGCGGGCTGCACAAGGCGGGCTTCTCCACCAGCGTCGCCATGGACGGGGAGGAGGGCATGGCGCGCATCCTGAGGGAGCCTTTCCACCTCGTCCTCCTCGACCTGATGCTCCCCGGACGAGGCGGCCTCGAGGTCCTTGAGTTGGTCTCGACCCGCACGTCGGTACCCATCGTCGTGCTTACGGCACAGACCGACCTTCCCGCCCGCCTGCGTAGCTTCGCGCACGGCGCCATCGACTTCGTCTCCAAGCCCTTCTTCATGGAAGAGCTGGTCGCTCGGATTCGGGCGCGGCTCGCGCTCACGGCGCCGGCTCCCACGCGCAGGGTCGCGCTGGCCGATGTCGTGCTGGATCTCGACGCCCGGCGGGCGCTGCGCGGCGACACGGACCTCGGCCTCACCACTCACGAGTTCAACATCCTGGCCTTCCTGCGCGAGCGGGCGGGGCGGACCGTGACCCGGACCCAGCTGGCCGAACACGCCCTGCCCGAGGATGGCTCCCGGAGCGACCGCACGGTGGACAGCCACCTCTCCCGCATCCGCAAGAAGCTGGGGGAGGCGGCCTCCCCCTGCATCAAGACTGTCTGGGGCATCGGCTACACCTGCGACCTCGGCCCTGCCTGATGCGCCAGCTCCCCCGCCGCATCCTGGCGAGCGCGGTGCTCAGCGTGGCCGCTGCGGGCGGCCTCATGGCGGGCGGGGTCTTGCTGGGGCGGCCCCTGATCCGCGACGCAGCGATCGCAACCGTCGCCAGCGCCACCAACCACGCGGCCTGCGAGGCCGACCCCACGAGCTGGGGCGCAGATTGGGGCGGGTACTCCCTCTACGCCTACGACAGCGAGGGGCGCCCTTCGAACCCCGCCGCCCCGCCCCTCGAGCCTGCACAGCGCCAGGAGGCGATGGCCCGGGGCGGGCCCGCCCGAAGCGTGACGTCCGACGACCAGATGATCTCGGTGGTGCCCATGGCTCCCGATGGACCCTGCGCCATCCTCCGCATGCGGTCCACAACTCCCGACCCCAAGGCCATGCGGCTATTTCTGGGCATCCTCTCGGTGGCCACCGTAGCGGGCATGCTGCTCTCGGGGGTTGGGGCGACGGTATTCGTGGTCTTTCCCTTTCGCCAGCGGGTGGAGCGGCTGAGCGAGGCGGCCCGCGGGGTGGGCCGCGACGGCTTTGCGGCCACCGATGCTGCGGGCGACGCGCTCGGCAACATCAGCGCGGTCCTGGCCGAAAGCCACGCCCGCATCGTCGAGAACCGCAGGGCGCTGGAGGAGCGAAACAAGGCCCTGGAGGAGCACCTCACCGGGATCGCACACGACCTGCGCACGCCGCTGGCCAGCCTGCTCCTATCGCTGGAGGCGGTGGCCGACGAAGCCGACGGTCAGCTGCATGACGAGGCCCGCCGCGCGCTCGCAGACGCCGTCTACCTGTCCACCCTCGTCGACAACCTGCACCAGGGCGCCCGCCTGCGGCACGACTTCGACGTGACCTCGGGGCTGGTCGAGCTGACGGAGCTGGTGACCCGGGTGACCCACCGCTTCGCCATCCTGGGGCGCCACGCAGGCGTCGCGGTCGCCTCCCATGCGCCCGATACGCCCGTCTGGGTGGCCTGCTCGCCCACCCTGGCCGAGCGAGCCATCGGCAACCTCGTCCAGAACGCCGTCCAGCACCAGCGAGGGGAAGGCCACGTGGCGATCGTCCTGCAGGTGGACGAGGCCAAGGGCACCTTCTCGCTGGTCGTGGACGACGACGGCCCCGGGCTGCCCGAGGACCTGGCGGCCAGCATGGACATCGAGAGCTTCCACACCGACGCTGCCCGCCAACGGGGTCCGGGCCTGGGCATGGTCATCGCTGCCGAGGTCGCCCGCAGGGCGGCCTGGACCCTCAGCTGGGAGCCGCTGGAGCCACGCGGAACCCGCGCACGCATCCGGGGGCCCGTCGCCGGACCGCACGAGGGGAGCCCCTGATCCGCTTCAGGGTCGGGGCTCGAAAGCGCCTCTCGACCAATGCTCGAAATCGACCGAGAACCTGCTCTTCGCTGCGCCCATGGCGACGTCGCCATCCTTCGAGCTTCGTCCAATTTGCCTACCGGACCTTCGAAGTCGGGACCCGATGCCTGGGGGCTCGGCAAGCCCGCCTCAGCGAGCAGGGCTGGATCGAGGGTGGGGACCGTCGAGCACCCCGCGTCCTGGGCCCGCCACGGATAGATGGCAGCCATCGGAGGGCGAAGCTCACGGCTCCGGCGGGAATAACGCCCCGCTCCGATCTGCCGCGTGGTCGAGGAAGCCCCGCACGAGCGGGGACATGGCGCGCCTCTCCACCACGAGGACGCGCAAGGGCTGCTCTGGCAGGGGAGCATCGACGAAGAGCTCGACGAGAGCCCCCTCCGAGATCAGCGGAGCCGCGAGGAAGGGGGGCAGCTCCGTGACCACCTGGGCGGTCCGTGCCAGCGCGAGCAGGTGGCCATACTCATTGGCGACGAGGACCGGAGAGAGCGCGACCTCCGTTCCCCCCAGCGACCAGCTCGGCGCTCCGCTCCCGCGCCAGCAGGCCACGGGGACGCCGCAGAGGTCCTCGACCGTCGAGATGGGGTGTCGCTGGAGCAGCGCCGGCGAGGCGACCACCTTGTGGCGGTAGCGCGCCAGCACACGCCCGGAGTAGCTCATCGAGCCGGGCGCACCGACCCGAAAGGCGACATCGACCCCGTCCGCGACGAGGTCGATCCGGCGATCCGTGGCGAAGATGTCCAAGCGGACGGCCGGGTGGGCCTGCGAGAACTCCGAGAACAGCCGCCAGAGCACGGGGAAGTCCGGCGGCACGGAGACCCGCAGCAGGCCCGCGATGCCGGTCGGATCCAGCAAGCGCTGCCTGGCCTGTTCCAGCGCCGCCAGTGAAGGCTCGACCTCGGCCAGCAGCTGCGTGCCCCTGGGCGTGAGGCGCAGTCCCTTGCGGCCCCGCTCGACGAGTCGAGCGCCCAGGTCCTCCTCGAGCTTCCGCAGGCGACGGCTCAGGGTGGGCAGGGGCACCCCGGTCAAGCGGGCGGCCTCAGAGAGGCTCCCCGCCCGAGCGGCGGCGACGAGCAGGCCCAGCGCGTTCAGATCCATGGGTCAATCCTCTCATTTTTGAGAGGCTATCTCCAACCAAGAGCCACTTACAACCATTTCTGGCAGTCCTACATTCTCATCAGACAGTGGACAACAACCGCCCACAGGGGCGAAGCGAGGTCGATGATGAGAGCAGTGGTCGCCATGTCTCCCGGTGGTCCCGAGGTCCTCCGGCTCACAGAGCTCGCCGCTCCCGAGCCCGCGGCCGACGAGGTCGCCATCCGGGTTCACGCCTTCGGTCTGAACAAGGCCGAGAGCTACTACCGAAGCGGCAACTACGGGACCTTCGTGCCCAACCAGGCCCTCGGCATCGAGGCCGTGGGCGAGGTCCTGAGCGACCCCAGCGGCCGCTTCGCACGGGGCCAGCGGGTCGCCACCGCGATGGGCGGGATGATGTTCTCGCGGCACGGGGGCTACGCCGAGCAGATCGCCGTCAAGGCGAGCAATGTCGTGGCCATCGACGCGGATCTGGACGCCGTCCGCCTGGCCGCGCTCCCCGAGGCCACCCTCACGGTCTGGGGCGCGCTGGACAAGAACCTCGGGATCGAGGCGGGTCAGTCCCTGCTGGTCCGTGGCGCCACCTCGAGCGTCGGTCTGGCCGCGCTCACCTACGCCAAGGCGCGGGGGCTCACCGTCATCGCCACCTCCCGCACCCCCGCCAGCCTGGACGCCCTGCGAATGCTCGGGGCCGATCACGCCGTGCTCGACGACGGCGAGGTGTCCTCGCGCGTCCGCGCGCTGATGCCGGCCGGGGTCGACAACGCCCTGGAGGTGGTCGGCGCAGCCACGGTGCGCGACACGCTGAGGGCCGTGCGCCACTGGGGCCAGGTCGCCGTGGTCGGGCTGCTCGGCGGGCCGCCGGTGCTCGCGTCCTTCAACCTGATGGGCGACCTGCCCAACACCGTCCGGCTCAGCTTCTTCAGCAGCGGACTGCTGGGATCCGAGCACATGCCGCTGTCCGAGAGCCCCCTGAACTGGGTCGCTCACCAGGTCGCCAGCGGCGCGATCCAAAGCACCCTCGCCCAGTCCTTCCCCATCGAGCGCATCCAGGAGGCCCATCGGCTCCTCGACGCGGGCACGGCCGGCGGAAAGCTCGTCGTCACCTTCTGAACGGAGTCCCCATGACCCTCCCCACCCGAGCGAGCACCACCATGCTCGCCTGCATGACCCTGCTGGCGCTGCTCGCCGGCCCCTCCCTCACCCACGCTGGAACCAAGACCATGCCCACGACCCAGGAAGCCGCCGAGAAGGACGATGCAGCCGTCATCGAGCTGCTGCGCAGCTACGAGCGCGCCCTGAACGCCAAGGACGTCGAGACCATCGTCTCTCTCTACGCCCCCGACGGCGTCTTCATGGCCCAGCACCGGCCCCCGAATGTCGGCAGCCAACAGATCGAGGCGGCCTACAAGGGCGTCTTTGGGATGATCTCCCTGGACATCACCTTCGAGATCGACGAGGTCGAGGTCGTGACGCCGACCGTGGCGTGGGCCCGGACCCGCAGCGCGGGCAAGACCACGATCCTGGCGACCGGCGACGTGGTGAGCGAGGGCAACCAGGAGCTCTTCCTGCTCTTCCGCGCTGACGAGGGCGCGCCGTGGAAGATCGGCCGCTACATCTTCTCGACGACCCAGCCCCCAGGCTGAGGGAGCGAAGCGACCTCCGGGCGCAGGAATCCTCGGAGCCGGGAGATCGACGTGTCGTCCCACCCCTCAGGCGCCGCCCACCCAGGCCTGCCACCATCCAACCAGGGCCACCAGGAGGCTGGCCTTGCTTGGGGTGAGGTCCCCAAGGCTCCCATGAGATGTTGAGCAGGGCTCACAAAGCCATGTGCCGCGTCGCGGGCAAGGGCGCCCAGGCCACCCCGGAGGGCGACGCGGCGGGCCACCCCTGCGTGCGAAGCGCCACCGGGCGTGGGGAGCGCCGCACCGCGCCCAAAGGCGCTCCCCACGGCGTCCTCTTGCGAGGCCGCCGGGCGGCCGGCACATGCGCCAGCCGCGTCCAACAAATCGGGACTGCCGATTCGCTGAATTATGTCTCGTCGCTGCAGCTCCAGGCCCCGGCGGTGCGCACGCAGCTCACCACCCGGTCGCCGTGCAGGTCGAAGTCCGGTCGCATCCAGAACTTGACGCGGGCGGTGCCCCCGGCCTCGTCCACCTCCACATCGATCTGCCGGGCGTCGTGACCATGGATGCGACCCTTGGGGCTGTGCATCACCACCTCCGTCACGGCGTTGCCAAGACCCGGCCAGGCTCGCATCCGCTCGATGGCGCCGGGCACCGGGTCGGTGGGGGGCTCGGCCGGCGGCGCGGCGCCTCGTCGGTGCGCGGGACCGTCGGCGACGGCGCCTCGCGCTCCGCCACGGGAGCGTCCGCCGCCCGCGCGGAGGGCTCCCAGCCGGACGCGCAACCTGGCGGGAGCGCAGCGACGGAGGCGACCCGCAGCGCGAGGCCCAGCGCGCCGGAGCGCCTGCCGCAGCGCAGGGGAGTCGGTCGGAGGATCGATGCCATTGCTTCGCTCCCTGGCGTGTGCTTGAGACACCCTCACATCTCGCGAGGGCACCGCCGCGCCCGTCCACACCGCGCTCGCGCAGAGCCGGCGGCTCGTGCGCTTCGCGCCGGACTGATCACCCGCGGCATCCTGAGCTATAGGGGGCGCTTCGGTGGGCGGCAATGGAGAGGTTCTCAGCCCATCCTGAGTACGATTCAGCATGATCCAGGCGGCGCGCCGCGACGCCAGGCCGATGGGCGGGCCCTGGGACCGGGTGAGGTCAAGCCGTTGATGGGCCTGCTCTCGACTCACCCAGGCAACCCGGTCGCGGCGCCATGCTCCCCCCTCAACGACCCCCGGAATCGCTGGAAAAGCCCACCCTCCCAGCGTCCATGCGCCGTCGCCAGCCTTCGAGGAGGCCCAGCAGCGCCCGCCGGGCCACGACGGGTCCCACACGCACAGCTCCAAAACTAGCGCAGCTGGGCGAGGATCTCCGTGGCGGCGGCGATGCCCGAGTTTGCGGCGCCCTCCATGAAGCCCTGCCAGGCGTAGAAGGAGTCGGCATGTTCTCCGGCGAAGAAGAGCCGATCCACCGGCACGCCCTCCAGCTCGCAGATGGTGGTGAAGTAGCCCGGGTGGTTGTTGGTATAGCTGCCCAGGGTGCGCTCGTTCTCGGACCACTTCTCGAGGTGGACGCGCACGCTGCCATCGGTCTCGCGGCTCACCGATCCCGATGCACCGGGGAAGATCTGGTCGAGATCGCCCAGGAAGTCCTCGGTGGCCGCCTGCACGTCGCTGGTGTCGTAGCTGTCGGCCAGGTCGCCGCCCGAGTAGTTGGTGAGCACCCCGCGGCTGGAGCTTGCGTTGCTATAGTTGCTCTCCCATAGATTGTGGGTGTGATCGAGGCCATGGGCGTAGGCGGACCCGTTGCTGCCGGCGCCGGCCCAGGGCCGACCGTCAAAGCCCACCAACATCTTGGTATTGGTCCCATAGTCGAGGTTCTGGATGGCGTTGGTCTTCCAGGCCGGCAGCCCCAGGCTGCTGTCGAGGTCCACCAGGCGCAGGACGGAGAAGGGGATGGCGAGCACGACATAGTCGTAGTCATGGGTGGAGGTGCCGCCGCCCGCGTCTTCAAAGGTGAGCGCGTAGGAGCCCGAGGCATTCTTTGCCAGGCGGGTCAGCTTCATGCCGGTCTGGATTTGATTGGACAGGGTCGCGGCCAGGGCGGCCGGCACCTGCTGGTTGCCGCCCACGATGTGGAAGCGCTCGTCGCTGTAGACCCCGAACTCGCGGAAGTTGCTGCTCTTGTCGGGGTGCATGAAGAGCAGGAGGTTCAGGCTGGACTGGCGGTCCAGCTCCCGCCCATATTCACCGGTGTAGGCGCCCCGCAGCACCTTGGTGAGGAGATCGCCCGCCCCTCGTGTCTGCAGGTACTCCTCCAGGGTCGTGTAGTCGAGCAGCTCGTCTGCGCTGTTGAAGCTCTCCGCCGTCGGCGGCGAGAGGGTGCGCAGATCGGCCCGCATCGCCGCGACGAAGTCCCGGTATTCATCCACCACGTCCGCCTCCTCGTAGTGCACGCCATCCACGAAGAAGACGGGCTCGCCGGGCGCCTTGTCATAATCCTCCAGGCTGAGACCGAACTCGGTGGCATAGCCGCGCATGGTGGTGTGGGTGGTGTCGATCAGCTCCCCGCCACGCTCCACCACCTGCCCGGGAAAGGTGACGTCGCCCGCGAAGTCACCGCCCAGCGACCACACCCGCCCACCGGGCTCGGGGTTGGCCTCGAAGATGTCGGCATATACACCCCTCCCGTAAAGTTGGTAGGCGGCGGACAAGCCGGCCATGCCGCCCCCGATGACCGCGATGGTGGCGGTGGAGGAGCTGGCCCGCCGCGCCAGCGCCCGGCGGGGCAGGGCGCCGGCCAGGCCCACCAGGCCGACGGCTCCCAAACCCTTGATCACGCCGCGGCGCGTCGGGCGAAAGCTGCGTTGATTGCGGCCGGCGGCCTCGATCGCCGCCACCCGCTCCAGGGCTTCCTGGCGTGGAGATGGCGAGGCGATCGGCAAGCTGCGCGATGGCGGCGGATCGACGAAGCTGGCGAAACAGCGCGGTGCGGCTCATCGGGCTCCCTGGGTCCTCGGCTGGGGCGGGGACCGGCGGTGGTGGCGTGGAAGCAAGCGGCGAGATGCCGCGTTCGGGTCGGGTTTCCGAGCGCCTCATTCTGGACGGAGCGAGCGATTCCGGCAAGGCCCCCCGAGGCGATCTCAGGGATCGACGTAGTCCAGCCCCTCGGCCAGGACATCCAGCCCCTCCCAGCCGCTCTCGAATCCGCAGTGTCCGTCGCCATCCACGATTCGGTGCCGGACATGGGTGAAGCCCAGGTCCCGGTAGAAGGCGGCCGCCGCCTCGCTATTGGGGCGCAGCTCGTCCGTTGCCACGATGGCGAAATCGTATCGGACCCCCTCCAGGTCGGCCGCCGTGAGGTTGGCTGGCACGGGGGATGGCGCCGGGTTGGACTCCGGCTCGCAGCGACCGCCGTTGAGCCGGGGGATGTCGCCACCACAGAGGGCCACGACGCCGCCGTGGTAGCGGTATCGGGTGTGAAGGTGGAAGGCCGCCGCAAAGTCCGAACCTCCGGAGATCCCCGTGGTGAATACACGCGACGGGTCCACACCCAGCTCTTGGATGAGGCGACGCTGCACGAATTCGTCCACATAGGCCGCGTTGTCTTGCACCTGGGGCGCCCACCAGCACCCCGAGTCGCCGCCTGCTTTGGGGCTCGCCATCGACGCCAACACAAGGTTGTGCTCCTGCGCGATGGCCGCATGCAGCCGGGCCTGTTTGCGGTAGGCGGCGTCTCCGAAGTCCCAGGTGAAGAACAAGAGCACGCCCGGCGACGCACCATCTCCCGTGCCTTCGGGGATCACCAGGGCCACCCTGGCGCTCAGGCCCTGGTCGCTGGTGAAGGTCTCGTCCAGGATCTTCGGGGACTTCGCGGCACAGCCGACGAGGAGGAGCAGAGGCAGCATGCGGGGGATCCAGCGAGGCGGGCATCGCGCGGCGGGGCGACAGGACCGCCTGTCTGGATACCCGAAGCGTCGGCTCCCGTCAGGGTCCCACCCGGCCGCGGGCGCCGTCAAGACGCGCGGCTGACGCGGCTTCGGCTCTGCCCGCCTCGAGGGGGACAGACGCAGGACCTCAGGGCCCGCTCTCCCGGGTCACCACGATGGCGTCGGTGCCTACCATGGCCCCGTGCAGGTCCCTGGCCACCAGGGTCAGGGCGTTTTCCCCGCGCTCCAGGGGCAGGCTGAGCTGCCAGGTCTGGCCGTCGAGCCAGGTGAGGTCCAGGGGCGCTGTGCTGCCGTCCAGGGTGATGGTCCGCACATCGATCCAGGCCTGACCCTCGAGGGTGAGGTTCGGGGTCGAGACGTTGAAATCCTCGCCCCCCCCGGTGGTGATGGCGAAGTCCACTTCGGGGAAGGTGCTCCGCACGGAGGCCGACGAGCCGCTCTGCACAAAGGCGACGCGTTCGCCGATGAAGTCGCAGTGCCCATCGAAGTTCTGGCCGGGCAGCAGGGCGCCGAGCTGGTCACACCAGCGCCCAAGGTAGGCCGTGTTGTAGGAGGTCTCGATGATGTCGTTGAGGTGGCCGTAATAGGAGCGCGCGTTGGCCGGATCCTCCAGCAGGCGCGCCAGGTCGTTGTTGCCCACCACGGGCATGGTGGTGCCGCCAATGAAGTCGAGGTCGTGGGGGAAGAAGAGCACCCGCCCGTCCTCGGGGCGCACATAGAACTGCACATTGTGTTGGCTGCCAGCGCCCCCGTATTGGTCCGTGGCCCCAGTGAGGGTGGAGAAGGCGAAGGCCCGCAGCCACTGGTCCACGTCGATGACGCTGTCGGCGGCCGCGAGGAATTCGTCATCGGGCAGGGCGAAGGTCTGGCAGAGGTCCATGAGGGTCGCGTAGTCGTCCTGCCGGGCGTTGTTCTTGATGAGGAAGTTCCAGCGGTAGGCCTCCTTGTCCTCGCCCAGGTCCGTGATGGCCGTGCCGATGACGCGGTCGGGCTGGGGCAGCTTGAGGCCCTCCTCCGTGCCGTCTGCGGTGGTGGTGGGGTAGTAGATCAGCTCGTATTCGAAGCGCGTGCCGCTGCCGCCGTCGGCGAACTGGGCGTCCAGCACGAGGTTGCTGAAGCGGTCCAACTGAAGCTCGGCGGAGCTTGTATATGCAGCAACGGGGGCCACGAGCTGCACGAGGTCGTTGTATTCGCCGGAGACGGAGCCGGCGCGGGTCATCATGAGGTTCTGCAGCACCTCCCGCTGGCCGAAGCCCACCCCCTCGCTGCGGTCGAGCATGACGCTGGTGTGGCTGCCCCGGAAGGGCTGGCCCTCGTTGAAACGCACGCCGTAGCCGATGCGCACGGCGGTGGGGCGGCCGCGCTGGCTGCCCTTGAGGCGCACGCCGACGTCGTAGAAGATCTCGGCCTCGTTGTAGACCACCGTGGCCCCGACGAGGTCGTCGCTCATCAGGTTCACGTCCTGGTGCAGCCAGTTGGAGGCGGCCTCGGTCATGAGGATGCGGAAGGTGTGCAGGCCGGTGGTGGCGGCCTGGCCGTCGTCCACCCGGTACAGGGCGTGGGAGTCGGGCCCGGCGGCGGGGAAGGTGCTCGCCTGGCCCAGGCTGTCTTCGGCCTCCACGTAGAGCTGCACGAGGGCGCCGGCCGCCTGGCCCGGCAGCTCGGCCTCCCAGCGGCCCGGGGTGGCCTCGTCCATGGCCACGTCCGACCAGACCCCGCCGTCCACAGAGGACCACAGGCGCACGGCCGCCACCCCGTCGGGGTCTTGCACCGAGACCCCGACCTGCACGGCCTCGCCGGGGTCGGGCACCACCACGTCCTGGGCGAGGTCGGCGAAGGTGGGGCCGAGGTTGTCCACCCGGGTGCTGTTCACCGCGCCCGGCGTCCCGGACTGCGCGGGCTGGGCCAGGAGCACCGTGTGGGGCAGGCGGTTGAAGTAGAGTCGCGCGTTGAGTTGGTTGCTGCCCGATATCCAGCGGGCCCGGAAGGAGACCTCCACCTCCCGCTGCTCCACGGGTTGGAGGAGGGTGGTCTCGGCGTGGTTGTGCATATGGCCCGCGGGGCCCGTAGCCACGAGGCGCAGCACCTGGTTGCCGGGGTCGTCGGGGTCGGTCACCACCCCGCTGTGGCGGTGGGTGCCCAGCAGGCGCCAGTGCTGCGCCTCGGGGCCGAGGGCGTCCCCCTCGAAGTCCCCGTTCTGGAGCAGCTCCACGGCGGCGGTGTCCGGGTCCTGGATGACGCGAAGATCGTCGAGGAGCACCTCGCCTGCGTCCAGCAGGCCGAGCACCAGCTCCTCCCAGACGCCGTCGGGCCCCACCACGCTGTCCTCGGCCACGCCGCGCAGGGTGACGGTCTGCCAGCTGCTGCGGGCGGTCTCGTCGCTCGCCGCCCAGGCCTCGGGCACGGCGTTGTCGGCCCAGGGGTCGCGCAGCTCCAGGCTGGCGCCGCCCCCGTCGGCGGCCCCGGGCCAGCGCCCGCCGTCGAAGTAGGGCACCTCGTCGGCCGGGTTGCCCACGGCGTCGAGGAGGAGGACGCGGTCGCCCCCGTTGTCCAGGCTCCCGTCGTAGTCGCCGAGCACGCTGAGCCCGGGGTGCTCGCCCCGCATGGCCGCGGCGTCCCGGGCCACCACCAGGTAGTCCCCCGGAGCCAGCTCCGTACCCTCGGGGAAGGCGTAGGCCACGGCGTCTACGAGCTGCCAGCCCCCCAGGTCCACGGCGTCCTCGCCCCGGTTGAAGAGCTCGATCCACTCCTCGTCCCGGTCCGTGACGGGGCTTCCCTCCTGGGAGAGGGGGGCGCGGTGGTACATCAGCTCGTTGATGACGATGTCTTCGGTGAGGACGATGGGGTTGTCCTCGCCAGGCGACGGCGCCGTGGGGACCCGCCAGGGGCCGCCCGCCGCCGCCCGCGCGCGCAGCCCGGACCCCACCCGCACAGCGTCGTAGAGGGTCTCGCCGTCGGCGGAGAGCAGGAAGAGGCGGTCGCCGGCCTCCAGGTCCAGGTCCAGATTCTCCAATGCAAGGAGCGCGCCCGGAGCGAGGCTTGTTGCAGCGAGGGAGACCTCTTGTCCGCCAGAGGTGGCGAGGCGCCGGCCCTCTGTCCCCAGGGTGTCTTGGCTTATATTGGCCAACTCAACCCAGGTGGGGGACTCCCCCGCGGCGGCGATCTCGTTGAGGACCAGTGTGGGCGCGGCGGGGTCCACACTGGTCTCGGCGGTCAGGGCGCAGCCGAAGGTCATATCGGCGTCGTAGAGGGTGGCCTGGTGCAGCTCCACGGCCAGCACGTTGAGGCCGTGAAGCAGGGCGTCGGCGGAGATGTCGGCGGAGAGCGCCAGGGCCTCGCCCACCTCGGCCCAGGCCAGGGTCTCGGCGTCCACGTCCCCCTCGGGCATATTCTCCCGCAGCACCTCCACCCCGTTGAGGTACACCACGGCCCCGTCGTCCAGCACGCAGTCCAGGTGCAGGGTGGTGGTGTCGAGGCTGCCCGTGAAGGCGAAGTCCGTGCGGAAGAGCAGGGTGGTCGGCAGCTCGGTGAGCTCCAGGTTGCCCCGCGACGGGAGGATGGGACCGGCAGAGCGGAAGAGGGCGTAGGTGTCGTCGCTGTTGGTGATGGAGTTGCCGCTGAAGGTGTCGGCCCAGATAAAGGCGGCGGCGTCGGTGAAGGCGCTGCCGACGGTGCTCCCCCAGGGGCTGCTGCTGCGGCTGCGCTCTACGGCGGGCAGGTCCCAGGTGCCGGTGGTGTTGGCCTCGTCGATGAGCAGGGCCAGGTCGGCCGCGTCGGGGGGCGCGCCGCCGGGCAGGCCGCCGGGATTGTCTCCCACGGGCCCGAGCACCCACTCGAAGGCGGAGGCGTCGGTGCCCACGAGCGCTCCGTCAAGGGCCACCTCGGCGATGAGCATCTGCGGGCTGCCGGAGTCCCCCGCTAGCTCCCATGCGGCCAGGTAGAGGTGGTCGGTGGGGCGAACCTCCAGCTCCAGCTCCTCCACGGTGGTCCAGCTGCCGTCGGTGTCTTCACCCACCCAGCGCAGCTCGCTGCCGTCGGCATTCCCAAGATAGAGGGCGAAGTAGTTGTCCGCTGTGGCCCAGGCTGTGCCGAGCACGTCCACGTCGCTGCCGCCGGCGTAGAAGACGGCCTGCCCGCTCTCCCAGGCGCTGTCGTCGGTCTCGGTCTCTGCCCAGTCCTCCGAGGGGTAGGCCCCGGAGCTGTCGTAGCGCCAGGTGGCCTCCAACTCCACAAGCTGAAGGACGGTGGGGAGCGCCTTGGGATCGAGGTGGTTGGCGGCTCCTGGGGTGCCGCCGCGCTCGGCGCTGACGGTCCAGTTTTCGGCGTGGTCGCTGGCGGCGTCGGGGGCGATCTTGGCCAGGGTGAAGCCCGAGCCGTCGGGGTGTACGGGCCAGGGGGCGTCGTCGCGATAGGCCAGGGTGTCCATCAGGCGGCCGCTGATGCCGCGCAGCTCGATGCGCTCGCCGCCGTTGGCGAGGCGGCCGGTATAGGGCCCCAGGGCGCCCGTGAAGCCCGTCTCCGCCTCCAGGGCCCGCGGGCTGGCCGCCACCACCAGGTAGCCGCCAGCGGGCAGCACGGTGCCCTCGGGGAAGGCCCAGGACACGCCGCCTTGGAGGGACCAGCCCGACAGGTCCACGTCG
This sequence comes from Deltaproteobacteria bacterium, assembly GCA_018401435.1. Classification (GTDB taxonomy): domain Bacteria; phylum Myxococcota_A; class UBA796; order UBA796; family UBA2385; genus M30B51. The sequence continues at coordinate 24,284 of JAGYJW010000051.1, read as the reverse complement.
AGGACCATGGGGTTGCGCAGCTCGATCCACTCCAGGTCTTGGTCGGTTCCCGGGTGGTAGTGCACCTCGTTGAAGGTGAGGGTGCCCGGCGCCTGCACCTCCTTGCGCTGCCAGGGCTCGGTGGGGTCGGAGGGGTCGGTGTCGTCGCCCCCGTCGTCGCCGGTGTTGCCGTCGTCGCCGGTGCCCCCGTCGTCGCCTGCGCCGTCGTCGCCGGGCTGGGTGACGTCGCCTTCTTTGTCGGCGCCGCGGCAGCCGAGGGTAAGGAGCAGCAGGATCGTGGATGGGGACGTACGCACAGGGACCTCGCAGGAGGAGGCAGGATAGCGCCGAATCCAGCCAAGGCGCGCCTCGAAGCCACCGAAGTCTTCGTCCACATGGGGAGGCCCTGGGGCCACACCGGCGGGCGCTGCTGCCCCAGGACGGGCTCGACCGGTACGCCGGCCACCTCTTCGTTTTCCTGTCCCGTCGGCGAAGGCACCGCGACGCTGGACGCTGCCACGTTGGCCTCGCTGAACTCAGCGTGCACTTCCACTCCTTGCTACCCGACGGCGTCTTCGTCCGAGAGGAGGTGCGAGGTCGGGTGCACATCGTGAAGGTGCCCGCGCCAACGCAAGGGGAGGTGGAGCGGCTGGTCGACAAGGTCGCCGCCCGCGTGAAGCGGTGGCTGGCCCAGCGAGGGGGTTCGCGCAAGCTGGCGGTCGCTACCCGGCCGAAGTTCCGGTATGGCGTCTTGTGTCAACCATCCCCCTGTTGACGCCAACCGCGGCGTGGGAGTATGTTTATGACGCCGTCGTCTCGCGAGAGATCGCGAGCAACATTAACGATACCGTGGGAGATCTGGATGCTGCGTATCCGTGAGTTTTCGACTCGGTTTGCCGCTGCGTCCTTGGTCGGCCTTGCCGCGGTGGGCGGTTGTGGTGGCGTGCGGTGGCTGGACTGCGACAACCCGCGTGGGTGCATGGTCGTCAATGATCGGAAGATGGTGAACGTAGTCGATTCAGCGTTGGTGATCTACACGGATTACGAGTACCATGTCGACGGCATAGAAATGCAGATTCCCAGTCAAACTATTTGCGGCGACAAGGGGACCATTGCGCCAGGTGACCGCAGCTCTCGATGCGCATTCGTCGCTAACGAGGAAATGCAGTACAACCTGCTAAGCACATTCAGCGGTCTACCGGACCTGCCGCCCGCCCCATTCGACCTACCATTCGTCGGGCAATTTATTGACTGCAAGGATTATGTGACCGACCCTGAGTGGGTTGCCCCCGACCGCATCGAACAGGATGAGTATGATGTATTCGGTCGCATTGAGGTGAGGGAGCGCAATGATCACCAGTGGGAGGCAGCGGTGGACGTAGGCGACGCGAAGGACCGTGTGCGGGTGCAGGCCACCGTGCAACTGGAGGTTTGCCGGGTTGGGCCTGACGGATCGAACGGACCGTTTTGACGGCGGATGTGCCACGGGCCATCGCACGATTTTGGGTGACAGCCCAAGGTTTTCTGTCCAAGAGAAAGCCCCTCAGCCAGCAATGGCTCAGCGTCAGGACGTCGTCTGCGCGGGGTACGGCGCCTCCCCCTTTGGTGGGCGTCGACGATGGCCGTCGCCCCCGCCCGCAGCGCCAAACGAAAGACCGTCGATGGCGCCACGATCTCCGGTCGAGCGATTCAGGTGCTGCGCTGGGCGGCGTGCAGGCTGCGTTCCCACCACGCCTGGGCGACTGTGGCCATCTCGGCGACGGCGTCCACGTGGCTTGAGCAGGCCGCTCCATGCACCCGACCCCTCCCAGCTGCGGGCGGGGCTCGTGCGCGGGCGGTCGCCACCCGGCGCAGGTTCCGATAGGGGGCCTTGTGTCAACTATTTCCCTGTAGACTCGTACCGGCATGGCAGACTGGCTGGAAGTCGGCGAAACCCGTAGGATGAGGTGCCCGCATGACAAGGAGATGGCGACGGGGAGCGGGCGCTGGGCGCTGCTCCTGATGGTGGCGGCGGCGGCGTGCAGCGGCGGAGACGCGCCGCCTGCTGACGCGACCGACGGTGATGCCAGCGACGGTGATGCCAGCGGCGGTGATGCCAATGACGGCGGCGCCATCGGGCCCCCGCCGACGCGCCCACCCCCTGGCAGCAGGCCACGGTCGAGGTCGGCGCCGTCTCGGGCGCATTCTCCGTGCTGTTGGGCGACCCCAACCCCGGCGGCGGGTGGTTCCAGGCCGACGACGCCCAGGGCGCCGCCTTCGCCCGCGCCGCCCGCCACGCGGTGGACGGCGCCACCTGGCCAGTGGTCGCGGTTCGCATCCACGGCAACGACGGCGCGGGGTGGAGCGAGCTGGAGCTGGACGTGTCGCTGGACGCCTGGGTGGCCGGCGACGTGCCCCTGGACGGCCAGGGCGCCATCGGCCAGCTCACCACGCCCGATGGCCGGGTCCGCTACCTGCAGGGCGGCGCGCTGACCTTGACCGCCGCGGGGGTCGAAGACGGCGATCGCGTGCGCGGCAGCTTCGAGGCCGTGCCGCTGTGGGAGGCCCCATGACCGCCTCCCCCCTCGGCCTGGCCCGCGCGGCCCTGCTGGTGGGCCTGCTCCTGGCGCCCCCCGCCGCCGCCGACCCGGTGCCCCTGCACGATGACTTCCTGCACGATGACTACCTGCGCGCCGACCAGCTCCCCGCGCCGCCGCCGGCCTACGGGGACGCCCCGTGGAATGTGGTCGACCTCGACGACCTGGTCGTGGTGCGGGTGCCGGACCACGCGCTGGCCTCTGGCTTCGACCATTCGGCCTTCACCCGGGCCATCCAGGTGGCCACCGCCAATCGCGACGTGGCCTACGACATCGCCGCCATGGTCCACTCCGACGACCTGCCCACCCAGTTCACTGGCGCGGCGGCCTTCCACCTGGCCTACAACAATGCCGATGTGTGGGGCAGCGGCCGCGACCCGGTCCAGACCCCCGCCGTGCCGGTGCGGTCGGGGCTGTGGCTGAACGCCATCGCCTACTGGGACCGGTGGCCCGAAGGCAGCCCGGACTGGGTCTTCTGCCACGAGGTGGGGCACCAGTGGCTCGCCTTCCCCGAGGTGCCGGATCCCGACGGGGGCGACACACAGGCGCTGCTGGGCCGCCAGCGCGCCCACTGGAGCTACTGGGTCTCGACGGACAACTCGCCCATGGAGGGCAACGCCTGGGTGGACAACGGCGACAGCACCTGGACCACCGACCCGGCCACCGGCGGCGTCTTCACCCCGCTCGACCTGTACCTGCTGGGCCTGCTCCCGGCGGACGAGGTGCCCCCGGTGACGGTCCTGGAGCCGCTGTCGGCCGAGCCGCGCAGCCGGGAGAGCGCGCCGGAGTGGCTCTGGTACGACGCGCCCTACACGGTGGCTGCGGCCGCCTCGTCCTGGACCATCGACGACCTGGTGGCCGCCAATGGCCTGTGGGAGTCCACCATCGGGCACACTGCCGCCGATCTGGAGCTGCTCTTCCTGGTGGTGGTCGGGCCCGAAGAGCCCGTCACCGACGCGCTGCTGGCCGGCGCCCGCGCGCGCCGCGACGCCTGGAAGGAGGCCTGGAGCACCTGCACGGGCGGCCGCAGCGACCTGCGCATGGGCGTGGTGGACGAAGGCCGCGCCCTGCCCTCTCCCGCGGCGGCCCCCGCCCTCACCCCCCTCGGAGCCTGGTGATGCGTTGGACCTGGATTGCGGCGGCGGCCGCGGTGGCCTGCTCGACGCCCGAGACCCGGTCGCCGGCCCCGGCGGCCCCCTCCGCCAGCACCCCGCTCGAGGTGGTCACCGACTCCCTGCCCACGGCCACATTGGGCGAGACCTACACCGCCTGGATCGACGCCCGGGGTGGCGCCCCGCCCTACACCGTCTCGCTCGCCAGCGGCCCGCTGCCCGACGGGCTGGTGCTCAACCCGGCGGGCGCCTTGAGCGGCGTGCCCACTGCCGCGGGCTCCGCGAGCGTCGCCCTCGCCGTCACCGACCGCGAGGGCGCCACCGCGCTCGCGTCGCTGTCGCTATCCGTGGTCCCGCCGGGCGACTGGCTGGCCTGTGGCGACGAGCAGTCGGGGCGATTCGACGCGGTGGCGGTCGAAGATTGGGGCGACACCGTCGATTGGGACGCCACCGGGGGCTACACCTGGCTGCGGCTGCCGGTCCCTCCGCCCGACGTCACGCGCCTGTCTCTGCAATTCGACTCCAGCCTCGACCTATACGCCTTCCTGGGCGATCCGGGGGTGCAGCCAGGCCACAAGGACCTGGACGACATGCGCTGGTACTGGGTGGGCTACGGTGGTGGGCTGGCGATCGACCTGGAGTCGAGGCCCGACCTGGAGACCTGGTGGGCCCACGGCCAGCCGCTGTCTCTGCTGGTGGCCACCGCCAATCGCGGCGACTGGTCGGTTCAGGCCACGTGCACAGACGCACCGGTGATGACGGGGCTCGACTCCTACCCGACGCTCCTGGGCGACGCCCTGACCATCAACATCAACGTCTCGGGCGAGTACGAGGGCCTGACCTTTTCGGCCTCTGGCCTTCCGGACTGGGCCTCCATGAACCCGGACAACGGGGTGGTGGCCAACGTGGCGGCCGAGCTGGGCGCGTGGGTGGCCGACGTCCAGGTCGAGGTGGCCGATGGGCGTGTGGGCAGCGGCACCCTGGGCTTTGGCGTCTACGAGATCGACCCGCTGGCGTGCGGCGAGACGCGCGCCTTCCTGCCTGAAGAGTCGTATTACGAGGGCCGGCTGACCGGCTGGTACGACCCGAGCAGCTACGCTGTGTTGGAGACCGTCATCGACCCGGACGTCTCTACGGTAAGTCTGACGGCCACGGGCTGGTACGGCTCCCTGGCCCAGGTGGCGCCGGGCAGCGCCTACCCCTTCTATGGCGGGCTGGACTGGCAGTGGTTCGACGCCTCCACCGCGCGCATCAGCCGCGGGCCTGCCTCATGGCCCCCGCTGTCGCAGCACCAACGGGTGGACGGCGCCCTGCGCACGGTCGTGACCGCCTGGGAGCTGGACGGCTCGCCTATCGACATCGCGGTGTCCTGCGACCGGGCGCCCCGCATGGGCCACGCCACGCTGCCCGCGCTGCAAGACGCCGCCGCCGAGTCCATGGCCCTGCCGGTCGTGGGGGGCACGCCGCCGATCGCCTGGTCGGCCGAGGGGCTGCCGGATGGTGTGTCGCTGTCTGCCGACGGCGTGCTGACCTCCGACGGCGCCGCCGCGGGCGAGACCGCCGTCACCCTCACCCTCGAAGATAGCGTGGGCGCCTCGTCGGTCGAGGTGTACGCCCTGCGCGTGGGGCGGCCGCCGCCTGTGCTGGCGTCTCCCGGCTGCGGTGCGGCGAGACGGGGACCGCAACCCTGGTGAGCGCCGGCGCCGACGCGGCGACCTGGTGCGTCTTCCAGGACCACGACGACGTGCGCCAGCTCACCTTGGAGCTGGCTTCCGACGGCGCGGACGCCGTGCTCTTTCTGGGCGAGCCCGCGGCGACCGCCGACGACATGGTCGCCAACGTCTCGACGCTCAGTCTGGGCTACACCGCGCCGGACGCGCCCGTGGCCGAGGTCTTGCGGGACGGCGCTGGGATCGACCTGTCGGCCTGGCGCGACCGGCCGCTTTTCGTGGGCGCACGGCCTCTGGGAGCGACCGAGGTGACGCTGGAGCTGCGCTGCGAGTAGCCCCGGCGTGGCCCGGGACCAACGTGGCGCTCAGAAGCCGATAGACGACTGCATCGACGGCGCCGTCCAGGTCGATGAGCGCGGCTGGGAAGGGCTGGCGGTCATTCGTCGCTGCTGGCAGCGCGGGGGCGTCGGTCGCCCTCACGCGCGCAAGAAGTGCAGCGGCTCGGCGTCGGCCACATCCGAGTCGAGCGCGGCGCCGCCCAGCGTGAGCAGGGTCGCGCCGAGCACATCGGGGGTGATCTGCACGCCGCTCTCGGTCACCTCGCCGGACAGGGGATCGACCGGCTCGCCGGTGTAGAGCGCCGAGTAGCCGCCCGCCGTGCGTCCACCCGCCACCCCGGCGCCAGCGACCAGCACCGAGGTGTGGCTCCAATGATCCTTGCCCTGGCCTGCGTTGAGATTGGGCGTGCGGCCCATCTCACTCAGCACCACCACCACCGTCTCGTCGGCCAGGGTGCCGCCGGCGCTCGACGGCGTCTCGTCGAGGCGCTGTTGCAGGTAGAGCAGGCCCGCAAAGAGCTGCTCGAACATGGTGGATTGCTTCGGGTCGTTGTCTTGGTGGCTATCCCAGGTGAGGTCGGCCAGGGCGAGGCTCACCACACGGGTGAGGTCCAGGCGCAGCAGGTCGATCGCCACATCGACCTGGGCGACCAGACCGTCGTCTTCGCCCCAGCTGATCTCGTCCACCAGGCCCTCGAGGGTGGCGGCCCGGTCGTGCGCCGATACAAAGGAGCCGGCCAACGCGGCCTCGGCCTCGGTGGTGGCGCGGTCCAGGCGCAGGGTCGCGCGCCGGCGGGCGTGGGCGTCGATGAGCGCTCGCACGGCCGGATCGGGCAGCGAGACGGGGTCGTCGTGGGCGTGGAGGAGCTCGCCCCGCAGCAGGTCCTCGATGGCGCCGCCGGAGCGGATCCGCGTGACCGACGGACCGTAGATATGGGGGTAGTGTGGGCCCGCGAGCACCACCTGGGGCAGTGCATACTCGGCCGCGCGGTGGTGGGCCAGCCGCACCGGCCAGTCGGGCGCGCCCGCCACGCTGCTGCCCGTGAACAGCAGCTTGGTGCAGGTGACGTGGCTCACGCTGGGGACGACCAGCCCGTTGACGATGACGCTGCGGGCCCCGTGGCGCTCGAACCATGCGTCTACGCTGGGGCGCTCGGGGTGGCTCACCCAACGCAAGTCGCCCACCTGGGCCAGGTCGGCCAACGCCTCCATCGACACGCTGCTGTTGTCGAACTCTGCAGCGAAGGCGCGGGTGGGGTCCCAGCCGCCAAAGGCGGTCACGAAGACGAAGCGGCGCCGCGCGTCGCTGCTGGCCCAGGCCGCTCCGGGAAGCCCACCCATCGCCGCCAACCCCGACCCGGCGGCGAGCCCCCGCAGCAGCGCGCGGCGCGACGGCGCGCCGAAGCCGGGCCCGGGGGGAGTGGAGGATGAATGCGGGCGAGGCATGGAGCCGCTCCGAAGCAGGCGTCAATAGAGGAGGAAGTCGGGGTCGCGCAGCAGCCCGGCGACCACGGCGGACCAGGCCTGCTGCGGCGAGCCGGTCAAATCGAAGACATCGCGCCACAGCAGCGCGCTGTCGGCGATCTCGTCGCTGCTGGCCTCGACCGACCGGGCCAGCACCCGCAGGTGGAGATCTTGGAGCTGTGCGGTCAGGTCGGCGTCGGAGGGCCGCACCTGTGGATCGACCCGGGTGAGGAGCCGGGGCGCGTCGGGGTGGGCCAGATCGTGGGCGACGGCGTGCCAGGCGGCGGCCTCGGCCAGCCGGCCCACGATGAGCACCGACATGGGGGTGGCCTCTGCAGCGTCGGCCTGCCCATAGGTGACCGACCCGGCGCCCCCGAGCGTCCGCAGCCCGAATGCGTCGTGCTGGATGACGGTGTGCCCGTCCGAGACGAAGCGGAAGCCGGTGAGATCGGCGATGGCGCTGGCAACCAGGTCGGGGTCGGCGACCTTGTGCGAGACCCCGCGTGGCCCCCGGCCCTGGTAGGGGTCGGCCACCAGGACCTCGGCCATGAGGCTCTTCAGGGACAGCTTGGCGGCCAGGAAGGCTTCTCGGTGGGCCAGCAGCTCTTGCGTGTCCTCGACCGTGGCCGGGCGGCCCGCGAGCACCTCGAAGGTCTGCTGCACGGCGCACTCCACCATGCGCGGGTCGGCCGCGAGCTGGTGGCCAAGATCGGCGAGGCCCGCGCCGGGCTGCCCATAGTAGGCCGGCCCCGATGTGCCCGCCTCCTCCCAGCGCCGCTCGCGTTCGGGGTTGTATTGGCCGAGGTCGAGGGGGTTCCAGGCCTGCTCGTCGTAGAAGCCCCAAAGATAGGCGCCCAACGGATCGAGGCTGTGGTGGCAGGCCGCGCAGCCCTCGCTCTCGCGAAGGGCGTCGGCGATGGAGTCCTCATCGAGCAGGTCGATCTCCGCGTCGGTCTCGATGGGCACCGCCAGGTAGTCCCGGCACAAGAACATCCGGGACAATGCGTTGGCCCGGCCTCGGTTTGCATTGGCGAAGGTGCTTGTGTTGCGCCACCAGAGCCCAGAGGTGCTGAGCACGCCGGCATTGGGCCGGCTGTCGGTGTAGCGGCTGAGCTGCCAGCCGGTGGCGCCGGCGGGGTAGTCCACCGAGAACCACTCCGCGAGGTAGGGGTCGGCCATGGTCCAGTCGCCCACCAAGAGCTCGGTATAGGGCAGGTCCTCGTCCACCACCCGGGCCAGCACCCGCAGGGGCTCCTCGCCCATGGCCACCAGGAACCTGGCCTCGTCTCGCACGGCATAGTTGGCGCCGTTGATGTCGAAGTCGTTGGCCCGGGTGCGCCAGGCGTCGTCGAAGAGCAGCGCGGTGCGCCAGCCCACGCGGGGGTCGTCGAGGTAGCCGAGCAGCCTGTCGTCGATGGACGCAGGATCCGCCTCGGCGGCCCGCAGCTCGGCCAGCGAGGGGCGCACGCCGCGCAGGTCGAGGCTCGCCCGCGACAGCAACGCGGCGGGGGCCAGGCCGGGCGGCCGGACGGGCGGCTGGGGATCGCCCCCGCAGGCCACCAGCGCGACGAGGGCGAGGCCGGCGCCCCTCGGGGACGGGCTCACCACTTCCACCCGCTCTCCCAAGTCAAGAAGGGGGAGAAGTCAGCGCACACCGGGCCGACTGGGGCCCCGTCAAACCAGATGGTGCCGCAGCCGTCGCAGGCCTCGTTGGCCGCCCCCGACGCGTCTGCGCCATCGAAGGTCACGTCGTACCAGCCGCCGGAGGGCTCCCACACGCGCATTTCCCCCGCGGGCTCCAAGGGGCAGGCCCCCGGCGCCTCGGAGAGCTCGGCGTGGGCGATCTCGACCGCAGCGAGGGTTCCGGGGAGCCGGCTGGCGCCCCCGTTCAGCTCGAAGGCGTGGCCGCCCTCGACCTCGCTCGCCACCATATAAAGCCACACGCTGAGGTCCTTCTGCAGCCAGGTGCTGTCGTCGTCGCGCTCGGTCCACCGGTGGTCGCCCAGCAGGTAGACCGACTGCTCGCGCGCGCCGTCGCTGCGCTCGACGCCGCGGACCTCGTTGTCGCCCAGCGCAAGGTAGGCGCCGCCCGACGCGGGCTCGACGACCATGTGGCTGTGGTACCAGAGGTAGTGGTGCACCCACTCGTCGCCGACCGGAATGCCGTAGATGCGGGTATAGAGGCTGAAGCCCTGGAAGAGCGTGCCCGCTTCGGTCTCGCAGTCTCCCCACCACAGGTCCTGGCCGTTGTGCTCGTCCATCACCGGGCAGCCACCGTCGCGGTAGCTCATGGCCCAAGCGTGGCCCGCGTGGGCGCCCACCGGGTTGATGTCGGCGAGGTGGGCCACCAGGTCGGCGAAGCCCTGGTCGAGGTCCTCCGGCGCGAGGGCCACACGGCCCGGAGGCTCGGCGTCGAAGGTCCACTCGGTCGGTCCCGCCCTGGGGCCATCGGGGCCCCCGCATGCGATGGACAGTAGAAGCCACATGGGTGAAGACTACATCAGGAGCTGAGATGTCACAAGCTCGCAAATTCGTGTCCAGTGTGCGAGGCGCGCGGCTTGCCCTCGCCTTGGCTTGCGGGTGCGGGGCTGCGGCCGACTCCGGGGACCCAGAGGACCTGTGCTCGGGGACCGAGGCGCTCAACTACGACACCTTCGGGGCCGGCTTCTTGTCGGTGTATTGCCAGGGCTGTCACGCATCGACCGCGACCGACCGCTACGGCGCGCCCGAGTCGGTGACCTTCGACGACCGGGCCCAGGCGATGGCCCAGCTCGGGGCCATCCGAGCGACGGTGCTGGGGTCGCCGGCGTCGATGCCCCCCGGCGGCGGCGTGCCCGCCCGCGATCTCGAACGGCTCGAGCTGTGGCTCGCCTGTGAGGCCGGCGGGGCCCGCTGACCGGGGTCGCGACCCCCTTGGTGAAAGGGGCACGCGCGCCACAGACGCCGTTGGCTCCGGTCAACGCCGTTGGCTCCGGTCACCCGCGCGACCTCGTCCATGCGCGACATGGACGGATGCGGGGCCAGTGGGGGAGCGCATGAGCGCTGCTCATCACTTGCGGTCCCCCGCGGCGAGGAAGCCACCGAGGTGGAGCATGGCCACCGTGATCACGACCTCCCAGGAGGCCGTGATGAAGCTCAGCAGGTTCCAGCCATCCAGGCCCAGGCTGAGGAAGCGCCCGGCGGACACCGCACCCACCAGGATGGCCGCGGCCAGGCTCAGATCACGCCTCCCGAAGCGGGCGCCACCGATCATCATCGCGATGATCCCGAGCCGGAGACCGCCGATGGAGCCTCGGATATTGGAGATTCCAGTCAGGTACTCTGCCGCCGAAGGCTCCAGCCCGATGCTGCCCAGGTTGAAGGTGGACATGGGGTCGAAGTAGGCCGCGAGGCAGAAGGGCGTCAGAAATACGCAGGTGCTGTAGGCCACGAACTTGGCTGCGAAGGTCTTCGACATGGGCTCACTCCTGGTGGACGCGAGGGAGTCTCGCCATCCGATGGATCCAGGAATACGGCGGCCCTGTCCCCTTTACAAAGGAAAGCTCCTCATGACATGTTGAGCTCTGCTAATGTTCCCCCGCTGGGATGCACCATGGACCTGACCCGCATCAACGCCAACCTCCTGGTGGCCCTGGACCTCCTGCTCACCGAAGAGAGCGTCACCCGGGCGGCCGAGCGCCAGGGCGTCACCCCCTCGGCCATGAGTCACTCCCTCAAGGCGCTGCGGGAGCTCTTCGACGACCCCCTGCTGGTGCGGGCCGGCGCCGGGCTGGTCCCGACGCCGCTGTCGGTGGAGCTGCGGGGGCCCATCCGCAGGGCGCTCCGAGACCTCGAGCGAGCCGTCTCAGGCGGGCTTCAGTTCGACCCGAGCCGTGCGGAGCGGGGCTTCGTCCTGCTCGCGCCAGACTTCATCAGCACCCTCTTGCTGCCCGGCATCGCCCGCAGCCTCGTCTCGGAGGCGCCCGGGATCGACGTCGAGATTCGGCCGGTGCGGCGCCAGGGCGCTGCCCTCGGGCTCGTGGACGCCGCCTCCCTCGTCGAGGGCGACGTGGACCTTGTGGTCGCCGCGCTGATCACCGACCTGCCCGGCATCCTCAGCGAGGCCCTCTACCCCGAGCGCTTCGTTTGCCTGGTGCGCGAGGATCACCCGCATGTGGGCGAGGCCCTGGACCTCGAGACCTACGCGGCCACCCCTCAGGTCCTGATCACCATCAGCGACGAGCGCACCCCCGGCCTGGTCGACCATGCCCTCGCAGAGCGGGGACTCGTCCGCCGAATCGCCGTCCGCACCCGATTCTTCATGTCGGCAGCCCTGCTCGTGGCCGAGACCGATCTGCTGCTCACCTGTCCGCACCAGCTCGCCCGCTACTTTGCAGACAGGCTGCCCGTTCGCATCGTGGAGCCGCCCATCGCCCTGCCCGTTTACCGCGAGTATATGTCGTGGCACCCACGATTCGACGCGGACCCGGCGTCTCGCTGGCTGCGCGGCTTGGTGAAGCGCGTCGCCCGCGATGCGGTCGGGGCCGACTGAGCGGCACCCACCGTGGGCGCACCGTCCCAGGGTCAGGCCCAGCCATGACCGGCTGCGCTGCCGGGACCGGTGCATGAACGGTGCGCTCACGGTGGGCCGCAGCAACACCACCCGCCGCGGGCGCTCCCAAGTCCCGAGGTCCGGGCCGGGGCCAGGGCCAAGTTCCGGGTCGAGGTCCCCACGCTCAGGGCGTTCTCGGGCATCGTGCCCTCTCTCACATCACGCCCTGGGGGAAAGGGGGGGGCCGCCCGATCCGGGCCGAAGCCGATGGCAGCCCGGGGCCGCCGCGCTGGCGACAGCGCCGGCCAACGCGGCGGACAGGCTCAGGACCGCGCGCGTCATGGCGCAAGCCCCCGCAGAAAGGCCCGGGCCTCGGGGCTGGACCAGTCCCGCGGCCCGCCCATGCGCCCGACGAGTCGCCCATCGGAGACGACGAAGGTGTCCGGCAGCCCCGATACCCGCCACCGGGCGGCGGCCTCGCCGGTTGAATCGCGCACCACCCCAGCCGGCACCCTGCCGCCAAACCAAGCCTCGACGGTGGGCCAGGGCTCGTCCGTCACGGCGACCAGCGCAACGCCTTCGGCCTGCGTCGCTGCCAGCAGCTCGGGCAGCTCCGCCACACAGGGGGCGCACCAGCTGGCCCAGAAATGCACCAGGTGGGGGGCGCTCGGAATTGGGTGCGAGCGCCCGGCCTGCTCCACCACCAGCGCCGGCGCCGCCTCGTCCAACCGCTCGACGGCAAAGGCCGGCCCCGGCTGGCGGCCCCGCTCAACCAGCAGGTATCCGCCCACCAGCAGGGCCTGCAGCGCGCCCAAGGCGAGCAAGGCGCGGGGCAGGCGGCTCATCGCGCCCTCCGGGTCAGGGTGAAGAGCACCGGCAGCACCAGCAGGGTGAGGGCTGTCGATGAGAGCAGGCCGCCGATGACGACGGTGGCCAGGGGTCGCTGCACCTCGGCCCCGATGCCGGTCTGGATCGCCATGGGCAGAAAGCCGAGGGCGGCGACCAGGCCGGTCATCAGCACCGGGCGAAGCCGCTCGTGGGCCGCGCCCTCGACCGCCTGCCGCAACGGCAGCCCCGCGTCCAGGTTCCGCCGGATGGTGGACACCAGGACCATATCACCCAATACAGCCACGCCCGACAGGGCCACAAAGCCAATGGCCGCAGAGACGCTGAAAGGCAAGCCCCGCAGCCAGAGCGCGGCGACGCCACCCACCGCGGCAAAGGGCACACCCGCAAAGACCCGGAGGGCGTCGATGGCCCTGCCATAGGCCGCATAGAGCAGCAGGCCGACGAGGGCCAGGGCCAGCGGCACCACCACCAGAAGGCGCTGCCGGGCCCGCTCGTAGTGTTCGAACTGACCACCATAGCGGATGCTCCAGCCCTCGGGCAGCGCGATCTCGTCCTGGATGCGTTGCTTCACCTCGGCGACGAAGCTGCCCAGGTCCCGATCCCGCACATTCGACGAGACGACGAGGCGCCGCCGCCCCCACTCGCGCTGGATGGCGCTCGGCCCCTCCTCGCGCACAACCCTGGCCACAGTGCCAAGGGGCAGCCGGATGCCGCCCGGCCCGGTGACCATCAAGGCCGCGACCTGCTCGGGGTCCCGCAAGGCCGCGTCGGACAGGCGCAAGGCGATGGGGGTGCGCCGCTCACCCTCGTAGAGCTCGCCCACGTCGATGCCGCCGATGGCTTGGACGGCTTGCAACACGCCGCGCGTTGACAGGCCATGGCGGGCGAGCACCGACCGGTTCACCTCGGCGCGCAACACAGGCAGGCCGGTGACCTGCTCCACGCTGACGTCTCCAGCGCCCTCCACCGACTTCACCACCCCTTCGATTTGCAATGCAATCTCGCGCATCCGGTCCAGATCGTCACCAAAGACCTTGATGCCCAGATCGGATCGCACCCCAGCGACCATCTCGTTTACCCGCATCTCGATGGGCTGCGAAAAGACAAGGTTCATCCCTGGCAAAACAGATAGCTCAGCCTCCATTGCGGCCACCAGCTCCGCCTGGGTCTGGGCCCGGGTCCACTGCGCGCGCGGGGTCAGGGTGACGAAGAGGTCGGACAGCTCGATGCCCATGGGGTCCGTGGCCACCTCGGCGCTGCCGGTGCGGGTCCAGACCTGCGCGACCTCCTGGGGGAAGCGCTCCAGCAGCACCCGCTCGATCCGGGTGCCATATCGCACCGACTCGTCCAGGGAGATGCTGGCCAGCCGCACCGTGTTGATGACCACCGCCCCCTCGGACAGGCGGGGCACGAATTCGCTGCCCAGGCGGGTTGCCAGAAAGGCCGCGTTGCCCCCCAGCAGCAAGGCCGCAGCCAAGACAAGCCCGGGCGCATCCAATGCGCGTCTCAGCAGGGGTCGGTAGGCCCGCTGAAGCCCACGGACCAGGGCGTTTTCGGGGTGCGGGCCCGCTTGGGCACCCCGCACGGCCAGGCTGGTGAGCACCGGCACCAGGCTGATGGAGGCCAGCATCGACCCCAACAAGGCAAAGACCACCGTCAGCGCCATGGGCCGAAAGAGCTGGCCCTCCGTGCCTTCGAGGGCGAGCACCGGCAGGTAGACCACCAGGATGATCAGCTCGCCAAAGAGGGTGGGTTTGCGCACCTCCAGCGCCGAATCGCCCACCACCTGGACCGGATCCTCTGTGGGGCGCTCCCCAAGCCGCCGCACGGCATTCTCCACCTGCACGATGGAGCTGTCCACCACCAGGCCGAAGTCGATGGCGCCCAGGCTCATCAGGCTGCCCGCGATGCCCAGCTGGAGCATCCAGTTGGCGGCAAAGAGCAGGGAGAGCGGGATGATGAGGGCCACGACCAGGCCCGCGCGCCAGTTGCCGAGGAAGGCGAAGAGCACGGCGATGACCAGCACCGCCCCCTCCAAGAGGTTGCCCCGCACCGTGTCCAGCACCTGGTCCACCAGCCAGGTCCGCTCATAGACGGTCTTCACCTCGATGTCTTGGGGCAGCGAGGTCGCCGCCTCGGCCAGGCGCAGCTCCAAGCGCCGGGTGACCTCCGCGCTATTCTCGCCCATGAGCATGAAGCCCAGCCCCAGCACCACCTCGCCTTGTCCTTGCGACGTGACCGCGCCGCGCCGGATCTCCCGGCCCTCCCGCACCAGGGCCAGGTCCCCCACGGTGATGGGCACGCCGCGTCGCGTGGCCACCACCACCTCGGCGATATCGGCGACACGCTCGAAGCGACCGATCCCCTGCACCAGGGTGGCCTCCCCCGCGCGGTCGATGCTTCCGCCGCCGACGTTGCGGTTGTCGCCGGCCAACGCGGCCAGGAGATCATCGAGGGTCAGCCCATAGCGGTCGAGGGCGGCGGGCGTGACCTCCACCTCGATGCGCCGCTCGTCGCCGCCCCAGCTGTTGACCTCGGCCACGCCGGGCACGGCCCGCAGCTGCGGGGCGATCACCCAGTCCTGGGCCGCGCGCAGCTCGGCCAGCGACGGAGGCCGGGCGGCGTCGGGCGCGCCCCGCACCAGGTAGTGGAAGACCTCCCCCAGGCCGGTGGCCACCGGTCCCAGGGCCGGGCGGGCGACCCCCTCCGGCAGCGAGACCCGGCCCAGGCGCTCGGCGACCGCCTGGCGGGCGCGCCAGATGTCGGCGTCCTCGGCAAAGACCAGGGTGACCTGGGAGAGCCCGAAGCGCGACAGCGAGCGCAGCTCGACCAGGTCGGGCAGGCCCGACAAGGCCTGCTCCACGGGCCAGGTGACCTGGCGCTCGATCTCTTCGGGCGACAGGGCCTGGGAGCTGGTGTTGACCTGCACCTGAACCGGCGTGGTGTCGGGAAAGGCGTCGAGGGGCAGGCGCTGCAGGGAAAGCAGGCCGGCGACGGCGATCAGGCCCCAGAGCACGAGCACCACGCCACGATTCCGAAGGGACCACCGGATGACCGCGTCAAAGAGCATGGCCTACTCCACGTCGCAGCAGCCGGCGCCGATGCTGTCCTTGAGGGTCTCGGTCTTCAGCAAGAAGCTGCCCGTGGTGACCACCCGATCCCCCGGGGCGACGCCGCCGCTCACCCGCACGCGGCCACCCTGCCGCGCCAGGACCTGCACCCGCCGGGCGACATAGGTGTCCACCTCCTGCTGCAGGAAGACCAGCCACAGCTCGCCTGCGCGCTGCACCGCCGCAGCCGGGACGACGACCGCCGCCTGGGCCCCCTCACCGTGAATGGTGGCGGTCCCATATAGATTTGCGCGCAACATACCGTCGGTGTTGTCCAGCTCCACCCGAGCCTGCGCGGTCCGCGTCTGGGGGTCTACCAGCGGGGAGAGCGTGGCCAGCGTGCCCTCGAAGCGGCGGTCGGGCAGGCCATCAAAACGCAGGGACACCGGGTCACCCGAGCCCACCCCGGCAAGGGCCGCCTCGGGCACGTCGATCACCGCCCACATGCGGCTGGGATCGACGATCTCGAAGAGGGGCTGCCCCCGGTCGAGGGCCTGGCCCAGGCCCGCGTGGCGCGCGGTGACGACGCCACCGAGCGGGCTGGCCAGGGCGACCCGGTCGCCGTCGCCGCCACCCACCAGGTCCAGCTCCGCCTGCGCCGCCAGGACCTCGGCCTGGGCGGTCGCCAGATCCTGCTCGGCGGCCAGCAGCCCCCGCTGCGAGGCCAGGCCCCCCTCCACCAGCAGCCGCTTGCGCGCGACCTCGGCCGCGGCCACCTCTCGCACCTGCTGCAGGGCGATCAGGCGAGAGCGGTCGCCTGCGCTGTGGGCGCTTCGCAGCGCAGCCAGGGGCTGGCCCGCCGCGACGCGGTCCCCCACCTCCACCTCAATGGCGACCAACAGGCCCGGACTAGGGGCGCTGACCGTGGCAACCCGGGTGGCATCCCAGGTGATCCGCGCGACGGCCTCGGTGCCCGACACCCAGTCGGCCGCCTCCGCGGCCTCGGTCTCCAGGCCTGCCTGCTCGGCGACGGCGCGGGTGCGAAAGCGCACCACGGTGCCATCGGCCGGAGCGCCATCGGCGCCAGCCGGCGTCTGCTGCGGCCGACCGCCGGCCTCCGGACTGCAGATCGGGCAGAAGGACTCGGGGAAGCCGTGTTCGGCGCACCAGTCGCCCTTGGCCTGAAAGACCGCGGCAAGGCGCGGGTTGCACCGGGTGCACACGGTCGCGAGCACGCCATGATCGACACACAGCTCGGGATCGGCGGCGGCCGACCGCGTGGACGCGGCGTCTCCCAGGAGGGTGGTCCCCCCAGGAGCCCCATCGCCCCCGCAGCCCACGGACAGGCCGACCCCCAAGAGGCCCGCGACCAAGGCGGGCCCCCGGAGAATGCGGGTCATGTCAGCCCTCCTTGGGCGGGCGCTCGATCTTGAGGTCCGGGTTGCACTGCAGGCACTGCGACTCGGGCAGGCCATGCTCGGCGCACCAGTCCCCGGTCGCCTGAAAGGCCGGGATCAAGGCGGCGTCACAACGGGTGCACTGCGACTCGGGCACGGCGTGCTCCCCACACCAGTCGGCGTGGGAGCCGGGCTGGATGTCGGCGGGTGCATGGGCGGGTGCATGGGCGGGAGCAGGCGGGGCGGCCGGAGCGGCAGAGGGCGCAGGGGCGCCCCCCTCACAGGCGAACAAGGCCAGGACGAAGAGCAGGGTCAGACGCATCGGGATCTCCAAGCATTCGTGGGCGGCCGCAAGGCGCGGCGACTTCGACGGGGTGCAGGAGATCAGGCGATGGGGGTGGTGTCGGCGGCGGGCCGGTGGGCTGCGGATGCAGCCGCTGCGGGGCGATCGGCGTGTGGTCCAAGGCGCTGGCCGGCCGCTTGCCCTGGGCGGCGCTGGCGCCGGGCACCAGGGCCGCCACGCCCGTCGCGCAGCACCGGCCAAAGTCCACATCGCAGCAGTCGCCCTGATCCTCGGTTTCACCCGGCGCGTCGGGACAGCAGTCGGCCCTGGCTGGCTGGGCCGCCACCACCTCGGCGAGCCCCGTCACCAGCGCAGACGCTTCACCGTCCAGGGCGAAGAGCAGGCTGAGCAGGAGGATGGCCAGGGTGCGAAGCATCTGGGGAGCTGTATCTCAGGGGCAAGGCGCGCGGCGCTTCGGGGCGGTGGAATTCGGGCCCAGGCCGAACCAGCAGGGTCTCGGCCTTCTATTCGACAAGGCCTATCGCGCCTCACCCAACTCAAGCCAAGGTGCCGTCCGTGCCCTGCGTGATCCCCGTCTGACTCGTGTTTCGCACTCTCCAGCAAAGCCTTGGGATGAGAGCGCTGCGGTCGGCCGGCGGAAGGGGTGGCGCCCCAAGCCAGTGGAAAAGGTAGACAGCGACGGGCGGATCCGTGATGAGGGGATTGCAAAGTCAACCCACCCCGGAGGCGCCCGTGCGCTGTGCATCTGCGGTAGCCGGTCTGATCGCCCTGATCGGGTGTTCCGCCCAGCTTTACCCGTCCGTCCTTCGAGAAGTGCCGGCAGCTGTGGCTGGGCTGGCTCCTGACCCAGGGGCGGCGAACGGTCACGGGCGCCATCGTGGCTTCGGGCCAGGCTGGGCGAGGGCACCATGCGGCGTGGCACCGCTTCTTCTCGACGGCGCGGTGGTCTGCCGATGAACTCGGCCGCCTCGTGCTGCAGCAGATCCTGGCGCACTTCGTAGCGGAGGGCGGCTGGTGGTCGTCTCTCTCGACGATACGTTGGCGCCGAAGAAAGGGCCGCGGGTGTGGGGCATCGGCAACCACATCGACGCGGTGCGTTCGTCCGCGGCACCAAGGTGTTCTGCTTCGGCCACGTCTGGGTGGTCCTGTGCGTGGTCGTGCAGCCTTCGTTCAGCCACCGGCCGTAGGCACTCCGGTGCTCTTCCGGCTGTACCGGAGCAAGAAGACGGCCAAGGCCGACGGCGTGCCCGCCTCAAGAAGACCGAACTGGCCCGCGAGTTGGTCCAACTTGTCGCCTCCTGGGTCGGAGCGCGACGGATCAGGGTGCTCGGCGACAGCGCCTACTGCTGCGCCGAAGTCGGGCAGAACCTGCCCTGCAACTCGGTGCTGGTCGGTGCAATGCGGCACGACGCAGCCCTTACGACGCTGCCGGATCCGGCGCCTGCGACGGGCCGAGGTCGCCCCCGTCTCCGGGGGCCGCGCCTCCCCACGCCCGCCCAGATGGCTCAGGACGAGGGCATCCCGTGGAGGCCTGCGACGGTCCGCATCTACGGCCGCGACCAAATCGTCGAGTACAAGACGGTCCTTGCGCAATGGTACCGCGTCTGCCACGCCTTGCCGCTCCGGGTGGTCATTGTCCGCGTGACGACGGGCGAAATCGCCTGTCGAGTCTACTTCTCCAGCGACGCCACCATGAGCCCTGAGGAGATCCTGCAGGCCTACGCTCTCCGGTGGCCCATCGAGGTCACCTTCCGCGACCTCAAGCAGCACCTCGGTTTCGCCGACCCCCCGAACCGGAAGCGGGCCGCCGTCGAGCGCACCGCCCCCTGGGTGGGCCTCCTCTTCTCCATCACCGTCCTCTGGTACGACAGGGTTGGCCACGGGTCCGCCTTCGACTGGGCCCCGCTGCGCCCCTGGTACCGCCAGCGCCGAAGCCCCTCTTTCCAGGAGGTCCTCGCGACGGCCAGGCGAGCGGCAGCCGCATCGGCATTTGTTGATCCAATCGTGCTGGTGCACTTCGGCAACAAATCCGGAGGGTCCCCGCCTGCGGCTGACAGAGCACCCCCGCCCACGGCATCCTCGTCACGATGCGCAGGGTGATGGAGAGTCGAAGACTCCGAAACACGAGTCTGAAGGCCAGGGCAGAGAATCGGGGGCGGGCAGGACCAGACCACTGGCGAAACTATGGGTATTCCCTGTGCGATCCGTCGCAGCCCGGCGGACGCTTGCTATGACCGCAGACACAGTCCAGCATGCCTTTGCCCATCAAGATGCGCTCGGTGTAGCGGGTGATGCGCGCCTCGCGGGTGCTCGCGTTCTTGGCTCCACCAAAGTAGTGGTTATAGGCCCGCCTTCGGCCGGTGGTCAGGGCTTCGAAGGCGGCGCAGAAGTCCGGATCCGCCGCCATGCGCTCCTGAAGCTCGTCGATATAGTCGATCTCGTCAGGGAGCGGCGGCACGCGTTGCCCATCCCGGGCCACCTGCACCGCCTGGGCCAGCAGCGCGTCGAGGTAGGACCGCTGAGACGCGATCTCGGCGACGCTGGCAAACTGAAGGAAGCGGCTGTGGCGCGAGACGCCGGGGGTGATCAGGCGGCCCTCCGGGTCCTTCAGCAGAGCGCCGCTGAGAAAGCTGAGCACCGCCCCGGCCTTCTGGTGGCTGACCAGGGCGATGTTCCGCCCCTCGGCGACATAGGCGGGCTGCCCCCACTTCAGCGTCTCCTCCAGTCCCGCGGCGAGGACGATCTCGCGCAGCAGCACGACCTCGTCGCACCAGCTGGTGCAGTCCGCAAACCAGTCGGCCGCTATACCTGTGGTCCGCATCTCGTCCTCCTGGGTGCGTGGACCTATCGCGCCATGGCTTGGGCTGCCTCCGCGCCCCCGCCAGCCCACCCGCCGCGGGATGGGCTGCACCGGCCCGGGCGCTGGCCGGGAGAGAGCCCACCGCCGGCCCCCGGGCAAGGCACCCACCCAAGGCAAGAGCACCATGCGCGCTCATCCCGATCTGAACTTCGATGGCACCACCGAGGCCGCGATGATCAAGGCCTTGGTCAGCCCAAAGGGAACGATGCAGGCGGGGGATCGCCGAGCGGGCCGCGCGGTGGAACTCCTGCTCGGCGAGGGCGGGCAGGATGCCGCGCTCCATGCCCACCATCGCGCCCACAACGGCATTGACCCACACCGACATGGAGAACCGCCCGATCTTCTCGCCCAGGCCCAGGCGCAGCACAGGCGGGCTCAAAGACCGATCGGGCGCAGGCCGACGCCGACGGCCGCCTCGGCTCCGGCCGGTGAACAGCCGGCAGCGGCAAGCGGCGCGGGGCGGGGCTCTGGGTTCGGGGCGGGGCGATGGTACGGCAGCAGGCGGCCGGTTCAGCCGCCTCGGCCGGCCCGCGCCCTGGTGGACCCTGGCCCGCCTTGGCCTTACGAAGCCCCGGGCTCAAGCCGCACCCCGAGGGATCCACCCATGCCCAAGCCGCCCATCCTCCTGACGCTGCTCCTGGCCTGTGACCCGCTGCCCGCAGAGCAGGCCGCGCCAGCGCCAGCGCCCAGCGCCCATCCCAGCGTGCTGCTGGTTGTGTTGGACACCGTGCGCGCCGATCGCCTCTCCACCTATGGCGCGCCCCGCCTGACCGACCCGGGCCTCGCGCAGCTTGCGGCCGAGGGCGTGGTCTTTGCAGACACGACCAGCCCGGCCAGCTGGACCTGGCCCGCCCACGCCTCCCTCTTCACCGGCGAGGCCCCCTGGATACACGGGGCGCACACCCGCTCCGAGCCCGGACCCGAGGCGGGCCTCACCCGCGACATCACCGCCCTGCGCAGCGACCTGCCCACCCTGGCCGAGCGCCTGTCGGCCGCCGGCTACCGCACCCGTGCCATCAGCCAGAATGTCTGGTTGCACCCCGCCCTGGGCCTCACCCGCGGCTTTCAGCAGGTCGACATCGTGCAGAGCTGTCCAGACCTGCTGGAGGCGACCCAGCGGGCCTCCCTGCCCCAGGATCGCGGCCCCGAACTCATCTTCGTCAATATCATGCTGGCGCACGCCCCCTGGCATGTCGCACCCGCACCGTGGCTGGCCGGCGTCCCCGAGCGCCTCGCCGCGGCCGACCGCCCGGCCTGGATCGCACCCTTCCACGTCGCAGATCCCCCTGCCCTCGACCTCTACCGCCCCATCACGCCTGGCGGAAAGAGCGGCTTTGCGGCCTATATGTCAGGGGAGATGGAGCTGGGCCCGGCCGACCTCGACCTGGTCACCGATCTCTATGACGGGGGCGTAGCGGCAGCGGACTACTGCATGCGCCGTGCACTGGGACCCTGGCGGGCCACACACCCGGACGGCATCGTGATGGTGGTGTCGGACCACGGCGAGTACCTGGGCGAGAACCGGCTGTTGGAGCATGGCCAGACCCTGGGACAACCCGTGCTGGGCGTGCCCTTCGTGCTCTCCGCGCCGGGGCGCATCCCGGCGGGCCTGCGCATCGACCGACCGGTGCAGCTGCAGGACGCACCGGGCACCCTGCTCGACCTGCTGGGGCTGCCTCCCCTCGGTCGCAGCCTGATGCCCCTGGTGCGGGGAGAAGCCTGGGAGGACCGGCCCATCCAGGCGGCCGCCTGGCATAGCGCCGAACCCGCAAGGAGCATCGGTGGCCCCTTCCTCTACGATTGGAAGAGCTGGCGAGAGGGGAATGATGTGTTGTTGATGCGCAGCGATGGCGCAGTCCAACTCTACGACATCAAGGCAGATCCGCGGATGGAGCGGGACCTCGCCGCCAGCCGGCCGGAACGGGTGGCCGAGCTGCAGGCCCACGCCGCCGGACAATTCCCAGAAGCCACCACCGCCCCTGCGGTCGCCATTCCCCCGGACGTGGCAGAGGCCCTGCGCAGCATCGGCTATATCGGCGAGGCCCCGCCCGCCCCCTGACGCGCCTGCTCCTCCGCAGAATAGCGTCGGAGATAGGCCGTCAGGTCCAGCTTTCGCCTGGTGCTGTCGCTGCTCATATAGCGAATCTTGCCAAAGATGGGACGTTCCGGGCCCCATGCCCGGTCGAAGCGCCCAAAGCACCAGAAGATGCCCGAGGTCGAGTTGGGGTCGCGCCCATCCAGGGCGTAGCGATTGTTCAGCTCGATCAAGACCTGCAGGGCCTGCTCGGGGTGGTGAGACCACTCCAAGACCTTCTTGGCCCACAGCATGCGCAGGTAGTTGTGGATGCGCCCCTCGCGCAAGAGCTGCCGCTGGGCGGCATTCCAGATGGGGTCGTGGCTGCGGGCTTCCTCCAGCTCGGACAGGCTGTAGCGGTGGGGCCGAGGGTCGCCGCGGTGCGCGTCCAGGGTCTCCAAGGCCCAGTCGGGCAAGCTGTCGAATCGCTCGTAGCTGTCCGGGTTGTGGTGTTGGAAGACAAAACCAAGCTCCCGCCAGGTGATGAGCTGGTCGAGGAAGGCCTCCGCCGAGGGGCTGAGGCCCCACCAGCCGGCCCGGCTGCCGGCGGTGCTGTCCGACAGGCGGTCCGGCTGCCAGTCTTCGGCCTCCAGGATGTCGCTGAGAAGCTGGTGGGGGGAGAGGTGGCCAAAGTGCAGATAGGGCGAGAGGCCGCTGCCCACTTCGGCCTCCACGTCGTTGCGTGCGGTCGCATACCGGTGAAGGGGCCCCGCCAGGAAGGCCGCCGCCCGGTCTTCTGCCGCCACAGCGCCCCCGCGCAGCCCGGTGGGGGCCACGGCTTTGTCCACCGGCAACGCCGCCAGGCGGGTCGGCTCGGTGCCCGACAGCAGCGCGGGGGCCGCACAGGGCCAGCGGCGCAAGACCTCCGCCGGCAGGGCCCGGGCCGGGGGCAGCCCGGCCCGCAAGAGCGGGTCCTCGACGGGAAAGGCCGAGAGATGGGGCAGCAGGGTCTTCTGCAGGTGGCGGCGGAAGCTGTGGGCGGTGGTATAGGCCCGGTCCGTGGCGCTCAGCGGCAGGATCCCATTGCTGTCCACCGCGATCATCTGCACCGGGCAGCGCGCGGCGCCGGCGGCCACCATGGCGGGCACAAAGAAGCTGGGCCAGTCGTCGGTGACCACCACGGCGGCCCGATCGGCCAGGGCGGCAAGGAGCCCCGCCCCGGCGCCCTTCTCGGGCTCCACATAGGCGTGGTGGGTGACCCCGGCGGCGGCCAGCCGGGCCGCGTTGTCGGCCATGCCGTCCAGGACGAAGCGGTGCAGGCGGGCGCTGGCCCAGCGGTAGTCCAGGCGCAGGGCCTCCAGCACCACCAGCGGCTTGCGCAGCGCTGCGGCCAGGTGGACCGCGTGCTGCAGGCCGAAGTTCCAGCGGGTGCGGCGCTGGGCGACCATCCAGTAGAGGACGAAGTCGCCACCTGGGTTCACGGGGCGGTCCCGGGCGATGCGCATGCGGCTGGTCGGGGCGGGAGGGTTCATGCAAACTCCTTGCATACCCTGTGCATAACCGCTGCACTGGCGCCTGTCCCCCCAGCCTCCCCCAACGAGGCCTCCCCTCAGCGCACCAGGGTCCAGGCCACCCCAAAGTCCCCGCTGCCAGCGGTGTCCAGGGCGCCAAGCTCCCACTGGGGAGGCGGCAGGGCAGCGTCGCTGCGCAGAACGACGCGGTGGATGCTCCACTCTTCGATATCGTAGACGAAGTCCCCCAGGGTCACGGTGAAGCGGTCGCCCTTCTTGGCATAGGCCGAGAAGGCGTCATCGGCGCCGGATGCGTCCGTGGGCACCGACCAGGGGCCCGACGGTGGCGCAGGCACCAGACCGTCCTCCTCCCAGGCGCAGCGCAGCATGAAGACCGCGACGCTCTCGGTGGAGAACTCAACCGTGCCCACATCGTCCAGCTCGTCTGCCTGGCCTTGGGGCGGAGCCACCTCGAGGCCCACGATATCCCAGAAGCCCAAGAGCACGGGATCGCGCCGACAGCCCGGCAGCAGCGCCAGGGCCAACGCGACAATGCCGGCAGCGCGGCGGAGATCCGGGGGAGCGGGGCGGCGCAGGGAAGACGGCGGCTGGCGCGTTGGGTTCATGTC
>JAGYJW010000050.1 GCA_018401435.1 Deltaproteobacteria bacterium | reverse complement strand
GATCGAACCGTCCTCGCCGGCGTTTGAGGCAATCATCGAGACCGGTGCCCGCGAGGCCCGAACCACGATCTGGTAGCCGACGCTCTCGTCCTGCGAGAGCCCCTTTGGCTTGAGCTGCGAGCAGGCCCGCAGCAGCGCTACGCCGCCGCCCGGCAGGATCCCTTCTTCGACGGCCGCCCGCGTGGCGTGCAGGGCATCTTCAACACGGGCCTTCTTCTCCTTCATCTCGCTCTCGGTAGCGGCCCCGACATTGATCTTCGCCACGCCGCCCGAGATGCGGCTGTCCTGAATGTCCAGGTCGCAGTCGTTGGAGGCCAGGCCGCCGCCGTGGGTGGTGGACTCGCTGTCGCGGATCTCGACGTCATGGAGCGCCAGATCCGAGCTGGCGCAGCGCACGCCGCCGCCCAGATCGGAGAGGCCGTCCCGGAAGCCGATGCCTTGGATGATCACGTCGGCCCCACCCGCCACGGTGAGGGCGCTGCCCCCGCCGCCGGCCGTCACGATGGTATTGCTGGGGCCGTCCTCGCCCACCAGGTTGAAGGCGCGGCCCGAGAGGTCGAGCAGCTCGGGGTAGGTGCCGGCACAGACCACCAGGGTGCTGCCATCGGGCAGATCGTCCACGGCGGCCTGGATGCTGGCGTAGCCCAGCTCGCAGAAGGGCTGCTCGTCCACCCAGCCGTCGCAGTCGTCATCCTGGCCGTTGTCGATCTCGTCGGCATCGGGATTGACGTCGGCATCGGCGTCATCGCAATCCACGGTGTCGTCGAATCCGTCGCCGTCGGCATCCACCGGACCGCCGCCGCCATCGTCGCCGTCCGAGCCATCGGACCCGTCGGTGCCGTCCGAGCCGTCGGAGCCATCGGCGCCATCGCCCACGCCGCTACCGTCGTCGCCATCCCCGCTGGACCCACCCACGGAGGGGTCCCCCACGTCGGCCTTGTCGTCGACATAGGAGGGGGTGCAGGCGAGCGAGAGGAAGGGGATACAGAAAAGGAGAGAGCGTTGCATCGTGTGACCTCTGGGCGCCGATCGCCAGGATAGACGAAACTCCGTGACCTGGGGGGTGATCTGCCACCTCCATGTCACATTTGACGCTTTTGCAACGCAGAAGCCGCACCCGCGCTGCTTGGCCCTCTGCTGCGGCCGGTTCAGCAGCGCCCCCCTCGCGCGGTCCTCGCCCGATGCAGTAGAGTGCCGCCGTGCCGCCCACCGCCCGCTCCTGGATGCCGCGCCTGCTCGCCCTCTTGGGGGGCCTGGCCCTCTTCCCCCTCGCCGAGGTCGGCTTGCGCCTGGCGGGAGTGCAGCCCGGTGGCACCTGGGAGCCCCCGCGCCTGGTGCAGGTGGTGAAAGGAGGCACCCTTCAAGGCGCCTTCACGGTGAAGGCCAGCCCCCACTTCATCTCCGAGCCCCTGCCGGATGGCCGACCCGGCTTTCGCAGCAGCGAAGCCCACCGGGCGGGCAAGGGCGGGGGCTTTCCGGTGGGCGGGGCGATGCGGGACATCCATGTGGCCGCCACCCCAGAAGACGGCGTTGAACGCTATGTATTGCTGGGCGGTTCGGCCGCCTTGGGCCTGCGTCCGATGAGCCCGTCCTCCCGCAGCATCCCCACCGAGAACCTGCCCAGCGGCGCCGCCGTCGTGCCCCTGTCCCTGGCGATCTCGGGGCAGATCGAGGCGATGATGGCCGAGCGCGGGCGCCGGGTGGAGGTGGTCAACGCCGGCATGATCGCCCAGGACAGCAGCGCCGTGGCCGTGATCGCCGAAGAGGCCCTGGCCCTGCGGCCCAAGGGCCTGCTGCTCTACCTGGGCAACAACGAGGGCATCGGCATGGCCTGGGCCATGCGCGACCTGGACCTGCCCGAGATGGTGCCCGCCGTGCGGGGTGCCTTGCGCCACAGCCGCCTGTACCGGGTGCTGGCGGGCAGCATCGTGGCCGCGCGCCAGCAGCCCGAAGCCAGCCAGCCCGCGGGGCGCAAGGCGCCCCCCCAAGGCGGCCAGGCCGAGATCGGCCCCGAGGTGCTGGCCCGAATCGGGCGGGCCCAGTGGGAGAGCGCCGGCCTGCCCCTGATCGACGGGCAGCGGCCCACCGACACGGTGCACGCCGCCATCCTGGCGCGCCTGGAGCGCAACCTGCGTCAGATCGTGCAGCGGGCGGCCCAAGACGGGGTCGAGGTCACCATCATCCCCACGCCCAGCCACCTGGGCTACCGGCCCTTCGCCGAGGCCAGCGACCCCGGCATCACCGAAGCCGCCCGGGCCGAAGCGGCGGGGCTGGCGCGGGCATCCGAGCAGGCCCTGGACAGCCGCCAGCCCCAGGTGGCGCTGGAGGCAGCAGAGGCCGCGGTGGACCTGGATTCGGGCAGCGCCGGGGCGCGCTATGCCCTGGGCCGGGCCCGCGACGCGACGGGCGATGCCAGCGGCGCGGTGGACGCCATGATCAGCTCGGTGGCCCTGGACCTCAGCCGCAAACGCACGCAGCCCGCCTTTGCCGCGCTGGCCGCCCAGGTCTGCGCCGAGCTGGGCTGCCGGACCACATCGGCCCACGCCGATCTCAGCGAGCGGGCGCGCACAGAGGGCCTGGCAGTCTACGACGAGATCCTGGGCGATCACGAGCACCTCAACCCCGCCGGCAACCGCTGGATCGCGGGCCTCTTCGTGGACCTGCTCGACGCGGGGGGCTGAGGCGGACCCAGGCACCCCGGAGGGCGCCCCGCCCGGATAGACGCTGCCCCCCAAAGGAGGGCCGCCATGTCCGACGCCGCCACGACGCCCGAGCCCCTGGTCCTCACCCTGCCCGGCGCGCCCGCCCGGTCGGCCTTCCGGCTGGCCGAGCTGCGCGCGCAGCTGGGGGCCCAGGGCATCGAGATCGGCGATCTCACGGCCCACTCCGTGCACCTGCTGCACCTGTCGCGGCCCCTGTCGCCGGCCGAGCACCAGACGGTGCGGGCGCTGCTGGACTACGAGGCCGAGCCCTGCGCCCCGGCCCTGCCCCGGCTGGACGCGCTGGTCTGCCCCCGGCCGGGCACCCAGAGCCCCTGGAGCAGCAAGGCCACCGACATCCTGCACCACTGCGGCATCGACGCCCTGATTCGGGTGGAGCGGGCGGTGGCGTGGACCTGGACGGGCGGGGGAGCGCAGCGCGGGCGC
This sequence comes from Deltaproteobacteria bacterium, assembly GCA_018401435.1. Taxonomy (GTDB): domain Bacteria; phylum Myxococcota_A; class UBA796; order UBA796; family UBA2385; genus M30B51. The sequence continues at coordinate 47,475 of JAGYJW010000050.1, read as the reverse complement.
ATCCAGGCCGCCCTCCACGACCGCATGACCGAGGCCGTGCTGCCTGGGATCGAAGCGGTGGGGCTTCTTTTCGCTGAGCACGCGTCCCGACCCGCCGTGCGGATCCCGGTGCGGGAGCAGGGGCGGACCGCGCTGGAAGTTGCCAACCAGAAGCTCGGCCTGGCCCTGGCTTCCGACGAGATCGACTACCTGGTGACGGCCTTCTGCGCCCTGGACCAGGACCCCACCGACGTCACGCTGATGATGTTCGCCCAAGCCAATAGCGAACACTGCCGCCACAAGATCTTCAACGCGACCTGGATGGTGGACGGCGTGGCGCAGGCCCGCAGCCTCTTCCAGATGATCCGCAACACCCACGCCCTGCACCCCGGCCCCACCCTGTCGGCCTATAGCGACAACGCCGCGGTGGTGCGCGGTCCCGAGGCGCAGCGCCTGTGGCCCGACCCCGAGACGGGCGTCTATGGCCGGCACCGCGAGCCCACCCACCGCCTGATGAAGGTGGAGACCCACAACCACCCCACCGGCATCAGCCCCCACCCGGGCGCGGCGACCGGCAGCGGCGGCGAGATCCGCGACGAAGGCGCCACCGGTCGCGCAGGCAAGCCCCGGGCCGGGCTGACGGGCTTCTGCGTGAGCGACCTGAAGCTGCCGGGCTTTGCCCAGCCCTGGGAGGCCCCCATCGGGCACGCCCCCCGCATGGCCTCGGCCCTGGAGATCATGCGCGACGGCCCCCTGGGCGGCGCGGCCTTCAACAATGAGTTTGGTCGGCCCAATCTAACGGGCACCTTTCGCACCCTCACCTTGCAGGTGCAGACCGACACCGGGCCCGAGCACCGCGGCTTTCACAAGCCCATCATGGTGGCAGGCGGCTACGGCCATGTGCGCGAGGGGCAGGTGCTCAAGCAGCCCATCCCCGAAGGTGCTGGGCTCTATGTGCTGGGCGGCCCGGCCATGCTCATCGGCCTGGGCGGCGGCGCGGCCAGCTCGATGGCCACGGGCGCATCCGCCGAGGACCTGGACTTTGCGTCGGTGCAGCGGGCCAACCCCGAGATCGAGCGCCGCTGCCAGGAGGTCATCGACCGGTGCGGGGCCCTGGGCGGCGACAACCCCATCGCCTCCATCCACGATGTGGGGGCGGGCGGCCTGTCCAACGCCTTCCCCGAGCTGGTGCACGACGCCGGCATGGGCGCCACCTTCGAGCTGCGCGATGTGCCCGCTGCAGAGTCGGGGCTGAGCCCCCTGGAGCTGTGGTGCAACGAGGCCCAGGAGCGCTATGTCCTGGCCATTCCCGCAGACCGGGAGGCCGCCTTCCTGGCCATTTGTGAGCGAGAGCGGGCGCCGGCCGCGCGGGTGGGTCGGGCCACGGCGACAGCCCAGCTCACCGTCACCGATCGGGAGCTGGGCGGCGCCCCCATCGACCTGCCCCTGGAGGTGCTGTTGGGCAAGCCCCCGCGCATGGAGCGCGCGGCCACGCGCCGGCCCGCACCCAAGGCGCCCTTCGATCCGGCCGCCCTCGACCCCCAAGAGGCCGCCTGGCGCCTGCTCGCCTTGCCCGGCGTGGCCAGCAAGGAATTCCTCATCACCATCGGCGATCGCTCGGTCACCGGCACGGTGGCGCGGGACCAGCTGGTGGGCCCCTGGCAGGTGCCGGTGGCCGATGTGGCCGTGACCACCACCGATCACGTGGGCTTTGCCGGCGAGGCCATGGCCATGGGCGAGCGCCCCCCGGTGGCCCTGCTGAGCGGCCCGGCGTCGGGGCGCCTGGCCGTGGCCGAGGCCCTCACCAACCTGATGGCCGCCGATGTGGGCCCCTTGTCCGAGGTGGTGCTGTCGGCCAACTGGATGTGCGCCGCCGGCCATCCCGGGGAGGGCGCGATCCTCTACGACACCGTGCAGGCCCTTGGAATGGAGCTGTGCCCGGCCCTGGGCATCTGCATTCCCGTGGGCAAGGACAGCATGTCCATGCGCGCCTTGTGGACCGATGGGGGCGCGCCCCAAGAGGTCGTGGCCCCGCTCAGCCTCTTCATCTCGGCCTTTGCGCCGGTGCGGGACGCCCGCCGCACCCTCACCCCGATGCTGCGGCTCGACCAGGGCGAAACCGTGCTGCTGCACGTCGATCTCAGCGGGGGCAAGGCCCGCTTGGGGGGCTCGGCCCTGGCCCAGGTCCATGGGGCGCTGGGCGAGGACCCCGCCGATCTGGACGACCCCGCCCACCTGCGGGGCCTGTGGGAGGCCGTGCACGCCCTGCGCGACGCCAACCAGCTGCTGGCCTGGCACGACATCTCGGATGGGGGGCTCTTTGTCAGCTTGGTGGAGATGGCCTTTGCCGGCCACTGTGGGCTGGACATCCGGCTGCCGGCCGGAGGCCCCGGGGCCTTTGTCTCGGCTCTCTTTGCCGAGGAGCCGGGTGGCGTGATGCAGGTGCGGGCCGCCGATCTGGACGCGGTGCGCGCAGTGCTGGCCGCCCATGGGCTGGGGGATGCCCAGGTCAGGGTGGTGGGCCGCCCCGACCCCTCCGATCAGATCGGCTTCTGGGAGGGTGAGACGGCGCGCATACACGGCAGCCGCACCGACCTGTGGCGGCGCTGGAGCGAGACCAGCTACCGCATGCAGGCCCTGCGCGACGATCCCAGCTGCGCCCAGGAGGCCTTCGACGCCTTGCTGGACGCCGCCGATCCGGGCATCTCCCCTGTGCTTTGCATCGACGAGAGCGAGGACCGGACCGAGGAGGTCCTCCCGGTGGGCGGCAGCAGCGCCCGCGGCCTCTCGGCCCGGCCCAAGGTGGCCATCCTGCGAGAGCAGGGGGTCAATGGGCAGATCGAGATGGCCGCCGCCTTTCATGCCGCGGGCTTTGAGGCCGTGGATGTGCACATGAGCGACCTGGCCCGGGGACGGCAGGCCCTCGACCGCTTCGTGGGCCTGGCGGCCTGCGGCGGCTTCTCCTATGGCGATGTGTTGGGGGCCGGCGGGGGCTGGGCCAAGGGCGTGCTCTTTCACCCCGAACAGCGCCGCGCCTTTGAGGCCTTCTTTTCGCGTGAGGACACCTTCTCGCTGGGGGTCTGCAATGGCTGCCAGATGATGAGCCAACTCAAGGACCTCATCCCTGGCGCAGAAGACTGGCCGCGCTTTGTGCGCAATCGCTCCGAGCAATTCGAGGCCCGGCTGAGCCAGGTGCGCATCGAGCCCGGCCCCAGCCTCTTCTTTGCGGGTATGGCCGGCAGCCGCCTGCCCGTGGCCGTGGCCCATGGCGAGGGCCGGGCGCTGTTCTCCGATGGGGCCCAGCAGGCCCGCGCCCATGTGGCCGCCCGCTATGTGGATGGTCGAGGCGCGGTGGCCCAACGCTACCCCGCCAACCCCAACGGCTCGCCCGAAGGCATCACCGCGCTGACCAGCACCGATGGGCGCGCCACCATCCTGATGCCGCACCCCGAGCGCGTCTTCCGCACGGTGGCCCTGTCCTGGCACCCGCCGGGATGGCCCGACGAGAGCCCCTGGATGCGATTCTTCAACAACGCCCGGGCCTGGGTGGGCTGACCCAACTCAATCAGACAAGGCGTCCAGGCGGGCCTGGATCCCCGGCCGCAAGGCGGGGGCGGCCGCAGCCAGCGCCCGCGCCAGCAGGGTGCGCAGATCCCGGGTCTCGGCCAGCTTGGGCTGGCCCTCCGCGGGCTAAGCCAGGCCTCGACCGCCCCGGTCTCGCCGGCTTCGGCCGTCACCAGCAGCAGGGCGGTTTTTTGCACCAGGCGCCGCCGCACGGCCTGGCCCGGACCCGGTCGCACCCGCAGCACCCGCGCCGCCGCAAGGCGCGCCCCGGGCCCATCTCCCCGCAGGGCCGCCTGCACGGCCAGCTCGGTCCAGGTCTCATAGACCCAGGGGGAGCCCAGGCGCTCCAAGGTGAGCAAGGCGGCCTGGGCGAGGGCCTGGGCCTCGTCCATGCGGCCCTGCTGGCGCAGACATTGGGCGCGCAGCCGCATGAAGCTGGCGGCGTTGAGGGGCGAGCCCCCGCGCTCTGCAAAGGCGATGGCCTGGGCCAGGCCCTCGTCGGCCGCCGCCAGGTCTCCCTCCTCCAGAGGCAGGATGCCCCGCAGGAAGGCGCCGATGAAGGAGGTGGGCCCCAGCCCTTGCAGCTGCACGCGGGCCTCGTCCAGCCGGCCCGACGAGGCCAGGGCCAACGCACCAAAGGCCATCAGCAGGGGCTCGGTGCGGCCCTGGGACAGGGCCACGGCCTCGTCCAGGCGCTCGAGATCGATCAGGCACTGAACCCGGATCTGCAAGGCAGAAAGCGCAATATCGGGGTCATCGGGCGAGAGGTCCGCCGTCAGCGCCAGGCCGGGCCCGCTCCTTCGTCCACCTGGAGCGGCGCGGGCCCGCACAGCAGGATGCGGGCGCGCGGCCGACCCGGGGCAGGCCGAGGTCGTCGCACAGGCCCGCGGCCGTGGTGCAGAGTCGGGCTGCCGCCGCCCGGTCGCCCCGGTAGATCAGGCCGTTGGCACAGGTCACCAACAGGGCCCAAGCCACCTCGGGCTGCCCGGCGGCGCGCAGGTGTTGGGCCCGCCGCAGGCGCAAGGCCAGGTCGGGCTCGCCCTCCAGCACCCGGGCGCAGGCGGCGCTCACATCGGGCAATCGGCCTTGAATCAGGGCTTTGGCCGCCGTCCGAGCCGCCTCGTCCACCCAGGACCAGCCGCCGTCGGCCCAGGCCCGGGCCAGGCCGGCCTTGACCAGGCGGGGCCACAAGCTGGGCGAGAGGCGCTCGCCCAAGGCGGCCAGGGCCGCGGCCCACCGGGGCGCCTCCACCCGGGTGCCCAGCACGGCGGCGACGCCCAGGGCGAGGCGGCGGGCGGGTGGGGAGCAGGGCCTGCAAGCGCGGCCGGGTCTGCCGCAGCCAGATCCGCCGGGTCCGGCGCAGGCGGTGGGCCTGGGGCCAGGGCGCGCGTGCGGTTGCCGGCCGCCGCCTCTACCACCGCCGCGAGGGCCTCGGGCTCCAGGTCGAGGCGCTCGTCCAGCAAGCGGGACAGGGCGCCCCGATGCAGCGGTGGCAGGGCCAGCACCCGCGAGGCCGGGTGGGCCCGCAGCGCCTCCACCGTCGGCAGCGCCAGGCCGCCCTGGCCGTCGGTGATCAGCACCAGGACAGGGGCCTCGGGCCCATCCAGCAGGGCCAGGGCCAAGGCGGCGGCCTCCTGGGCCCCGTCCAGATCGTCGATCCACAGGATGCTGGGGGCGCGGTTGCGCAGCAGGCGGGCGGCGATGGCCACCCGCAGCCCGGCGGCCTCGGGATCGGTCAAGGCGGCGCAGAGATCGTCGGGGCGCTCCTGCAGCTCGCCATCCATGCGCGCCTCGGCGGCCCGCTGCTGCAAGGAGGCCCCTTGCAGGCCCTCGGCGCGCAAAGCACGGCGCAGCAGCCCGCCCACGCCCGCTTCGGGCCCACCCTGCCCGTTGTGTTGGGCCACCGCCGCGCTGCTGACCCCAGCTCGGCCGCCCGCTGCACCAGCCAACGGGCCAGGGCCGACTTGCCGATGCCCGGCGGTCCCAGCAGGCGCAGGCCCAGGGGGCGCCCCTCGCCGATCACCGCGTGAAGGGCCTGCCACAGCCCATCCTGAAGGGATTCTCGACCCACCAGGGGCGGCTGTCGAAAGGGGGAGAGGCCCGGGGCACCCCCCGGCCTTCGGGGGCTCAGGGCACCCCCGCCAGTCCGCGGGTGGGGGCAAGGGCCGCAGCGTCGGGGCGCTGGGCCTCCTGCTCGGCGCCGGCGGCAGCCATGGTGCAGAGTCGAGCCAGCGCGAGTCGTCGGGGCTGAGGGTGGAGGCCGCCGCCAGGCGAGGGCTGGGCCCGCGCCGCCCCGCCCTCGGCAGCCAGGCGGGGACCCCCACGCTGAGGCCGGGCAGGGAAGCTGGCCGCCAGGAGCGGCGCTGGCCGGCTTCGGGCTGCCGGCCGCAGCAGGGCACGCAGCCAGGCCTCGACCCCATCGGGCAGGGCCAGCCGCGGCACGAAGGGGGGGAGACGCCCCGCGGCGTGGGCAGCGGCCAGCTCCGGCAGGCCCGCGGCCTCATGGGGCCAGCGGCCGGTGGCCAGCCGCCAACCCAGGCAACCCAAGGCGTAGAGGTCGGTCCAGGGCCCCTGTCGGCGCCAATCCCCCGACAGCTGCTCCGGCGCCATGGCCACCGGCGTTCCCCCCGAAAAGGGCGCCTCGGTGCCCGCTTTGTCGAGTTGCAGCACCAAGCCGAAGTCCACCACCCGCAGCACGCCCGCATCGTCAAAGAGCACGTTGTCGGGCTTGAGATCGCGGTGGATGAGGCCCCGGGCGTGGGCATGTGCCAGGGCGTCCAGCAGGGCCTCCAGCCATCCACGCAGCTCGGGCCAGCCCGACGGCTGCCGCTCCCGCAGAGAGCCCCCAGTCAGCAGCTCTGTCGCCATCCACGGGCAGCCGGGCCACAGCCCCACCCCCTGAGCCTCTTCTTCGGTCAGCAGCCCAAAGTCGAGGATGGAGACGATGTGGGGGTGGTCCAGCGCCGCCACCGACTGGGCCTCGACCAGGAAGGCCCGGGCCCGGTCCTCGCGGCGGGCAGGGTCGGCATGCAGCAGCTTGACGGCCACCGGCGCCGACAGCCCGTCCTGGCGCGCCCGCCAGACCTCGCCCATGCCGCCGCGGCCGATGCGGGACTCCAGCCGCAGCGAGGCGATCCGAGCCCCCGAGGCCAGCACGCCGCCACTCAGCGTTGCACCTTGGCATCCCGCCGGTCGGGCACATCCAGCGCGGCGCCCTTGCGGATGCGGATGACGGTGCCCGGGTGGGTGTCGGTCTGGTAGACGCTGTGCCAGCCATCGGGCAGGGTGGGGCCGATGCGCGCGAAGATATAGGCGGCGTCGCGGGGCGCCAGGTTCACACAGCCATGGCTGGCGGTGTGGCCCATGCCCCAGTGCCAGAAGGCGCCGTGCAGGGCATAGCGTGGCCAGAAGTGTACGATCCATGGGACTTTTTCGACGTGGTACTCGTCCTCGTCGCCGTCCCGGTTGGTCATATCCCCCCAAGCGGCCTTGTCATAGCTTTGGTAGAGGCCAATGGGGGTGCCCTTGTGTTTGTCCTCGCGCCCCGTAGATACCAGGGTGGCGAAGAGGGGCCGATCCCCCTGCATCAAGGCCAGCACCTGCTCGTTCAGGTCGATGTCCACCCACAAGGCGTCGGGGGCGAGGTCCGCCGGACGGGGTGCCGGCTGGAAGATGCCCACCTCATCGGCCTTGACATAGCGGGGCTGCCCCGTGCCCACATCGCCGCGCACCCGCAGCCAGGCGCCGCCTTCGGTGGCGGGCATGGCCTCGACCTCGAGCTGGCTGTGGTAGTCCAAGGTGCCCACCGGCGCGGCGTCATCGGCGGGCTGTGCCCGCAGCGTCAGCCCGTCATAGGCGATCACCCAACCGGCGACATGGCCGGGTGCAGGCGGCGACTCGTCAAGCTCACGGCCGTGGAAGCGGGTGATGGGGTAGAGGAAGACCTTGTCCACCGGCACCACGGCGCCATCGGACCGGCGGAAGACCTCTCCGCGCCGTGTCTGCACCGTCTGGTCAAAGGCGAATTTCCGGTTGGATTCCAGCTCGCCTTCGGGGGCCTCGCCGCGCTCATAGGCGCGCTGGCTGGGCCAGGTCGGGGCCGTCCAACGCCGCCAGGCTTTGCCGTAGACAAAGGGCACCAGGGCTTCATCTTCGTTGATTTCGGCCCGGTCGTAGCGGCCGGTCTTCACATAGTCGAAGTACTCGTCGGGGCTGGGGTGGTCGAAGGCCACCAGGGCCGGCTGGGGCTGGGGCACGCCACCGTCGGGGGCGGGCTCGACCCAACGCTTGCAGACAAAGCCATCCCCTTCCAGGCGCAACCAGCCCTCCTTGCAGCTGCGGTCGCCGCCCTCGACCGATTCGAGGCCCATGATCAAGGCGCCGCGGTTGACCAGCCCCCGCACCCCGGCCGAGGCGCGGGGCTCAACCCGAAGGTATACGCCGGCTTTCACCCGCCGGGCGGTGGGTGCAGGCGCGGGGGCGGCGCGACGGGGTCCTCGGCGGCCGGCGCCGGTGGACTGGCCGCATCAGCGACGTCGCCTGCGGCATCCGGCAGGCGGGCCCGGATCCTGGGCGTGGGCAGCCCGCCGGCCACAGGGGCCCGACGCAGAGCAGCAGCCGGCTGGCGAGGAGCAGGGTCAAGGCGCCCCCACCCTAACCGGTCCGGGGCCCGCACCCGCCAGAATCAACCGCCGACGCGAAAGCCGATGCCAAAGCCCTTCTGGTGACCAAAGGCGGTGATGCGGTCGGTGTAGCTGAGGCTCACCCCGAAGGCGTCCACGTCCAGGCCGATGCCCGTCAGGTAGGTGAACTCGCTGCCGAAGCCGAAGGAGGGTTCCGCCCCCCAGTCCACGCCCGGCCGGTCCGAGCTGAAGAAGAAGGCCGGTTCAACGCCGCCATAGAGGTTGATGACCTTGAAGTCGAGCAGCGCGATCACGGGCCAGGACAGCCCCGTGGTGGGGGCCAGATCGATGGCGCCGAAGCTGTACTGGTTGTGGAAGATGTCGGGGCCGGTGCGCAGGCCCACCACCTTGTACCAGGGCCCGGCGAAGGCGCCGACCCGCACCTCGTAGCCGCTGCTGCCCGCCCCGATGATGTACTGGCCCAACACCCGGGTGGTGCCCACCACCTTGGGGTCGGGCTTCTCCTGCCAGACATTGAGGCCGGCCTGGGCGCCCAGGGCCACCGTGGTGTAGGTCTGGCTGCCATCGTTGAAGAGGCTGGCCCCCACCGCCGGCCGCACAAAGGGCTTCTTGCCCCAGCGCACGCGCTCGGAGGGGTCGCGGGGCGGCCGGGGCTGGGCCGCTTCCTCGTCGTCCTCGCCCTCGCCGTTCGCCTCACCCTCCTCGCCCTCCTCGTCCTCATCGCCATCCTCGCCATCCTCGTCGGACTGGCTGGCGCCGGGCTTGGTATTGCTGGGAGACTGGGCGGCTGCCAGCGGGCTGAAGGCGAGGCCCGCGACGAGGGCGGACAGCAGCAGGGCGAGGGGGGCGGGGCAGAGGCGCATGGAGGCTCCAGGCGAGATCAGGTCAGGGTGCTGCGGGGCGCGTTGGGCGAGGGCGCAAAGCAGCCTCGGCCGGGCTGGCAGCGCTCGGGAAGGACGCGGTCGTCATCGGCGCCCCAGGGCTGGCAGGTCTGCAGGCAGGAGAAGGCCGAGTCGTTCTCGGACAGGGCCTGCTGCAAGGCGTCCACATCGGCAAAGACGCGCCCGTAGAAGCCTTTCCAGCGCAGGCTGCGGCAGAGTTGCAGGGGCGGGCTCATGGCGTGGCTCCAGGGGCGTCAGGGGCGACAGGGGCGACGCGGAAGGCCCGGGCGCCGTCGGCGGCCAGGGCCCGGGCGCAGGCCTCCAGCACGCTGCCGGGGATCAAGCGCGCCTTCCATTCGGCGTCTTCCACCGTGGGGCCGCCCTTTGCGGCCAGGGCGCCCGCGGCCAGCAAGGCGGAGTCGTCCGGGGCCTTGCCCACCAGGGCGGCGGCGGCGGCCAGCGCGTCGATGGGGCGGTTGGCGGCGGCCCCCACAACGATGCGCGCGGCGCTCACCCGGCCGTCCGGGCCCAGGCGAATGCGCGCCGCGACCTCGATCAGGGGCCATTCGGCGTGGGCCCGGCGAATGGCCCGGAAGTAGCCCCCGCGGTCGCCGGTGACCGGGGGCGGCAGGTCCACGCTCAGCAGGTAGTCCCCAGGCAGCAGCATGTGGTCCTTGCGGGGGTCGCTGCCATCGCCGAGCAGCTCGGGCACGGTCAGCACCTCGTCTCGACCGCTGCTGCGCCGCACGGTCACCGTCGCGTCCTCACAGAGCAGGGCGACCGCCAGGGTGCTGGGGTGGGGCGCGATGCAAGGCCCGGTGTCGAAGCAGGCGTGTTCGGCGTGGTCGCCGGCGCGGGCAAAGCAGCTGTCGCCGCCTCTCTTCAAGCAGGCAAAGTCGGGGTGCCGGAAGTACCAGCAGCGCACCCGCTGCAGCAGGTTGCCCCCCAGGGTGCCCCGGGCGCGGATCTGCGGGGTGGCCAGGCCCCCCGCCGCGGCCGCCAGGGCCGGGTAGCCCTGGACCACCAGGGGGTGCTCGGCGAGGTCCTGGATGAGGACCCCGCTGCCCACCGTCAGGCCGCCTTCGGGGCTGATCGAGACGAGGTCGCGGCCGTCCAGATCCTGGAGATCGACCACGGGGCCGCGGCTCACGCCAGAGTTGCGGCGCTCTTGCAGGTCGGTGCCGCCGGCGCGGATCTCGCCCACGGCGGTCGCGATGGCGCCAAGGCTGTCGGGGAGCGTGATCATGCGCCTGCCTCCAAGGCTGCGAGGACGCGGTCGGGCCGCAGGGGCAGGTCTCGGGGCCGCCAGCCCGTGGCATGGGCCACCGCGTTGGCGATGGCCGCCGAGGTGCCCACCGTACACAGCTCACCCAGGCCCACGCCGCCACCGGGCACGTGGTCGAAGCCCTCCTGGTCGAAGAAGACGTCGATGGGGGGGCAGTCGCCGATGCCCGCCATCTTGTAGTCCTCCAGCCCGGTGGTGAGCAGCCGGCCATTGCCCGGATCCTGCCGCCGCTCCTCGTAGAGCGTGTAGCCGATCCCCTGCAGAACACCGCCCTGGACCTGATTCTCAGCCAGTCTTGGCGTGTAGATGCGACCCACCCCCACGCCGATGGCGTACTGGGTGACCTCGACCCGCCCCAGCAGGGTGTCCACCCGCACCTGGGCGATGTTGACGGCGCCCGGCAGCACCTTGCCGATGGTCAGGTCGGCGACGGGGAAGGGCAGGAAGTAGCCGCCCTGGTCCTTGCGGCGGCGGCCCACCACGGTCACCCGGGGCACCTGGGCCAGCAGCTCCTGCCAGGTCAAGAAGCCCTGGGCGTGGCGAAGGCCGCCCTTTTCGGCAGAGACCAGGCCCAGGCCCAGCGTGTCGGCGCCGGCCTCGGTCAGCTCTTCGATCAGCTGGCGGGCGGCGTCTTCGGCGGCAGGGCCCACGCTGGCCGTGGTGCGGCTGCCCGCCGACATGGGGCCGGGCACGGCCTGGCTGTTGCCAAAGCGCACCTCGACGGCGTGGGGCGAGATGTCGAGCACCGAGGCGATGGCATGGGCCACGACGCTGCGGCTGCCCGTGCCGATGTCCTGGCAGGCGCAGGTGGCCACGATGCCGTCGCGCCCGGCGTCGAGCTGCACCCGGGTGCCCGGCTCTTGAAAGACGAACCAGCCGGCGGAGGCCAGCCCGACGCCGGTGCGAAAGCGGCCGGTGTCGCGGTTGGGCTCGCCCCGATCCCGCCACAGGGGCAGGCCCTCGGCCCAACGGTAGAGCCGCTGCCGGCTGGGGTTGGGATCCCAGCGGCGGCGCAGCTTGATGGGGTCGACCCCGCGCCGGATGGCCAGCTCGTCAATGGCGGTCTCGAGGCCAAAGAAGGCGGGCGGCCCGCCCGGCCCCCGGAAGGGCCGCGCCGCGCCGCTGTTGGTGGTGACATCCCAGTCGCGCAGGCGCTTGTAGGGGGTCGGGTACATGATGCGGGCCAGCAGCCCCACATTGCCGCCGATGGACACGCCCGTGTCGGCAAAGGCGTCCACGCCCAAGGCCTCCAGGGCGCCGGTCGGGTCTACGGCCAGGCTGACGGTGACCTCTTGGGCCGGGCGACAGCCCCCCGTCTCGATGTCTTCGGCGCGGTCGAGCACCAGGCCCACCGGCGCGCCGCACTCCCGCGCCAGCAGAATGGCGGCCAGGCCCTCGATCTGCAAGCCCACCTTGGCGCCGAAGCCGCCGCCCACATGGTCGGCATATACGGTGACCGCGTCGTGCTTGAGTTTGAAGCGCTCGGCGATGTCTTCGGCCAGCCAGCGCACGCTCTGGGTGCTCGCCCAGACCTCGAGGTCGCCGTCTGGCTTCCAGCGGGCCACGGCGCAGTGGGGCTCCAGGGAGCTGTGCGCCTGGCTCTGCAGGGTGGAGGTCACCGACAGGTAGCTCGGGCTGTCAGGGGCCTCGGTGGCAGAGCGCTGGTCCAGCAGCTTGCCGGCGGCCTTGGTGCGCGACAGCAGCGCCGACGAGACGGGCCCGCGCACATTGCCATTCCAGCCCGCCTTGAGCACGGGCATCTCGGCCGCAGCGCCCGCCCCCTCGTCGCCCTCCGGGAAGATGACCGGGGCGTCGGCGCGGCGAGCCTGCATCATGCCGACAACGGGCTTCAGGGCTTCAATCTCGACGAGGATGGCATCGAGGCCGGCCTGGGCCGAGGCGGCGTCGATGGCGGCCACGGCGGCCAGCTCTTGACCGGCGTAGCGCACCTTGTCGCCCTCTTTGGCCAGGGGCACCACCGCCTTGACCCCGGCCACCCGGCGGGCGGCGCTCAGGTCGAGCTTGCGAAGGACGCCGTGGGAGACGCCGGCCCGGCGCATGCGACCCACCAGCTGGCCCTTGAGCTGCACATCGACGGTGTAGCGCGCCTGGCCGGTGATCTTGGCGAGGGCGTCCACCCGCTGGGCGTCCACCCCGGGGCGGTCGTAGCGGCCCTCGCAGGCGGCGGCGACGGTCGCGTAGATATTCTCATAGGCGCCGCAGCGGCAGATGTGGCCGGACAGGGCGGCGGCGATCTCGTCGCGGCTGGGGCGCAGCCGGCCCTTATCCACCCGCCAGCGATCGACGAAGGCCGCAGCCTCCACCACGAAGCCGGGGGTGCAGTAGCCGCACTGCAAGGCGTCTTCTCCGGCGAAGGCCCGCTGCACGGCGTGCAAGGCGGCGCTGCTGCCATCGCCGGACAGGCCCTCCACCGTCTGTACGGTGCGGCCATTCAGCGCCATGGCGGGCAGCAGGCAGCTCACCTGGGGGCGGCCATCCACCAGCACGGTGCAGGCCCCACAGGCGCCGTGGCCGCAGCCGATCTTGGCGCCGGTCAGGCCCAGGCGCTGCCGCAAGGCCGCGACCGCGCTGTCGTCGGGCCCCGCGGAGAAGCGCTGCTGCACCCCATTCACGGTGCAGGCCACCGCCACCGCGTCCTGCCTGGGGGCGTCGGTTGCGCCGCCCACCGTGCCCTGCAAGGCGTCGTCGGCGACGGCCTGGGGCACGACGGCCGCAGAGGCCCCCACCACCAGGGATCCGCGCAGAAAGCCACGGCGAGTGAGCTTGTCGGAAGGCTTGGATTCACGCATTCGGGGCTCCCGGCCGGTCCCCCGAAGTACAGCGCGGCGGCGCCTGCGTCAACGCGGGCGGCTATGGGGGACCGCGCAAGGAGGTTGAGATGGACGAGGATGGGCAGGTCGGGCCGCGGGTCCTGGTCGTGGGAGTGGGCGGTCTGGGCGGCACCTTCGCGGGTTGGCTGAGTCAGCTCGGGCCCCCGCTGGTCTCAGAGGTGCTGGGCCTGGCCCGCAACCCCGCAGTGGGCGCAGCGGTGGCCGAATTCGGCTACCGGATGCGCGGTGTGGGCGAGGCGGTGGACGCGCCCGGCCGGGTGCTGCAGACCCTGGGCCCCGACGACGGCCTCTTCGACATCATCCTGCTGTGCACCCAGCCCCCCCAGGTCGAGGCCGCCGCCCAGGAGGCCGCCCCCTGGCTGGCTCCCGACGGGGTGATGGTCACCATCCAGAACGGCCTGTGCGAGGACCGCGTGGCCCGCATCGTCGGCCCCGACCGCGTCCTGGGCTGCATCGTCGGCTTTGGCGCCACCCACCCCGAGCCCGGCGTCTTCGAGCGCACCAGCTCGGGCGGCCTCACCCTGGGCCGCATGGACGGCCAGCCCGACCCGCGCCTGGACCGCCTCGCCGCCTTGATGGAGGCGGTGGCCCCGGTGACGGTGACCGACAACCTGGTGGGAGCCCGCTGGTCAAAGCTTGCAATCAACGCCGCGATCTCTACGCTGGGCACCCTGGGGGCCGACCGCCTGGGCCCCTTGATGCACATCCGCGTGGTGCGCCGCCTGGCCCTGGAGATCATGACCGAGACGGTGCGCGTGGCCCGGGCCCAAGGCATCGTGCTGGAGAAGGTCTCGGGCACCTTGGACCTGGAGTGGCTGGCCCTCAGCGAAGAGGAGCAGCAGCAGGTGGCCTCGCCCTCGCTCTTGGCCAAGCACACCCTGCTGCTGGCGGTGGGCACCCGCTACCGACGCCTGCGCTCCAGCATGCTCTACGCCATCGAGCGCGGCCAGGAGCCCGCCGTGGACTTCCTCAATGGCGAGATCGTGACCCGGGGCGCCGCCCTGGGGGTGCCCACGCCCGTCAACCGCCGGGCCCAGGAGCTGGTGCACCGGGTGGCCCGGCGCGAAGAGACGCCGGGCGTGCCCCTGCTGCGTCAATTTGCCGGTGAGTTCGGCTTCCGTTGGGGCCCCCAAAGCTGAGGTGCCCATGAAGGACGCATCCCCCCGTCTCGACGCGCAAAGCCTGGACCCCCGCGCCCTCTTTGACGCGATGCTGTCGGCCCTGGCCCACCCGCCCCCGCTGGGGCCGGGCCAGGTCTGGCTGGACCACGGCGCCGACGTGTCGGTGCGGCGCTTGCGGGCGGCCATGGCCAGCCTGGCCCGGGGCCTTCGGTGCGCCGGCGCTTGAGTGGGGCCCCCGGCTGCAGATCTGCGCCGCCACTGAAGATCCGCACAGCAAGCTCATTCCAGACGAGGTGCTGCGGGTGGTGGGCTTCCCGGTCGGGGCAACCAGCAGCCTGCCCGGCCGGGACCGCCGCCGCCACCAGAGCCTGTGGCTGCGATCGGAGCTGCAGGCCACATTGGGCCCCTTGCCCGCCTTGCCCACCCTGGTGCTGGGCGAGGGCGCGGCGGTGGACCTGACGGCCTTTCTGGCCCAGGACGGCTGATCAGCTGCTGGGGCCGTAGCCCAGCTCGTCCATGCGCACACCCAAGGTGGCCTGCAGAAAGGTGCGCTCGTCGGCGGTCAGCCGATCCCGCCAGCGCCCGATGCGGCTGGGGTCGAGGGCCAGGCCCTTGGATTGGTAGTCTTCCAGCATGGCCGCCGCGCAGGCCTCCTCGCCCAGCCAGGCCAGGAGCCCGTTCAGGGTGCGCTCCGGCGTGCAGAGCAGGTCCTCGTAGCGCACCAGGCGCACCCGGTCGGGGTAGAGCTCGCGGGCCAGCAGCCCCGGCACGAGGTTGGCCAACCACCAGCCCGGGAGCTGGTCCATGCGGTCGGGGCCCCAGCTCTTGTTGAGCACCGACCCGGCGACATCCCGGGGGTCTCGCACACAGAGGATGAAGCGGCTGCGCGGAAAGAGGGCGAGCAGACGCGTGGCGTGCAGCACATTCACGGGGGTCTTGTTGACCCAGCGCGCCTTGCCCACCGACGCGGCCCCGCCGGCAAAGAGGCGCTGCACCATGCCCCGCAAGGCCGCCCAGCGGTCGACCTGGTGCAGCTCCAGGGCGAAGCGACCGAATTCCCGTTGGCAGTCGGCCGGGACGAGGGGCAGGTGGTGGGGCCCGTGAACATAGCGCTCGTGGGCGGACTTCTCGTGCTTGCGCTGAAAGACCTGCTGGCTCCAGTCCTGCAGATAGGCCAGACAGGCCTGGGCGAGCAGGCGGCTGTCCCGTTGCGACGACGACAGGGCCACAAGACAAGCGGGCAGGAATTCCGTCTCGTAGATGGGGGCCAGGCGGGGATGCAGGCCCAGCAGGTCCACCAGGGCGGTGGTGCCCGACCGTCCCGGACCGCCGATGAATACCTCGCCGGGCCCGTCCCCGTCGTCGGGGCCGCCCAGGGGCTGCGGCGCGCTGGCCGCGACAAAGGGCTGGGGCCGGCGCTGCACCAGGCGGTCTACCCAGGCCTCGGCGTCGAAGTCGGCCACCTCGGCCAGCACCGTCGCCATGTCGGCCTCGATCTGCTCGTCCAGAATACGCTTGGGTCCAGCGTTGTGGACCGGCTCGGTGCGGGTTGGACCCGCCAGCTCCGGGCCGCGCAAGGCCCCACCAGCCGGTCGAGGGCCGGGCTGCCCGCCAGCTCCTTCACCTTCAGCTCGTGCAGGGTCACCCCGGCCCGGTCGGCCAGCAGGCGCTGGTACCAGGCCACCCGGCACTCGATCTCGAGGATATACCAGAGGGCCAGGCCCATCGCCGACCGCCCTTGCAACGCGGTGGGCTTGAGCAGGTTCCGGGGCGCCTTCTCGTCGAGGTACCACATCTGGCGGTTGCCGATGTGCGTGAAGTCGCCGATGCGGACATAGCTGCGCAGCAGGCTGGCCCGGTCGCGGCGCAAGGCCACCAGGTGCAGCTCATGGTCCTTGGCCAGCGGCAGCAGGTTCTCGATCAGCCCCGCCTTCATCAGCAGGTGGCTGGTCTCCACCCAGCAGTCGGTGGGCCGGTCCAGGATGTCGGCGAGCTTGGTCCGCCACCAGTCCTGCACCTCGGCCACATTGCCGCGGCTGTTGAAGCGCAGCATCAGGGGCGCGCTGGGGCTGTGCGCGAGGCGCACATCCATGCCCAGCTGCTCGTGGTGAACGTCGGCGCCGGGCAGGTTCGCGGCCAGGGTGGCCGAGAGGGAGCGGCTGCCGGTGCGGCCCTGGGTCATGGTGAAGACGAGTTTCATGGCGGGCAGCCTACAACGGCGGACCGGGGCCCGGCGAGGCGGCCGGTCGGATATCCCCACCCTGAGCCCCCAACCGAGCCCCCCTGCCATGAGCCCTCCGCTCCAGCTTGCCGGCATCGCCGTGGACGCCGTCAGCGTCGGCGGGCTGCTCACCTGCATCCAGCTCCCGGGCTTTGATGTGGCCTTTGATATGGGCCGGGCCGATCGCGGCGCCGTCTGCCGCTCCACCGTGCTCTTCACCCACGCCCACATCGACCATATGGGCGATGTGGCGGCCCATTGCGCCACCCGCTCGCTGCTGGGCATGGCGCCGCCCACCTACCTGGTGCCCGCCGAAAATATCGACGCCTTCCACGCCTTGATGGATGCCTGGCGGGCGCTGGATCGCTCGGAGCTGGCCTGCACGGTGCTGCCTGCGGCCCCGGGCACCCGCCACGACCTGGGCCGGGGCCGCTTTGCCCAGGCCTTTCGGGTGTTGCACCGGGTGCCCTGCCTGGGCTGGTCCATCTGGGAGCGCCGCGAGAAGCTGCGCCCTGAGCTGGTGGGCCGCAGCAGCGCCGAGATCCGGGCCGCCCGGGAGCGGGGCGAGCGCATCACCGACGCCACCGAGGCCCCCGTGGTGGCCTTTTCGGGGGACACCCTGATCGAAGCCATCGACCACGAGCCCATCCTGCGCCAGGCCCGCCTGCTGATCATCGAGGTCACCTTCCTGGACGACCGGGTGAGCGTGGCGGACTGCCGCAGCAAGGGCCATGTGCACCTCGACGAGGTGATCGCGCGGGCCGACGCCTTTGAAAACGAGGCCATCCTCTTCACCCATACCAGCGCCCGCTATGGCCACGCCCAGGCCCTGGACATCTTGCGGCGCCGCCTGCCCCCCAGCCTGGCCGACCGGGTGACCCTGCTGCCCCCGCCGGAACACCGGTGAGGCGCGGCAACCTGGCGGCGGTGGGGGTCCTGGCCACTGTGGCCCTGGGCGCCCTGCTGGCCAGCCCCGACGCCACCTGCTCGGGGGGTGGGCTGGTGGAGGCCGCAGAGGGCTCTGGCGTGGCCACCGGCGTGGCCCTGAGCTGGCACGGGCTCACCGAAGACAAAGACTACGCGTCCATTCTCATCAAGGACGCGTCGTTGGTCACCCTGGAGAATGCCAGCAAGTGGTCCACCATCCACCACCAGGCCGGCGGGGCCCCCGACTACCAGCGCATGGACGCCCTGGTGGACTTCGCCGAAGACCACGACCTGGCCGTCAAGGGCCACCCGCTGGTCTGGGACGAGCATGTGCCGGCCTGGCTGCCCCCCGACCTCGACCCCGCCCGCTTCCAGGCCTTGCACGACGCCTATGTGGCGGGCGTGGTGGGGCGCTACGCCGGTCGGATCGCCGCGTGGGATGTCGTCAACGAGTGGATCGAAGACGATGGCCAGCCCAGCGGCGCCCCCTGGTTCAGCCGCCTGGGGACGGACTTCGGGCCGCGGGTGAGCCGCCGGGTGCAGGCCTTGGACCCCAAAGCGAAGCTCTTCTACAACGACTATGCGATCGAGTGGGACAACCAGCGCCAGCGCGGGGTGCTCGACCTGCTCCAGGGCTGGCGGGCCGCCGGTGTGCCCTTGGATGGGGTGGGCATCCAGGGCCATATGGTGGCCGGCCTCAGCCCCAGCCGGGCCCAGTGGCGCCAGGCCATTCAGCGCTTCGCCGCCCTGGGCCTGGAGGTGCACCTGTCCGAGCTGGATGTGCGGGCCAGCCACCTGTTGGGTGCCGAGTTCGGGCGGGAGTTGGCCCGGGCCCAGGCCTTCTACGATGCCGTCAGCGCCTGCGTGGACGAGCCGGCCTGCACCACCGTGATCTTCTGGGGCCTGACCGACCGCCACAGCTTCATGAACCGCCACGACCCCCAGGCCGAAGCCCCCACGCTGCGGGATCGGCAGGGACAACCTCGGGCTTCCTGGTACGCGGTCGCCGCCGCCCTGCGCCGCCAGCCCTGGCCGGCCTGCGCGGCCTCGGTGCTGCCCGCCCTGGCGCAGCCCACCACCGCGCCCGTGGACCTCTCTGCCGTGCTGGCCGAGGGTCTGGACTGGCGCATCTCGGCCACACCCGCCCAGGCCGGCCCCGCGGAGCTGCTGCTGCGCATCGCCCGACCCGGCCGCAGCCCGCGCTTTGCATCCCTGGGCCAAAGTACCGGTCCAGGGCCGATCCTGGCAGATCTTCGCCTGGAGCGCCTGCCCACCCGCCTGGACGCGGGCGAGACGGAGCTGGGCCTGGTGGCCCGCAGCCCAGGCGGTGACCCGCTCGCCTTGGCGGCGGTGGACCTGCGGCCCCGCTGCGACGGGGGGGGTTGAGTCGGTCGCGCCCACGGCCCTGCTTGGATGGTCGCCCAGAAGCTCGCGAGATCCAGCGCCATGGCACACCGGCGGCGCCAGCGCGGTCTGGCGCGTCCAAGATGAAGCGCTGGGGCTGCTTGTCGCGATGAAGGTGCTCAAGTCCGAAGGCCGCCGCTTCCACGCCCGGCTGGAGCGCGAGGCGGTGCTCTCCAGCAAGGTGGTGCACCCCAACCTCATCGCCTTGCACGATGTGGGGCGCACCCCGGATGGCAAGAGGGGATAGCGGACACAAGGGCGGAGCGATTGCGGGCAGGCCATGCGTCCGCTGCTCGTGCTCTGTCTCACTGGTTGTGGCCATCGCGCCAGCGTCTCCGCCGCGGTGGTGCCCGACGTGCTCGAGGCCGCCCCGATCGACGAGCTCGCGGCCCTGCGGGACCAAGTGCTGGTGGCGACGCCCGGCGGACCGGACACGGGCGACCCCGCGCGGCTGCGCGTGGATCTGCCCCTGATGCTCGGCGCGGCGCAGCGGGTGGGGGTCTCGGACCCCTACGCGGTGCTAAATCCGCACGCGGGATGGGTTCAGGTCGAGACGTTGACGTTCCCGGTGTTCAACCAGGTCCTGGTGTTCCGGTCGCGGTCTCCGCAGCCGCACGTGGGCACCCTGCCCCCGACGCGGCCTGGGACGGGCATGGGCCTCACCCAGGTCACGGCCGGGCGGGAGGCCGCGGGCGGGCGCTGTCCACCGCGCCGAGATCGTCGCCGTCGAAGCCGAGTCCTACCGCCTCAAAGAAGCCAAGGAACGCACCACCCGCAAGGCAAAGGAGCGCGCCGCTCGGAAGCGAAGCGGGTGAGGGCCTGGGGCCGCGGCGGGCTGGCCACCGGATTCCTGCGGTTCTTGGTCACCGGCAACACCCTTCACCGGGATCATCCACGAGACATTGTGTTCTGCCCATTCTGCGGGCGCCAGGGACTCTATGAACTCACCGATCGCAGCAAGAAGTTCCGCCATTTCCGCGGCGACCAGAGCTGAGTCGCCACCTTTCGAGACCGCGCTGCACCGCCGAGCCAAGGGGGATAGCGGACATAGGGCCCCATATTGGAACCTCGGCCGACGAGCGAGGCCAGGCTGAAGCGCCCTGGCAGCCCCTCCGGCCGTGCCAGAAGCCGCGGAGAAGCGCCTCTCCCCCTCCGCCGAAGCCCCAGATCGGCCCCCCGGCCACCGGCGCGCGTACCCCTGCCGCCCGCGGCTGGGAGCGGTCGGCTTCGGAGGGGCGGCGCGCTCGGGCTGCCCGGTCACCCTGCCGTCGACACCGAAGACCTGCCAGAGCAGGTGCTCGCGCTGTGCAGCAGCACGGCCAGCGCCGACGGGCTCGACAGGCTCGCTTGTTGCGGTTGCGCTTCGTCAGCCGACCGCGGCTCGGCTCGGGCTCCGGCGGCGCCGGAACCACCGGGTCGCGCCACGCCGCGCTCGGCGCGAAGACGCCGTGATAGAGAACCATGTTGGCATGAGGGGGCGGCACCAGGGCCGCCAACCGCTGCACGAGTTCAAGCTCCGTCAGCCGCAGCCCGGTCGTCCCATCCGACCAGGGGCGCTTGAAGCACAGCACCACCCCGCCACCTGGGCCCTCCTCGATGCGGCTCTTGGCGAGGGCTGGGCGGCAGACCTACCGGCACAGCCGCCGTGCCGCGCCACCCTTTGGGTTGCGCGTGCCCACCGACGGGCTCAATCGCCCGTCGGCCCCGACCGCCTCGATGTCGTGCCCCCCCACGACGACGCCCGCGTGGATGTTGTGGCCATCCAGGGCAGCGCACCGAGGGGGCAGCGGGACCACCCGCCCGGCCACAGTCCGAATCCGCTGCGCCCGACGACCGGCGCGCTTGCCCGGAGCGGCGCGCCCCGCCGTGCGGGCCAGCCACCTGTTGGGGGCCGATTTCGGGCGGGAGCTGGCCCGGCCCCCAGGCCGAGGCCCCCACGCTGCGGGATCGATAGGGTCGCCCCCGGGCCTCCTGGCACGCGGTCGCCGCCGCCTTGCGCCGCCAGCCCTGGGCCAAAGTGAGTGGCCTGGGCCGATCCTGGCAGATCTTCGCCTGGAGCGCCTGCCCACCCGCCTGGACGCGGGCGAGACGGACCTGGGCCTGGTGGCCCGCACAATCGGCGGCGCCCCCCTCGCCCTGACGGCGGTGGACCTGCGGCCCCGCTGCGACGGGGGAGGTTGAGTCGGTCGCGCCCATGGCCCTGCTTGGATAGTCGCCGAGAAGCTCGCGAGGTCCCGCGCCATGGCCAAGGAACACCCGCTCCCCTCCCTGCCTGGGCGCTACCGCCTGTGGCCCAGCCCCGAGCGATCCTTGCTGGGCACCGGCGGCGCCAGCGCGGTCTGGCGCGTCCAGGATGAAGCGCTGGGGCTTCTTGTCGCGATGAAGGTGCTCAAGTCCGAGGGCCGACGCTTTCACGCCCGGCTGGAGCGCGAGGCCGTGCTGTCCAGCAAGGTCGTGCACCCCAACCTCATCGCCTTGCACGATGTGGGGCGCACTCCCGACGGCAAGAGCTACCTGGCCTTTGCCCTGGCCAGCGACGGGTCCATGCTGGACTTCGCGCCGAATCCGCCGGACTGGTCCGAGCTGAAGCGGCTGAGCATCGAGCTGCTCGCGGCCCTCGCCGCCCTGCACGCCGGCGGCATCCTCCACCTCGACGTCAAGCTGTCCAACCTGCTGCTGCACCGCCTGCCAGACGGCCTGCAGCAGCTCTGGCTGGCCGATCTCGGGGTGGCCCGCGCCTTTCGCGAAGAGGACGAGGACAAGTCCGTGGTGGGCACGGTCAGCTATATGGCGCCCGAGCGGCTCACGGGCCAGCACCACCTGTGGTGCCCCTCCACCGACCTCTTCGCCGTGGGGGCGGTGCTCTTTCGCCTGGTGACCGGGCGTCTGCCCTACCCGGCGCGGGACCCGGCCGAGGGCATGTCCCAGCGCATGAGCCCGCCCCCACGGATGGATGTGCGGCCGGGCCTGCGGGTGCCCGACGGCCTGGACGCGGTGATCCTGGCCACCTTGCAGCCCGATCCCCGCGGGCGCTTCGACCTGGCCGCAGACATGATCCGGGCCCTGGAGGCCCTGCCCGACATCGGCCAGCAAGACCGGTTGAACGCCGCGGGTAGGCCGATCGAACAGCCCGGCCGCCGGGTGCCCACCTGGTATCGCCCGGCCCCCTGGCCCGTGCCCGAGCAGCTGCACCGGCCCCACGCGCCCCGGCGCATCCCCCAGGCCCCATCCCTGCTGGCCCACCGCGAGATCCGCCTGGTGGGCCGCGACTCCGAGATGGACCGCCTGTGGCGCGCCGCCCGGGCGGCCATGCGCACCCGGCGGCCGGTGCTGCTGGAGCTGACCGGCCCCCGGGGCGTCGGTCGCAGCCGGCTGGTGGATGACTTCTTGTCGGCCCTGGAACAAGCCGGTCTGGGCGAGGGCGTGCCCATGGACTTTGGCGCGGCACAGGGGCCCCAGTCCGGGCTGCGCGGCGCCTGGCGCCGGATCTTTCCGCCGGGGTCCAAGCGCGAGCCCTTCATCTCCGAGATCGCCGGCACCCTGGCCCGGGACCGCGGCAGCACGGTGGGCGCCTGCCTGCCGGACGCCGAGCTGCTCGCCCGCTTCATCAGCCCGGCACCGGAAGATCCCCCGCTCTGGAACCGGTCGGCCTTGCGGGCGATGCTGGTGGAGCACCTGCAGCGCAGGGCCTGGCGGGGCCTGTGCTGGCTGCGGGTGGACGATGCCCACCTGGCCGGCGAAAACGACGATGTATGGCCCATCGTAGACCAGATCATGGCGCTGGGTGCCCCGGTGCTGGTGATCATGAGCACCCGCTCCGACCACCTCAGCCCCAGCCTGTTGGAGCTGCGCGCCTTGCACCACCGGGCCGCCCGTACGGTGGAGGTCGGGCCGCTGGACCCCGACCAGACGGTGGAGCTGGTGGAGGCCCACCTTCCGCTGGACGCCGGGCTGGCCACGGCGGTCGCAAAGCACGGCCGGGGTCTGCCCCGCAGCATCCACGACCTGCTGATCTGGTGGATCAGCTCGGCCAAGCTGGTGGAGCAGGATGCGGGGGGTCGCGGAGGCCGGCGCTGGTCGCTGCTGGACCGTGCCACCGCCCTGCCCGCCGACGCCCACGCCTTGCCCGCGCCCGCCTGCAAGACGTCGCGACGGATCCGGCCGCCCTGGGCGCGCTGCAGGTGCTGGCGGCGTCGGGTCCCGGCACCCCACCTCCGTGCTGGAGCGGGTGGCCGGTGAGGGCCTGGACCGGCTGATCATCGAGCGCCTGGTGGACCTCGAAGGTGGGCTGCCCGTCTTCAATCCGCCCGAGCTGGCCGAGGTGCTGCGCGCCCGGCAGGAGCGCGGCAACGAGACCGCCCGCGCCCTGCATGCCGTGCTCGCCCGGGCCTGGGCCGCCGAGGGCGACACCCCAGACGTGCTCGCCCGGGTGGGGCTGCACCTGCAGGAGGCCGGCCAGCCGGCCGAGGCCCTGGGCCCCCTGGACCAGGCCCTGCGTGGCCTGCACCAGACCCTCACGGTGCCCCAGGTCTGCGAGCTGGCGGGGCGGGTGATCGGCGCGGCCGAGAGCACCGGCCAGCGCGGCTGCCCCGCCTGGGGGCCGCCGCCCTGGTGCTGGCCGACGCCCGCTGGCGCCGGGGCGATGACGCCGGCGCAGCCGAGGTGGACGCCGCCATCGCCCAGGAGCCCCTGTCGCCAACCGCGACCTTGTTGGCTGCAAACGCCCGCATTCGGCGGGTGGGTGCGGCCCGCGTCGCGGCCCTCGAAGACCTCGACCGCCTGCGCCCCTTCATCGCGGACGTGGCCCCCCATGTGCGGGCGGACTTCCACCTGACCGGGGCCCTGGTGCGGGCCTGGCGTCTGGACGTCGAAGGCGCGCTGGCCGAGCTTCACGACGCGCTGGCCCACCAGCCCCGCGCCGAGACCACCTGCCAGGCCCGCCTGCTGCGGGCGCGGCTGCTGCGGGTGGTGGACCCGGTGGTGGGCTGGCACGAGGTGCTGCGTGCCATCGAGACCGCCCGCGACCACGGCCTGCTGCGCTACGAGGTGCTGGCCTGGGGGCTTGCCGCCCCGGATATGGTCACGCTGGGCCGGGGTGAGGAGGCCATCGAGCGCCTGCGCACCGGCGTCGACCGGCTGAGCGCCCACGGCGAGCTGCGGGCAGCCCAGGAGGCCCGCCTGCACCATGGCGCCGCCCTGCAGGCCGCAGGCCGCTACGCCGACGCCCGCAGGGTCTGGCAGGAGGCCCTGGACGCCGGCCCGCCGGCCTTTGGCACCTTCTCCACGGACGCCCGGGCGGCCCTGGGGGTGCTCTCGGCCCTCGAAAACCGCCCCGATCGCATCCTGGAGCTGATGCCCGCCCAGGCCAGCTGGCTGGGCCCGGCCGTGGCCTGGGCCCTGCTGGCGGGCCTCGCCCAGTCGCTGCGCGGCGGTCCGCCCAGCCCCCCGCGCAAGCAGGCGGTGGAACACGCGTTGGCCCTGGGCGCAGAGGGCCTCTTCCTGGTGGGGGCCACCGCCGACGCGCTGGAGGAGGCCGGCCAGGCCGAGCCCGCGGCCGCGCTGCTCAGCCTGCTGGGCCGGAGCTGCGCCCGGGCCGGCGTCGATCCGGCAGAGGGCGACCACCTCAAGGAGCGCTTTCACCGTGCACGACGCTGAAGGGGCCTTGCAGGGCGGAAGGCTTGGAACATAGGCTGTCGCCTCCCTGGGAGGACTCCGCCATGATCCGCAGCCTGACCTTGTCCCTGACCTGTGCCCTGCTCCTCGCCGCCTGCGGCGACAAAGAGACCGACGACTCCGGCAGCGTCAGCGGCGGCGACGCCGCCAATGGCGAGACCCTGTATGCGGCCAAGTGCCAGAGCTGCCACGGCGTCAACGGCACCGGCGAGGCCGAGTCCGGCGTGAGCGGCGCCGCCGACCTCAGCGTCGAGGCCGACGCCCTCAGCGACTCGGCCATGGTGGATGTGATCCTCAATGGCCAGGGCGGCATGCCCGCCATCAACGTGTCCCAGGCCGAGGCCGAGGACATCACCGCCTATGTGAACCAGGCCTTCGGGAGCTGAGGGCCGGCTGGGAGCCCCCGGGCGATCGCGGCGAAGTCCTTCCCCTCAAGCATCGGGTGCATTCACCGATGAGAGGCGGACGGAGCCCCCCGCAGGAGCCCAACGCGATGACCGCCCAGCCCACCCAGAGCCGCCCTGTCGATCCAGAGCCGATGCAACGCATCGGTGACTGGACGCTCGATAGCAGGCTTGGAAGCGGCGGTTTCGGGTCGGTATGGAGCGCGCGCAACCGCCGCGGAGTGCGCGGCGCCCTCAAGCTGATCGATACGCCTCCGGGCGACGAGCTGCGGGCCCTGGCCAGCGTGGTGCACCCCAATGTGCCCGCCGTGCTGGATGCCGGCGCCTTGCCGCGCCCCTACCTGGTGATGGAGATCGCCCGGGGACGGGCCCTGCACAAGATCATCAAGGCGGCGCGGGCGCCCGAGAGCGCCGCCAACCGGGTGCTGGCGGCCCTGGCTGATGCCATCGCCGCGGTGCATGGCGCAGGGGTGATCCACGGGGACATCAAGCCCGCCAACGTGGTGGTGGGCCGCATCACCGATGGCGAGGTCAAGCTGGTGGACTTCGGCATGGTGGGCCTGGCGGGCGGCACCCTGGCCTATGCCAGCCCCGAGCGCCTCGCAGGGGCCGCGGCCTCTCCGGCCGCCGACGTCTACGCCCTGGGCCTGGTGGTCTGGGAGATGCTGCATGGCTCCTTGCCCGGCGCAGAAGGGGGCCTGTCCTCCATCGTGGCCCAGCGTCGCCGCGGTCCGCCCACCTCCACCCTCGCCAGCCCCTGGCTCGCCCAGCTGCTGGAGGCCATGCTGGCCACGGATCCGGCGCGGCGCCCAACGGCCAGCACGGTCTGTGACACCCTCGCCGCCCACGGCTTTCACGCGCCGCCGCCGGACCCCACCAGCCTGCGGCGCCGGGCCGGGGGAGCCCACGTCGCGGTGGACGCGGTGGACCGCAGCATCAACCGCTGGGTTGACCAAGGCGGCCGGCTGAGCCTCAGCGGTCTGCCCGGCAGCGGCCGCACCCACGCCATCGAGCGGGCCATCACCGAGCTGCGGGCGGTCGGCCGCGTGCACCTGCGCCTGGAGTCGGGCGGCGCCGCGTGGGCGGCCGTGGCCCAGGCCCTCTCGTCCACCGCCTTGCCCGGCGTCCCCGTCAACCTGCCCGAGCACCCCGATCCCGAGACCCGGGTGGTGATCGCGGCCCAAGCCATGGTGGCCCGCTGCGAGCAGCCCGTGTGGCTGCTGGTGGACGACCTCGAGACCCTGGCCCAACCCGACGCCGACTTCTTGCGTGCCCTGGCGGGCCAGCCCACGGTGCACCTGCTGACCACCCGCACCGCCGACAACGCGGCGGGCACCGTGCCCCTGCTCGCCCTGGCCCCTGGCCAGATCCAAGCCTTGATCGCCCAGATCCTGGGATCAACCCCACCAGCACCGCTGGTGGCGGTGGCGGCGGAGCTGTCGGGTGGATGGCCGCGGTCAGTGGTGGATGTGGTGGTGGCGGCGGCGACGGCGGGTGCGCTGTTGCAACGCAACGGTCGCTGGCTGGTCGACGAGGCCAGCCTGGACAGCCTCGTCGCATCGGGCGGACTCAGCCTGGGGGAGACCGCCGAGCAGCTCCCGGCGGAGGCCGACCCCGACGTGGCCGCCTTGCTGGCCCTCTCGGCCGAGCCCCTCAGCCTCGCGGAGCTGGGGCAGCTCATGGGGAGCGGAGAGGCCGCCACCTCTGGCAGCGTCGATGCCTTGATCGACGCCGGGCTGGTGCTGCTGGAGGGCGATCTGCTGCGCTGCGCGTCGCGGCGCGCCCGCACATCCATGGCGGCGGCGGCGCCCACCGCGCCCCTGCACCTGCGGCTGGCCCGCCACCGGCTGGCCCAGGCCGACAGCCTGGATCCCCGGGCGGCGATGGGCCTGGCCAGCCACCTGGTGGGGGCAGCGGATGCCGCGCTGGCCGCCCAGGAAGGCGCCCGCATCCTGGCCCTGGCCGGCGAGCTGGACGCCTTGCCGGCCGCCCGCATGGCCGAACCCCTGGCCGCCTTGGCCCCCACGCCCGAGCTGGTCGCCGTCGCCGCCGACCTGCTGCGTCGGGCAGGCCAGCTCGACGCCGCCCGGGCTCTGGCCGAGGGCTGGCTGGGCAGCAACGGCGCGGGCATCGACAGCCTGCCGGTGCGGGTGGCCCTGGTGCGCGCCTTCGCCGAGGCCGACCCCGCCAGCCCCGACGCCGACGACGCCATCCAGGCCGCCCGTCGCCTGTGCCCCCTGGGCAGCCGCCTGGAGCTGGACGCGGTGGAAGCCGGCATCCGCCTGCTGCGCGAAGAGGTGGTCGAAGCCGCCGCGGTCGCGCGCACCGTGGTGGCCCACCCCGCCCCCGACAGCCCGGCCGACATCGACCACTGGCTGGCCGCCCACGGCACCCTGGCCCAGGCGCTGCGCCGCCAGGGCAAGCTGGACACCGGCCTGGCCGTGCTGGACAAGATCCCGCCCGAAGTCGGCCTGGGCCGCCGATCCCGGGCCCTTCTTCAGGCCACCCGCGGGCTGCTGCTGTGGCATGCGGGCCGCATGCGCGACGCCGCCACCGCCTTGGGGCAGGCCGGCGCGCAGCGCGCGGGCCTCAGCCTGCGCGATCGCGCCCGCACCCTGAACAACGCCGCAGCCGCCTGGTACCAGTGCGGCGACCGCGCCCGGGCGGTGGCCTGCTGGGAGGAGGCCCTGCTGATCTTCGAGCGCCTGAACCAGCGCCTGGAGCAGGTTCGCGTGCAGACCAACCTATGCCTGGGCTACTGCCGCCTGGGCCGCTGGGAGCGCAGCCGCCAGGCCGGCCAATGGGCCGTCAACGTCGCCCAGGAGCTGCAGAACGACGAGTATGCAGCCATGGCCTCGGGCAACCTGGGCGATGTGGCCGCAGCCCAGGGGCACAACCAGGAGGCAGACCACTACTTCAATCTCGCAGAGTCCATCGCGAAACGCGCTGGCCTGGCCGGCGAGCTTGTCGAGCTGTCCCGCCGCCGGCTGGAGCTGAGCCTGCGCAGCAGCCCCTCGGCCGCCCCCCTCGCCGAGGCCCGATCGTCCTGGGCGGTCGCACAAGACGGCGACGCCCGCCTGGAGGCCGCCCGCATCGGGACCTTGATCGGGGTCTGCGAGGCCCGGCTGGGCAACGCCGCAGCCGCCCGAACCGCCCTGGAGGCCGCAGAGACGGAGCTGCGCACCTTGGGCGCCGCCGGAGAGCTGGCCGCATCCCGTCTGTGGTCCGCCAGCGCCGCCCTGGCCTTGCACGACCCGGCGTCCGCCCGGGCCCACCTGGAGCGGGTCGCGCCCTATGTCGAGGAGGTGGGCGATGTGCCCCTGCGGGACTGGATGGAGGGCCTGCGCATCGACGTGGACGCCCGCCTGGCCAGCCAGCGCAGCGCCTCGGGCTCGGACGCCGCCCTGCTCGACCTCGCCGTCACCATCGCCCGCGAGCACGATCTGCAGCGGGTGCTGGACCGGGTCTGCGAGGTCGCCCTGGAGCTGGTCGATGGCCAGCGCGCCTTCGTGATCCTGGACGAGGATGGCCCCAAGATCCGCGCCGGCGCCCACGCCCCGGGCGTCGAGAGCGACGAGCCCTCCATGTCCGTGGTGCGCAATGTCCTGGACAGCCGCCGCGAGGTCATCGTCGCCGACATGTTCGAGCGCGACGACCTGCGGGCCGCCCAGAGCGTGATGGCCCTGTCCCTGCGCAGCGCCATGGCCCTGCCACTGATCCATGGAGATCATCTGCTGGGCGCCATTTACGTGGATAGCCAACACACCACCGAGACCGAGCTGAACCTGCGGGCCCGGGGCCTGCGCGCCCTGGCCTCCCATGTGGCGGTGGCGGTGGTCAACGCCCGCCTGATCGCCGGTGCCCGGGCCCGGGCCGCGCGGGGCGCCGAGCTGGCCCACGACTTCCGCAGCCCGGTCTCGGGCATCCTGGCCGCCATCGACCAGCTGGAGCAGGACAGCCTCCTCTCCCCCGATGTGGCCGAGGCCCTGGAGGTCATCCGGCGCATGGGCAAGCGCGCCTATGACCTGGCCGAGGGCTTTCTGCGGCAAGACCAGCAGCGCCGGGACCCCATCGACCTGTCCACCCTGCTGGTCACCGAGGTCGAGACCCTGCGCCCCAGCGCCCGGCGCGCCGGTGTAAGCCTGCTGGCCGACATCGCCGACGACATCGTCGTGCGCGGCGACGCCAGCGACCTGGGTCGGGTGCTCGCGAACCTGGTGGGCAACGCCATCAAGTACACCCCCGAAGGCGGCCAGATCACGGTGAGCCTGCAGCCCGACGCCGATGGCGTCTGCCTGAGCGTGCAGGACACGGGCCCCGGCCTGCCCGAGGCCCTCCTCCCCCGCATCTTCGACCGCGGCAGCCAGGCCGCCGACGCCAAGCACGGCTACGGCCTGGGAATGGCCATCGTGGCCCGCATCACCCAGCAGCATGGCGGCCACGCCACCGCGGGCAACGCCGAGGCCGGCGGCGCGGTCTTCCGCATCTGGCTGCCCACGATCGGCGCGATCAAGAACCAGGCTCGCGCCTCCTGATCCGCTGAGGGGAGATGAGCAGCCCCATGACGAGCACCAGCACGGCACCGAATACGACCTGATCCACGGCATTCGCTGGGCCACCGACCCCGGCGCCCTGGTGATCAACACGAGCCTGGCCTCCCCGCGCGGCAGCCCACGCGACCCACATCGACAGCCTGCTCTCTGCCGGGGGAATGGTCAGCCCCGAAGGCTACGAGATGGCCACCCTGCTGGCCGGCAGCGGCATCGCCGAGATCGGCCTCACCGCCGAGGGTGACGCCATCGCCACCGGCGAGCAGGCCATTCCCCTGCCTTGAGCCCCCCCAAGCCGCCTTTGGGCCCCGGCCCTCCAACCGGGGGGCGGGGTCCTCGCCTTTGGGGCTCTTCGCGGTAGACTGCGCAGCGATGAACTCCCGCACCCTCCACCCCGCCCTCGGCCTCTTCGCCGGCGTCCTGGCCTCGGCCTGCGCCAGCGAGGACTACACCCGCCTCTACCACCACCAGGCCCTGGCCCCGTCCTTGTCCTGGGCGGATGTGGCCACCATGGACCATATGGGCCCCACCCGGGTGGACCGCGGCGTGAACTTCGTGGTCTACAGCGAGCGCGCCGATCGCATCGAGCTGCTGCTCTTTGACGACCCCGAAGCCGATCTGCCCACCTGGCAGATGCCCCTGGAGCCCGCCCCCGATGGCAGCCCCTTCTGGAGCGTCTATGTCGAGGGCATCGGCGTGGGCCAGCACTATGGCTATGTCGCCTGGGGGCCCAACTGGGAGGTAGATGAAGAGTGGTACCCCGGGTCCACCCACGGTTTCCGCACAGACGTGGACGGCGACGGCAACCGCTTCAACCCCAACAAGCTGCTCACCGACCCCTGGGGCAAGGCGATTCACCGCGACCACGACTGGTCCCGGGGCAGCACCGCCAGCGGGCCCCACCGCCACCAGTCCACCTGGGGGGCCGGCAGCAAGACGGTGATCGTCGCATCGGACTACCAGTGGTCGCCCGAAGAGGCCGCCTGGCGCAGCGCCCGGCAGAGCGGCAACCATCCGGGCCACGCCTGGACCGACCAGATCTACTACGAGGTGCACCCCAAGGGCTTCACCCGCAACCCCGCCAGCGGCGTGGACCACCCGGGCACCTGGCGGGGCATCGGCGAGATGGCCCCCTATCTGCAGGATCTCGGCATCACCGCAGTCGAGCTGCTGCCGGTGCACGAGAAGCCCCTGGACGGAGGCTATTGGGGCTACAACAACCTCAACTTCTTCGCCCCCGAGCACCAGTACAGCGCCGAATGGCAGGCCACCGGCGACGTGCGCGATGTGTTGGACGAGTTCAAGTGGATGGTGGACCAGCTTCACCAGCACGACATCGAGGTGATCGTAGACGTGGTCTACAACCACACCGGCGAGGGCGGTCTGTGGCGCGAGCGCCTCTACTTCGAGACCTTCGAAGACGCCGAAGAGGTGAACTTCGACCCCAAGGAGGTCGCGGGCCTCTACAGCTACCGGGGTCTGGACAACGCGGCCTGGTATGCGCTGTCCCCAGACGGCCAGACCTATTGGAACAACACCGGCGTGGGCAACCAGACCCGGCCCAACCACACCGCCATGCGCCGGCTGATCATGGACTCGCTGCACTTCATGACCGAAGAGCTGCATGTCGATGGCTTCCGCTTCGATCTGGCGGGCATCCTGGGCGAGAAGGACCTCGCCTACAACGAATATAATGATCCCGCCGATACGGTCCTGCAAGACATCATCGACGACCCCATCCTGCGCCAAAACAACACGCGCATCATCAGCGAGCCCTGGACGGCCGCGGGCACCGGGCCGGGCATCGGCGGCTTCACCACCAGCACCGACGATCCCGCCTACGCCTGGGCGGAGTGGAACGCGCACTATCGGGATTGGTGGCGCAGCTTCGTCAACGACGACAACTTCCGCCTCAACAGCACGGAGGGTGTGGATGGGGGCACCGTGATGACGGGCAGCCAGTCCGTCTATGGCTGGAATGGCCGCAAGCCCTACCACAGCATCAACTTCGTGACCGTACACGACGGCTTCACGCTCTACGACCTCTTCAGCTACGACAGCAAGCAGAATGGCTGCGGCCTGCTCAACCCGGTCTGCTGCAACGACCCGCTCAGCGTCTGGTGTGACGACGAGTCGGGGGAGAACCACAACCGATCCCGCAACTGGGGGGACGAAGACGTCAAGCGCCAGATGATGCGCAACCTCTTTGTCGGCCTCTTCGTCAGCCATGGCTCGCCGATGATCCTGGGCGGCGACGAGTGGATTCGCACGCAATTCGGCAACAACAACGCCTACTCGGACTCCTCGGACAACGAGTGGAACTGGTTCCGTTGGGGCGAGTGGCAGTCCACCTATGCCTGGGACCGCTACCGCATGCACGACTTCGTGCGCGGCCTCATCACCTTCCGCAAGGCCCGCACCTATGCCCTCAGCCCCGCCGAGTATGGCGGCGGCATGCCCTTGTATTGGAAGAATGCCAGCAACGGCGACATGGAGGGATGGGAGTGGGGCGAAAAGCGCCACGTGGCCATGCACTATGTGGCCGAGGGTGACTTCGCCGACAAGCCCGAACTGCTCGTCCTCATCAATATGGAGCGCGGCGACGTGACCTTCACCCTGCCCGGCGGGCGCAGCTGGGGGCGGCTGATCGACACCCAGACCTGGTTCGACATGCCCGCCACCGAGACCCAGCGCGGCCAGGGGGGCTGGTTCGACGACAACCCCAGCCTGGACCCCTACCGCAGCGCCAACATCTCGCTGGACGCGCCCGAGATCGCCGGGGAGCCCACCTGGACGGTGCGAGCCAACTCCATCGTCGTGCTCGAGCAGCAGGACTGACCGCCCATGCGACGCACCCAGACGCTGGCGGTCGGCACCGCCCTGCTGGCCTTCAGCGCCCTGTCCTCCACCCCGGCCCAGGCCGGCCGCGCCGATGTGGCCGGCTATGTGCGCTTGGGCATGCGCCCGGACTTCCAGGGCGGCGGCGGCACCCTGGGCTACTGGAACCTCTATGGCCGGCTGCTGAATGAGCGGGCCTACGCGGCCCTGGAGCTTCGCTACGATGTGTTGGAGCGCCAGGCCCTGACCCGCGACCCCTGGACCTCGCTACACCTTCGCATCGAAGGCGGAAAC
The DNA here is from genome assembly GCA_018401435.1 of Deltaproteobacteria bacterium. GTDB lineage: Bacteria > Myxococcota_A > UBA796 > UBA796 > UBA2385 > M30B51. The sequence continues at coordinate 14,839 of JAGYJW010000050.1, read as the reverse complement.
ATCCAGAACGCCACCCCCGACGCCAGCCTGGCCGGCTTTCGCATGTCCCAGGTCTTCGCGCGCGCCGGCAACGTGCTGCTGCCCGACGTCACCTGGCAGGTGGGCACCCTGGACACCTACTTTGGCGACCTGGGCCTCTACGATATGCGCCCCGCGCAGATCTTCTTTGAGACCATCGGCGGTAGCGCCCGCTGGCAGACCCGCCGCATCGACCTGCTGCTGGGTTTTGGCGACTCGGGCTTCGGGCTCAAGCGCGAGGCCTACAACACCATCTTCACGCCGGGGGGCACCCTGCGCGTGCGGCCCATCGACCAGTTCGAAGTGGGCGTGGGCGGCATGTACCGCTACGAGCCCAAGGTGGCCGGCAACACCCAGGCCCCCTACAACACGCCGGGGCTGGACTATGAAGACTGGGTGCGCGGCGAGGTCCTCCAGCAGTGGCTGGCCCAGGAGCCCGCCCGCAACGAGGTGGACTTCCCCAACCCCGTGGCCACCGACGCACAGTCGTGGAAGCTCATCGGCTACCTGGGCTTTGGGGGCTTCGGCCCGGTACGTTGGAATAACTTCTTCGCCAGCCTGGAGCGCAAACATCCCCTGGGCTCCACCGTCGAGACCTTTCAAGGCCAGGAATACCGGCTCTACGTGACCGGCATGACCGACCAGCGCACCGTGCTCACCCTGGGCGACGAGCTGCAGCTGCGGCTGGTGCCCGATCGGCTGGACCTGGTGCTGGCCGGGCTCTATGGGCAGCACACCGACCTGGACAATACAATCGTGCCCAGCGACGACGCCCGGCGCTACATGTCCACGGTGCTGCGCCTGCAGACCTACCTCACCGACACGGTGCACTGGCTGGCCGAGGGCAGCGCCGCCAAAGAGGTCAGCACCAACGGCAACGCCTTCCGCGAGCACCCCGACAGCCTCTTTGCCAACACGGCGGGGCAGCCCGACGCCCGGGGCCTGGAGCGCGGCGACACCGACACCCGCTACACCTTCCAAGGCAAGACCGGCCTGGTGCTCAACCCCCTGGGGCGCGGCGTCTATACGCGGCCGAGTCTGCGCTTCCTCTATGGCGTGCAATATAGCAATCAGAACAACGCATTCGGCAACAGCTTCGTCGAGACCATAGACCAATACGACGACTTCAAGAATGTGGAGCGCCACCTGCACCATGTTCTGTCCATCGAGACGGAGGCCTGGTTCTGATGCGTGGCATGCCCCTCACCCTGCTGATGCTGCTCACCGCCTGCGCCCCCAAGGCCGCCGGGCCCGCGCGCCTGGGCCAACCCACGGACGCCGCCTGGGTGGGCCTGCTGGCCCCCTTGGACGCCGAGGGCCTGCGCCCGTTGCCCGAGTCCCTGGACACGCGCCTGGTGGCAGCGCTGGCCACCCGCAACCTGACGGCCCGGGCCATCGATCCCGCCGCCACCACCACCGAATTGGCCCGGGTGCAGAACACCCCCCGGCGCCTGGCCTGGCTGGCCGAACACGCCGATGGCGCCCCCCTGCTGGTGCTGGTCGAGGCCACCGCGGTCTACAACACCCAGATGGAGGGGCGCTTTCGGTGGACGGTCGAGGTGACCGCCAGCGCGGCGCGCGCCGACGACCTGGCTGGAGGCACCAGCAAGACCTTCAAGGTGCCGGTCTTCCTGCAATTCGTCCATGACGACGCCGACGACGCCCTGACCGAGGCCGGCCTGGTGATCGAGCGGCAGGTGGGCCGCATGTTGGACGGCTGGCTGGGCGGGCAGCCCTGATGTGGGGGCCGGCGCTGGCGCTGGTCCTCTCTGCATGCCAACCCAAGCACCCGCCGCCGACACCGACGCCGACGCCGACGCCACCGGAGGCCCACCCACAGCACGCCCGGCTGATCTACTTCGTCATGGTGGACCGCTTCGCCAATGGCGACCCCAGCAACGACGCGGCGGTGGATCCCGCCGATCCCCAGGCCTTTCATGGCGGCGATCTGCGCGGCGTCCAGCAGCACCTCGACGACCTGGTGCCCCTGGGGGTCACCGACCTCTGGCTCAGCCCCATCTTTGCGATGCGCACCGACAAGATCGACGCCTGGGGCGCCTTTCATGGCTATTGGGTGCGGGATCTGGCCCGGATCGAGCCCCGCTTTGGCGACGACGCGGCGCTGCGGTCCCTGGTCGAGGCCGCCCACGCCCGGGGCATGCGCGTGCTGCTGGATATGGTGTGGAACCACACCGACTACGACGCCCCCTTGCGACAGGAACACCCCGACTGGTTCCATCCGACTGGCGATATCGAAGACTGGAACGACCCGGAGCAGCGCATCACGGGCCAGGTGCACGGCCTGCCCGATCTGGCCCAAGAGAAGCCCGAAGTGCTGGACTACCTCGCCGCCGTGTCAACGGGATGGATCGACCGCAGCGGCGTGGATGGTTTTCGCATTGACGCCGTGGGCCATATGCCCTTGCCCGCCCTCTCCACCCTCAACAGCCGCCTGGACGCCCATCGGCCGGGCTTCTTCACCCTGGGCGAGGACTTCAGCGGCGACCCGGCGCGGCTGTCCGCCACGCTGGACCAGGGCCAATTCGACGCCCTCTTCGACTTCCCCCTGCGCTATGCCCTGGTGGATGTCTTCTGCAAGGGGGCGCCCTTGGGGCGCATCGCCAGCACCCTGTCGCTGGACCGGCTCTACCGCGACCCCAGCGCCCTGGTCACCTTCCTCGACAATCACGACCTCAAGCGCATTCATACCGAATGCAGCGGCCGCAGCTCGCGGGTGCGGCAGGCCCTGACCTTCCTCTATGCCACCCGGGGCATCCCCAGCCTGACCTGGGGCACCGAGCTGGACCTGCCCGGGGGCGAAGAGCCCGACAACCGGCGCGACATGCCCTGGGCGGCCCTTCAGGGGGGCAGCGAGCCCAGCACCCGCAGCCTGCTGCGCCGTCTCGCCGCCTTGCGCAGCGCCTGGCCCGTGCTGCACAGCGGGCGCAGCATCATCCTGGGCATGGGTGAAGACTGGTTGTCGATCGGGCGATTCTCCGACCACGAGGCCGCGCGGGTGCTGCTGTGGACCGGCAGCCGGCCCCCGGCCGCCGAGGCCCTGGGCTTCGAGGCCGCCGGGGCCGACCTGCAGCTCTTCTCCAGCTTTGACGCCGAGCTGGGGGTGGAGATCAGCCTCTTTCGGGCGGCACCCGGCGCGAACCCGGGCTGGGCGCCCTTTCTGCAGGATCCCCCGACCGTGCACCTGCGGATCGATCTGCCCGCCACCGAAGGCGACCTGCGGGTGGTGGGGGCGGGCCCGGAGCTGGGCCACTGGGATCCCGCCAAGGGGCTGCGACCGGTGGACGGCGCCGTGTCGGTGGCGCTGCCCGCGGGCAGCGTGGCCGCCTACAAGATCGTGCATATGGACGGCGAAGGCGTGATCTGGCCCGATGGCCCCGACACCGTGGTGCTGCTGCCCTGGGCGCCGCAGCCCCCCTCTCCCCCAAAGGCGGGCCAATCAACGGACAACGAGATATATTGAAAGGTCCGGCCACCCGCGAGGCCCGATGTCCCCCAGCCACCTGCGCCACCTGGGCGAGAGCGGCCGCCGCGCCCCCGGGAACCCGGCTCCCCGCCGGTGGCGGGCAGCCTGCGGCTGAGCCCGCGCCCCCACCGGAGTCCGCCATGAAGATCGGCCCCGCCCCTACCTCCGAGGGCCTCAGCGACCTGCTGCGGGCCTGCCACAGCCGCATTCGCCGAGTCTGCACCGGCTTGCGCGCCCTGGCCACCGAAGCGGGTCGTTCCGACCCCCGAGCCGCCGCCACGGCCCTCGCCTGCGCCCGTTACCTCGACACGGCCCTGCTGCTGCATGCCCGCGACGAGGACGAGAGCGTGGCCCCCCGGCTCCGGCGCCTGAAGTTGCCCGAAAGCGTCGTCTCTGCACTCGACCACAGCGCGGCCGGCCACGCAGAAATCGTCGCTGCATTGGGCCCGGCGCGGGCGGCCCTGGCCAGCCCCCGGGGACCCAACCCGCCGGCCGAGGGGGCCGCCCTGCTGGCCCTCGCCCAGCTGCTGGAGGCCCACCTGGCCGAGGAGGAGGCCACCTGGCTGCCCTTTGTGGACCGCATCGACCCGGCCGGGCAGGCTGCGGCCGTGGCCGAGCTGCGCGGCCGTCGCCGCTGACGCTCAGCCCCCCGACGACAGGGCCTCGGCCACCTGATCCAGCAGCTCCCGCAGGGTGTAGGGCTTCTGGATGAAGGCCACCCGCCCGCGCCCCACCAGGCGGCGGGTCGCTTCCACCTCGTTGTAGCCGCTGGACAGCACCACGGGCACATCGGCGCGCAGGGCGACGATCTCGCGGTAGGCCTCCTCGCCGCTCATGCGCGGCATGGTCATATCCATCAGCACCAGGGAGATCTCCTGGGACAAGGCGCGGAAGATCTCCACCGCCTCCAGGCCGTCCCGGGCCTCGATCACCCGGTAGCCGCCATACTCCAGCACCCGGCGGGCCAGCTCTCGCACATCGCCGTCGTCGTCCACCACCAGGATGGTGGTCACCGGATCGGCCCCGGTGGACCCCAGCCCTGGCGCGTTGGGTTCGTCGGTCGTCAGTTCGGACGATGCTGCAGAGTGGGGCAGCAGCACCTTGAAGGTGGTGCCGCGCCCCAGCTCGCTGTAGACGGTGACCAAGCCGCGGTGGCCCCGCACGATGCCTTGCACCGCTGCCAGGCCGAGTCCGCGTCCCGTGGCCTTGGTGGTGAAGAAGGGGTCGAAGATGCGGGCCACCGTGTCGGCGTCCATTCCGCTGCCGGTATCGGACACCTCGATGAAGGCGAAGATGCCCGGGTCCACCTCACCCAGGGTCTGGCGGGTGGACAGGTCCTCCGCGCCCAGACGCTGGTGGCCCGTGCGCACCATCACCGACCCGCTGGCTTCGCCGATCGCCTGGGCCCCATTCAACACAAGGTTCATCAGCACCTGCTGAAGCTGCGAGCGGTCCCCATCCACCCAGGCCGGCCGATGGGTGAGATCGAGTCGCAGCACCACCTTCTTGGACAGCATGGTCTCCATCAGCGTAGACAGGCCGCGCACCTCCTCGTTGAGGTCGATGGCCTCCACCCGAAAGTGCCCCCGGCCCGAATAGGCGAGCAGCTGGTGGGTGAGCTCGCTGGCCCGACGGGCTGCAGCGACGAGGGCGGCCACCGGGCGCGCCGCGGGCTGGCTGGCGGGCAGCAGGGCCTCGGCCAAGGACGCCTGGCCCAGAATGGCCGTGAGCAGGTTGTTGAAGTCGTGGGCGATGCCGCCGGCCAACACCCCCAGGCTCTCCAGCTTCTGGCCATGCAGCAGCTCGGCCTGCAGGCGCTCCCGCTCGGCCTGGGCGGCGACCCGCGCAGACACATCCTGGGTCAAGCCCCAGGCCACCGGCGGGGATGAAGCCTCGGCCTGTTCCAGGCGCGCGGACTCCGACAGCCAACGCAGGGCGCCATCCTCGGCCACCAGACGGTATTCCAGGGCGTAGCGGTCCCCCGAAGACCGCAGGCTGGCCCGCGCGGCCTCCACCGCGTCGCGGTCCTCGGGGTGAATGCGCGCCCGCCAGGCAGCCGTCAGGCCCTCCAACTCTGCAGACAGGCCCAGGATGGCTTCGATGCGCCCCCCGGCCCACAGCAGCGACCCATCTTGCACCCGCATCGTCCAGACCATCACCCCGGCGCTCTGCACGAGGTCGTCGTAGCGTTGGCGCGCGGCCTCGGCCTGGCGGGTGGCCAGGACCTGCTCGGTGATCTCAAAGGCAAAGGACATCAGCCCATCCACCGCGCCGTCGTCTCCTTGAATGGGTTGAAAGACCAGGTTCCAGTACCGCTCCTCTGGCGGATCCCCCACTCTTCGCGGCGTGTCGGCGCGGGCACCATTGGCCACGAAGGGCTTGCCGCTTCGGTAGACGGTATCAAAGATGTCCAGGTAGCCCTGGGCCACGAACTCGGGGAAGGTCTCGGCATAGGTGCGCCCCACCATGGGGCGACCATCCGTCTGCTCCCGATAGGCGCGGTTGACAAAGACATAGCGGTGGTCGGGGCCTTGGTGCAGCGCGATCACCGCGGGGGCGTCTTCGAAGGCCCGCGCGATCCAACGCGTAGCCACCAGGGGCACCGCAGGCCCCCGTTCGTTTTCCGGTTCGGAGGGGAGGTCGGCCATCGGGGCTCCTGGGCTGGGGGCCTCGCCCCCATGAGAATCCATGAGGATCTTGGTGCCGAAGACCCCGATCGGTCAAGGCGGGGACCGGCGCGACCGGCGGCTGGCCCCCGGGGTGCTACACTGGCGGGATGCTCCTGCTCGCCCTGCTCGCCTGCCAGCCGGTCTCCTTGCCCGATGCCCAGGACGACGGTCCCGCCGTCGGTGTGCCCGACGACGACGACGAGGGCGGGGGCGGCGACGGGGCCGATGGCGGCGGCGATGGGCAGGACGGCGACGATCCCGATCCGCCCTTCGTCAGCCAGATCTTCCAGCTCGACCACCTGGTGCAGGTGGACCTGGCCGTGGACGAGGCCGGGCTGGCGTCCCTGCAGGCCAACCCCTACGCCTATGTCACCGCCGATGTGAACATCGACGGGCAAGAGTTCCCAAACATCGGCCTGCGCATCAAGGGCCGCCTGGGCAGCGCCCGACCGCTCCCCCAGAAGTCCGCCTTCAAGCTGGACCTCTTGGAGTACGGCGAAGAGGCCCGGTTGGAGGGCCTCCAGAAGCTCAACCTCAACAACATGGTGCAGGATTGCGCCAAGCTCAAGGAGCTGGCGGCCTATGGCATCCACGAGCTGACGGGCACGCCCGCGGCGCGGGTGGCCTATGCCGAGCTGCGGCTGAATGGGGAAGCCTACGGCGTCTACAGCCTGGTGGAGGCCTATGACGACGCGTTCTTGAAGAGTCGCTTCGACGACCCCTCGGGCAATCTCTACGACGGCGACTACTTTCTGCATCCAGATGGCAGCTACACCCTGGTGGACTTCAACGCGGGCACCCAGGACTACTTCGAGCTGGACGAGGGCCAGGATGTGGAGCGCGCGGATATTCACGCGGTGACCGACGCCCTCTTCGAGGGGGACTTCCAGCGGGATGTGGGCGCCCGGATCGACCTGGAGCAGCACGCCCGCTTCTGGGCCGCCACCGCCTGGACCGGCCACTACGACAGCTATGTCTACTACTCCAACAACTACCGGATCTACTTCGACCCCGGCGCGGGTGGGCGCGGCGTCTTCTTGCCTTGGGACCCGGACTGGGCCTTTGAGGCCGGCACCCCCCTGCACACAATCTATGGTGGCATCACCTCGGCCTGCTACCACGACACGACCTGCCGCGGCTGGCTGCAGGATGCCCTCGCCGACCTGGAGGCCGACCTGCTGGACGCAGATCTGCCTGCCCGCATGGAGCAGGCCGCCGACCTCATCCGACCGGCCCTGGAGGCCGACCCCAAGCGCGAGCACTCCATGGACCAGATCAACGCCTGCCAGGGCGATCTCGACCGCTGGTTCCGCAACCGCAGCGGCGAGCTGCGCGGCTCAGGGCTCTGATCGGGCGGGATGGCTGGCTGCGCGTTGCAGCGCCTCAACCCAGAGCGCCTCGGCCCAGCCGCGCCCCACCGTCTCTGCATCGGCGAGGCGGGCATCGTCGGCCGCCATCGTCCAGGTCCAGGCCATGGTGAAGGGGTGCAGCCAGCCGGCCTGCTGGAGCCGGGTGAAGAGACCCTCGTCAATCACGATGGGGCGCCGGTTCACGGTGAGCAGGTGCAGGCGGGCGTCGGGAGGGTAGTCCACGGCCACCTGAGCGGTGAGGTGCAGCCGCCAGCCCTGGGGCGTGGGCTCGGCCCAGCCGGTCAGGGTCGCGGGGTTCAGGGCGAGGGCCACCCGGGCCGACTCCCGCAGTGGATCGCCTCCGAAGACCACGGTCTGGGGCACCAGGTCGCGCCGGTGGTCGGGCCGGGCGGGCAAGGCGGCCACCTGTCTGCGCAGGGCCCGCCGCACTGCGGGCGAGCCCAGGGCGAAGTCGCTGCGGGCCTGGCGTTCGCTGGGGCCGGGAAGGGCCAGCAGCGCCGTCTCTGCAGCCACCTCGGGCAGGCCCAGGGCCGCCCCGGCGCCGGCCATGCCCAGGTTGAGCAGCCAGACGCCCAGGTGGTCCCGGGGGCTCCAGTGGGGCGTCTCTGCGAGGGTCTCCACCCTGTCTGCATATTCCAGCAGGGGGAGCTTCCAGGCCAGCAGCAGCAGGGGGGCCGCCACGCACAGACGCGAGCGCCGGGCCAGCAGCAGCGCCCACAGGCCCAGCATCGTGGCGGTGAGGGGCACACCAAAGATAGCGAGGCAGAGGGCGACAAAGGCGACGGCGCCGGCGATCGCGCCCAGCAGCAGCCGGCCGGACAGGGGAGGGGTCTTCTTCATGGTTGGGGCATAGGGCGCCTGGCCCCAGGCCGGAGCCCCCGCCGGCCTCAGCGGTCGGGGAGGGCGCTTGAGCGGTCGCTGCGGCGGTTGCGCCCGGAGCCCCGGCACCCGGCACGGACAAGCTGATCTTCATCAAGGAATGAACGGAATGAGAGAGGAGCAAATACCGTCGAAAGACCGCGACCGCAGCCCAGATAGGTGCCCTGTCACCGCAAACACCCCCCATCCATGGGTGGGCCCGCTGCGCTATCGGAATCTGGCCACACGGCCTGGCCACAACGCCTGACCACACAAGGAGGCCCAACATGGGCGAAGTCCAACGGCTCTCTCGCGCGATCTACAAGGCCACCACCTACCTGTTCAACTACACGGGTGAGCGGCTCTCTCCCGGCGACCTCATCGCATTCGACGCAAACGGCGGCTTGCACGCGGTCGGGTCGGTGGTCGAGCGGCTGCCCGAAGCCGAACAAGCCCGCGCCACCATTAGCGTCACCGGCCCGGTGGTGGCCTATACCGAATCGCAGACCATTCAGCGGGGCCTGCAGGTCGCAGTCGAAATGGACGCCGACGCCACGGGCCAGGTCGCGGTGGGCGTCAACGGAACGGCGGGGGGAAGCATCGCCTTCGGCATCGGGGGAGGCTGCTTCTTGGATGTCACGGCCAAAGCCACCCGCAGGACGCTGGGCAAGGACCGGACCTGGCTGCTCGCGCGCGCCGCCAGCGTGATGCGGCCCGGCGAGCTGCTGGTCGAAGAGACGGTCTCCTCGGCCTATGTTGCGGCAGCGACCTCGGGATGGACCTCCAAGCTGGGCCTGTCGGTCAGCGCCGACATCGACCCCGCCCAGGTGGGCATCGCCGGCCTCGCCGAGCTGCGGGCCCAAGGGAAGATCAACCTGACCGTCAAGGCCGGATCGGTCTTCTTGAAGCAGCCGGACCAGGGCCAGCCCCTCTTTCGCGCCCTCGCCCTGGACGAGCTGGTGGACCTCACCCATCTCCCGGCCCCGGCCTTGGAGGAGCTGAAGTCCTTGAGTCCGGAGGCGCCGATGCGGGCCATCCACGCGCACCCGAAGCTGCCCAAGATCCGCGTGCTGAAAGAGGTCACACCCGACGACCTGCGAGACTTCTACGCCATCGACGAGGACTGACCGCCCCCCGGCGCGGGCTGGAACCCATAGCCCCGCCGGGCTACCCGGGCGGCCCCCGTCGACCTGAGACTTCGATGCACGTCCTGCTCACCGGCGCCTCCTCTGGGATCGGCGCCGCCCTGGCCCGCGTGCTCAGCCAGGACGGCCATGTGCTCACCCTGGTGGCCCGCCGGCAGGCCCTGCTCGACGAGGTGGCGGCCTCCTGTGTGGGCCCCACCCATGTGCTGCCCGCCGACCTCACCGACCCGGTGGTGGTCGAGGGCCTGGTGGCCGCGGCCGAGGCCCTGGCCGGCCCGGTAGACATCCTCGTGAACAACGCCGGCATCGAGTATGTGGGCGCGACGGCAACCATGGACCCCGACGTGGGCGAACGGCTGATCCGCCTGAACACGCTGACGCCCCTGCGGCTGATCCGGTCGGTTCTTCCGGGCATGTTGGCGCGGGGCAAGGGCCAGATCATCGATGTGGCGTCGGCGGCGGCCTATGTCTTTCCCCCCTACGGCACCCACTACACGGCGTCCAAAGCCGCGTTGGCGGCGGCGGATCACCAGCTTCGCTGGGAGCTGCGCAAGACGCCGATTCGCGTGATGACGGTCTACCCGGGGCCGGTCCGCACCGAGATGGGCACCCGGGTGCTGGGCCACTACCGCACCGACCCGTCCAAGGGGCTGCCCTGGGGCAACGCCGACGAGCTGGCCCAGCGCATCCTGCACGCCATGAAGCGGGGGGACGAGGAGATCTTCTACCCACGCTTCTACGCCCTCAGCCGCAGCTTCGCGCGGCTCACCCGTTTCATCATGCGCTTCATCCCCGTGGAGCTTCGCCATGACGCCTGAGGACGGGCGCCCGGCGACCGACGGGTGGGCCCTCCCCCCGGTAGACTGCGAGGCCGCGAGCCACCCACCCCGGTGAGCATGGAGCCGGTCGTCCTGGACATCGTCGCGCGCCGCGCGCCCCACCCCGCCTTGGATGCGGCCTCGACCGATGGGTCCGATCGCTTCGAGATTCGGCTCCAGGACGGCGCATGGACCCCCTTTGGCCCACCCGCGGACGCGGACTGGGTCGCGGACTGGGCGGCCTTCTCCAGCGGCGATCTGGAGGCCGGGAGGGCCTTGGGCGAGCGGCTGGCGGCCCGTCTGGACCTGGCGGGATGGTCGGCTTGCGCGCCGCGCCTGGTGCGCGCGATCGCCCAGGGCCAGGGGTTGCGGCTGCGGGTGCGCGCCCCCAGCGACGCCTTGCTCGCCCTGCCCTGGCGCTTCTTGCCCCTGACCCCCGGCGGCGAGGCCATCGGCAGCTACCCCGCCATCCGCGTGCAGCTGGCCTGGGAGGGCGGCGGATCCAGCCCCGGTCTGCCCTGTCGGCGCGGGCCCGGCGCCGGGGCACCGAGCGGCTCTTTGCGCCTCGGCCCGCCCGCCCGGCCGATCGGACCGCCTGGCCACCCTCCTGCGCAAGGCGGCGACGGCGGGGGCCTGTCCTTTGCCGCGGACCGGGACCGCCTCGACCTCGCGTCGCTGGAGGCCATCGACCACCACCTGCGGGTGGCCACCCAGCACCAGCAGCCCGTCACGCTGCTCCACCTCGAAGCGGCGCTTCAACCCGATGAGTCCGGCGCCCAGCTGGTGCTGTGGGAGGCGTCGGGCGCCGAGCGGCTGGTGGGGCCGGCCCGCCTCGAAGAGCTGCTGCGCAAGCACAACGGCACCCTGCGCATGGTGGTGCTGACGGCCGTGGGCAACCAGCCCGGGGTGGATGTCGCGCCGCTGGTCCTGGCCGCCCACCGGGCGGGCATCGACGTCGTGGTGGGGGCAAGGTGGCCCCTGAGTGACGACGGGGCGCGCGCTTTCGCAGAATCCTTCTACGATGGGCTGCTGGCGCGCGGTCTCAGCGTAGAAGCCTCCCTGGTGGGGGCCCGCGATGCCCTTGCCGCCGCCGATCTGCCCGGCGACGCCGCCGGCCTGATGCTCTGTGCCCACGCCGCCACCGACCACCACCCCCTGGTGCCGCGTCCGTGGCCGGGACTGGCGCCCTATGCGCGAAACAAGGCCCGGCTGCTGGCCGGTCGGGGGGCCGAGGTGGACCGCATCGAGGCCGCCTTTCAGCGCCTGGAGGCCGCCGGCGCGCCCGCCTTCCTGGCCCTGAGCGCCCCCCGGGGCAGCGGCCTGCGCCCTTGGCCCGGGCCGGCGTGGCCCCGCGCCTGGAGGCCGCCGGCTACACGGTGCTGGCCAGCCGACCCGGCCCGCCCCTGCCCGCCCGCAGCGGAAAGGCACCCCAGCTCATCATCGCCAGCTCCTTCGACGCCCTCTTTCACGAGCAGCGCGACGACGACGCGGGCCGGCGGGCCTGGCTGGGCGCCTTGTGGGCGCGGGCGGCCCCGGGCAGCGGCGATCGCGTGCTGCTGCTCATCCCCGGCGAGCTGCTGGGCCGCTGCGCCGAGCTGGTCATCGACGACAGCGGCCGCCGCCTGGACGCCTTGATCAGCGAAGAGGCGCACCACCGCATGGTGCCCGCCCCGGGCCCCGACGCCCTGCGCGAGATGATCACAGCGCCGGCCGCCGCCGTCGGCCTGAACCTTGAAGATGGGCTTGTGGACCTCATCCTGGAGGATCTGGCCGAGTCCGGACAGCCCCTTCCCCGGCTGTCGTTGCTGATGGCGGGCCTGGGGGACAGCGGTCCAGGCGCGCGCGGCTGGCCGACTACCGGCAGCGGGGCGGCGTGGCCGAGGCCCTGGCCCGGCGGCCCGAGCAGCTCTGGGCCGAGCTGGATCCGGCGCTGCAGCCCGTCCTGGAGCAGGTCCTGCTGCGCATGGTCCGCCTGCAGCCCGGCCAACCCCTACCTGCCGGCCCGGAGCGCAGCTGCCCTGGCCGAGGAGACCGGCCTGGCCCCCGAGGCCATCGACGCGGTGCTGGCGGCCCTGGACAGCCACGAGCTGATCCTGCCGGCGGGCCCGGGGGCCCATCGCCTGGCTGCCCCGGCCCTGGTGGCGGGCTGGCCCCGGCTACACGGCTGGCTGGTGGCCCGGGGGGGCGCCCGGCAGCCCCACCGTGGCCCCGACCGGCCGGCCCCTGCGCCAGTGGCTGATCCTGGCCGCCGTGCGCTGCTCACCCCGCTCTTTGTCGGCCTGGGGCGGGCCTGGGCGGGGCGCGAACAGGCCGAGGCCGCCCTGGCGGCGCACCTCGACAACCCCCTGGCCGACCCGACCGCCGCCGCGGTGGGCCTGCGCCAGCTGCGCCAGCCCGAGGATCCGGAGGCCTGGCGGGCGGCAGCACAGCTCGCCCTGGGCGAGCCCCTGGCGGCGGTGGTGGTGGGGCCCCTGGCCGCGCCGCCGGCCATGGTGCGATTTCGCGGAGATGGGCGCACAGCGTTGGTTCGCGCGGGGGAGCAGCTCTACCGGGTGGACCTGTTGACGGGCGAGACCGCGGAGCTGCCCCTGCAAGAGGCGGTGGTGGCCGCGACCCCGGCCCCCGATGGCCCCGGTGTGCTGGCGGTGGACCGCGACGGCGTGCTGTGGCGGTGGAGCCCCGACAGCCCGCCCCAGGCCCTCTACCGGGCCCAGGAGAGCGGCCCCGCCATCGCCGCCTTCAGCCCCTCGGGCGATGTGGCCCTGGTGGTGCGCGGGGGCGCCTGGGTGCTGCTGGACCCCCGCGGGGGCCTGCTCTCCGAGGGCCCGGTACCCCTCAACGGCGACGTCGTGCGCACCGCCGCGGTGGCCGATGGCGGCTTGCGCCAGGTCATCGCCAGCCAGGCCGGCACGGTGCTCTTCTGGGCCGCGGGCCAGGAGGACCCCGCCCGCCTGCGCCACGCCGGGGTGCGCCGCCTGCGCCTCAACCCCGACGGCAGCTTCTTGTTGAGCCTGGGCGATGGCCGCATGTGGCTGACGGACCTGGTCCGGGGCACCGGGGTCAGCCGCACGCCGGCCGATGTGCGGGTGGAGGCCGCAGAATTCGACAGCACCGGCGACTGGCTGGCCGTGGACTACACCGAGCTGAGCACCGGCGCCCACCGCAGCCGCCGCGTGAATGTGACCCAGCGCGCCGAACAGCACGAGAGCGAGGCCTTCCCCGCCGCCTCGGTCAGCCTGCGGGTGGAGGCCCAGGCCCGGCGGGTCTGGCGGGGTCTGGCCGATGGCAACGTCGAAGAGCGAGACCTCGAAAATGGTGAACTGCTGCGTGTTCTGCGAGGGCACCACGGACGGGTCCACCTGGTCTCGGCCAGCCCGGACGGGCGCTGGCTGGCCACCGGGGCCAACGACGGCACCCTGCGCTTCTGGCCCTTGACCGCCACGCCGCCCACCCCGCTGCCCGAGGCCGAAGACGCCCTGCGGTCGGCCTTGTGGACCGCCACCCGAAGCTGCGCGGGCCTGGACGCCGCCGGCGCCGAGGCCTTCTGCGCCTGCGAGCGCTGCCAGGGCCGCGAACCCGAGCGCTGCGACGGCGTGCCCGGCGGCCTGCGCGGGCTGGTGGCCCAGGTCACCCCCGACAGCAGCTGCCCCCTATGACCGGCTGCGCCCCAAGATCCCAAAGACCGCCCCCACCGCCACCACCACGATGAAGGCCAGCACCGCGCCCGAGAGGGCCCAGGGCGCGAAGTGCAGGCTGGCCAGATCGATGGACAGGCCCCCGCCGCCCACGCTGCGTTCGACGGCTTCGGGCACGGCGATGCGGGCCAGGGTGACCGTCTTGGCGGCGACGCCCAGGTTGGCCCCCACGAAGATGGCGGCGGTGGACCGCAGCAGCCCCGCCAGTGTGGGGGCCCTTCCGCCGATGCGGGCCAGCAGCCAGGCCGCCAGCCCTCCCAGCAAGCCGCTGCAGCCAAAGGCCAGGGCGGTGCCCAGCACCAGGCGGCTGGCGGCGGTCAGATCGGTGACCACGGGCGTCAGTCCGGCCGCCACCAGCAGGCCCAGCACCTCGGTCAGCCAGGAGCTGGCCAGGGGGTGGCCCACCGCAAAGCACAGGGCGGCGGCAGCCAGGACCATCAGCGGAAAGCGCAGGGCCGAAGGGGGCGATGCGTCGCTCATCGGGGCTCGGGGGAGAGGGCCCGGGCCCGGGTGGCCTGGACGCGGTCGGGGTCGAGATCGTACCAATTGATGCCACCGCAGCCGGCGCAGACCCCGGTGAAGCGGCCTGCGAGGTGGTCCATGCGGGTGCGGGTGGCGCGCGGGCCCTCCCACAAGGCGCGGAAGCCCTCCTCGGCCAGATTGCCCAGGATCAGCTCGCCCTGCAGGTCGGCGCAGCACATCAGCAAGGCGCCGTCGTGGCGGATCACCGGGGTCAGCCACAGGCCGGGGCAGGCGGAGCGGGCGCCGCTGTGGGCGTCGTC
>JAGYJW010000005.1 GCA_018401435.1 Deltaproteobacteria bacterium | reverse complement strand
ATCCCAAAGGGCCGCCCGTTGGCCTTCAATGGCCACGCGGCGGCCTTTCTCGGCGATGAAGGCCCCATGCACCTGCAAGGCGGCGCAGACTCGTGCCGCCTGGGGCTTGAGTTGGCTGCAATCGAAGTCCCGGCGCAGGCGCAAGCGGGCGCCCATGGGCGGTCGGTCGGGGTCCACATCGGGGCTGGCGGCCCAGCGGGCGGGCGGCACATAGGCCCGCTGCAGGTTGGGGGCGCTCAGGCGCAAGGCGTGGGCGATGGGGGGTCCGGCTGCGTCCTCTTCCAGCACCAGCAGCGGGATCAGCGGCAGGCCCGACCCATCGTGCCAGCGGGCGTGGCCGGCGGCGGTGGCGGGGGTGAACCAGCCCCCGTCGGTGCGGGGGCCCGCGCGCAGATCGACGCGCTCCGCCCGGCTGGCTGAGCCGCCGCCGGCCTCCCACCGGGCCTCCACCAGCTCATAGGACCAGCAGGCCTCGCGATCCAGCAGCACGCTGCGTTGGGGGTGGGCCCCGTCCGCCCGCTCCAACTGCAGATCCTCGCCCACCGGGTAGCCCACCGCGTCGCTGTTGGCGGCGTGAAATATGCGCAGGGGGTGCAGGGGTTTGCGCCAGTGCACCGCCTGTACGGGCACGCCCCGGTCCCCGCCAAAGTCGGCGAATAAGGCGGAATCAGCCCCCAGGGCCGTGATCCAGGTGGCCGATCGGGGATCCACCGCCGCGGCCTGGATGTCCTGGGCCCAGACGCTGCCGGGGGCCGGCAGGGGGCAGGGGCGCAGGCTGCGAGCCCAGCGGCCGATCAGGCGCAGATCCTGCCCCTGCTCGGGTCCGAGGTGGGGCAGCAGGATCAGGCCCAGGCCCAGGCCCAGGCCCAACAGGAGCAGCAGGCCGGTGATGCGGCGAGAGTAGCGGCGCTTCGAACTCCACCGCCCCTGCGCCACGGGCTCTCCTTGCAGAGCTTCGACTTGAAGCCCCCGGGATCTAATCGGTTCAGGTTATGTCCGGCGGCCTCGACTCTGCATGGAGCGACCATGTCCCGCCGCGCCGCCCTCCTCCACCCGGCCCCATCCGCCGGTTTTGCCCGCGCCGACGCGGTCGCCCACTATGCTCCGGACTCCGGCCTGGAGCCGCGCCACCTGCAGCTGGCCGCCACGGTCGATGTCTTTGCCCGCCGTCTCGACGGCGTCGTGACCCACCACCTGGTCTGCCGCACCGCGGGCTGGCGAAGCCTTCGCCTGGACGCGGTGGACCTCGACATCACGGATGTCACCGGCAGTCACAGCCTGAAGTGGCGCTACGATGGCGACGCCTTGCACATCCTCTTCGACGATGGGGTGGAGGTTGGGGGTCAACGTCAGGTCACGGTGAAGTGGTCGGTGCAATCCCCGCTCACCGGCCTCTTCTTTGGCGGATCCGAGGCCACCCTGGGCCAAGAGCCCGCCTTTGCCGCCACCGATCACGAGACCGAGCGCGCCCGCTACTGGCTGCCCTGTGTGGACCACCCCTCGGTGCGCACCACCCTGGACATCTGCCTGCGCACCGACGCCCGCTTCCTGGCCCTGGCCAACGGCGCCGATCAAGGGGTGGAGGACCATGGCGATGGCAGTCACAGCTATCGCTGGGCGCTGGACCGCCCCTGCCCCAGCTACCTGATCAGCTTTGTCTTGGGAGACCTGGCCCGCTTTGATGAGGAGCCCATCGATGGTCTGCCCGTGGCGGCCTTTGCGCCTCGTCCCTACACGGCGGACAACCTCCGCCAGAGCTTCGGCCAGACCCGCGATCTCATCACCTGGATCACCGGTCGCCTTCAGCATCCCCTGCCCTGGCCCAAGTACTTCCAGTTCGCCGCGCCGGGCATTGGCGGGGCCATGGAGAATATCTCCCTGGTGTCCTGGGATGACGCATTCGTGGCCGATGATCGCCTGCGGGCCGAGATTGGCGAACTCATCGACATCGTCAACCTGCACGAGCTGGCCCACACCTGGTTTGGCGACCTCGTGGTCTGCCGGGACTTCGCCCACTCCTGGCTCAAGGAGAGCTGGGCCACCTATATGGAGGTGGTCTGGCTGCAAGAGACGGCCACCGCCGCTGCCGCCGACGCCTGGCTGCTGGGGGATCTGCTCAACTACTGCGACGAGGCCGACAACCGCTATGCGCGGCCCATCGTCACCCGGCACTTCGACAGCGCCTGGGACCTCTTCGACCGCCACCTCTACCCGGGGGGGGCCTGGCGCCTGCACATGCTGCGCCACAAGCTGGGGGATGACGCCTTCTGGGCGGGCACCCGCGCCTATCTGCAGCGCCACGCCGGTGAGGTGGTGGAGACCGACGATCTGCGTCGAGAGCTGGAGGCTGCCTCCGGTCGCAGCCTGGCACGTTTCTTCGAGCAGTGGCTCCATTCGCCGGGCTACCCCAAGCTCAAGGCCACCTGGGATTTCGACGCCGACCGCAAGCAGGGCAGCCTGAAGTTCGAGCAGACCCAGGTGGACGCCGACCGCGGCATCGGCCTCTTTGACCTCGACATCGAGGTCGCCGTCGAGACCGCCGACGGGCAGTGGCTCCACCGCAGCCTGCGCATGGAGGGCGCCACGGGCGCTGTGGTCCTGCCCCTGGACGCCTCCCCCCTGCAGGTTGTGATCGACCCCCACAACAAGCTGCTGGCCGGCCTGGACTTCGATCCCGGCTTGGACCGGTTGGGCCGCAGCTTGGAGGATGGCAGCAGCCCCCGGGCCTGCCTGCACGCCGTACGCACGCTCTGCCAGAAGGGCCGCGCCAACGGCATTTCCAAGGTGGAGGCCGCCTATCGCGACACCGCGGAGTACCGGCAGCGGGCCCACTACGCGCGCTTCCTCGGGGAGTCGGGCAGCGCCGCCGCCCTGTCGTCCTTGATCGCCCTGTTGGACTGGGAGCAGGACCCGCGCGCCATGGGCCCCCTGACCGCCGCGCTGGGCAATTACCGGGACCCGGCGGCGGCCGCCGCCCTGCAATCCTGGCTGGCCCTCCCCGACCGTCCCTACCGGGCCGCTGCTGGCGCGCTCACCAGCCTGGGCAAGCAGCGGGACCCCGCCCAGGTGCCTTTCCTCATCGAAGAGGCCGAGCAGGCCGGCTGGTGGGGCTGGGTTCAGCGGGGCGCAATCGTCGGGCTGGGCGAGACGGGGGACGCCACCGCCTGGGCCTGGCTGGACGCCGCCCTCGCCCAGGGAAGGCTGCGGGACAGCGTGTTGCCCAGCGCGGCCGAGGCCCTGGCCACCTGCGCGCGCCGCCTGGATCAGGCCACCCGCGCCGCGACGCTGGAACGGCTGACCGCCCTGGCCCGGCAGCCCAACCACGCCCTGCGCCTCGCCATCGGCCGTGCCCTGCAGGTCCTGGGTGAGCCCGCCGGCCTGGGGCTGCTGGACAGCCTGCGCCACCAGGTCAGCCAGCAGCATGCCCCGGCGGTGGATCGCAACGCCGCCGCCTTGCGCAAGGCCAGCGCGACCTCCCCCCGTGCTCGCCTGGAGGGTGAGGTGGAGCGCCTTCAGGACCAGCTTCGCAAGCTCCAGCAGCGCCTGGACAAGGTCGAGGCCGCCGCGCCGGCGCCAGCGCCCAAGGCCAAGGCCAAGGCCAAGGGCCGCAAGAAGAAGGGCTGAGGGGCCGCCGGCCGCGCCTCAGCGGGCGCGGTCGTCCTCGATGATGTCGATGACGGCATCCCAGCTTGAAAAGCCGACATTGCCCGAGATCACCCGCATCTGGGGGTCCAGCACCAGCCAGGCGGGGTAGCCGAAGTCCTCGCCCGTGCTGTCGTAGATATACTGGGGGAAGAGGGCAGAGGCGTAGCCGCGATCGTAGAGAACGGGGTCAGTGAGCCCATACTCGTTGATCCACCAGTCCACGGTGGAGGCGTCGGGCGTGCCGTAGGGGTCGCTGAGACCATCGCCCATCAGCGTGAGCACGCGCACCGCCACGCCGCGGCTGCGCATCTCTTCGAGGAAGGCCTCCTCGGTCTGGGCCATGCTGCGGCAGGGGCCGCAGTCGAATTGGCTGGTATCCAGCACGACATAGCTGCCGGCAAAGTCGTGCAGGTCCACCCACTCCCCGCACTGGTCCTGCAAGCGGAAATTGGGCATGACGTCGCCCGTCTGCAGGTCGTAGTCGCCCGCCAGGTCGCCGGGGTCGTTGCACTCCCACTCGCAGGCATAGGGGCCGGCGCGGGGGCCCCAGAAGTCGGTCAGGATCGTGTCGCCGTCTTCTTCCCAGGACAGGGTGCCGGCTGCGGACAGGGTGACGTTGCCCCCGCCGATCTCGTAGGTGCTCTCCCAGGCGACGGACACGGGGCTGCCGTCCCCGGAGCTGCCCGAGAAGGTGGTCAGCTCGCCCATGGGCGCCTGGTCGGCGCCGGTGCGGTGCAGGCCGCCGGCCGCCGTGACCCCCCACCACTCCACGCGGGTGGCGTCGGTCGGGCTGCCGGTGAAGGCCTCGAAGCAGTCCACGCCATCGGTGAAGGTGGCGTCGCCGCGGGTGATGACGGCGCAGTCGGGGCAGAGGTGTTCGAAACCCTGCGCCTGAAGCCCGTCGTAGTCGCGGCTATAGCTGCAGTCGGTGTAGCCGCCGGCCTCGGCCCCGCTGTCATAGCTGAGGGTCCAGGTGACCGAGGCGCTCATGCGGGTGGCCGCAAAGGTGGCCGGGCTGCCCTCTTCGCCGGTCTCGCAGGCCTGCTGCAAGGGGTCGGTGCCGCCGTCGCCGCCGTCGGTGCCGTCGCCGCCGTCGTGCCGTCGGTGCCGTCGGCGCCATCGCTGCCGTCTGCCCCGTCGGCGCCGTCGCTGCCATCGGCGCCATCCGCGGCCTCGCCCTTGTCGTCGCCGCAGGCGCTCAAGCCCAGGGTCATCAGCATCAGCAGGGCGCGGGTGGCGGTCATGGGCTCTCCAGCGGGGGGTGGTCAGGATAGCGCTCCCCGTCTGCGGGAGCCTTCATGTCCGCCCAATCTACCGACTTTCGCCTGCACCTGCCCGACGGACCACCCCTGGTGGAGTGTGTGCCCAATTTCTCCGAGGGGCGCGACCCGGCGGTGATTGCGGCCATCGTCGGGCAGCTGGCCACGGTGCCCGGCGCGCGGGTGCTGCATGTGGACCGCAGCGAGGGGGCCCATCGCACCGTGGTGACCCTGGCCGGAGCGCCCGAGGCCGTGGTCGAGGCGGCCTTTCGCGGGGTGAAGGAGGCCCTGCTCCGCATCGATCTGCGGCAGCACCAGGGCGTTCACCCGCGCCTGGGCGTGGCCGACGTGGTGCCCCTGGTGCCCCTGCGGGGCCTCAGCCTGGCGGATTGCGCCGACCACGCGCGGGCCCTGGGCGCCCGCATGGCCGAGGAGCTGGACCTGCCCGTCTACCTCTACGAGGCGGCGGCCCGCGATCCCAGCCGCCGCAGCCTCGCCCGCCTGCGCCGGGGCCAGGCCGAAGCCTTGCCCTCAAGCTGGCGCGCCTGCCGCCGGACTTCGGGCCCGCCCGATTCTCTCCCCGGGTGGCCCGCACCGGGGCCAGCGTCGTGGGGGCCCGGCCGCTGCTGGTGGCCTGGAACCTCACCCTCAACCGCGAGGACCTGGGGCTCGCCCGCGCCATCGCCGCGCGCATTCGCGAGGGCGCCCCTGAGGGCCTGCCGCGGGTGCGCGCCATCGGGTGGACCCTGCCTGAATACGGTCGCTCCCAGGTCTCCACCAACCTGTTGGATTGGACCACCACCCCCCCCGCCACGGTGACCGCCGAGGTCCGGCGCCTGGCCCGCCAGGCTGGCGCCGATATTGACGGAAGTGAGCTTGTGGGGCTTATTCCAGAGGATGCGTTGCTGGCGGGACAGCCCGACTCCGGGGCCAGTCGGGCCGAGCGCCTGGTGGACGCCGCAGAGGCCCTGGGCCTGTCGCACCTGGGGCCGGTGTCCTTGGACGATGTGCTGCTGGAGCGCCGGCTGCTGGCCTTGGGCTGAGCCCCTACTCGTCGGGGGCGGTCGGGGCGCGCTGGGGGTCGCCTTCGGTGCCCAGGTGCAAGACGCGGCTGCCGGTCTGGTTCACCGGGTTGGTGCTGCGGCCGATGATCACGCCGGCTTCGGGGGTGAAGATGTCGCGGATCACCCGGCCATAGACGTCGCGGACCTGGGCCACGCGGTCGCCGGCCTTCACCCGGTCGCAGAGCTGGGGAAAGATCTCCAAGAAGCCGCCGCGGTCGGTGTAGAGCCAGTAGCTGCGGCCACACAGCACCGTCTGCCAGGGCGGGGAACGCCGCGGGGCCGCCGGTATCATGCCCAGCAGGTGCATGACCTGCTCGATGCCCAGGACGCTCCACAGCACCAGGTCGTCCTGCACCCGCTGGGGGTTGCCCACCTCCACCGTGATGGCCGGGATGCCGTGGTCCATGGCGGTGTCGCGCAGGGTGCCCTCCACCCCGCGGTTGTGCAGCAGGATCTGCGGCTGCTGGGCCTCGGCCATGGCCCGCGCGACCGGGTGGTTGAGATCGGCGCGCACATAGAGGGAGTTCTCGCGGCCGAAGCTGGCGGTGTGCAGGTCCACGAGGTGGGTCATGCACCGCAGCGCCCGGTCGGTGAAGCGGGCTGAAAAGACCTGGCTCTGGGTGCCGCCCTCTTTGCCCGGAAAGACGCGGTTGAGGTCGATCCCGTCGCTGAACTCGCGCTTGTTGGCGTGGTAGCCGGGCACGTTGACCACCGGGATGGCGACGATGCTGCCGGCCATCTCGCGCAGGTCGAGGTCTTGGAGCAGGCGGTGGATCACCGACAGGCCGTTGAGTTCGTTGCCATGCAGGGCGGCGGTGAGGCCCAGCACCGGGCCGGGCTTGCTGCCGCGGGCGACGATGACCGGCAGCAGGATGTCGCGGGCCAGGCCATCGGCCACGGTCTCCAGGGCGAGCTTGCTGGCGCGGCCGGTCGGCCAGTCGGCGACCTCGATGCGCCGGACGATGTGCACCTCCATGACCCGCACTCCTGCATCGGACCGTCACGGTCTTAGCCCGGACACGGTCGTCCGCCTCATCGGCTACGGTGGCCGCGCCTGGAGGTGCCTTGTGGGCTTGCCATCCTTGATCGCCTTCCTGTTGTCGGCGGCTGCCGCCCCCCCCGATGCGCCGCCGCCCCGCACCCAGGTGAGCCCCCTGTCGGCAGCGTTGCGCGCAAAGATGGAAGGCGTGACCTGGAAGCCCGGCTGCCCGGTGCCCCTGGACGCCCTCTCGGCCCTGGTGGTGCCCCACCACGGCCTGGACGGTGCGGTGCACGAGGGCCTGCTGATCGTCGCGACGGACCAGGCCGCGGCGGTGGCCGGCGTCTTCGACCAGCTCTTTGACGCGGGCTTCGTCATCGAGGCCATCCGGCCCGCCCATGAATTCGGCGGGGACGACGACGCGCTGATGGCGGCCAATATCACCAGCGCCTTCAACTGCCGCCCCGTGGCCGGCAGCACGCGCTTCTCGGACCACAGCCTGGGCCTGGCCATCGACCTGAACCCAAGGATCAACCCCTATGTTCGCGGAGACAAGGTGGACCCGCCGGCCGGGCGCGCCTACCTCAGCCGCGACCCCGCCGTGCCCGGGCTGATCGCCGCCCAGGGCCCCGCTGTGGCGGCCTTTGAGGCCATCGGCTGGAAGTGGGGAGGGGCCTGGAAGAGCGCCCAGGACTACCAGCACTTCTCCCTCACCGGCCGCTGAAGACAGGAGCCCCCATGGACCTCACCCCCTCTGCCCGCGCCGTGACGCTGCTGGCCCAGCTGCGCAGCTTCATGGACACCCACATCCTGCCGGTGGAGGCCGATCTGCTGGCCCGGCAGCGTCGGCTGGACGATCCCTGGGTGGAGCTGCCCGAGATCGCCGCGCTCAAGGCCAAGGCCCAGGCCGCGGGCCTCTGGAACCTCTTCCTGCCTTCGGTGAGCGGGCTGTCGGTGCTCGACTACGCCACCCTGGCCGAGCAGATGGGCTGGAGCCACATCGCGCCGGAGGTCTTCAACTGCAACGCGCCCGACACCGGCAATATGGAGGTGCTGGAGCGCTATGGCAGCGAGGCCCAGAAGGCGCGCTGGCTGGACCCCCTGCTGCGCGGCGAGATCCGCAGCGCCTTCTGCATGACCGAGCCGGAGGTGGCCTCGTCCGATGCCACCAATATGCGCGCCACCGCCCGCATCGAGGGAGACGAGGTGGTGCTGGATGGCCTGAAGTGGTGGAGCACCGGGGTGGGCCACCCCCGCTGCAAGGTGCTGATCTTCATGGGCTTGACCGACCCCGACGCCCACCGCCACAGCCGCCACTCCATGGTGCTGGTGCCCATGGACAGCCCCGGCGTGAAGGTCGAGCGCATGTTGACCGTCTTTGGGGACGCCGATCCGCCTTATGGCCACGGCCAGGTGCGCTTCACCGATGTCCGGCTGCCCCTGGACGCGCTGATCGCCGGGCCCGGTCGGGGTTTCGAGATCGCCCAGGGCCGCCTGGGCCCCGGGCGCATCCACCACTGCATGCGCTGCATCGGGGCGTCAGAGCGCGCCTTGTCCCTGCTCATCACCCGGGGTCAGGATCGGGTGGCCTTTGGCAAGCCCCTGATCAACCTGGGGGGCAACCGCGACATCGTCGCAAATGCGCGCATCGACATCGAGATGGCCCGCCTGCTGGTGCTCAAGGCCGCGCGGCTGATCGACACGGTGGGGGTCTTTGGCGCGATGACCGAGATCTCGGCCATCAAGGTGGTGGCCCCCAACCTGGCCTGTCGCATCATCGATCAGGCCATGCAGATCCATGGGGGCGCGGGCCTGTCCGAGGACCTGCCCCTGGCGGCGATGTACGCCGGGGCCCGCATCCTGCGCCTGGCGGACGGGCCCGACGAGGTGCACCGCGGGCTGGTCGCCCGCTGGGAGCTGCTCAAGCACGGCGACACCGGCAGGGGCTCGGTCAGCAAGGCGTGAAGCCATAGCAGGCCGCTGCTTTGGGGGGCTATGGTCGGACGGTCGGAGGTGCCTGTGTCCCCTGCCCTGCTGCTCAGCCTCTTCCTTGCGCGCCCGGCCCTGGCCATGCCCGATGGGCTGCGGGATCTCGGCGCCACCGCCGCCCTGCCGGTGGTGAGCGTGCAGGGCTTGTCGCGCAAGGGGCAGCAAGAGGCCGAGGCCCAGCGCCAGCAGCAGCCCGATTTCGCGGGCGCCAGCCGCTATGCCGTGGCCCGCGAGGTCTCGGTGGACTTTGCGGCGCGGGCCGCCTGGCGCAGCCTGCCCGATGGCCGGCGGGTGGGGCAGCTTCGGGTGCTGGCCCCCACGGCCGAGAACCTCAGCCTCGCCTTCTCCCGCGCCGAGCTGCCGGCTGGCGCAGAGCTGTGGTTGCACGCCGCCAATGGCCGGCAAGCCCTCGATCGACCCCTCACCGCGGCGGACACCCGCCACGGCGATCTGTGGACCCCGGTGCAGCGCGGCGATGAGCTGGTGGCCAGCGTCGTTCTGCCCGTCGGCGCCCCCATGCCCCGGCTGCTGCTGTCCCGGGTGCACGTGGGCTTCTCCCCCATCGGCGAGCGGCGCCCCCTGCAAGGCGCCTGCAATATCGATGTGGCCTGCCCCCAGGCCGACGACTGGCAGGAAGAGGTGCACAGCGTCGCGGTCTACGGCATGTCGGGCGAGTTCTGGTGCACGGGCTTCATGCTCAACAACACCGCCGGCGACCAGACCCCCTATTTTGCGACGGCCAACCACTGCGGCCTGCGCTCCAGCAATGCCAGCAGCCTGGTGGTCTACTGGAATTACCAGAGCCCCGCCTGCGGCGACCTGTCGGGCGGGGTGGACAACCAGTGGCAGACCGGGTCCACCTTCCGCATGCGCACCAGCCAGTCCGACTGGTGCCTGGTGGAGCTGGACGACGCGCCGGACCCCACCTGGGAGGTGTCCTGGGCGGGCTGGGATCGCAGCGATGCAGCACCCAGCTCCGCGGTGACCATCCACCACCCCGGCACCGACGAGAAGGCCATCAGCTTCGAAGACGACGCCACCCGCGTCACCTGGCCCTACGAGAGCGGCGCCAGCAGCGATGGCAGCCACATCCGCATCATCGACTGGGATCTGGGCACCACCGAGGGCGGCTCCTCGGGCTCCCCCCTCTTCAACCCCGAGCACCGCGCCGTGGGCGTGCTGACCGGGGGGGACGCGGCCTGCGGCAACAACAGCTCGGACTGGTATGGCCGCCTCTACACCGCCTGGGACCAGGGCGATGCCGACGAGAGCCTGGTGGACTGGCTGGACAGCAGCAATAGCGGCGCGACCACCACAGACACGCTGGCGCCCTGGGCCGGCGGGGTGACCGTCAGCCCCACCGAGGGCCTGCGCGCCAGTGGTCCCGAAGGTGGGCCCTTCATCCCCGGCTATGTCGATCTCAGCTTCCGCAACCGCGACGACGCCAGCCGCACCGTGCGCCTGGAGGCCAGCGAGGCCTGGGTGGGGCTCTCCACCAACAGCCTCAGCCTGGGGGCCGGAGACAGCGGCACCGCCCGCTATGCCTTCAACGCCGCCGCCAACGCCCTGGGCATCGGCCTGCACACCGCCACGGTCACGCTCAGCGATGACAGCCCCGGGTCGAGCCCGCGCAACCTGCCGGTGCGCTTGATTGTGGGTGAGCAGGAGGCCCGCTACAGCTGGAATATGGACGAGGACCCCGGCTGGGAGACCGAGGGCGACTGGGCCTGGGGCCCCCCCGAAGGCCGCGGCGGATCCACCGGCAGCCGCGATCCCTCGTCGGGTGCGACCGGCGCCAACGTCTATGGCTACAACCTCGCGGGCGACTATGCCGACAACCTGCGCGAGCAGGACCTGACCACTGCCCCCATCGACATGCGGAATATGGCCGGTACAACCCTGCGTTTCAAGCGTTGGTTGGGGGTCGAGGAGTCCGCCTATGACCACGCCACCGTCTCGGTCAGCACCGATGGCAGCAGCTGGCAGGTGGTCTGGGAGAACCTGGGCGAGGTGGACGATGGCGCCTGGGTGCCGGTCGAGATCGACCTGGCCGACCACGCGGATGGCCAGCCCCAGGTCTGGGTGCGCTGGACCATGGGCAGCACCGACGACAGCGTGCGCTACTGCGGCTGGAACCTGGACGATGTCGAGATCTGGGGCGTGCGCACGGGCCCCTGGGACGAGGAGGTCGAGCCCGGTGACAGCGCCGACCCCGACAGCGGCGCCCCTGACAGCGGCCAGACCGATGGCGGCGACGACGACGATGGCGCGGGCCCCCAGCCTGACACCGGCGGCTCCAAGAGCGCGGGCCAGCCCGATGACCCGAAGGTGTCGGCCTGCGCCTGTGCCTCGGGGGGTGGCGCGGCCACCGGCGCCCTGGGCTTCTTGATCGGCCTGGCCGCCGCCCTCCGCCGGCGGCGGGACTGACCGCGACCCCTGTCCATCGGCTGTTGGCCGCTCCCGGGTGTAGGATTCACCCGCCACCCGGGGATGGAGCAGCCCCTTGAGCGAACCGGCCTATCCGCGGCCTTATGGAGGCTACCTGCTCCTCGAGCCCTTGGGCGCGGGGGGCATGTCGCAGGTCGACCTCGCCCGGCGGTCGGTGGACGATGCCGGCTATGTGCGCTTTCTGGTCATCAAGCGCATGAGCAGCCGCTTGTCGGCCGACCTCGCCTTCGTGCGCATGTTCCAGGACGAGGCCCGGATCAACGCGGAGCTTCAGCACGAGAACATCGCCCAGGTCTACGATTTCGGGCGGGTGGGCGAGGAGTGGTACCTGGCCATGGAGTATGTGGCCGGGATGGATCTGCACCGGCTGATCCGCCTCGCCGACAAGTCCGGCAGCCGCATTCCTCAGCGCATCGCCCTGCGCATCGTCTGCGATGTCTTGGGGGCCCTGGGCTATGCCCACCAGCGCGTGGACACCTATGGGCGCCGCATGAACGTCGTTCACCGAGACGTGAACCCGCGCAACATCATGATCTCCCTGCGGGGCGAGGTGAAGCTGATCGACTTTGGCGTGGCCAAGTCGGACAACCGCCCCCAGCAGACCGAGGTCCACACCATCAAGGGCAAATTCGCCTATATGGCGCCCGAGCAGATCGAAGAGAACGCCGTGGTGGACGGCCGGGCCGACCTCTTTGCGGTGGGGTTGCTGCTGCATGAGCTGATCAGCGGGCGCCACCCCTTCTATGGGCTCAACCAGGTGCAGGTGATGCACCGCATCCTGAGCGGCAGCATGCCGGCCTTGGAGGACTGCGGCGACCACCCCGATCCCGACCGCCTGCGGGCGGTGCAGCACCGCGCGCTGTGCCGGCAGCCCCAGGATCGCTATGACGACGCCCGCACCTTTCGGGCGGCCCTCGAAGACGCGGCGCTGCCCTTGGGCGGGCTGGCCAGCCGCAAGGAGCTGGCGGTCTATATGACCCGGCTCGACCCCGGCAGCGCCGATACCATCGCCCGGCGCTTGGAGGCCTGGCGCACCCACAAGGTGCCCGAGCACCTGCAGGGCCTGGATCTGCTGGGGCCGCCGCCGCCCACGGTCGAGATCGCCTCGGTGCCCTCGGCGCCCACCTTGCCCAGCACCGCCGCCACCGAGGCCGCGTCCATCGCCCAGCCGCAGCCCTCGCGGTTGCCCCTGGTGCTGGCCCTCAGCGGCGGGGCCGTCGTGGGCGCCCTCTTCCTGTCGGTGGTGCTGACCGTGCTCATCGTGGCCTTGCCCGAGCGCTCGGACCGGGCGGCCGGGGTCGAGCCCCTCCGGCCCCGGCCCGGCTCCAGCCCCGGCCCCCGCGGGCGGCCCCGGTCGCCACCCCGGATCCCGTGGAAGATGAAGTTGTACGGCCTGTTGTCGAGGAGGATCCCCGCCATCGGCCGCCCCGGTCTCGGCCCCCGCGCCGGCCCCCGGCGCCCTGCGGCTGGCGCCGCCAGGACAGCCCCGGCCCCAGCGCCCGCCCCTTCGCCCGCTCCCGCGCCGGCCCCTTCGCCCGCTCCCGCGCCGGCCCCCGCCCTGCGCCTGCGCCGGCCCCGCCCCCGCGCCCGCGCCTGCGCCGCACCGCGCGGCCCCGAGGCCGCCGCCGCAGACTTCGGCTACCTCTTCGTGACCACCCATCCGGCCAACGGGCAGGAGGTGCTCATCGATGGACGGGTGGTGGGCATCACGCCCCTGCGCAACTACAAGCTGCCGGTCGGGTCGATCCGGGTGTCCATCCGCGACCCCGCCACCGGGACCACGCGCAGCCACAGCGCGCAGATCGAGAAGAGCCGCCCCACCATGATTCGGAGCGAGAGCCCATGATCCCGCTGATGTCCCTGGCTGCCGCCCTGTTCAGCCCCGCAGCCGCGCGGGACGCGGTGGTCGTGCTGCGCAGCGACGACCTGCCCGCTTATGACGCCCCCATCGAGGCCTTCTCCCAAGCGGTGGGCCACCCGGTGCAGATCTACGGCTTCAAGGGCGACCGGGCCATCGCCACCCGCATCGCCCGGGATCTCGCCAACGACCCGCCTCCTGCGGTGCTGGCGCTGGGGGCCAAGGCCGCCTGGATCGCCGATCGCGAGCTTCCCAGCACCATTCCGGTGGTCTGGGCCATGGTGCGCGAGCCCGAACGCTACGGCCTGGACGGCATCAACGAGACCGGCGTGCGCATGGAGCTGGACCCCGAGATGGTCCTCGCCCAGTTCCAGGTCTTCGCCCCCGATGTGCGCCGCCTGGGCATCCTGCTGTCGGTCAGCAACAGCGATCCGTCGGTGGGTCGCGCCATCCAGGCCGCCCGCGAGGCCGGCTACCGTGGTGCCCGCCGGGTCACTAGCAGCCGCGACGCGCCGCCAGCTGGCCACCCTGGCGACATGGACGGCATCTGGCTGCTGCCCGACCCGCTGGTCATCACCCCCAGCCACTTCAACCTGGTGCGCACCCTGGCCAACCGCGCCCGGGTGCCGGTGTTGTCCTATACCGAGACCCTGGTAGACGCCGGCGCGCTCATCTGCGTGGCGCCGGACCGGGCGGCCATCGGGCGGCTGGCGGCCGAGCAGGTGCGCGCCGTGATGGAGCCCGGCGCCACCCCCGGGTCCATGCCCGCCAAGGTGCCCACCGAGGCCCGGGTGGTGCTCAACCGCGACACCCAGCAGGCCATCGGCCTGAACATCGACCCCGCCCTGATGGACTTCGTGGACCAGGTCGTCAAGAAGCCCACCCAGCGCTGATTTTCGGCGGGTTGTTGGCCCCGGGGAGTGTTTAGTAGAGCAGCTCCACACCCACCGCGATGGTGCGCCCGGCGGCCTCGATATCCTGGGGAAAACGGGCCACGGTGGCGCCATCGTCGGCGGTGGTCGTGCGGTTGGCGTCGTCCTGGTAGACCAGGTCCTGGTACTGGGTGTCCAGCAGGTTGCGCACCGACAGATCGGCCCGGATGCGGCCCTTGGCCAGGGCGTCGGTGGCGGCGCTGAGGTGCAGCAAGGTGAAAGGCGGCCCGTCGGGTCGGCCCGAGTCCGGCGTCCACTGGGCGCGGGACCGCTGACCCACATGGTCGGCCAGCAGCACCAGGCGCAGCCCCTCCACCGGCTCGACACCCACCCGCCCGTTGATCATGAGGGTGGGCACGCCATATTGGGCGAATCCGGTGAGCCCGTCGGTGGCATAGGTGCCGCTCCAGGCCACGGCGAAATCCCAAGGGCCGGGCCGCAGCCCGATCTCGGCTTCTCCGCCAAGAATGGACGATGTACCACGGTTTTCGTAGTAGTCCGTACCCAGCTTCGGGTCGTTGCCGGTGACGGTGTTGATCTCCTGGCCGATGCGGGAGGCAAAGGCCGCTCCGCGCAGCTTGAGCAGGGGGTCGGGCGTCCAGGTGGCCTCGCTCTCCACCGTGTCGATGACCTCGGGCAGCAGGTCGGGGTTGCTCGCGGTGAACAGGTTCTGGCCATCGTCTCCCTGGCCCACGGTCACCAGCAGCTCTCGGGCGGTGGGGGCGCGGAAGGCGCGGCCATAGAGCAGCTTCACCACCAGCCCGTCCTGGGGCAGCAGCAGCAGGCCGGCCCGGGGGCTGGTGAAGAGGCCAAAGGACGAGTAGCGGTCCACGCGCACGCCGCCCGTCAGCTCCAGCCACCAGCTCGCGGTCCAGCTGTGCTGGCCGAAGGCATAGAAGTTGGTGATGCGGGCGCCCGGCTGGCTGAGGCGGAAGGAGGAGGGCCGGACGGCCTCGTCGGAGAAGTCTTCGAAGACGTTGTCGATGAGCGCTTTGACGTGGTTGGACTCCACCCCCACCCCGGCGATGGTGGTGTGGAAGGTGCCCAGGTGCAGCTCGGTCTCGACGCTGGCCCCGGTGCGGGTGGTGCGCTTGTCGGTCTCGACCAGGGTGCCGGTGAAGGCGGTCTCGGCCAGCCCGGTGTCGGGGTCCACGGTGGTCTTGGGGTCCCCCAGGTAGCCGTATTGGCCGGGATCGTTGTAGTCCTGCCAATAGACGGCGGGGGTGATGCGCCCCCGCGACCCCAGGTCGAAGTCGTAGCGGGCCTTGGCGAAGCGATCCCGGTAGGCCAGCCAGAAGGCGTCCTGCTGCTGGAAGAGCACGCTCAGCGGGTCGTCCTGCTCGTTGACCAGGTAGCTGTGGCGGTAGTCGATGGCGGCGATCTCGACGTCGAGCCCGGCGAACCGGATGCCGAAGCGGCCCAGGATGGAGCGCTGCGGGCTCCAGCCGGTGACGTCGCGGCGGCCGCGGGGCGTGGTGTCCAGCCCGTCGCCGTCCAGGTCCAGCACGCGGGCGGTGGCATGCACCTCCAGCTCTTGCACGCCGACGGGGATGCTGTCGGCCAGCACCCCGGCCACGCCCCAGCGCCCATCGTCGCCGGCCTGCACGCGAACGAAGCCCCCGCGCAGATCTTCGGCCCGATAGGTCACCACGTTGATCACGCCGGCGAAGGCGTTGGTGCCATGCACCGCCGACCCCGGCCCCTTGATGATCTCGACCTGCTTGACGTCGATCAGGGGCAGGTAGCTGTCGATCCAGGCGTGGGTGTAGACCCCGTCGTACCAGGGCACGCCGTCCACCAGCAGCAGGAATTTGTTGTTGTCCGGCGAGATGACCCCGCGGAACCAGGCCAGGTTGCGGCCCTCCTGGCTGGTGGTGACGAAGACGCCGGGCAAGGAGCGCAGCAGATCCGACAGGCTGCGGTAGCCCCGGCTGCGGATCTCGCGGTCGGTGACCACCGTCACGATGCCCGGCGCCTGGTCCACGGCCTGGGCGTAGCGGCTGGCCACGGTGACCACCTGCTCCTCCACCCGAAATAAGGTGGACTCGTCGGGCTCCTCGAAGGGATTGCCCTCCTCGGCGCGGGGGGCGCCGGCGGAGATCAGCAGCAGGGGGAGGCTCAGGAGCATGGGCCTTGGGTGGGTCGGGGTGGCGGGGGCCGGCTCAGAGGTCTTGGATGGCCGAGCGGCGGCGCTCCTCGTCATCCGTTCTCTTCTTCTGCACCAGGCCCTTGCTGGTGAAGACCGCAGATACCGCGTCGGTGGCCTTGTCGTGATCCAGGCGCAGGACCACGTCCTTGGCGTCCCAGACCCAGCTGCCGGCGTCGGCGTCGGCCTTGGGCGGGGCACCAAAGGCGGTGGTGAAGGTGAAGAGCAGGCCGTCGGCGCTGTCGGGGCCCCAGGCCAGCAGGCGCACGCTCATCAGCTGGTCGGCGTAGCAGGCGTATCCAACATCCAGCAAGGGGGTGTCACCCACCTTCAGGCTGTCGTCGGGGCGGCGCATCAGCAGCAGGCCCGCAAAGGGGGTCTTGTCGGTGCGCTGGGCGTCGGCCTCTTTCAAAGCGGCGCTATTGCCCTTGAAGGCGGCCACCTCGTCGCAGCGCTGCCCCAGGGCCAGGTCGCGAAAGCCGGCGTGCTTGTCCAGATCCTTGAGGGTGCCGTCCTTGGCTCCAAAGGCGAGGGAGGAGGCGAGCAGCAACACCAGGGACATCGGAACCTCGGCGGGGGACAGACCGGCTGCATTGTAGGGGAGGCGGCCCGGCGAGGATAGGCGCGGCCCCTGCGGCTGCGCCTGCGGCGCACGCCCCGACTGCGCCATGGCAGCCTGAAGTGGCTCTCTTCGACGCCGGAGCAGCTGCGGGAGGCCCCCTTTGAACGGGAGCAGGGCGCCTGGGTCCTGGTCGGCGATTCGCTGTGGCCGCGGCCGGCCCCCCGCCGGGCAGCGTGGCCAATGGCCTGGCCCTGATGCTCAAGGCCGCCCGCCCCGATGGGTTGCGGGTGGGGCGCAGCCTGGGTGGGGCCTGCGATCGCCATGTGGGCGAGGTCCCCGGGGTCTTTGTGGGGGCCCACAGCGGGGTGGCGGTGCTCTTTTGCCTGGTGGACGCCGGGCCTGTGCGCCCAGCGGGCTGCACGCCGGGGCGGGGGCTGCCGCCGGATCGGCGGGTGGCGCCCACCCTGGCCGATCTGCTGGCCGGGCGGGACCCCTGGATGGCGGCGGCAGAAGAGAGCCTCGCTGCGCCGTTGTAGGCTGCCCCCGTGGGAGCCCCCATTCGCCGTCGCCGCTGCCTGCTGCTGACCCTGCTCGTCCTGGCCGCGGTGCTGTTGGATCGGCTGCTGGTGCTGGGCGGATCGGGGCACCTGCTCTTTGATCTCAACCAGGCCGAACAGGGCTTCATCCGGGCCCTGAGCCCCTGGCTGGATGCGCCCCTGCACGAGATCCTGGCCGACCCGCCGCGCCGGGCGCGCTTTCTGCGCGACAGCCAGTCGGTGGGCAACCAGGCCCATGGCACGCTGGCCCTCGCGATGGCCGCCTTGCAGGTCTGCGCGCGGCTGGGGGTCCCCCTGGGCACCCTCACCCTGCGCGTGCTGGCCCTGCTGGGAAGCCTGCTCAGCCTGGCCTTGTGGCTGAGGGTGCTTGGACGGAACTCCAGGGGAGGATGGGCGTCGATCCTGTCCTTTGGCGCACTTTTCCTGGTTGCTCCGCCGGTGATGCTCAAGCTGGGCCTGGTGCATTGGGGCACCCATGAGTGGGTCAGCCTGCTCTTTTCCGGGCTGATCGCGGCGGTGGCCCCGGGCCTGCAGCGGCCGGCCCGAAGGGGGCTGCAGCTGGCGCGAATCGCCGCGGTGGGGGCGGTCTGCGCGGCCCTGCTGGTGGCCAACGGGTCCTTGCTGATGCCCGGCCTCGCCGTGCTGTGCTGGTTGAGCCTGGGGCTGGGCGCGCAGCGGGCGGACCCGCTGCCTTGGCGCCTGCTGGGGCCGATCCTGGGCCTCGTGCTGGGGGGCTTGGCCCTGTTCGCCACCCTGGGGGCCCTGCGGTCGACAGGCTGGCTGGCGGGCCTGGGCCAACCCGACGGCCTGTGGGGAGAGCCGCTGCTGGTGGGCAAGCGCGGCCGGCCCTTCCTGATGCCCGAAGGCCTGTCCTGGCGGGAGGTCGGGCTGTGGGGTCCGGTCTTTGCCAAGCGGGCGATGCCCCTGGTGCCGGGGCCCCTCTATGGGCATCACGCCGCCACGCTGGAGCCCCTGGTGCGGGCGGGCGTCGGCCTGCTGGGCCTGGGCTTGGGGCTCCGGGGCCTGTGGCGTCGGCGCGGACTCGCCGGCTTTCTCGGCCTCTACCTGGTGGGCGGCTGGCTGGCCGTGACCCTGCTCGGCCAGACCCATGGCCTGGATCCGGGCATCGTGGGCGGCATCCAGCCCCGCTACTACGCCCACCTCTACCCGGTGGCCCTGGCCCTGCTGGCCTTGTGGGCCGGGCGGTCCTGGCTGGGGCGGCTTTCGGTGGGGGCGGTGCTCTTCCTGGCCTGGCCCGACCACCGCGCCTTGTGGGATCTCGACCAGCCCTGGATCTGCGGCAGGCTCCGGTGGGCCGCCGACGCGCACCGCCTGTGGTTGCAGGAACACAGCGACCGCAGCCCGCCCACCGATCGGCTGCGCCTGGGTTGGGCCAGCCCGGCCTTTCTGCAGGGCATGGGCCTGGTGGAGGTCTGGCAATTCACCGACTATTGGCGCTGGCACCGGCCCCAGTCCATCGGCCGACGCGACCTGGACAAGACAGTGGCAAGATTCGCCGAGGATAAAGACTGGGTGGATGATCCCGATGGGTGGCGGGGGCTGGGTCGGGCCCTGGGTTGCCTGGTGCCCCCCGGGCGGGCCGCGCGCCTGGAGCCGGTGTGGGCGGCCTTTCCCGACCAGGCCCCCTGGATGCAGGAGGGCCTTCGCGGGGCGCCTTGAGCTGGCCCCTTGGCGAACCGCCTGCTGGGCTGCGGGACTCCAAACGGTGATGGGTTGGTTCCGTTGTTTCTAAAGTTGTTTTTGCCTACTCGTCCAGGGTCCATGTAGAGACGAGGTCGCTGCCCGGCCCCGGCTTGAGGGGCCCCAGCCAGCCCGTGGGCCGCTGGATGTCGCTGCCGTCCCGGTGCATGTCGGGGGCGAAGGTGAGCAGCTGCAGGGGTCGGCCCTCGGCGCGGGCCCAGGCCACCAGCGCCTCGCTGCGGGCGTCGGCCATGCCCCCCTCCACCCGGTGAAAGAGCGTGTCGGGGCGCTCGCTCTGGCCGATCAGCTGCACCACGTCGGCACCCCCACCCGGCCCCGGCGGCACCTGCAGCAGCACCAGGCTGCCCGGCCCCAGGCCCTCCAGCCAGCGCCGGCCTTCGCCCACCATCAGCCAGTCACCGATGGCCCGGCGGCCCTGGCGCTCGCGGCCCGGCTTGCGACGCCACTGGCGAAACCATGGGTAGATCGCCTCTTCTTTGCCACCAGCGGGGTCGCAACGGGTGGGGTCTCCAGCGATCCAGACCCGCACGGGCCGGCGGCAGGCCAGCGACGACAGGGCCGCCGTGTCCAGGTGGGCGGTGACCAGCCAGGACAGGCCCAACCAGCCCAGCAACGGCAGGCCCACCATCCAGCCCCGCCGGGGCAGCAGGGCCAGGCCCACCGCCGCGGCCAGCACCAGGCCCGGCACGACCGGTGCTGCGTAGTAGTCGTTGCCCTTGGCCGACAGGCTCAGCGCCAGCAGCCCCGTGACCGGGCTGGCCATCAAGACCAGGAGGGCCGGCTGGCGGCGCAGGCGGGTCAAGCCCAGCAGCAGGCCCAGGCCCACCAGGGCGAGGCCGGCCGGACCCAGCAGGCTCCACAGCAGGGCCTGGAGGTAGTCGTCCAGGTTGCTGGCCAGCCGGGGCAGCAGCGCGGCTGCGGCGCCGCCCCCCAGGTCCGCCTGGTCGAGAATATAGCCCCGCAGGTGGTTCTCAAGCCAGGGCCGGTCGAGCACGGCCAGGAAGAGGGCGGCGGCGGCCGGGGCGCCCAACAGGGGCCAGGGGTCCTTGCGGGCCAGCAGCCGATGCAGGGCCAGGGCCAGCACCACCCCCGCGGGCCCCGCCAAGGCGAGCAGGCAAGCGAGACCATCCCCCACCGACTCACCCCAGCGCGCCGACAGGGCCAGCAAGACGCCGGCCAGGGCCGAGAAGCCCGGCTTGCTGAGGCCGTCACTGCGAATCAGCGCCCACAGGGCCAGCAGCACCCCCGCCATATTGCCGAGGGTGGGTACGCCCACCAGGGTGCCCAGCCAGGTCAAGGGCAACATGCCCAGGGCGAAGGCGGCGAAGAGGCCGGATCGAAGCCCATCGTCGTCGGGTCCTCGACCCAGCCACCGGCCGGTGTCGAAGGCGGCGACCAGCAGCAGGGCGAGCAAGGCCAGCGGTCCCAGGCGCACCGTCCACAGGCTGAGACCCAGCAGGGTGGCGGGCAAGGCGGAGACCAGGCTGCCCAGGGGGGCCAGGGTGCGGTAGCTGCGCAGCCCGTCGCCTTCGTTGCGCAAGGCGCCGGCAAAGAGGTCATAAGGCCCCTTGCCGGGCCAGCTTGGGGGCACCAGCTCATCGGCGGGCAGCTGGGGCGCCCAGTATTGGCCGCGCAGGATCAGCGGGTGGCGCAGCAGGCGCAGATCGTGGTCGTGAAAGGTCTTCTCTTGGGCCGGGATGCGGTGCACCCAGGCCGCGTCCACCCCTGTATGCAGCGCGAAGAGCGACAGGAGGGCCAGGGCGGCCCCGGCGGCGCGGCGGCGGTCGGGGCCGCCGGCTTCACCGGCGAAGGCGCGGGGGCGGCGTGCTCGCGCCCGGCGGCAGGGCCACGCCCAAGGCGCGGGCGACCTCGACCCTGCGCAGGGCGGCCGCGCCGTGCAGCAGGGCCCAGGACACCTCGCCCACCTTGCGGGCGTCTAGCGGATCCAGCGCGCTGCCTTGCACCCAGTCGTTGAAGAGGCCCATCGCCGGGCCGCACCAGATCTGGTAGTCGCGGCGCCGGTCGGGATCCCCCACCCGAGCCCAGCGGCTGGTCATGCCCAGGTACCAACGGAAGACCAGGGCCATCTTGTGGTGGCCGTCGGCCTCGGCCCGTTCGACCTGCCGGGGGTCGCGGGCAGCCCAATAGGCCCGGGTCTCGGTCCAGACCTCGTCCAGGCTGCGGCGGAAGATGGTCTTCTCCACCTTCTCCCGGTCTTTTGCGGGGATCTGGTCGATGTCGTCATAGCGCCGGTAGAGGTCATAGAGCTGCTTGCCGCGCTGGGCATACATGGTGCCCTGGCCGAGCACCTGCACATGGGCGCCCAGCTCGAACATATCGGGGGCCGGCCCGGTGGTGCAGTCGGCGATTCCCGCGGTGGCCACCATGACCTTGGCGAGGTGGCTGGTGCCGGCCTCGACGCAGGACTGGTTGACCGAGCCGGTGAGCACATAGGCCGCACCCATGGCGAAGGCGGCGTGAACCGAGGCGGGGTCGCCCAGGCCGCCGGCTGCGCCGATGCGGGGGAAGATGCCGCGCTCGGCATAGCCCTCCTCGGCAGCCACCCGGTCGCGCAGGCGCTGGAAGACCGGCAGCAGGCCCAGCAGCGGGCGCCGGTCGGTGTGGCCCCCGGAGTCGGCCTCGGCCGTGACATCTTCGGCGATGGGCACCAGGGCCGCAAGCCGGGCCTGGGCCTGGGTCAGGTGGCCGGCCGCCACCAGCTCGTCGATCATGCGCTTGGGTGCCGGGCGCAAGAAGGGCTCGGCAACCTCGGGGCGGCTGACCTTGGCAAAGACGTGGTTGGGACAGACCACCTTGCCATCCACTGCGTGAATGTCGTTCAGGCGGTAGCGCACGATGGCCGGGGTGAGGGCCATATAGGCGCTGGCGGACACCCGGCGCAGGCCGTAGCGCAGGTAGAGGTCCACCGTGCGCTCCTCCACCTCGGGCTCGACGGGGTTGTGCAGCAGGTTGAAGCCCCAGGCCGCGTCCGGGCCGAGGGCGGCGCTGACCTGCTGCAGGGCGGCCTCGACCCGATCGAGGTCCAGGCCGCCGGAACCGAAGAAGCCGATCAGCCCGGCGCGGGCCATGGCGATGACCATCTCGGCCGACCCGATGCCGCCGGCCATCGCGCCCGCGATGAGGTTGCCTTGAAGGCCATGGGCCACCCGAAAGGCCGGATCGCCCAGGCTGCCGGCTGCCACCGCTGGCACCCGCCCGCTGGCGCCGGCGGGCAAGGCGGGCCCCATCGCGCGGTGCAGCCGGCCGTCCACCACGTCGAGAACCTGGCTGGGGTCGTGCAAGGCGTCGAGGAGGTCGGGGACCCGGGGCCCGACCGAACCGCCCCCTGCCGGCGCCATGGGGCGCAAGCGGGCCACCCCCGTCAGCAGGATCTGCTCTTCCAGGCTGGGGCCCTGGGGCCAGCGCACCCGCAGGCTGGCGCGGTGGCCCTCGCGGGTCAGCTCCATCACCAGGCCGCCATCTTCCAGCACCAGGCGGTCGCCCTCGTCCAAGCTGGCCGCCACCGGGCCCGCCCCGTGAAGCTCCAGGCCCGCCTCGAGGCCGCCACCGGGGCCCTGGGCGCTGTGTTGGCTGCCATCGGCGCGCTGCAGGGTGGCGCGATCGGGGCCGAGGGCCTCGATCAGGGTGGCGAGCAGGGCCGCAGGCGGGGTGGGCATCGGGCTCCGAGGGTGCTTTCGGGGTTGGCCCCCTATCCCGTTGTCCCGGTGGGCCGCCGTTGCCGGGCCTTGTGGCAATCCGTGAACAGTGTTAACTTCTGGGGATGCAAGACACCGCCACACCCGATCTCACCGCCCAGCAGCAGCGCCGCCAGGCGCGCATCGAAGCCATCCTCGACGCGGCCATGCGCATCGTCATCGACGAGGGCCCGCGCGGCCTCGCCATGCGGGAGCTGGCCACCGAGCTGCAGCTCAGCCCCGGCGCGGTCTACCGCTACTTTGATGGCAAAGACGCGATCATCGCGGCCCTGGCCCACCGCACCCTCGCCCGCTACGCGCGGTCCTTGGACGATATCGAAGAGGCTGCCCGGCGCGAAGCCCGCGGCCTGCCCGATGGGGTGGGCGCGCTCTTCGTGCTGATTCGCCGCGTCCACGGCTATTGGGCCCTGTCGGTGGCCGACCCCGGCGCCTGGCGCCTGATCAACCTCTTCCTGGTAGACCCGCGCCGGCTGATCACCGGGGCCGCCCACGACCGCTTCATGGCCTCGGTGTCGATGCAGATCCAGCGCTTGGCCGCCTTGACCGAGGCCTGCGTGGCCACGGGCGCCTTGGGCGCCGGCAGCGGCGTGGAACGCGCCCTGGTGCTGATCGCCGCCCTCAACGGCTGCCTGCAATACCTCAAGATGGCGGCCAGCTCTCCGGTGCCCTTCTCTCCAGAAGACACCCTCAGAGCGGCGGTGGATGCCTGCTTGCGGGGCTGGGGGGCCAACGACGCCACCCTGGCCGCCGCATGGGCCCACCTGCAGCTGGACGTCGCCGCCTGCGCATGAGGGGCCATGGGCCGGCTTCGCTCCTCTGCCTGCTGATCGGGGGCTGTGGATCGGGCGATAAGCCGCATTTGGGGCGCGACTCTGCCGAACCCGTGCAGACGGCGGCCCTGCGGGGGCGCGCCTACCAGCTGCGCAGCCACCTGCCGCTGGCCGGGGTGGAGGTCGGCATCGCAGAGCTGCCGGGTCGCAGCGTCCTCACCGACCAGGACGGGCGCTTCGAGCTGTCCGGTCTGCCCCTGGGCGAGGTCCTCACCCCTTTTGCTGCGGCGCAGGGGCATGCCCTCACCCACCACCAGCGCTTCGTGCTCGCGGGTGATGTCGAGCCCCTCTATTTTCAGCTCGCACCGCAGGATCTCTACGATCTGATCGCCGCGGTGGTGGCGGAGGCCGGCTTCCCGGTAGACCCCGCCGCCTGCCAGGTGGTCACCACCGTCGGCGACCCCTCCCTCGCCCTGGCGGAGGGCTGGGACGCCTTTCTGGAGCGGGGGGACGCCGGGCTCCTGCCGGGCATCACCGCCGAACTCGACCCGCCCGGGGGCACCCGCCTCTACTTCAACGAGCTGGTGCTGCCCGATCCCAGCGAGACGGCCACGACCACCGACGGCGGAGTGTTGTGGGTGAATGTGCCCCCGGGCGCCTACCAGGTGACCGCCCAGGACCCCACCGGCACCCACCAGTTTCCGGTGCTTGAGGTGGGCTGCGAGGCCGGCTGGCTGGTGAATGCCAGCCCGCCCTGGGGCTTGACGGCGCGGCCCTGACGCCGGGTGCCAGCCCGTTTTGAGTGGAAGGCCGATTCCCGGTTCGAGGGCAGCCGGGGCTAGAGATAGGGGGCGACGAAGGCCTCCAGCTGGGGGCCCATGCGGGCTCCGGCCTCGGACTTGAGCAGCTTGCCGCCCTTCCAGATGGCCAGGGTGGGGATGCCCCGCACCTGCAAGGCGGCGGCCGTCCGGCCGTGCACATCGGTGTTGATCTTGGCCACCAGCAGCTTTCCGGCGTGCTGTTGCGCGAGCTTCTGGATGTGGGGGGCCACCGCGCGGCAGGGGCCGCACCAGGGCGCCCAGAAGTCCACCAGCACGGGCACGGGGGCGCTGCGAATCAGCTGTTCGAGCGCGTCGTCAGAGAGTTCGGCCGGCGGGTTGTCGAGGTCGAGGGGCTGCTGGCAGCGACCGCAGCGGGGGCCGCTGGCGAGGCGCTCGGGGGCGACGCGGTTGATGCCGGCGCAGGCGGCGCAGCGGAAGCTGAGGGCTTGGGTCATGGGGGCTCCTTCGTCTGAATCTGCGCACCCGGTGGGCGGGCGCAAGTGGGCAGCGCAATAGGTGCCAGGTGTTGCATGTTGAGCATTCGCCGCCGAAGGCTCAACATGCAACACCTGGCACCTATGAAAAGGGGCAGGCTTGCTCAGTAGTCCCTCCGGCCCACCGCCAACCAGCTCGTAGCCGTCGAGGTCCCCGCCGCTCCCGGGCTGGGTGCGTACTTTCTTGCGGTTGATCGCGCGGCAGGGGTTGCGCGTGCTCATCCGGCGAGAGATCTCGGACCTGCCGCGAGAGAAGGAAGAGCTTGGGTGAGCAAACCCTCACCCAAGCCGGCCCGAAGACCTACGAGCAGGAGGACGTTGAGTGAAACAGAAGAACCCTGAATCCCCTCGCCCGCTTCCTGCAGGATAACCTGACGCCCGAGCGGTGGGCAACCGTCGAGGACCCTCGCAAGCCTCGCGGGGTTCGCTACAAGCTGGTGGGCTTGCTCAACCTGCTTGTGTTGGGCCTGACCGTTGGCTCCCGCACGCTGCGCGATGTCGAGCGCCTGGGCATGAAGCTGGCGGTCGGCCGGGCCTGGGCTGCGCGGCTCGCCCACGGACACGACGCTGTACACCTTGGTCCGGCGGCTGAGCCCCGCGGCCCTGACTCCGGTCCTCGTGGACCAAGTCAAGGAGCTGTGGCTGAGCAAGCGCATGCAGGTGGACCCTGCGATCGGCATCTCGTTGGTGGCCATCGACGGCAAGTGCCTGGGCGCGGACCGCGAGCTCAAGCACCCGGAGTCCACCGGCATTGCCGTCCCGCGTCGGACCGCCTCGAAGCGCCGCTCGAAGCGCAACGCGACGAAGGTCTCCGATGCCAAGCGGGGAAACCTTCAGCTGCCGGACATGGACCCGGGCCCGGACGGGAAGGTCTACCTGGTCAAGGCCCTCCGAGCCGTGCACGTCGCCTCCGCCGCCAAGGTGGCCATGCATCAAGTGGTCATCCCGGCGCATCGCGGCGAAGCGCCGATGTTCGAGGGCTTCGTCCGGGAGCTGATTCGGCCTATGGACGTGCCATGGTCCAGTGCGTCTCGGTGGATGCTGGCTTCGTCACCATCCAGAACCTCATGATGCTGGCGGTGTCGGGGATCCCCTACATCGCCGCGCTCAAGGGCAATGCGGGCGCGCTGCATCGGCGACTGTCCATGGTCATGGGTCAGGGCACCGATGCGCCCCCGCCGGGCGGGTGGATCGCCGAGACCCAGGAGGTCCGCAACAAGGCCCGGGTGCACCGACAGTTCGGCCGGATCGACGAGCTGGGCGACTGCATGGAAGGCGACTACCGGCAGGTCTGGCGTCAGCGAACGACGATCGTCAAGGCCGGAAAGCCGCCCGTGATCGATGACCGGCTCTTCATCACCAGTCTGCCCATGAACAGACTCACGCCAGCGCAGTGCATGGCCGCCATCCGCGCCCACTGGGGGATCGAGAACGACTGTTTCTGGACCCTCGACACGCAATGGAACGAGGACACCCGGGCCTGGGTCAAGCACGGCCTGGGTCGAGAGTCGCTCGCCGTCCTCCGGCTCATTGCCTACAACCTCGTTCGCATCGTGCGGCACCGGGTGCTGCGGACGGCGAGGCCCGTCCAACGCCCAGACGGGCGGACCGCTCACCCACAACCTCAAGCGCAGGAAGGCAAGGCCCTTCCGCGAAGTCATGGAGCTCCTCCGCGACGCACTGGTGATGCCCGGGATCCTTCCGATCCCGGGCAGAACATAACGACCCGCTCGCCCAGGCTCTTCCCCTCCCTCTCTCGGCAACCCATCGCAGCGACAGGTCCCGGCAAGCATGGCCGCGTCCTCATCGTGTGTCTACGAGCCGGGGAACGGTCGAAACACACCGCAGAGCTGGGGTAGGATCAATGGATATTCAGGTCTACCGATCAAGCCTGGAAAAGGGGCCTTGCCCCTGCCGGTCCCCCTGGGGCAAGCTGGCCCCATGCGCCCCCTCCGCCTGCTCCTGCTCTCGCTGCTCTGTGCCTGCAACCCCACCGTCTGTGGTCCGGGAACCCAGGAGAAGGACGGCACCTGCTTGCCACTGGACACCGATTCCGAAACCGACACCGCTGGGGATGCCGACACGGACAGCGACACGGACACGGACAGCGACACGGACACGGACAGCGACACGGACAGCGACACCGACACCGACACCGACACCGACACCGGCGGAAGCCTGCGCTTCGCCCCCTTCGTGGACGCCACCCTCTATCCCGTGGCCAGAGTAGACGAGATTGCACAGACAACCGGCATTCTGGACTATAGCCTGGGCTTTGTCGTATCGCAGGCCGGGAGCTGCGCGGCCACCTGGGGGGGCTACTACACTATCGAGGCCGGACCCGACGCCTGGGGGGAAGGCGGGCAGTACTTCCTCTACGACGAGGTGGCGCGCCTGCGGGACCGAGGGGGCGATGTCACCGTGTCCTTTGGTGGCGCAACCGGCAGCCCGCTTGCGGCCAGCTGCACCGACGTAGAGGTGTTGATCGCCGAATATGACCGCGTGATCACCGCGCTGGACCTGCACCGCCTGGACTTTGACGTGGAGGGGGTCTGGCTTTCGGATCGTGCCAGCGTGCAGCGCCGGAACCACGCCCTGGCGGCCTTGCAGACGCGGCGGGCCGGCGCAGGTTGGGATCTGGAGCTGTGGTTCACGCTGCCGGTGTTGCCCTCCGGGCTCACCCCCGACGGCCTGGCCCTACTCGAAGACGCCCTGGCGCAGGGGGTCGAGATCGCAGGCGTGAACGTCATGACCATGAACTATGGAGATGGCGCCGCCCCCGACCCCGAAGGGCAGATGGGCCGCTATGCCATCGACGCCGTGACGGCCTTGCACGGTCAGCTGGACACAATCTATCGGGAGGCCGGCCAGCCGCTGGACGCAGCGGCTTTGTGGGCCCGAATCGGGGCGACCCCCATGATCGGCCTCAACGACGTGCTCACCGAGACCTTCACGCTGGAGGACGCCCACGAGCTCTCCGACTTCGCGCGGGCCAACGGGATGGCGATGCTGTCGATGTGGTCGGTCAACCGAGACCACCCTTGCCCCGATAGCAGCGTCGTGCAGCTGAACTGCAGCAGCAGCTCCGATCAAGACGCCGACTGGCAATTCATGGCGGTCCTGGGCGGAGGCTGAGTCGGGGGCCGCCCCGGGATAGGCGGTCTGCCGTGCCCCGCCCCTCCTTGCCCAGCCCGGCGCCCACCGCCGCCTATGCCGACCCGGTGCTGATCGCGCACCACGGCGTGCTGGTCTGCAACAAGCCCGCGGGGCTGGCCGCCACCGGTCGGGACCTCTCTGATCCGGCTTGCTTGCAGGGCCTGCTGATGGCCCGGCGCCGGCGGGCAAAGATCTGGGCGGTGCACCAGCTGGACCAGGACACCTCGGGGCTGATCCTCTTTGTCGAGCGCAAGGCCCTGGTCGAGGAGGTGGGCGGCTGGCTGCAATCGGGGGACAAGCGCTACCTCGCCCTGGTGCATGGGCGGCTGGGCCCGGGGTCTCTTCGGGTGACCGCGCCCATTGGCGAGCGGACCCAGGGCGGGCGCCGCTTTCCGGCGTTGACGGCGGAGGGCCGGCCCGCGAGCAGCGTCGTGCGTGCCCTGTCGGTGGGCCCCGCCCACAGCCTGGTGGAGGT
Source organism: Deltaproteobacteria bacterium (assembly GCA_018401435.1). Lineage (GTDB taxonomy): Bacteria > Myxococcota_A > UBA796 > UBA796 > UBA2385 > M30B51. The sequence continues at coordinate 210,681 of JAGYJW010000005.1, read as the reverse complement.
GCGCATCGAGACCGGCCGCACCCACCAGGTCCGGCTGCACCTGCTATCCCTGGGCCACCCGCTGGTGGGGGAGCGCCTTCACCGCCAGCCGCCGTGTACCCTGCACCCGCGCCAGGCCCTGCACGCCTGGCGTCTGCGCCTGCCCCAGGCGCCGGGTCCCCTCGCCTCCCTCCACGCCCCCCTGCCCGAGGATCTGGTCGGCCTGGCGGCCCGCCTCGGCCTCACCCTCCCCGATGATCAGCCTTAGGAGCGCGCCATGAGCGGCATCCCCGGCAACTTCGTCCAGATTCAGCGCCCCGGCTTCACCACCCCACCCCACGAGGGGCCGGGCGAGATCGTGCCGGGTGAGACGCTGCTGCTTCAAGGTGGGCGCGAGCGGCCCATCATCGCCAATGGCGTGGGCTGTGGCTGCGCCCTTGTCGGCCTGGTGGTGGGCCTGGGCGCGGGCCTGCTGGTGATGGAGCTGGGCTGGGACTTCACCCAGGTGAGACGGGGCACCCAGCTCATCGCCATGGTCTGCATCGCGCTGATGATGGGCGCCTTCGGCGTGGGCCAGCAGGCGGTGAAGGCCATCCTCGGCCGCCGGGCCCTCAAGGTGCGCATCCCACGCGCGTCCTTGGACGCCATCGAGGTCCAGGGGCGTCACCTCGTGCTGTCCTGGCATGTGGGCGACGAGAAGTTCCTCGCCTTCTTCAGCCCCGTCAACCAGCCCCTCGAGGTCGTGGCCCAGGCCCTTCGCCTGGGCTGACCCGTCGGTCAGGGCCTGGCCGCTGCTTCTGCCGCCTTGTCAGCCGCCTTCTCCTCCTGCCTGGCGCGCTTTCGGAAGGTGCGCCTCAGCGGCCAGCTGTGCTGGAGGGCTTCGAGGTCTTCGGTCAGCAGGGCGCTGCTCTGGTTGAGCCGGTCCAGGGTCTGCTTGAGGTCCTTGCCGGCGTCCACGTCGTTGAGCAGGGTGCCCACCGGGGTGGCGGGGTTCTGGGCCTGCTGAACCAGGCCGGTGGCCAGGGCGGAGGCCTGGGTGCTGGCGTTGTCGAGCTGGGCCAGGGTGGCGGTCAGCGCCGCGTGGCTGGTGCGGTCGCTGACCAGCTGGTGGGGCAGGTTTCCGGGGCGGTTGAGGTCGGCGCTGAAGGCGGCCAGGGAGGCGGTCAGGGACCGGGCGCTGGCGGAGGCCTGGTTGAGCCGCTCGGCCGAGGCCGCGAGGCTCTCGTAGAGGGCCTTGTCCTTGAGCAGCTGCCCCAGGCTGCCCTCCCCCGAGACCAGTCCGGCGCTGATCTGCTTGAGGTCGGTGGTGATGGCCAGCAGGTTGGTATTGTTCTTCTGCAGCATGGCCAGGACGTCGGAAGTGGAGACCTCCGGGCTGGTCGGCAGGATGTCGCCGTCCTGCAGGGAGGGAACCCCCTGGCTGCCCCCGTAGATGACCACGATGCGGTTGCCGATCAGCCCGTCGCTGCCGACCTTGGCTTCGGCGTCCTCGGGGATGAAGGGGGCGGCGGTCTCGTCGATGTCGAGCTCCACCTCCACCTGGGAGCTGCCCACGAAGCCCAGGCGGCGGACCGTGCCCACCTTCAGGCCGGCAAACCAGATATTGTCGCCCTTCTGCAGGCCACCAACCTCGTCAAAGAGGGCGGTAGCGGTGATCTTTCGCGAGAAGCTGTCGTTGATTCGGCCGATCAGCAGGATGCCGCCGGCCAGGATGGCCATGGCTCCGCTGACCAGCAGGCCAACCAGCACCGTTCTTCGCTTGGACTGATCGCTCATTGCGGCCCCGGGGCGGTGAAGTTGTAGTCGTAAAAGCCGTTCACCCGGGGATCCTCGCTGGCGAACACCTCGTCGAAAGGCCCCACCTGCGCCATCTGCCCATCCAGCAGCATGGCCACCCGGTCCGCGGTACGCCGGGCGCAGGTGAGGTCGTGGGTGATGATGATGGAGGCGGTGTTGTGGGTCTGGCGGACCTGGTTGATGAGGTCGTTGATCTCGCTGCTGGTCACTGGATCCAGCCCCGAGGTGGGCTCGTCATAGAGCATGATCTCGGGCCGCAAGATGAGGGTGCGGGCGATGCCGATGCGCTTGCGCTGACCGCCGGAGAGCTCGGCGGGCATCTGGTGAATGGACTCGCGCAGGCCCACCGCTTCCAGGTTCTCTTCGACCCGGGCGCGCACGGCCGAGGCGCTCAGGCCCCGCTCATTCAGGCGCAGGGGGAAGGCGAGGTTCTCCTCCACCGTCATGCTGTCGTAGAGGGCGCCGCTCTGGAAGGAGAAGCCGATGCGCCGACGCAGGGCGTCCAGGGCCGGCCGCTTGAGGCGGTGGACCGGCTCCCCCAGCACGCGGATCTCGCCGGCATCCGGCTGCAGGAGGGCCACCAGCAGCTTGATCAGCACGGACTTGCCGCTGCCCGAACGCCCCAGCACCACCACATTCTCGCAGGGGAAGACCTCCAGGTCCACCCCCTGCAGCACCTGCAGGTCGCCAAAGGCCTTGTGCAGGCCGACAATGGAGATGACGGGCGCATTCTCAGTCATCTGTCAGCCGGTGAAGAGGGTCAGGATCTGCGTGATCATGACCTCTTCGATGAAGATGGCGATGAGGGCCAGAACCACGCTGCTATTGGCCGCCTTGCCCACGCCCTGGGTGCCCGATGAGGCCGTGAAGCCCTTGTAGCAGGCGATGATGCCGATGGTGAAGCCGAAGACCATGGCCTTGAACACCGAAGAGCCCAGGTCCAGGAAGCTGATGCTGGAGAAGCCGGTGTCCAGGAAGGCGGCGAGGCTGGCGGCCTCGTTGCGCCGCACATTCAGGTAGGAGCCCAGCAGCCCCACCATGATGCAGTAGAGCATCAGCACCGGCAGCATCAGCGTGGTGGCCAGGGTGCGGGTGACCACCAGGTACTGGTAGGGGTTGGTGGCCGACACCTCCATGGCCTCGATCTGCTCGGTGACCTTCATGGACCCAAGCTCTGCCCCGATGCTGGACCCCACCTTGCCCGCCGCGATCAGGGCGGTGATCAGCGGCCCCAGGGTTCGGACCAGGGCGATGGTGAGCAGGCTGGGCAGCCAGGAGGTGGCCCCGAAGCTGGCGAGGGAGCGGCGGCTCTGCAAGGTGAAGACCGTGCCGGTCACAAAGCCCGTCAAGGTGAGCAGCGGCAGGGAGCGAACGCCGATCTCGTAGCACTGCCGCAGGATCTCCTTGGGATTGTAGGGTGGGCGCACCCCGTCGATGAAGAAGCGGCCCACGAAGCGGGCCCCGTCGTTCACCCCGATGGCCCAGGCGTCGATGCGCGGGCTGATGATGTGGCGTCGGCGGGGGGGGGTGATGGGCGGAGAGCTGGGCACAAACTGGGGTCTATCCGACTTGCCACCCCGGCCGCGGCCCATCTGCCGTATTGCCTGGCTGGCGCGGGCGATCGGGGTCTGTAATGGCAATGCAACGAGCATCGGGGTCGCTGGCGCGTTCCATTGGGGTCACCGCGGTTCCGGCCGCATTCCCCTGGAGCGTCCCCATGTACCGACCCCTTGCCGCCCTCTTCCTCGCCCTGGCCTTCATTCCCGGGCTGGCTCTCGCCGGTCCGCCGGCCATCGGCGACGAGCAGCTCAGCCACATCGACGCCAGCGCCAAGACCGAGATCACCGCGCTGGCCGAGGGCCTCGCCGCCCTGCAGGTCGAGCTGGAGGCCGCCCGCGCCGATCTGGCCACCCTGCAGGAGACCCGCTCCCTGGCCAAGGCCGACCTCACCCAGGCCAAGGGCGAACTCGCCGCCACCAAGGACGAGGCCGGCGCTGCGGTGGACGCGGCCAAGGCCGAGGTGGATGCCGCCAAGGGCGGCGTTGAATCTCAGAAGTCGTCGCTTTCCATGGCCGATGCGGCCCTGGACAAGGCCAAGGCCGAAGAGGACGCCGCCAGCGCCCAGCTGGACGCCGCCAAGGCCGACCTGAAGGCCGCCAAGGCGCGCGTGAAGGCCGCCAAGGCCCAGAAGAAGGCGGGGGCGGATGGCGCCGTGGACGCATTGACCGCCGCCAAGGCCGAGCTGGGTCAGGCCAAGGCCGATCTGCTGGCCCGCAAGTCCGAGGCCAAGCAGGCCAAGGCCACCGTGAAGCTGGCCAAGGCTGGCGTGAAGGACGCCAAGACCAGCGTGAAGCTGGCGAAGCAGGAGGTCAAGGAGGCCAAGGGCGCGGTCAAGGACACCAAGGACGAGGCCAGCACCGAGATTTCGGCCGCCAAGGAGACCGCCGCCACCGAGAAGGCGGACGCCCAGGCTTCGGCCGAGGCCCTGGCCGGCGCAAAGGCCCGGGTGGCCCGCCTGGAAGCCGAGACCGAGGCCCAGGGGGCCCGGCTGGAGCTGGCCCGCGCCCAGGCCTTGAAGGCCAGCGGCGCCGACGTGGACCTGGAAGCCTATGAGAAGGAGGCCGAAAAGGCCGCCTCCAAGCTGGAATAAGGTCGCGGTCCTGCCCGGAGGCCCCGCGGGGGGCCTCCGCTTCCGCTACGGTGGGGCATGGCCCGGACCCAACCCATCACCTGCCCCCTCTGCGAGGCCTGCTGCGGCCTGCTCGTCACCGTGGACGGTGACCGGGTGCAGCACGTCGAAGGGGATCCCCTCGATCCCCACAGCCAGGGCTATCTCTGCCCCAAAGGGGTGGCCCTCAAGGATCTGCAGGAGGACCCCGACCGCCTGCGTCAGCCCATGCGCCGCACCCCGACGGGCTGGGAGAGCCTGAGCTGGAACGAGGCCCTGGACGCGGTGGCCGGCCGCATCCGGGCCATCCAGGCCGAGCATGGTGACGACAGCGTCGCCGTCTACCTGGGCAACCCCTCGGTGCACAACCTGGGCGCCCTGCTCTATGGGCCAGAGCTGCTGCGGGGCCTGCGCACCCGGCAGCGCTACTCGGCGACCTCGGTGGACCAGCTCCCCCACATGCTGGTCGCCCACCTCGTCTTCGGCCACCAGCTGCTGATGCCGGTGCCCGATATCGACCGCACCGACTGGATGCTGATCCTGGGGGCCAACCCCTCGGTGTCCAATGGCAGCCTGATGACCGCGCCCGGCATGGACCGGCGTCTGAAGGCCATCGTGGCGCGGGGCGGCCGGGTGGAGCTGATCGACCCGCGGCGCACCGAGACGGCGCGGCACGTCACCCGCCACCACTTCATCCGGCCCGGCACCGACGCCCTGCTGCTCGCAGCGATGGTGCAGGTGCTCTTTGCCGAGGATCTCGTGTCGATCGGGCGCCTGGCCCCCCATGTCGATGGGGTCGCCGCCGTAGGGCAGGCCCTCTCCCCCTTCAGCCCCGAGGCCGTCGCCCCCCACACGGGCATCGCCGCCGACACCATTCGGGACCTGGCCCGCGACCTCGCGGGGGCCCGGACGGCGGTGGTCTATGGCCGCTTTGGGGTGTCCACCCAGGGCTTCGGGTCCCTCTGCCAGTGGCTGATCCTGCTGCTCAACCTGCTGACGGGGCGGCTGGACGCCCCCGGCGGGGCCATGCTCACCACCCCCGCGGTCGACCCCTTGGGCGCCTTGAAGCTGGCCGGGCGTGGGGGCCACGGGCGCTGGAAGACCCGGGTGCGGGGCCTGCCCGAGGCCAATGGCGAGCTGCCGGTGGCGGCCCTGGCAGAGGAGATCCGCAGCCCGGGCGCGGGGCGGGTGCGGGCCCTGCTGACCGTCGCGGGCAACCCCGTGCTGTCCACCCCCGATGGCCGGGCCCTGGACGCGGCCCTGGATGATCTTGACCTGCTGGTCAGTGTGGACCCCTACCTCAACGAGACCAGCCGCAAGGCCCACTTCATCCTGCCGCCGGTGGGCATCCTGGAGCGCCCCCACTACGATCTCGCCTTCAACCTGCTGGCCGTGCGAAACCGCGCCCGCTGGAATGACGCGGTGCTGCAGCCCGCCCCCGGCGCCCTGGACGATGGCCAGATCCTGTCCCGGCTGCACGAGCGCCTGGCCCGCAGCCCCCGCGAGCGCCTGGAGGTGCTGGCGCGGCGCCGGCTGGGGGTGGATCTGCGCGAGGGGGCCACCGTGCGCCCCCTTGGGTCCCTCATCCAGAATGAAGACCTACCGCATTTTCTCGTTGAGGGGCCCGTCGGGTCGGAGCGGGTGGAGTCGGTCTTTCCCGACCGGCTGGCCACCCGGGACGGTCGCATCCACGCGGCCCCCGACCTGCTCATGGCCGATGTTGTGCGGCTGGAAGCGGCGTTGAAGGTCGATCATCCGGCTGAAGGATCCCTGCTGCTGATCGGCCGGCGGCAGCTGCGCTCCAACAACTCCTGGATGCACAACGCCGCCCGCCTGATGAAGGGGGGGGACCGCTGCACCCTGCTGGTTCATCCCGACGACGCCCGGGCCCACGGGCTGGCCGATGGCGACCGGGCCCGCCTCGCGACGGCGGTGGGCGAGGTCGAGGTGCCCATCGAGATCAGCGACAGCATGATGCGCGGTGTGCTCAGCCTGCCCCATGGCTTTGGCCACGACCGCAAGGGCAGCCGCCTGCGGGTGGCCCAGGAGACCCCCGGCGCCAGCCTCAATGACCTCACCGACGCCTCGGTGGTGGACCCGGTGGCCGGGACGGCGGTGCTCAACGGGGTGCCGGTGACCCGGCTGGAACGGGCCGCCCCACGGTGAAGGGCGCCCGCCTCACCGCCTCGCTGCTGCTGCTGGAGCTGCTCGCCTGCGCGGGGGACCTGCTGCTGGGGCCCTTTGGCCGGGTGCATTGGGAGGAGCGCTTCAACGCCCGGGCAGGGGTGCAGCTGGCCTGCGGCCACTGGGAGGCCCTGACCGACCTGCAATATGTGGCCTTCTGTGGCGGTTGCACGGGCGAGGCCCTGATGGGCGTGCCCCTCTTTGGCCTGCTGGGGCCGACCACCCTGGTCTGGAAGCTGGTGCCGCTGGCCTTTCACGCGGTGGTCCTGGCCATGGGCGCCTGGCTGGCCACCCGGGCGGCCGGGGCGCGGGCGGGCGCGGCCTTCGTGGCCCTGCTTGCGGCGGCCCCCGGCTACTACCGGGAGCTGGTGCTGACCGGCTGGGGCAACCACGTCGAGTCGGCGGCCTTTCCGTTGACGGCGGCGGTGCTGCTGGTGCTGGCGGCGGGGCGGGGCCCCCTGCAGCGTGGGGCCCTGGTGGGGGTGGCCGGGGCCATCGCCGGCCTGGGGGCCTGGTTCTGCCACACCAGCACCTGGGCCCTGCCGGGGCTCTTGCTGGGCGCGCTGTGGGTGGCACCCCTGGCCTCCCCGCTCTTCATCGCGGCGGCATGGGCGGGTTTTCAGCCTTGGCGGCTGTATTTTGGGGAGAGGCCGGATCAGGCCGAGGGCGTGGTGAACTGGGCCCTGAACCTGCGCCTGGCGCCGCCTGGGGCCTGGGTGGACTGGTTGTGGGGGCCCTATTTGCGCTGGGGGCTGTGGGATCCCAGCGATCACGGGGAAGGCACGCCCCTTCGCGGGGCCTGGTGGTTCTTGTTCTGGGGGCTGGGCTTGCTGGGGCTGGGGCGCTCCTTGCGCCGCCGGGGCCCCAAGGCGACCCGCATGGCGGCCGCCTTCGCCCCCGTGGGGCTGGCCGTCCTATTGGTGGCCTATGCCCTGCGCTATGACCTGTGGAGCCACCTGCCCGAGGTGCCCAGCCAGCCCACCCTGGGCCTGCGCTACCGGGCGCCCCTGGTGCCCTTGCTGGCCCTGGGGGTGGCCGCCACCACCCGGCTGCGGCGGCCCCTGCCCGCCCTCGGGCTGCTGCTGCTGGTGGGCTTTGGCCTCGGCCGCCGCCTCGCCTTGTGGGAGCGGCCCCGCACCGAGCTGCCGGGGCTGCGGGTCTATGCCCACGATGGCTGGCGGGACCGCAGCGTGCCCCTGGGCCAGCCCCCCCAGCGCCTGGCCCGCAAACAGGGTCGGCCCCAGGATGTCGAGGCGGGGCTGGCCTTTGTGGAGGGCCACCGGGATCCCTTCCCGGATTGTCGGGCCGACCACCTCTTCGAGCTGGGCCGGCGCATCGGCCTGGCGGTGGTGGAGGGCGGTCCGGCGTCGGTCGCCGAGCGCTGGCCCCGCCTTGGACCGCTCGTCGAAGATGAAGGACAGGAGCGTCTTTTCGCTGATGGTATGGCCAGCGTGCTGGTCGAGCCCGAGGGGGGCGGACTGCCCGGCATGGTCCTGCTCATCGGCGATCTGCCGGCGCCCTGGGGGCCGGCCCTGGGGCGGGCGGCGGGGCGCCGGGTGGCGGCCCAGGTGGCCGGCTCCGAGGCCCCCGCGATCCAAGCCGGCATCTGCGAGGCCCGCGCGGGCTTCGCCCTCGATGCAGGGGCGGCGCTGGCCCCGGCTTGCCCGGACCCGGCCGCTTGGGCCTGGGGCCCGGGCTTGCCTGGGCGCGGGCCGCGGCTGCGGATACGGATGCGGCGGCCCTGCAGGCGCTGGCTGGCGCGCCCGCCACGGCGGGCTGGTCGGTGGGTTGCGCCTTGCTGCGCAGCCCGACCGCGGGGTCAGAGGGCCGGATCCACCGCCGCGTAGATGCGGTGTTGGCCCAGCAGCCAGCGCAGGCCCCGGTGGCGCTCGGCCAGGGCCCCGGCGGCGGGATCCCGGGCCCAGTCCGGGCCGCCCCGCTCGCGCTGCACCCAGCGGGCCTGTTCCAAGGCGGCGTCCAGCTCGAGCAAGGTGGCGGTGGGGCGCAGCACCGGCGCAGCGAGGCCCGGGGGTGCTTCCATCAGCAGGCCCACCAGGGCCAACAGGTCCGCCGGTCGGGCCAGGCCCTCGGCGGGCGGCAGGTTGGCCGTCAGGTGCAGGGCCCAGGCCAACGTCGCCAGGCCCTCCACCCGCCAGGTGGCGTCGATGGCGTCCTGCTCGTCCAGGCTGCCCACCGGGCTGCTGAGCAGCGCCGCCTCTCCGGGCTCCAGCTCCGGGGCCAGGCCCTCGCGGGACAGCCAGTCCACCAGGGCCTGCCGGTCGGCGTCGGTGCCGTCCTCTGCTTCGACAAAGCCCCGCTGAACCACCGCCGCCAGCACCCGCGCCCGGTCGGCCACCCGCGCGGCCCGTGGGGGATTCTGCTTGAATATGAAGTCAGGGCGCTTATTTTCGATGGGGGCAGACAGGTCGGCCCGGCCCTGCAGGGCGGCGGCGTCCAGCAGCATGCCTTCGAAGAAGGCCACCCCTCCCTGCTGCTGAAGCAGGGCGAGAACGAGGCCGTGGCGGTCGGCCCAGGCCGTCGCGCGATCGGGGGCCTCCAGGATCACCAGGCTGCGGGCCGTCACCGTGGCATCCAGCGCCGGCGGCGCACCCCCGGCCCCCGCCTCGGCCACCTGGCGCAAGGCGTCGAGGTGCCCGGGCAAGGCGGCCGCGGGCATCTGCCGGCTGTGGAAGGCCCGCGTGTCCTGGCGGCCCACCACGATCTCGCCCTCTGCCGAGAGGGTCCAGTCCGGCCAGGCGGCCTGCAGGGCGGCGAGGTCGGGCGAGGTGGGCAGGTAGAGGGTGCAGGGGATCATCGGGCCTCCGACCTGGGGGCTAATGCCTGGACCGTCCCGCCGCTGCGCCCAAGGCCAGGGCCAGGACCCCGCTGCAGGCGAAGAGGGCCCCCGGACCCGTGAGGCCCTGCAAGGCGCCGGCCAGGGCGGGCCCCACCATGGACCCCAGCGCCCAGCCCGTCACGGCCACCGAGATGGCCCCCGCGAGGCTGGCCGGCGGGCAGCGGTCGCCGATGTCGGCGATGCCCAGGGGGTAGAGCGCCCCGGCCAGCGCGCCATAGAGGGCCCCGGCGGGCAGCAGCAGGCCGGGCCCAGCCGCCCAGCCGCCTGCCCCCAACAGGCTGGTGGCCACCAGCAAGCCCGCGGTGGCCCGCAGCGTCGCCCGGCGCCCCCAACGGTCGCCGGCCAGGCTCGCCGGCAGCTGACCCAGAAAGGCCCCGGCCAGCGCCACCGCCATGAAGCGCGCGGTCCCGCCCAGGTCCAAGCCCGCCGACAGGGCGAGCACCGGGCCCACGCCCTCCAAGGCCCCAAAGAGCAGGCCAGAGGCGAAGGTGGCCAGCATGCCGACGGGGGCCAGGCGCAGGGCCTTGGCCGGATCGCCGCGGGCCGGGGCTTCGAGGCGGGGTGCCCCATCGCCGACCCGACCGATGGCGGCGGCGAGGGCGAGCGCAGCCGCCGCTGCCAGGAAGGGGGGCCAGCCGGTCTCTCCCAACAGGGGAAGCAGCAGCTGGCCCCCGCTGGCAGCGAGGTAGAAGGTGCCCGTGTAGAGGGCAAATACGCGCCCTCGGGACGCGGGATCCGCGGCGGCATTCAGCCAGGTCTCGGCCAGGACCAGCACCCCCGCCGACGCCGCCCCGTTGAGCACCCGCAGCAACAGCACGGGCGTCAGCGCCTGCTGAGCCCCCAGCGCCAGGGCCGCACCAGCGGACAGCAGGGCCAGGGCGGCCATCGCCGCGGGCGCCCCCCACCGCGACAACAGCCGGGGAGCCAGGGCGGCCCCTCCCATAAAGCCAAGGTAGAAGGCCGACATCATCAGGCCGACCGCCCCGGGGCCCAGGCCCGCCTGATCGGCCCGCACGGTCACCACCAGGTGCAGCAGCCCCTGGCCCAGGGCCAGGGCGGCCACCGCGGCCAGCACCGGCGCCAGGGCGATCCAGGGGCGGGCCATGGGGGCGCTCAGGGGTTGGCGAGGGCGCGGATCTCGGCGGGGGCCACGATGTCTTGGAAGTCCGCCCGGTCCACCTCAAGCGACTCCAGGGTGGTGATCATCGAGATGGGGCCCACCTGCTGCACCATGCGCATGGCGGTGAACATGCCGCCGCGGTCCTGGTAGTCCTGCAGCAAGGTGCGCACGGTGACGCGGCCCATATCGCTCTCCAGGGTCATCTCCTGGGCGAGGGGCCAGCCCTGGGCCTGGCTCAGCCACATGCGCTCCTCGGCGCCATCGGTGTCCACCAGGCGCAGCAGCCAGCAGGGCTCGCCGTCAATGGGCTCCTGGCCGATAGTCTCGCGGATCGGGTAGACCTCGGGCATATGGGAGAAGCTGAGCATGTCGGCCCGCCGCATCAAGCTGCTGGCCTCGGTGCCCTCCAGCAGGCGCGGGCCGATCATCGGGTCGATGGACCAGGCCAGGGTGCCGTCCGTACCTTGCTCCATGGCGCCGATGCCGGGGATCTCCGAGCGGGTGAGCATGCGGTCGGGGGCCTGCTGGCGGATCTCCATCGTCATGGTGATGCCCTGGGCGGGCATCTCCACCTTGCCCATCATGACGCGGTTCTGGTGGGACTCGACCACGGCCTTGCCGCCGACGGCGTCCATGCTGCGGGCCAGCAGGGCGTCGGCGGTGGGCAGGCCGTTGTCGCCCAGCGGCAGGGGGGCGGGCCGCTTGGGGCCGCAGGCGGTCACCCAGCCCAGCGCCAGCAGGGCGGAGAAGGCGGCGCGCGTCATGGGGCGGGCTCCGGGTTGGCGGTGATCCAGGCGATGGCTGCGTCCAATGCGGGGTCGCGCCCTTCTAGCAGGGCCGCCCGGCTGAGGGGGCTCGGCTGGTCGGGCGACACGCCGACCCCCTCTACCCGGCGGCCCGAAGGGCTGCGAAGATCGCCGAAAGCCAGCTGCAGGCGGTCGCCATTGGGCAGGGCTTCGATGAGGCTGGGCAAGCAGCGCCCCGGCGTGGCCTCCCCGAAGATGCGCGCTCGGCCCAGCTCTTGAAGGCCCGCCGCCAGCACCTCGGAGGTGCTCATGGACCGGGCGTCCACCAGGATGGCCAGCTTGCCGTCCAGGCGCTGCCCGTCGGGGCGGGGGTGCACGACCAGGTTGAGGTCCCCCCCGTCCATCTGCAGCCGGCCCAGGCTGCGGTCCTTGTCGGCCACCAGCCAGCCGGCCAGGCCGCGGGCCAGCTGAATGATGCCGCCGGGGTTGCCACGAAGGTCGAGGATGAGGTCCTGGACTTCATTTTCGCGAAAGTCGCGGACTGCGGCTTCGAAGTGTTGGGCGGCCGGCAGCAGGAAGAGGTTGAAGCGCACATAGCCCGGGCCTTGGGGCAGGATGCGGGCCTCGAAGTCGACGGGCTGGGCGGGCAGGTGGCCCAGGGCGGCGGCGTCGCCGGTGGGGGCGCGGTAGCTGAGGGTGAGCGTCTGGGGCCTGTCTTCGCCGTCCAGCAGCCGCAGGGTGACCGGCGCTCCGGGCGGGCCCCGCAGGGCCTGGCTGCCCGCGCGCCACAGGGTCTCGGCCCGGTCCTTGGGTGCCTCGGGCAGGTGGGTCTGCAGGTTGGCGGACAGGGCCGACAGGTCCAGCTCCCCCACGCCTTGCAGCAGCCAGCCGGGCTTCACCGCGGCGGCCGGGCCGGCTGGGGGCGCGCGCACCACCACCAGGGCGTCGTCGAGGGGCGCGATCTCGATGCCCAGGTCGCCATCGCCCCCCCGCGGCGTCGGCCCGGACCCGTCGTAGACCGCCCCGGGAATGACCGCGAAGTGGGAGGCCTGCAGGCTGCCGAGCAGCTCGGTCAGCACCGGGCGCAGCTCGGCGGCGCTGCTGGCGGCCTGGGCCTGGGGCAGCAGCCGCGCGCGCTCGGCCGCCCAGTCCACCTGCTGCAGGTCCACCGCAGGAATCATCTCCCCCACGCGTTTCCAGGCGAACTCGAAGGTCTGCAGCTGGACCGGATCGGGTCGGGCCCCAGCCAGCGCATTGCTGCAATGCAGCAAGCCCAGGCCCAGCGCCAGGACGCGGGACAGGCGCAGGCTCACGCCGGGCCTTGCAAGGCCCGCAGGTCGAAGCCCTCGTCCGCCACCGGGGGGCACCAGCAGTATCCGCCGGTGCGCAGGACGAGGGCCTGCTGGGTGGAGGGGATCGAGATGCCCGGGCCCTGCAAGGCCGGGAAGCCGCGCATGCCGGGCACCGCGGCGCCCAACCGGGACAGGGTGGCCGGCCCGAGCCCCAGGATGAGCCCGTCGGGGTCCAGCGCGTCCAGCGCGTCCCCGATGTCCTCGGGCCTTGCGCCATGGACCAGGCGGAAGAAGCAGGAGCGGGCCGCCCGGGGCACGGGCTGGAGGACGGCGGTCTGTGGGGTGGACATGCCGCCTGTTCTAACGCCCTGCCGGGCCCGGCGGACCCTTCTCTTGGGCCAGCATCACCGACCGCAGATCAGACAGGACATTGACGGCGAAGGGGCCCCGCCTGGGGCATGCTGGGCGGCAAGATTCTGCGGGAGCCCGGCTCCCTTGCCCCTTTCGACCGGCCAACGAGGTCCCCATGCGCGCTCTGCTCCCCTTGATGCTCCCCTTCGCCCTGCTGGCCTGCAGCCCCGTCGTCGCCGACGCCGGTGGTGAGAAGGGGGGCCTGGATGTGGGTGACGACACGGGCTCTGAGACCGATGGCGCCGACGGCACCGACGGCACCGACGGCACCGATGGCACCGCCGACCCCTCCACCGCAGACTGGGCTGGCGACTGGACCGGCGTCGTGGACCTGCTGGGCGAGACCGACGCTGGCGGCGGCTATAGCGTGCCCTGCGAAGGCGAGATGGAGTTCACCTTTGAAGACGATGGCGCGGTCTCCGGCGAAGGCGCTTGCACCGCGCCCAGTGTGGGTGAGCTGGGCCTCGCCTTCGAGGGCGAGGTCAACGAAGACGGCGACCTGGACGGCAGCCTCACCCTCGACCTCCTCATCGGCGGTTCTGCAGACCTCGATCTGAGCGGCTCGGCCTCGGATAGCGACGAGATCGACGCCGAGGCCAGCGGCTACTTCGAAGTGGGCGGCGGCTATGGCTTGGATATGTCGGGCACGATCGTCCTCAGCCGCGACTGAGGCGGGTGGGGCGCGCTGCCGCATCCCTTTACCTTTCAGCCCTCAGCCCCTAGGATGCGAGCCTCGAAAGCGAGGTTTGCATGGCTCTCTCATGGGTGTGGCTGTGGGCGCTGCTTTGGGTCTGCCACGCATCCAGCGGCGGCTGCCTCTCGATGATCGGCCCAACCAGCTGCATGCCGACGATTTGGACCGGTTCTACCTGGACTATGGCGCCTCGTTGATTCGTTGGACCGATCGGGAGGAGCCGGCCGAGGAGGACGCCACCAACCTGGGCTATAACCGGACGGAGGTGCGAGCGGGCCCCTTCCTGCAGAGCGGCCTTGTCTTTTGAGGGGCCAGCGGAGCGGCGGAAGCGGCGGAGGCCGACGCGCAGCGCGACTTTCGGCGGACGCCGGCGCATCGTTGGAATAGGGTCGGGGCCATGAACGCGCCCTACCCCTCTCTGTTGGCTCCCCTCAACCTCGGCCATGTCACGCTCAAGAACCGCGTGCTGATGGGCTCCATGCATGTGGGCCTGGAGGAGGAGGGCGGGAAATTCGAGAAGTTGGCCGCCTATTTTGCCGCGCGCGCCCGCGGCGGGGTCGGCCTGATCGTCACCGGAGGCGTGTCCCCCAACATCGCCGGCATGCTCAAGCCCTTTGCCGCCATGCTGGCCACCCGGCGGGCGGCGGCCCGGCACAAGCACGTCACCGACGCCGTTCACGCCGAGGGCGGCCGCATCGCCCTGCAGATCCTGCACGCCGGTCGTTATGGCTACCAGCCCCTCTGCGTGGCGCCCTCGCGCATTCAGAGCCCCATCAGCCCCTTCACGCCCTGGTCGCTCAGCAGCCGCGGGGTGGAGCGCACCATCGACAACTTCGTGCGCTGCGCCCGGCTGGCCCGAGAGGCCGGCTACGACGGCGTCGAGGTCATGGGCAGCGAGGGCTACCTGATCAACCAGTTCATCGTGAAGCACACCAACCAGCGCAGCGACGCCTGGGGGGGGGAGTACTCCCAGCGCATCCGCTTCCCCACCGAAATCCTGCGGCGCATGCGCGAAGAGGTCGGCCCGGACTTCATCCTCATCTATCGGTTGAGCATGTTGGACCTGGTCAAGGACGGGTCGAGCTGGCCCGAGGTGTTGGAGCTGGCCCAGGCCGTGCAACAGGCTGGCGCCTCCATCATCAACACGGGCATCGGCTGGCACGAGGCCCGGGTGCCCACCATCGCCACCATGGTGCCCCGGGCGGCCTTCACCTGGGTGACCCGGCGGCTCAAGGACAGCGGCGTCGTGACCATCCCCCTGGTCACCTCCAACCGCATCAACAGCCCCGAGGTGGCCGAACAGGTGCTGGCCGAGGGCCACGCCGACATGGTGAGCATGGCCCGCCCCCTGCTGGCCGATGCCGACTTCGTGAACAAGGCCGCCGCCGGCCGGGCGGCCGAGATCAACACCTGCATCGCCTGCAACCAGGCATGCTTGGACCACGCCTTCCAGAACAAGCGCGCCAGCTGCCTGGTCAACCCGCAGGCCTGCCACGAGACCGAGCTGGTCTACCGCCCCGCCACCCAACAGAAGCGCGTCGCGGTGGTGGGCGGCGGCATGGCCGGCCTGTCGGCGGCCTGCGTGGCGGCCGAACGCGGCCATGACGTGGTGCTCTTCGAAGCCCGCGACGCCATCGGCGGCCAGTTCGACATGGCCCGGGTCATCCCGGGCAAGGAGGAATTCGACGAGACCCTGCGCTACTTCACCCAGCGTCTCGCCACCGCGGGTGTGGCGCTGCGCCTGGGCCAGAAGATCAGCGCAGATGAGCTCAACGACGGAGCTTTCACCGAGGTCATCCTGGCGACGGGGGTGCGGCCCCGGGCGCTCAAGCTGCCTGGGAGCGACCGGGCCAACGTGCTCAGCTATCCCCAGGTCCTGCGCGATGGCGCAGCCGTGGGCCAGCGGGTGGCCATCATCGGCGCGGGCGGCATCGGCTTCGACATGGCCGAGTTCCTGACCGAGCGCCGCGAAAAACGCGCCCACCCCGAGATCGCCGAGTTCATGGCCGAGTGGGGCGTCAACCGCGAGGGCTGGGGCGTGGACGCAGAGGCCCCCCGGGGTGGCCTGGTGCCGCCCACCCAACCCAACCCGGCCCGCACCGTCTTCTTGCTGCAACGCAGAAAGACCCGCCACGGCAAGGACCTGGGCAAGACCACCGGCTGGATCCACCGGGCCAGCCTGAAGAAGCGGGGGGTCGAGTTCCTGGGTGGGGTCGAGTACCAGAAGGTGGACGACGACGGCCTTCACATCACGGTGGATGGAGAGCCCCGGGTCCTTGCCGTAGACCATGTGGTGGTCTGCGCCGGCCAGGTCTCTGAAGACGGGCTGGCCGAGCCCCTGCGGGCCCTGGGCCTGAAGGTGCACATCATCGGCGGCGCCGCCGAGGCCTCGGAGCTGGACGCCAAGCGCGCCATCCGCCAGGGGGCCGAGGTGGCCGCCGCCTTGTGAATCAGCACCCCGGAGGGCTTCTGCCCTGGGGTGCCTCCAGCGAGGCCAGCAGGGCCCGCGCCGCAGCCTCGGCCTCGGCAAAGTCGGCTTCGCGGGGCCGCCTGGCAGCGGGCTGGTCGGGCCCCGACGCGATGCCCTGCGCCGCCAGCCAGCGCCGGGCGATGGCCGACCCGCTCTCGGGGGCCCGGGCGGCCTGGGCGGCGCCGGTGACACCCAGGTCGCTGCGCAGCACGGCGAGCCGCCAGCGCACCGCCCGCCGCAACCACAGCAGGCCCACGCCAAAGGGCACCAGGGCGCCCAACAGGGCGCGTTCGGCCGGGTCCAGGGGGCGCAGGGGCACCCCGGGGTCGGCGCCGACCGAATCGATGACGAGGGGCTTGAGCAGGCGCAAGAGCAGGCCGCCCAGGGGCTCCAGGAACCACGCGATTGCTGCCGGGAGCTGTGGCACCGGGTTGGGCAGCTCGGAGGGGGTGATGCCGGCGAATAGGCAGGCGCAGAGCAGGGAACAGGCGATGAGCGTCGCGAGGGGGCCGCCGCTGCGGGCCGGGCGCCGTCGGTCAACCATCTGCCACCTCCTTTGCCAAGGGTAGCACCCCTGCCCCTGAAGTAGGATGGCCGAGCCTTTCGGGGTCCTGCGCCCATGCTCCCCCTGCTGGTCTTTTCGCTTGGCCTGGCCCCCGCCCAGGCCGCCGACAGCTGGACCGATCCCCTGCCTGGAGTGCGCCACCTGCGCCGCACCGCCAGCGGCCCCATCGTGCTCAACGCCCTTGTCATCGATCTTTGCGCCAAGGGCGTGTCCTTGCGGGCCACCGACGAAGACGAGAAGCGGCGCACGGTGTCGTCCTTTGCGGGTCTGGTGGGCGCAGAGGCCGCGATCAACGCCGATTTCTTCAGCTACTCCACCTATGACCCGGTGGGCCTGGCGGTGGGCGATGGCCACCTCTGGCATGGCGACACCACCACCTCGGCCAGCATCCTCTTCGGGCGCGACCACGCCCTGATCAACGCAGCCGCCACGGTTCTGGACGCCAGCAGCCTCCCTGGGTGGGTGCACGAAGGGGTGAGCGGCTACCCCATCCTGGTGGAGGAGGGCGTCGCGCTGACCAGCTTCTCGCGCAGCGACTGCACCGATCGGCACCCGCGCTCCTTTGTGGGCCTCAGCCGAGACCAGCGCAGCCTCATCCTGGCGGTGGTGGATGGGCGGTCGTCGGCCAGCCGGGGCATGACCTGCGCCGAGCTGGCCACCACGATGGTGGGCCTGGGGGCCTGGCGGGCGATGAATGTGGATGGCGGCGGATCTTCGGCCATCTGGCTGTCGGGCGAGGGGGTGCTCAACGACCCCTCGGATGGCAGCGAGCGGGTGGTCTCCAACCACCTGGGGGTGCACGCGACAGGCAGCGGCGCGCCCGAGTCCTGCGACTTCAGCCTGGATGAGCCTGTGGTGGACGCCGCGGCCTTGGAGGGGGCGGCCCACACCGATGTGGATGGCGATGGGCTGGCTGATCTCTGCGGCCGAGACGGCACGGGCTGGCGCTGCTGGCCCTCCACCGGGGCGGGCTTTGGCAGCAGCCTGGACCTGGGTTCCCTGGCCGATGCCAGCGGCTGGTCGGCCGAACGCTTCTTCTCGACGATTCGCACCGGCGATCTGGACGGAGATGGCAAGGGCGATGTCTGCGCCCGGGGTGCTTCGCGCACCTATTGCTGGCGCAGCACCGGATCCGGCTGGAGCGCCAGCGAGACCCTGGAGGCCATGGGCGACAGCGAGGGCTGGGGGGACCCCGACTATGCCAACAGCATCCGCATGTTGGACATCGACGGAGACGGCGGCGACGATCTGTGCGGGCGGGGGCCCGACGGCGTCTTGTGTTGGCCCTATGAAGACGGCGTCTTTGGGTCGCCCATCGCTGGTCCCACCTTGTCCGATGCCAGCGGCTGGCGACAGCCCGAACACTATGGCACCCTGCGCTCTGGCGACGTGAATGGGGATGGAATCGATGATCTCTGCGCGCGCGGGGGTGCGGGCATGCTGTGCTGGCTGGGCGATGGCAGCGGCTATGGCGAGCGCATCGAAGGGCCTGAATGGAGCGATGCGGCGGGCTTTTCCGATGTCGCATACTGGAGCACGATTCGCCTCGCCGATCTCGACGGCGACGGCAAAGACGACCTCTGCGCGCGGGGCCCCGATGGCTTTGTCTGCCACCGCTCCACCGGCTGGGCCTTTGGTGGCGAGATCGCCGGTCCCGCCTTGTCAGATGCAAGCGGCTGGGACGATCACAGCAACTACGCCACGATTCGCCTGGCCGATGTGGACGCCGACGGGGACCTGGATGTCTGCGCGCGGGCCAACGCCCGCTTCTATTGCTGGTTGAACGCCGATGGCAGCTTTGCCGAGCGCATGGACGGCCCCGAGCTGTCGGACGCGACCGGCTGGGACGACCACCGCTACTACAGCACCCTGCGCATGGCCGATCTGGACGGCGATGGTCGGGCGGATCTCTGCGCGCGGGCGGCGGCGGGAATCCGCTGCTGGCGGTCCACCGGGGTTGGATTCGAAGCCTCGATTGTCGGGCCGGAGCTGTCGGATGCTGCCGGGTGGAGCGACGAGGCCCGCTTCTCGACCCTGCGCTGGGCCGATCCGCCTCCGCCCCCTGCACCCCTTGAAGACACGGGCCAGGACAGCGGCGGGAGCCGCGATGCCGACTCGGGCGGGCGGAGACGGGCGGCGCGGGCGGCGGTGGGGCCGGCGATGGCGACTGGGGAGAGGAGCCCGCGGGCCGCCGCATCGAAGCAGATCCGGGCTGCGGCTGCGGCGGCGGCGGCGCCTCGGGAGGCCTGGTGCTGCTGGGGCCCTGGGCGCCTTCAGACGAAGACGATCTGCGCGCCCACGGTGACATCGTAGAAGTCGCCGGCGGTCAGCACCGCGTCCACCTCGGGCAGCAGGTCGTCCCGGGTGAGGCCGAACATGCGCATCGCAAGCTCGCAAGCGTAGAGCTTGCAACCCGCGTCGGACAGCATCTTGAGCATCTCGCGGGTGCCCGGCAGGTCCAGCTCCTCCATCTTCTTGAGCATCAACGTGGCGGCGAGGTTCTCCATGCCCGGCAGCCCGCTGAGCAGGGTGGGCACGGGGTTGTTGGGGTTGCCCACCAGGTTGACGTGCAGGTGGTCCACCTTGCTCTCGGTGATCACGTCCAGGCCCCAGAAGGTGAAGAAGATGCTGGCTTCGATGCCGCTGGCCCGGGCGGCATTGGCCAGGATCAGCGCCGGATAACACTCGTCCAAACCGCCCTTTGCGCAGATGAGCGCGACGCGGCGGTTCTCGGTGGGGGTGGGGGCTTGGTTGAGGCTCATGGGGGGCTCCATCAGATGCAGCCGACAGGCTTGGGGATGCCGGCGACGCGCGCGACGGTCTTGCCGGGCGCGTGGGGGAAGAGGCGGTAGATGTCCTTGACGTCCAGCTTCGAGACCGCGCTCAGGCGGCGGATATTGGGGGCCTGGCCGCTCTGGCGCCATTCTGCGCGGGCGGCGTGGACCAGCCCCCAGGCCTCGGCCGACAGCTCGGGCAGGTGCATGTCGTGGGCGATGGCCTTGCCGAGATCCTCGGTCCAGCTCTCGGGATCGGCCAGAAAGCCCTGGGCGTCGAAGCGCAGATCCCCCAAAGCCTCGAAGGGGCGGGGATTGTGGGACGCAGGGGCCGGGGCGGCCGTGGGCCTGTGCAGCGCGGGCCCGGCGGCTGGCTTGGGGCCACCGCCGGGCAATGCACAGGCTGGGCCGGCCCCGGCGGCGGCAGCGGCCCGTCCCGGTGCACCTCGCGGGCCTTCTTGCCCAGGACGCGGCTGGCGCGGCCCACATGGCGCAGGCCGGCCACCAACAGCCCCAGGCCTTTCTGCACATTCACGTCGCGGGTGGCCTGGACCAGGCCCACCACGCCGGTGGGCGCAGCACCCTCGGCCTCTTCGAGCACCTCGCCGGCCTCTCGGGCCAGGGCGAGGATCTCGGGCTGGGTGAGGGCGCGCACGGTGTCGAGGATGGCCACGACGCTGTCGCCCAGCTCATCGACGTCTTCGACCCGGTAGGCCCGGGCCACCCGCTCGACCACGCGCAGGCCGGCGCGGCCGAGGTCCAGGACCCCGCTCTGCTCCCATTGGCCCATGCGGGCGCTGACCTGGTCCATCACGCCTTTGACGATGGGCAGCGCATCGCCGAGCAGCTCGCGCCGGGTCTGGTCGGCTTCGGCTTGGGCCCGCGCCAGGGCGTCCATCGACGCCTGGATCCGGTTGAGCTGCGCTTCGATGGCGACGAGGCGGGCGAGGGTGGGATCGGTGGCCGGATCGACCAGCCCCTGGGCGAGGTTGACGGTGCTCATCATGCGCTCCACTTGCCGGCCATCGCCATGCGGGGGTCCATGGGCAGCCCGTGCCCGGGCAGGAGAAGCTGCCAGTACAGGCTTCGAAAGCCCAGCTTTCCCCAGTGGTTGACGGGGCTCTCGTCCAGCAGCACGAAGGGCCCGACCCCCGGCACCGGGAAGCGCCCGGGCAGGGGCTGGGTCTCGTAGTTGAAGTCAATGAGGATGGCCTTGCCGTGGCCCGTCTCGATGAAGCAGTTGGCGTGGCCATCGAACTCGGGCCTGGGCGAGCGGCCCTGGGCCGCCCGCAGCAGGTTGTCCGACAGGCCCTCGGCCTGGAAGTGGGCCACCGATCCGGCCTTGGAGGTGGGGCAGTCCGCCGCGTCGCCGATCGCGAAGACATGCGGCCAATGCCGGCTTTGCAGCGTATGGGGGTCCACCTGCACAAAGCCCAGGTCATCGCCCATGCCCGAGTCGTGGATGGCGGGGGCGCCCCGGTGCACCGGCGTGGTGATCAGCAGGTCGTAGTCCACCGTCCGGCCGTCATAGGCCGTCAGCTGGCCCTTCTCGCCCTGTACCGAAGCGGCGGCGAAGTCGGTGACCACGTCGATGCCGCGGCGGGCGAGCATGTCGCCCAGCTGCCGAGCCGCCACCGGCTTGGTGAAGGCGGCGTCGAGGGGCGTGACATAGGTGACCGTGCTGTCGGCGCGCAGGCCGCGCTCGGTGAGCATGGCCTCGGTCAGAAAGGCCATCTCCAGTGGCGCCACGGGGCACTTGATGGGCAGCTCGTGCAGGTGGACGACCACCCGCCCGCCGGTGAAGCCGTCCAGGGCGCCCCGCAGGGCCATCGACCCTTCGAGGGTGTAGAAGTCATGGGCCTTCTCGCGCCATCCCGGGCCGGTGAGCCCCTCCAGGTCGCCGAATGCCGGGTGGCTGCCGGTGGCCACCACCAGCAGATCATAGTCCAGCACCTGATCCCCGCTGAGGGTCACCTTGCGGGTCGCCGGATCGATGCGCTGGACGGCGGCCGGCAGCAGGGTCACCTCGGGGGACAAGGTGGGGGCCCGCCGACGCAGCAGATCGGCGGCGTTGTAGACGCCAAAGGGCAGCAGCAGCAGGCCCGGCTGGTAGAGGTGCCAGGCGTCGGGGTCGACGACGAGCACCCGCCACTGGTCGGGCGGCAGCATGCGGACCATGCGGTTGGCGACGATGGTGCCGGCCGTGCCAGCGCCAAGGATGAGGAGGGTTCGGGCCATGGGTGCTCCGGGGGTCATCCCTCCAGAAGCAAGGCCCGTGCCTGCCCGAAGAGGGGCGTGCCCTGGGCGCCCCCATCGAAGCGCTGTGCGATATGGCCCAGTCCGGGGGTCAGCCCACCCAGGCCCGGCTGCTCAGCGTCGCCGTCGGGGCCAGAAGCCCAGCAGGCCCAGCAGGACGAGCAGCATGGACGGTCGCGCGGGCCCCGTGCTGCAGCCCCCGGATCCGTCCCCAAAGCCCGTGCCGTTGAGGCCCGGCAGGGCCGCGAGGGGCGGCAGGCAGTCGGGGTCAGCCTCGCAGGCCTCGTCGCAGATGTCGTCGCCATAGAGGCCGCGCACCTCGCAGAGGTCGGTGCTGCCGTGCACCGCCTCGATCTGCTCCATCAGCCAGTCCCCGCCGATGTCGGTGCGGGTGCTCGCCGACAGGCCGCCGCAGCCTTCATAGCCCCAGGAGTGCACGGCCCACTGCACCCACTCGCCCTGGGCGTCCTGCAGCAGCTGCGGACCCCCGCTGTCGCCGCTGCAGATATTGCCCTCGGTGGGGTTGCGGTTGGCGTTGGTGAACAGGAACTGTTCGTCGTAGTCGGTCATCACGAGGGTGACCGAGCGCTTGGTGCCCGAGCCGTTGCCGTTGCCGCTGCTGGCGCCGTAGCCCACCGACAGCATCTCCCGGCCGACATCGTCCTCGGTGACCGGCTCCCAGTTGATGGGGATGGGCACCACCGGGGAATCCTCGGCCAGAATGACGACTGCAAAGTCATTCTCGGAGATCTGGCCACCGACGCCGCTCTGCAGGGGCACATAGCCGGGGTGAAGGACCATATCGTTGAGACGCAGCTCGTAGAGGGGGTCGTCGATGCGGTCCCCCAGGTAGGCGCGGCCGGCCGACGCGATGATCTCGGGCGGGATGTCCGCGCCGCAATGGGCGGCGGTCAGGATGATCCGGGTGGTGATGATGCTGCCGGTACACAGGCTGAAGCGCTGGCTGCCAAAGTCGGCCCCCAACGACACCACCGCGGGGTGTCCGCTCTCTGCCTCGCCATTGACGATCTTGGGGCTGGCGTCGGCGGCCCAGGCGGCAGAGGCCCAGGGCAGGAGCACCAGCAGGGGCAGGGTCGGGATGCGCGATGGGGGGCGCGATGCGGTGGCCATGGGCGGCTCCGGGCAGAGATCGCCTGGGGCCTATCGCGGTGGATTCAACGAGGGAGTCGCGTGGTTCCAGCTGCCCTGCTGCCAGCCTGAGATGAGGCCCTGCTTGCCGCAGCGCGGGCACCACCACTGCACCTCGTCGCCATCCCGCCGGGCCCACAGCCGGCCGGTGCAGGACACCACCATGCAGGGCAGGTCGGTGGCCACCGATGTGCGGGACGGGAAGGCCGTGACCGTGGCGATCAGCTGCCCCAGGCGGAGGGCTTCGCGGCGGGCTTGTCGGGGCGCGCGCCCGCTGTCTCCGGCAAGCTGCCCCAGGTTGACCCGCCGGCCCGACAGGCTGCGGACCTTTCGAATCTTCATGCCCCCTCCGATCCAGTCTGTGATGTGCAGCCAGCTGGCCTTGGACAGCTTGGGATGACCGGTTAGACCCGCCCGGCTACCACCCAGCTTCCACGACAGCGGCGCGGCACGAGGCAGCACCTCTCCGAGCCCGTCCCAGAGGTCTTCTATGAAGAGCGATATCCATCCCGAATACCGTGCCGTGGTCTTTCGCGACCAGTCGGTTGATTTCCAGTTCCTGACCCGCTCCACCATCAAGACCCGGGACACCATCGTCGTTGACGGCGTGGAATACCCCTTGGTGAACGTGGACATCTCGTCGGCTTCTCACCCCTTCTACACGGGCAAGCAGAAGATCATGGACGTGGCCGGTCGGGTCGAGCGCTTCCGCCGCAAGTACGGCATGGCCGCCGAAGTCGAGCCCGAGTAGCCTGAAAGCAGGCTCCTGCTCGGGTCTACGGATCAGAGCAGCAGACCGACAAGCCCCCCGCGCAGTGTAGCGGGGGGCTTGCGTCGTTGGATCAATCCACCAGGTACTGGTCCAGCCACTCCGGCAGGTCGACCGGGAACTCCACCTCACCCTTTCCGCTGACCGTGATGCGGAAGTCCTCGAGCACCAGGCCCCAGCCGGCCAGCTCGTCGGCGACGCCGTTGCCGTCGTCATCGACCTTGGAGGCGTGCAGCCAGTTCCGGAAGCTGTCGGGCTGGATGTCGGTGAGTTCGATGTCGGCGTCATAGTCCACGGCAAAGCCGCGGAAGTCGTTGAGGGCGTCCACCAGACCCTCCATATTGTCGGTGGTGATGGTCGCCCGGTCGCCCGGCTGCAGCAGCACGGTGTAGTCCCCGCCCGCACCCGCGATGTCGGGGCTGCCCGAATCGGCGACGGCGCTGCCGGTGGCCGTCACCAGGCCCTCGTGGGCGGCCACGGTGCCGCCATCGCCCGCGTACATCTTGAGGCGGATGGGCACGGCCCACAGGCCCTCGGTGCGGTTGGCCACCGTCATGGTGACCTTGACCTCGGTAAAGGTCACGCGACCCTTGAAAATGCGCCCCAGCTGCTCATTCACGCCGGTACCCAGCGGCCCGGGATTGTAGAAGCGCAGCTGCCCGGCGACGAGGCTGGCGATCCAGTCCCACAGCTCGGGCACGGTGTCTTTCAGCGCCCCGTCGATGCGGTCATAGGCCGCCCGGTTGAGCAGGTCATCCAGGCAGACCTCGACGGTGGCCACCCGGGTGCAGATGCTGCCGGCCACCGACTGGATGGCGGCGCGCACGGACACATCGGTGATGGCCTCGCTGACCACCGTGTCCAGGGCCTGGGTGGAGAAGCCCTTTGGGTAGATGGGGAAGCCCGGCGGCAGCAGCGGCAGGTCTTCGCCGGTGAAAGCGACGCTGGCGCCGTCCTTTCCGACGCTGACCCCGTCGCAGGCAACCAGGGGGAGGAGGCCGAGGAGCAGCAGGGCGGAGCTTCGCATGGGCGATCCGGGGATCAACGAGGAGCCCCCAGGATCACCCGGAACGAAGCCACCGTCGAGGGGCAGATCCGCTCCGGGGCGATCCCGATCAGCGGCGGCGCCGGCCAACCCCCAGCAGGGTGGCGCCAAAGAGCAGCCAGCCCGCCGCTGCGCCGCGGGTGGCAGGGGTCGCGCAGCCGCCACAGGTGGCCGCAGCGCCCCGTCCAGCTTGGGGCCACCCGTCGCTTGCCCGCTGTCGGGAAGCAGGGCGCTGCCGCTGTCCACCGTGCTGTCTCCGCCGCCATCGCCGCCGGAACCGTCGGTGTCGCCGCCGTCGTCGCCGCCGTCGTCACCGCCGTCGCCGCCATCCTCGCCGCCCGTCACCGCGGCGCTCAGCGTGATGGGGACCAGGCGCGGCCACAGAGACTGATCATAGACCAGCACCAGCTGGCCGTCCCGGTGGCTCAACCAGGGCCGCTGGGCCCCGTCGCCTTCGCCCAGCTCGGTGATCTGCACCGACTGCAGGTGGGTCAGGTTCCGATCGAAGACCTGGATCCAGACGTCACCCTTGTCGGCGTTGTAGGTGATGCCCGGCGCCCGCGCGAGGTGGGCGATGAAGTAGTAGTCGCCGATGCGCAGGGCGGACTGCGGCCAGCGCGTGGTGTAGTCATCCGGGACGAGACCATCGCGGGTGTGCGACTTTTCGACCGGAACCATCCAAGAGCTGTAGAGCTGGAAGAGCAGCGTGAAGTCGTCGGAGGCGCTTCGCACCTCCCAGAAGTAGCCGCCGTCCTCGTCCCACAGGATCGAGGCGCCGGCCACCGGCGGAAAGGTGGGGTGGGGCTCGCTGTGAATGGCGTTGCAGGAACCATCAAAGAAGATGAAGGGGGTCTGCACCAGCTCCGTCTCGGAGTGGGTGGCGGTGCCGTCCATCGGGGATTCGGCGGTGGCGCCGCCCGTGCACACCAGCGGGGCGTCGTTGTAGCGGTAGACCGGGTCGCTCTCGGCGATGGTGCCGCTGCAGATCAGCTCCAGGTCCTCGTTGTAGCGAAAGACATAGGCGCTGTCGTTGGCCGTCGTAATGTTGGCCGAGGCCACATGCAGCCAGGTGCCATCCGGGCACTCGCTGATCTGGTGGTCGACCAGGCGCTCCGGCCAATCGCTGACCAGTCGCCGCCGTGGGGTGGTCACGTTGAAGTCGGCGTCCATCTCCATGACATTGTAGGTGTCTCCTCCGGTCACGAAGAGGCGCCAGCCGCCATCGTCGGCCGGGTAGACCCGGGCCCAGTTGCCGCTCAGCGCGAGGCCCTCGGCGTCCCGCAGGTCGATGCGTTCGCCGACTGCCACGATGGGGGTCTCGGGCTCCTCGGCCTGGGCCTCCCCCCACAGGGCGAGCCCGGCGAGGGCGAGGAAGAGGTGGATGGGGGTCAAGCCCCCCCGCCGAACAGTCAAGGGGTAAGCGCGTTCTTGCATGGTAGCCTCCGTGCTTGACGCTTCGGATCGGGTGGAGACCCCTTGACGTGAAGTGCAGGAATGCAGGCCCGCAATTGCCTGTGAAGGATCGCCAGGCCGCCGGTTTTCGTGCGCGTTTTGCAACGAAAGGTCCGGGGCGTGGCGCGATCGGGCGGATCGGATACTGTCGCGCCGATTCTCGGTTCCCGAGCCACCGAAGGACACCATGAACCGGTACTGCAAGCTCCTCTTCGTGGCGTTGATGGCAGGTCTGATCGGCCTGTCTTCCACGTCGATGGCACAGACCCCTGAGGGCGAAGCCGCCCCGGTCGCGGCCGAAGCCGCCGATGGCGCTGGCCCTGGCAGATGCTGCCGACGGCGCTCCTCCGCCGACGGTGACGCTGCTGGTGATGACGCCGCAGCGGCCGATGACGCCACTCCCCCGGCTGAAGATGACGCCACCGCCGAGGCCGACGCCGCGGTGACCCCGACGCCCTCTCCCTGGTCCACGGGCCTGATCATCTCCTATATCGCCCTTCTTCTGGGTGGTGGTTCGGCCGTGATCGGCATCTGGGTTGACCGCGACGCCACGCGCCCCTCCATCTTCGGCGTGGCCATGTCGGTCTTGATCGCCTCCGCCTGTCTGGTGGGCGCCGTCCAGGGCTACCTGGACTCCACCGGGGCCATCCAGAAGCAGCAGGATCTGGACCGCATGCTGGGCATGGTCAACGAGATCGCCATCGCCTCGGGCGACCCGGAGCTGATCAAGCTGGCGGAAGACGCATCCGGCGAAAAGCTGGACATCCCGCCGCCCGCGCCGGAGCCCCCGGCCGGTGAGGCGGATGGTGTCGATGCGGGGGACGGCGCGGACGCCGACGGAGCCGCGCCCAGCGACGCCGATGTGTTGGCCGGCGAGGGCGATGCCGCCCCGGCCGACGGTGAGCCTGCTCCCACCCCCGACGCCCCCTAAACCCCCTCGAAGGGAACGGAGTCTCCAATGGACATGGGATTGATCGTCACCTTTGTGGGCCTGGGTGTCGCCGGAATGGCCGGTGTGCTCGGTGTCTGGATGGACCGTGACCGCGACGCGCCCCCCAAGTGGGCCTGGGTCTTCTCGGGCCTGATCCTCATCGCCACTGGCGTCGAGATCAGCCACTCCGTCGTTCAGGCCTCCGAGGACGGCGCCCTGGACGAGAAGATGGCCAGCGTGCTCGAAAAGCTCACCGTGATCGCTGAGAAGGGTGGCAACCCCGCCCTCTCCAGCTTCGTGAACTCGGAGCTTGCCGCCCAGGCGCGCAACAACCCCGAGGTCATGGCCAAGGTGGAGAAGAAGGTCGCCGCCCGGGGCGGTGACCAGCGCCATCCGCCGCAAGGCCGCGGTCGGCCGTCGCACTCGGAGGGCCTGCCGGCCCGTCGCCCTGGTGCAGCGGGCGCGCCGCCGCGCGGCAAGGGGCTGGTGGCGGGCACGGGCGGCAAGGGGCCGGTGGCGGGCAAGGCCGGTGGCAAGACGGGCGGCAAGGCGGGGCGGCAAGGCCGGTGCCAGCAGCGCCGGCGCCGGCACGGGCAAGACGGGCAAGGTAAAGCGGCGCCGCCGGTGCCCTTCGGGCCAGCGGTTCCAAGTCGGGGGCAAAGGCCGCGCCGGCCCTCCTCTGGCGGCGACGCCGGCGGCAGCAAGAGCAAGGGCAAGGCCGCCAGAGAGGGCCTGGCCTGGGGTCGGCCTCGTGGGCCTTACCCGCTTGCGCGCCCCACGGGCGCCGCTTTGCGTCTTCCGAGGTGTCGCCGCTTCTCCTGGGGCCCTCCGCCTGGGGCATAATGTCCGCCCCTCCGCCCTGGACGCCGGCTCCCAGCCGCGACAGGAGCCAGCGCGACGCCTGACTTGTCGGCGCCCGCCGCGCGATTCGCCCACCGGGCCTCCTCGCCCGCCCCCCGCCCCGCTCCTCTCTCTCCGCCCCTCTCCGCCCTCCCTCCTCCCCCGTCCGCCATGTCCACCGCACACGACGTCGAGCCGGTCGCGCTCCACGACGCGACCCGCCGTCGCTACTTGAACTACGCCCTCTCTGTCATCACGGCCCGGGCGCTGCCCGATGTCCGCGACGGCCTGAAGCCGGTGCAGCGGCGCATCCTCTACGCGATGTTCGCCAACCTGCGCCTGCTGCCCGACGCCCGCTACCGCAAGAGCGCTGCGGTCGTGGGCGAGGTCATGGCGAAATACCACCCCCATGGCGACAGCAGCATCTACGAGGCGCTGGTCCGTATGGCCCAGCCCTTCTCCTTGCTGCACCCGCTGGTGGACGGCCAGGGCAACTTCGGTTCCTTGGACGGCGATAACGCCGCAGCCATGCGCTACACCGAATGCAAGCTCCAGCGCATTGCCGTCGAGCTGCTCGACGAGATCACCAAGCAGACGGTGGATTTCCGGCCGAATTACGACGGTCAGCACAGCGAGCCGGTGGTGCTGCCCGCCCAGTTCCCCCAGCTGCTGGTCAATGGCGCCGAGGGCATCGCGGTGGGCATGGCCACCCGCATCCCGCCGCACAACCTGCGCGAGGTCATCGACGCCGCGGTCCTGCTGATCGACGATCCCGAGGCCGGGATCCCGACCCTGATGAAGAAGTTCAAGGGGCCGGACTTTCCCACCGGCGGCGTGATGTTGGCCACCAAGGAGGAGCTGGCCGAGATCTACCTGGAGGGCCGGGGCTCGGTGGCGGTTCGCGGCCGCTGGACCACCGAACAGCGCGGGCGCAGCCACCACGTCATCGTGACCGAGATCCCCTATTCGGTGAACAAGGCCCAGCTGGTCGAACGCATCGGCCAGCACATCGCCGAACGCAAGCTGCCGCTGGCCAACGACGTCCGGGACGAGAGTACCGAAGACGTGCGGATTGTCATCGAGCTCAAGCGCCCCCAGGACGCCGAGCCCGTGATGGCCTACCTCTTCAAGCACACGCCGCTGCAGACCAGCTTCCATGTGAACCTGACCTGCCTGGTGCCCACCGAAGACCCCGACATGCCCGCGCAGCCCATGCGCTGCGACCTGAAGACCATGCTGCGGGCCTGGCTGGACTTCCGCTTCATCACGGTGCGGCGCCGCTACGAATACGATCTGAAGATCCTCCGGGAGCGCATCCACATCCTGGAGGGCTACGCCAAGGTCTTTGACGCCTTGGACGAGGCCATCCGCCTGATCCGCTCCTCGGAAGGCAAGCGCGATGCCCACGAGCGCTTGATGGAGCGCTTCGACCTGGACGACATCCAGGCCGAGGCCGTGCTGGTCCTGCAGCTCTACCGGCTGGCCCGGCTGCCCATCGAAGAGATCCTCGAAGAGCTGGAAGACAAGCGGACCAAGGCAGCCGAGATCGAGGCCCTGCTGGCCAGCCGCACCGAGCTGTGGGGCGTGGTTCGCACCGAATTGACGGCGATTCGCCAGCATTATGGCGAGAAGCGCCGCACCGAGATCGGGGTCGAGGAAGAGGAGGCCGTCGAGTACTCCGAGACCGACTTCATCATCGCCGAGCAGGCCTATGTCATCGCCACCCGCGACGGCTGGATCAAGCGCCAGGGCAGCTTCACCGAGGTCGAGAAGATCCGCATCCGGGATGGCGACGCCATCGGCTGGATCGCCCGGGGCTCCACCAAGAGCACCCTCACCTTCTTCACCGATCTCGGGGGCGCCTATGTGATGCGCCTGGACGATGTTCCCGCCACCACCGGCTATGGCGAGCCCATCCAGCGCCACTTCAGCTTTGCCGATGGTGAGCGCGTCGTGGGGATGGTCTTGCATGACGTGGGCTCCTTGCCGCCGGCATCGGCTGCCCCGGCCGACGAAGGCGACGACGCGCCGCCGCCCCATGGCGTGGCCATGACCCGCCACGGCCGCATCCTGCGCTTTCCCCTCAGCCTGCACGACGAGGTCAGCACCCGGTCGGGCCGCCGCTATGCCCGCCTGGACGGCGCCGATGACCGCGTGGTCAACGTCTGCATCAGCGATGGCACCGAGCAGGTCAGCGCCGCCACCAAGGAGGGCCGGGCCCTGTGCTTCCCCATCGCGGAGGTCGCCCTGGTGAAGGGGGCGGCCAAGGGGGTGACCGGCATCAAGCTCAGCGACAGCGACCGGCTGCTGGCCTTCGATCTCACCGACCAGAGCAGCGGCGGCGTGCAGGTCCGCACCACCCAGGGCCGCGCCGAGGTGGTCCGGCCCAACAAGTATTCGGCCAGCCGCGCCGGCAAGGGGCGGGTGGTCATCCAGCGGGGCGGCTTTGCCGAGTGGGACCGCGAAGCGGTGCGCTACGACCTCGTCTTCGCCGAGTCCACCGAAGAAGGGGAGGAGTAGACCATGGCCACCCAGCTCCCTCCCAGCGGCGCCACCGGCAAGAAGTCGGCCGCGGACGCCAGCAAGGACTACGGCGCCGCCTCCATCTCGGTGTTGGAGGGCCTGGAGCCCGTTCGCAAGCGGCCGGGCATGTATATCGGCGGCACCGGCAAGGACGGCCTGCACCACCTGGTGTGGGAGATCGTCGACAACGCCGTGGACGAGGCCATCAACGGCTATGCCACCAAGATCTCGGTGACCATCTCGGCGGACTCCCGCACGGTCACGGTCGATGACAACGGGCGCGGCATCCCCATTGACATCCACCCCAAGACCGGTCGGCCCGCTCTCGAGGTCATCCTCACCACCCTGCATGCCGGCGCGAAATTCGATGGGGGCAGCTACATCACCTCGGGGGGTCTGCACGGCGTGGGCTCCAGCGTGGTCAACGCCCTGTCCGAACGGCTCGAAGCCCGGGTGCGCCGGGATGGCGTGGAATGGCAGCAGACCTACCGGCGGGGCAAGCCCAAGACCGACCTGGAGAAGGTCGGACCCACCCGGGGCACCGGCACCACCATCCGCTTCACCCCGGACCCCGAAATCTTCGGGGACCAGGTCTTTGATGCCGACGCGGTTCGTGCCCACCTCGAGGTCAGCACCTTCCTCAACAAGGGCCTGCGCATCGTCTTTCGCGACCAGGCCTCGGGCCTGCGCGAAGAGATCGTGCACGAAGGCGGGGTGGTCGATTTCCTCGACAAGCTGGTCAAGGAGGCCGGCGCCCAGCTGGTCCCGGATCGGCCCTTTGTGGTGGAGCGCACCGAAGACCCCCGCATCGACATCGCCCTCACCTGGACCGACGCCCCACGCGAGATCTTCCGCAGCTTCGTCAATGGCATCGCCACCCCCGACGGCGGCACCCACGAGCAGGGCCTCAAAGACGCCATCAACAAGGCCATTCGCAACTGGGTCGAGACCCACGACATCACGCTGCCCCGCGGCATCAAGCTGTCGGCTGAAGACATCCGCGAGGGCATCGTCGCCCTGTGCTCCATCTTCATCCACGAGCCGCAGTTTCAGGGACAAACCAAGGACAAGCTGAACAATCCAGAGGTGCGCGCCCAGATTGACGGGCTGGTGCGCCAGGCGTTGGAGAGCTGGCTGCACGAGAACAAGAGCCAGGCCGACGCCATCCTGGCGCGCTGCGTGCTTTCGGCGCGGGCCCGCCAGGCGTCGCGGGCAGCCACCGACACCGTGCGGCGGAAGTCCGCGGTCAACCGGCGCTTGAACCTGCCGGGCAAGCTGGCGGACTGCTCCAGCGGCGACGCCGACCGCTCCGAGCTCTTCATCGTCGAGGGTGACTCGGCAGGTGGTTCCGCCAAGCAGGGCCGAGACCGCAACACCCAGGCCATCCTGCCGCTGCGGGGCAAGGTGCTCAACGCCGAGCAGGCCACCCTCAAGAAGGTGCTCGAAAACAACGAGCTGTCCGACATTGTCAAGGCCCTGGGCTGCGGCATCCAGAAGGACTTCGACATCAGCCGCCTGCGCTACAGCAAGATCATCCTGCTGATGGACGCCGACAGCGATGGCCACCACATCGCCACCTTGCTGCTGACCTTCTTCTACCGCTACCTGCGGCCCCTGATCGACCAGGGCCACGTCTTCCTGGCCCAGCCGCCCCTCTTTCGCATCGACGCGGGCAAGAAGAGCTGGTGGGCCAAGGACGAGAAGGAGCGGGACCGCATCCTGGCCCGGCTGCCGCCGCGCACCCGGCCCGAGATCAGCCGCTTCAAGGGCCTGGGCGAGATGATGCCCAAGACCCTCTACGAGACGACGCTGGACCCCCGCAGCCGCCGCCTGCTGCGGGTGACCATCCCCGATGGCGCCCACCTCGAAACCGAGCAGGTGGTGGGCGATCTCATGGGCAAGGACCCGGCTCCGCGCTTCCGGGAGATCACCGAGTGGATGGCCCTGGTGGAGGATCTGGACGTCTGAGCGCCGGGGCGGCGACCTGTGCGACACTGCGGGGCCTGGCCACCGCGGAGCCCCCATGTCCGACCGTTACCTGCCTCCCGCCCGTGTCCGCGCCGACAGCGCCTCGCCCATCCAGTCCCTGGACGACTGGCGGCGGGTCTGGATGGCGGCCCAACAGGACCCCGACGCCTTCTGGCTGCACGAGACCCGGCGGCGCCTGCGCTGGCAGCGGCCCCCGACCGAGGGGCTGGTGGGCAATTTCAGCGATGTGGCTCAGCAGCCCATTCGCTGCTTCGCCGATGGGCGCCTCAACATCACCGAGTCCCTGCTGGACCGGCACTGCGAGCAGCGCCCCGACAAGACGGCCATCTTGTGGGAGGGCGACGAGCCCGGCGACGTCCGGCGGCTGAGCTATGCCGAGCTGCACGCGGAGGTCTGCCGGGCGGCCGGCGCGCTGCGGCGCCTGGGCGTGCAGAAGGGCGAGCGGGTCATCGTCTACATGGGCATGGTGCCCGAGGCCGCCATCGCCATGCTGGCCTGCGCCCGGCTGGGGGCGGTGCACAGCGTCGTCTTCGGAGGCTTCTCGGCGGAGGCCCTGCGCGACCGGGTGCGGGACTGCGGGGCCGTGCTGGTCATCACCCAGGACGAGGGGCTGCGGGGGCGGCGCACGGTGCCGCTCAAGGCCACCTGCGACGAGGCCCTGGAGGGGGAGCATGGCGTGCGCCATGTGCTGGTCTACCGGCGCACGGGCGCGGCGGTGGGGTGGACGCCGGGCCGCGACGTGGACTGGGCCGAGGCCCTGGCGGCCGAAGCTCCCGACCTGCCCGCCGTGATCTGCGAAGCCGAAGACCCCCTCTTCATCCTCTACACCTCGGGATCCACTGGCCGGCCCAAGGGGCTGGTGCACAGCTGTGCGGGCTACCTCACCTGGGCCGCCTATACCCACGAGGTCGTCTTCGACCTGCGCGAGAATGACGTCTACGCCTGTGTTGCCGATGTGGGATGGATCACGGGCCACAGCTACATCGTCTATGGCCCGCTCTGCAATGGCGCGACCACGCTGATGTTCGAGTCCACGCCGCTGCACCCCGATGCTGGTCGATACTGGGATATGGTGGATCGCCACGGCATCACCATCTTCTACACCGCCCCCACCGCAATTCGCGCCTTGGCCGCGCAGGGGGACGCCTTCGTCCGGCGCTACGACCGCAGCAGCCTGCGGGTGCTGGGCACGGTGGGCGAGCCCATCAACCCCGACGCCTGGCGCTGGTACCACGACGTCGTGGGGGAGGGCCGCTGCGCCGTCGTGGACACCTGGTGGCAGACCGAGACCGGCGGCATCGCCATCACCCCCATCGCCCCGGCCACCCCCACCAGGCCTGGCAGCGCCACCTTGCCCAACCCCGGCATCGTGCCGGTGTTGTTGGACGCCGACGCCCGCGTCGTGGTGGGCCCCGGCGAGGGTCGGCTCTGCCTCAGCCAGCCCTGGCCGGGCATCGCCCGCACGGTCTGGGGCGACCACGACCGCTATGTCTCGACCTATTTCAGCACCTTCCCGGGCTATTACTTCACGGGGGATGGCTGTCGGCGGGATGGCGATGGCTACCATTGGATCACCGGCCGGGTCGATGATGTGCTCAATGTCTCGGGTCACCGCATGGGCACCGCGGAATTCGAGGCCGCGCTGGTGAGCCTGGATGCCATCGCAGAGGCCGGCGTGGTGGGCTTTCCGCACCCGATCAAGGGCCAGGGGGTCTACGCCTATGTGGTGCTGCAGCCCGAAGCCGCCGGTGCCGACGAGGCGGCGCTGCTGAAGGCGGTCAACGAGGGCTGCCGGGCGGTCATTGGCGCCCACGCGCGCATCGACCTGGTCCAGATCGTGCCCGGCCTGCCCAAGACGCGGTCGGGCAAGGTCATGCGGCGCATCTTGCGCAAGGTGGCCGAAGGCGCACCCGAGCAGCTTGGCGATGTCTCGACCCTCGCCGATCCGGAGGTGGTGGCGGCCATCGTCGCGGGGGCTCGGCGCCTCTGAGGGGCCTCAGTAGGTGTCGTTGAGGCTCAGCATGGCGGTGTTGATGCTCTTGGTGGAGGTGAAGCGGGCCTGCGTGCCATCGCCGTCCACATCCGAGATGCCGGTCACCCGGAGGTCGGTGCTGCTCAGCGACACCACCTTGTAGGCGCCGCGCACCCGGCCATCGGGGGACCAGCCGATGGTGTCGAAAGCCGAGCCCGCCGGCCAGTCCACCTGGGCCTTGCCCACCGCCGATGAGGGGTAGAAGCTCGTCTGCTGGATGAAGGCGTCGTAGGTGGCGTCATAGGCCAGCTCGGCCATCTTGATGCCATCCACATTGGCCGGCACCTCGGCCCGCTTGGACCGATACTGCATCGCCACGAAATTGGGGATGGCGATGGCGGCCAGGATGCCGATGATCGCGACCACGATCATCAGCTCTACCAGTGTGAATGCAGCCCGTTTGCACAGCATTGTTGCCCCCCGCTGAAACGGCGCCAGGCCGGCGCGGTGGCCCAAGCGGCGGTTCAACCAGGCGAGCATAGCACGGGTTGCGGGCCGGCTACCGACTCAGTTGGCCTGCTTCTTGAGGCTCTCTTCGGACACGTCCTGCCAGCCGTCGCGGCTATAGCCGCAGGCCTCGTCCGCCCGGGACAGGATGACGGGGATCTGCTGTTTGTCCAGCTTGTCCGTTGGCTTGTCGCCGGGCATGGCCAGGGACTTCTGCAACCACTGGCGGCCCTCGGCCAGGGCGGCGCTGTCATCGTCCCGCTCGGCCTTGCACAGCAGGCTCACGCCCAGCTCCTTGGCGAACTCGGGGCGGTTGGGGGTGTCGGCCACCGCCTTTCGAAGCCACTGCACGCTCTTGTCGATATCGCCCCTTGTGCCCGTGAGCAGCTTGACGATGCTGGAGTCCGGGCAGAGCCGGTAGAACTGTCCCAGGGCGTAGTAGCTGTCGGCTGGAAAGGAGCTGGAGCCGTCCACTGCCCGGTAGCGGTAGCTGGACTTGGTGGCGCCCAGCCAGGCGCCTTCGATGTCGTCGGCCATGAAGAGCGAGGAGAGCACGCCTTTTGCGGTGGCCGTGCGCCCCAGTCCGGTGCCATACCAGTGCAGGCCCTCGCCATGGCCGGGCTGGATGGCGAGGATGCGCTCACCCAGGGCCACGACCTCGCCATACATCTGGATGCGGGTGGCGGCAGAGGCGCCCTGGTTGGCCATGATCTCGCCCTTGCCGTAGATGCTGCGCGCCTTGCGCCACAGGGCCTCGATGTCCTTGGGGTCCGCCTTCAACCGAGCCTCGCAGCTGGCGATGGAGGCCTCGTACTGGCCTGCGACCCACTGGTCTTCGCACTGCTGCACGAGGGGGTCGAGGTCTGCGGCCAGCGCCGGCGGGGTGAACAAGGAGAGCGCGACGATCCAGGACATGGGGCCTCTGTGCTTCGAAGGTGGAAGATGGCGCGGTCGCGCCGATGCTAACCCCTCAGGGAGCGCCAGCCTTCACCGCGGACCTGCGCCGCGCGCTATGCTGCGCCGAATGTTCCGCTGGTTGCTCAGACTGCTTGGCCTTGGCGCCGAGGACGCCGCAGCGCCCGAATCATCGGCGCCCGCGGGCCTTGCTGTCGACCCGCCCGCTGCGAACCCGGCACCTGCACCCCCAGCGGCGGTGCCCGCCATCGTGATCGACTTTGACGACGCGGTGCAGATCGCGCCCTGGCAGCGCACCTTCGCTGTGCGCACCCTCGAATCCACCGTGCTGCGGCGCCACGCCCTGGAGGCCCTGGCCGGGCTCGATCCTGCGCCAGAGACCGCGGCAGACCGCGCCTTTGTCGAGCGGCTTCGGCGCTTGATCGAGGCGGATCAACTCGACCTGCCCCCCTTTCCGGATGTGGCCCGCGAGCTGGACGAGCTGCTGCGCGAGACCACGACCGACATCCTGCAGATCGCGCGGGTGGTGGAGCGGGACCCCGGCCTGGTGCGCCGGGTCTGGACCCAGGCCCGCAGCGCCCTCTACTCCGCAGCCCCCCGCAGCCTGCACCACGCGGTCGCCCGGGTCGGCCTGGACGCCTTGTGGCGCATCGGCATGAGCGTCTGCCTCAACGACACCGTCCTGCGGGTGGAGGGCTTCCAACACGAGGCCGGCCGGATCCGGACCCTGGGCATCGTCACCGCCGAAGTGGCCGCGCTGCTGGGCAACG
The DNA here is from genome assembly GCA_018401435.1 of Deltaproteobacteria bacterium. Taxonomy (GTDB): domain Bacteria; phylum Myxococcota_A; class UBA796; order UBA796; family UBA2385; genus M30B51. The sequence goes on along the minus strand of JAGYJW010000005.1, from coordinate 174,006 downwards.
AGAAGCGGGGCAGCCTCTATATGGCCGGCCTGCTGCACGATGTCGGGCGCCTGATGGTGCTGCGGGCCGCGGGAGAGAGCCGCGGCAGCGGGGTCGCCCAGGGCGAGCTGATCCGTGCCGCCCAGGATCAGCTCACCGCGGTCCTGGGGGTGCTGGTCGCCGACAGCTGGGGCATGGATGAGGCGGTCGCGGCGGGGGTGGGCTACGCGGCCGATCCCGCCAACGCCCCGCCCGCCCACCAGCGCCTGGCGCGCACCGTGCGGGCGGCCACCATCGCCGCCCACGCGACCGAGCTGTCCCGGGCCGGGGCCAACCTGGGCGCGGTGGACCCCACGGCCGAAATCAGCGAGCTTGGCTTTGATCCGCTGCGGGCGCTGGATCGGGCCAGCGAGGTCATGGACACCTTGCATCGGGCTGCGGCACCGGGGCCGCCGACGGCTGAGCGGCGCTCAGCCCAGGCGCCGGGCCTCGGCGAGGGCCAGGTTCGCCCGCTCCAAGGTGCGGCGAGCGTCGAAGAGGTAGCTGCCGGCCTGCTCCAGCTGGTGCAAGGCCTGTCCACCGTGGCCCGCCTGGGCGTCCTCCACCGCCAGGACTGCCAGTCGGGCGATCTGCAGAACCGTCGCGGCACCGCGGCTCTCGCGGGGGGCCAGGGCTGGATCAGGATAGAAGCCCATGGCGCCGATCACCGTCAGGCCCAGCCCCCAGGTGTCGCCCACCAGGATCGCAAGGCCGGCCTCCAGCTGCCGGGCCAGGCGCAGCACCGTATGGGCTTGGGGGGCGGGCTGGTTGCGGGGTGCCACCGCGGCCCGAAAGACCAGCAGGGCGCCAGAAGGGTGCAGCAGGCCGGCCAGGTAGGCGTCGCCGCGGCTGTCGTCGGCCAGCCAGCCCGCAACCTCGGCGGTGGCGACGCCTTGGGCGCGCAGACGCTGAAGGGCGACCTCATAGCCGGGCACCCGAAAGACCGGCCCATAGAAGCAGGCGGTCATGGAGATGCGCCACAAGGCGTCAAAGCCGATTCGGGCGATGGCGTGATCGAGGCTGGTGACGCCGCGGGCGTAGGACGCCGAGCTGGCCTCCAGCCAGACGCGCCGCACGAGATCGGGCTCGCGGCGCACGATCGCAGCGACCTCGGTGATGCTGGGCTGACCGCTCCGCAGCAGCCGATCCAGCCGGTTGGCCACATCGGGAAAGACGGGCAGCGCCAGGGTCTCGGAGCCGAGCGCACGCAGCAGGCGGTCGATCAGGGCGAGATCGCCGGGGTCCTGGGTTCCATCGCGCACCTCAAAGAGGGCCCGCACCAGGAAGGCCCGAACCTCACCCGGATCCACCGACGGCGGCGTGAGCACCGCGACCGCCGGGTGGGTGGCGAGGTCCACAGGCTGGGGCGGGCGCCGGGCTGGCCGCGCCGCCCGCGAGGTGCCGGCTGCATCGGCTGCAGAATGCCGAGCCAACGCAAGACCTGTTGGAATGGGCCCTCCGAGGAGGCAGGGGCGGGCTCGATGGAGGGCAAGGCGAGGTGCTCCGGGTGGACCCGGCTTGGGCTCCCTGCGAGCGCCCTAACGCAGCCAGAATCGCTCGGGTCAGCGGGTGCCCCGCCGCAGGCGCTGCTTGCCTTCCAGGCTCGTGGTGACCTCCTCCATCTTCAAGGCGACATAGTAGTCGTGGGGGTCCATTCCACCCACCCAGTCGCGGTCCACGCTGGGCTTGAGGAAGATGTCGGGACGGCGATTGCGCCAGGCCCAGCCCCCTTCGATGGCGTAGAGGGCGTTGCCATCGACCAGCCAGCCGCTCTTGTCCACCAGGGCCATCACCTGGTAGCCGGTGATGAATTGGGGCGGGGGCGCCTGCGGATCCGAGCTGGGCGGGTCCACGCGGAACTCCAGCAGCATGTCGGCCTCCCCCCGCACCTGCCGTTCGACCAGCATGGTCACGACGGTGTGCGGGGGCTCCATGGGGCCGCTCTCGCGGGTGGTGAGCACCTGCCCGATGACCGCGATCCGGGTGGCCGCGTCATAGTGGCGCAGCAGCGCCTCGGCCTCCTCGGCGATGTCGGCGTGTCGGTCCGGCACGGTCGGGTCATAGGGCAGCCGAATTTCTTCGGGGCGTTGCGGTCCGGTCCGGTCCTTCGTCGCGACCGCGGCCGTGGCGATGGAGGGTAGGAGAACCAGGGCGAGCAGGGGGAGCGTGGTCTTCATGCCCCCTGGATCGGCAGCGGGGGAGACGGACCTTAGCCACTCAATACGATTGGTCGGATCAACGCGCCAGGAGAAGCCGAGAAAGCTCGGTTTCAACGGCGGTGACGTCCACGCCCCCCGCCTTCATGTCGTCGTAGAGCTCCAGCTCGCGGGTGAGAAGCACCACCACATCGGGCAAGGGTGGCGGGCGCTCACCCTGGGCGGGCACGCTCGCGGCCAGGGCTCGGGCCCGGGCCGCAAAGGGGGCGCCCTTGGCGTCGGCGGCCAGCCGGCTGGCCTGCTTCTCCAGAAGGCGCGGCCAATCTGCATATGTTGGGTCACCCAGTCCGGGCGGCCGCCGCCATCGGCGCCCCTCAGAGGGCGGGGCCTCGGGGGCGGCCGCCGGCGGCACAGCGGCCGCCGATGGGGCGTCGTTGGCGGGCCGTCCGCCAAGGGGCGGACCAGGGCGCCATCGGGCGGTCCCGCGCCAGGGGGCGGCGGTGGGCCATCGGGAGAGATCCCGGGCGGCGGCGCGCCGATGGGCAGGTCGTTGTCGACGGGCTGCTGGCCGTCGGGCGGGGGGCCGCCGACAGCGCCTTGGCCGGGCATCATCCCGCTCGGCTCACCCCCGGGGGGCATCATGCCGGCGGGGCCCTTGTCTTTGCCCTCGTGCCGGGAGCTTCCGTCGCCTTGTCCTGCCGGGGGAGCCGTCCACGCGAGGACCGCACCCAGGGCGAACCCTGCTCCAAAGACGCCGAGCATGCGTAGCCGGTCGGACACCGCCACCTCCTGTGGGGGGGGAGCCTACCGCGCGCGCGCGCCGGATTCACGGGGAGCTGTCGAGACCGGGCCCCGCCTGCCATGGTCCAGCGATTGACACGCAGAAGGCGCCAGGCGGAGGAAGGGAGGTTGCTGCGCCATGGCGGCGGGGCGAGGTCTCGAATGTGGGGGGGGGCGATGCGCGGTGCAGGTGGCGACCGCCCTCACACTCAACGAATCGGCTCGGTCGCGTCCGGACGTGAGGCCCCCCCCGTGATCTCCTCGGGCAGCAGCGGGGCCATATGTCGGTCCAACACGCCAAAGTCGGGGTGCTCCGGTGGCAATTGCCGCCAGAGCGCGATCTCCTCGGCCAGGAAGGGCACCACCACGGGCAGGCGCGGCAGCTCGGCCGCCGGCGGGGGGGCCTTCTTGCCCAGATCCGCCATGGCGCCCGCCAGGGCCCGCAGCTCGGGGCTGGGCGAGCCCTGCGCTTGTGCTGCCGCATCGGCCCAGACCTGGGCGGCGCCCCGCAGGTGGGCGTCCATCCAGTCCTCATCGCCGGGCACGTCCTGGGAGGGCTGGGCGGCGTCCTTGGGAGGGGGCGCGGGCGCCTGCTCGCTGGGATCCAGGGGCGAGGCGGGGTCGAGGGGTGCCTCCAGGGGCGGGCCCATCGCCGGTCCCGGGTCGGCCGCGGACAGGTAGACCAGCGCGGCGCCTGCGACCGCACCCGCCAGCAGCGTGGTCCAGACCTGGATTGCGCGGCGGGAGGCAGGGTGGGGCTTCGGCTTCATCGGCGGAATCATCCATCCCCCAGGAGCCCGGGGCAAGGCGCAGGCTGGCAGCGGGCACACCAGCAGCTCGCGCGGCCGGACTGGCGGGCAGATTGCAGGGGCGATTGGCAGCGGGGGCAAGGCTGCCCGGAGCGGCCATAGATCTGGAAGGGGCTGGGGCCACCCTGGGTGAAATAGTCGATCTCTGGCGCGGTCTCGGCTGAGAGGGTGTCGTCGATCCACCGGCGCATGCCTTGGGCCAGCCGCTGCCAGGCGCCCTCGTCCAGCCTCGCGGGGGACGAGGCGGGATGCAGTCCGGCCCACCACAGGCCCTCTGTGGCCCCGATATTGCCCACGCCGGCCACCCGGCGCGGATCCATCAGGGCGGGCTTCAAGGCGCCCTGCGCGCCAGCCAGGCGGGCCTGCCACCAGGGGCCATCCCGGAGTTCGGGGTAGGGCTCCGGCGCGGGCGCCACGGCTGCCCAGAAGGGCGCGACCGCCGCGGGCCCGAGGGCCCAGGCCCGGGCGAGCCGTCGCCGATCGTCCAGGATGACCGCAGGCCCCTGATCGGGTTGCAGCCGCAGGCGCACCTGGCGGCTGCGGCCGGGATTCCGGTCTTCTTGCACCGTCTTGCCGGTCATGCGGTGGTGCAAGACCAGCTGCGCCCCGCCTTCGAGGTCGAGCAGGCTGTACTTGGCGACGCGCCGCGCCCGCTGCACCGCGCGGCCTTGCAACCGCGCGAGCCCGGCGGGATCGGTCTGAAGCAGAATGGGGTCCAGCAGTTCGATCTCGACCAGGCGCCGACCCGCCAGCCAGCGATGCAGCCAGCGCGTCATGGCCTCCACTTCGGGCAGCTCGGGCATGCCATCTCCCTCGTGCTCGCCTATCCCTCTGCCTCGCCGGCCTGTCGGAGCTTCGTCACCTGTCGAAGGCGGATTCGACAGTTTCGTCCCCCCCCATCAGCGAAATCAAATAGTTGACGCTGGCATGATCCCTGCATTGCTATCGGATGATGCCTGTTGCCCCCACCCGCTTCGCCCCCCGGCTGCCCGTGCTGCTGCCACCGCCTTGGGCGGGGCCTGGGATAGGCTCGCGGCGATGACGCCGTCTGCTCCGCCCCCCCTGGTCCCTGGCTGGCGACGCTTCATCGCGTCACCGCTGCTGCACCGCGTGGTTGGCCTGCTGCTGGTGGTCGGCGTCCTCACCTGGCCCCTAGCGCTGGACCCCATGGGCAGCCTGACGGGCTTTCCTAATGTGGACTCCCAGGACACCGTGATGCTGCGGGGTCTGGTCGCGGACCTCCTCACCCACCCCTGGGACGCGCCGCGCAGCCAGGCCATCTACTACCCGGTCGGATTCCCCATCCTGCACCTGACCCCCAACCTGCTGGACCACCTCAGCGTGGCGCCGCTGGTCTGGCTGCTGCCTTTCCCCCTGGCGGACAACCTGTGGTGGGTGCTGGTATTGCTGGGCAATGGGCTGGCGGCGCACCGCCTGGGTCGGGTGGTGGGGGGCACCGAATCCGCCGGCTGGCTTGCGGCCCTGGGCTTCCTCAGCGCAGAAGCCCTGTTGCGCGAGGCCAACCTCAGCCACGCGCCGCAGTCCTTGATGCTCTTTGCGCCCCTCTACCTTGCGGCCCTGGTCGAGCTCTGGCGGGCGCCCGACCACCCCCGGGCCACCCGCCGGGCCGCCTTCGCCGGGCTCTGGCTGGCCCTCAGCGCGTTGGCCTACTGGTACTACGGCCTGTTCCTGGTGCTGGGCACCCTGCCCTTTCTGCTGAAGCTGCGCCTGCGCCAGCTCGTTGCGGGGGCCACCGTGTTGCTGCTGCTCTGTGGGCCTGGGCTGCTGCCCCAGCTGCTGCTCTGGGACGATCTCCCGCTCACATCCGGGCGCCTGATGCCCGCGCCGGCGCGGGCAGATGACAGCTTCTCTGCCCTTCCGGGGGCAGAGGTCTTCGTCGCCCAGCACGGCAATGACCTGCTCTTCTGGCTGCGCCGGGTGCCCCTCGACCTGGCCAACCGGCTGTCGCTGGTGCTGCTTGTTGCGGCGATCTGGGGGGGCAGACGTCTGGAGCCCGGGCTGGCCTGGCGCCTCGCCTTTCCGGTGCTGCTGGGGGGCGTCATGGTGCTGGGCCCCTACCTGCGCTTTGGAGATGGGCTGTGGGTGGTGGGCGACTCGGTGATCGCCTTGCCCTTTCAGTGGATGCGGGATCTGCACCCCTTCCTGGCGCGGCTCACCTGGGCCGAGCGCTTTGGCATGCTGCTGCCCCTGGGCCTGGTGGCGCTGGCGGCGCGGGCGCCCTGGGCGGGCTGGCTGGCGCTGGCCGTGCTCGTCGAAAATGTCGTGGTGAGCGGCAATGCGCCCCTGTTGACAACCTCGGTGCAACACCAGCGATGCTGGGCCGATCTGCCCGCCGGCGACCGCGCCATGGTGGTCCTCCCTTTTCGTCGGGCGGGGCTGCGTGCGCCCCGGGTGGGGGTGCAGGCGCGCTTTCATGGTCGCCCCTTGATCAACCCTGTCTTGCTGCCTCCCGGCGCACAGACGCCTTCAGAATGGAATGCCTGGGTCGAAACCCAACCCATGATGCGCTACCTCACCGCCTACGAAGATGGATCCTGGCCCGAGGATCCCGGTCCCGACGCGGTCCGGCAGTTCCGAGACGCTGGGGTGGGCGTGATCGCCATTGATGTCGAACCCGGCGGACCCCTCACCGGCGGGGGAATCAACCGCTACAAGGCGGGCATGACCCGTCACCTGGGCGACCCCATCGACCTGGGTTGCGCCCTGGTCTGGTGGCTGGATCCCGATGTCGGCCCCCCGGCCCCCCTCGCCGATGGCGAGGCCTGGCGGCAGTCTGCCGCGGACTGGAAGGCGGCCCACCCGGCCCCCAGCCTGGACACCTTGATTCAGCCCGTGTGGGATAGCATCCAGGCCCAGAAGCCCACAGCACCACAGGAGGGGCCATGAGGGGGGGAGGGCCAGCCGGTGCCGGGGGAGGATCCGAGATCCCAGGTGCTGGGCTGCGTCCCACCCGCCCGCGCATCGACGTCCGCGAGGTGCTGGGCGTCGGTGGCTTTGGTGCGGTCTACCTGGCCAAGGTCCTGGATGACAGCGGGCTGGATCGCACCGTCGCCATCAAGGTGCTCAGCGGCGAGATGGCCAATCTGGGCGATATCGCCGGTCGGCAGCGGGACGAGGCCCGCCTGCTGGCCCTGCTCAACCACCCCGCCATCGTCAAGGTCTACGATTTGCGTGAGATCGACGGTCGGCCCGTTGTTTTCATGGAATATGTCGATGGGGTGGATTGCAGCGTCGCGTTGAAGAGTGTCGCGTTGAAGCCCGTCGAGGGGAAGAACCAAGGCTTGCCTGCCCGCAGCGTCTTCGAGATCGTCGCGACGGTGGCCAGCGCCTTGGACGCCGCGTGGAATACCGTCATCAACGTCGGCGATGCCGATCCACAGCAGCGGCCGGGGGCGCGTGGCGGGTCCGCTGCAAGGCCGGTCTCCGGAACGCGCACCTTGCAGGTGGTCCACCGCGACATCAAGCCCGCGAACTTGCTCCTGGGTCGCTATGGCGGGGTCAAGGTCCTGGACTTCGGGGTCGCCCGCAGCGAGGCCGAATCGCGGGAGGGGCTCACGGCCTCGATGCAATTCGGCACCACGCGCTATATGGCGCCCGAACAGTGGCTTTATGGTCGCGCTGGGCGGGCGGTTGACATCTACGCGCTCGGCGTCACGCTGGTTGAGCTGTTGACTGGCGGCCAGCTGATTCGGGCGCCGCTGCAGCCCGAACGTTTCGCCGCCCACCTCGACAGCGTGCTGTCCGTGCTCCCTTCGGTGGACTGGGACCGGGCCACACGGCAGGCCTTGGATGACCTGGTGCGCGGCATGTTCGCCTTTCATGAGGACGAGCGGATGGTGGCGGCCGATGTCCAGGAGCAGGCCCTGGCCCTGGCCGAGCGCGCGCCGGGCGAGGGCCTCGCCCGCTTTGCCCCCAGGGTCGTACCCGGCTTGATGGCCGAGCGCGCGGCCAAGATGAAGGACCAGCCGCTGCCGGACCCGGCATTCTGGGCGCGCCTGTCCGAGCGGGTCCCGCGCCCACCCTCGTCCGAGGCCCCCTCGGATGCCGTGCGAAGCCGCCAAGGCGCCGCCTCCTCCTCTCCAGACCCCGACGCCGACTCGGGGCTGACGATGTCGGGCGTGCTGCGGCTGCAACCCCGCGCGCCACAGCCCGTCGCCCCGGCAGAGACCTATCTGCCCGAAGACAGCGACGAGCCCGCTGTTCCGGCGGAGGTGCCCGCGCCGTCTGCAGGCCAGCCCAGCCCACTTTCTCTGGCCGACACCTACATCCCCGACGCGCCGGACACGCCGTCGCTGCCCCAGCACCTGCCTCCGGCCCTGCCAGAGCGGTCCACGACCGATGCCAACGCCACCCGCATGCAGCCGCGCCGCCTGCCCACCGCGCCGGCTTCGGCCGCCGCGCGGACGCCCGCTGCCGCTCCTGCCCTGCCGCCGCTGCCCAAGCCGCAGGTCCGACCCGCCCCGGCTTCGCCCTGGCCCATGCGGGTGGGCGTTGGGGCTGGCTTGCTCGTGGCCGCGGGCCTCGCGGCGGCCCTGCTCGGGCCGAGTCCAGAGGAGCCCCGCCCCGCATGCCCACGGCCGTTGCGCCGCCGCCCGACCTCGCCCCGCTGCTGGAGGCGCCCGCAGTGGCGCCCGAGGCCGCGCTTCCCCCAGCCGCCGAGGTCGCCGCCGCTCCGGCCCCGGCACCCTCCGCGCGCAAGGTGGCAGCCCCGCCCCCGCGCGCCCCGGTCGCGGTCGCGGCCGCTCCCGCGCCATCCCCGCGGCCGCCCCCGCGCCAGCCAGCGCCCCCAGGCCGCCCCCGCCTCCGCACCCGAGCCCGCTCCGACTCCAGCCCCCGCGCCGGCCCCGCGCCAGAGGTGCAACCTGCCCCCGAGGCGGCGGCCTCCGCTCCGCCGGCCCCTGCTCCCGAGCCGGTGGCCACCATCCCCGTGTCCTTCACCTCGGCGCCGGTGGGCGCCAAGGTCTATGTAGACGATCGCTACTTGGCCCAGGCGGGCCCGGCCACCCGCGTCCCGCTGACTGGCGGCACCCACAAGGTTCGCATGGTGCACAACGGCATCGAGGTGGTGCAGAACGTTACGGTGAGCACCTTGCGCCGCAACGCCTTCCATTGGGAGGTCGGCACCGCCGCCCTCAGCACCACCCAATAGCCCTCATCCTTGGGAATTGCGTCCATGGCACCTTTGTTCAGCTGGAGTCGTCTCGGTTTGGCCGTTCTGGCCTTCCTGGGTGCCAGCCCGTCCGCCCGCGCCGAATGCAGCCCTGCCGATCGCGCCATGCTCCTTGATCACGCCGAAAGGGCCGTGCTGGAAGGTCGTTTCGACGACTATCCGGGGCTGTCGGAGCAGGTGGACGCCAGCCTGTCCTGCGGCCCACGGGTGGAGCCCCGCCTCGCCGCCCGCTTATTCTTGATCGAGGGCGCCCGGCTGCACTTCAGCGGCGCGGCCGATGGCGCCCGGCTCGCCTTTGCCACGGCCCATGGTATCGCCCCGGAGCTGTGGAACCTGGACTATGGGGCAGACACCCGCGCCGTCTATGACGCCGCCGTCGCCGACCGACCGACGGGTCGGGGCACCCTGGTGCTCGAGACCGAGACCGCCGAGGGCTGGATGACGGCCATCGACGGCGCCCTCGCCCCCCTGCCCGCCGAGGCTCCCTCGGCTACCACCTCGTGCAGGTGCTCGAGGCCGATGGAGAGGCCCGCTATGCCACCCGCGTCTTGATCCTCGACCCCGGTGAGCGTGTGGTCATTCACACCGGGCCCTTGAGCGCCCGGCCCCAGCCGGTCGCGGCGGTGGGCAAGCGGCGTCCGGCCTGGCCGCTGATCGCTGCCGGAAGCGCCGCGCTGCTGTCCAGGGCAGCCGCCGGCTCGCCCTGGCCCAGAACGGGCAGATGGAGTCCGCCGGCACCCTGAACGACCTCAACGCCGCCTTTGGCCGCCAGAAGGCCTATGCCGGGGCCACCTGGGGGCTGGCCGGCCTCGCCGCTTCGGGGGTGGTCGTCTGGCTGGTCTGGTGACGGCGCTCCCGCCCTTCGCCGGCCCGCCCTGCCGCTCGCCATCGCGATAGCGGGTGCCATGACCGATCCCATCGACCCCACCGGAATCGCGAGCGCTCTCGCCGCAAATGCCGCCTTCTACAAGGCCTTTCAGGCCATGGACATGGATGCCATGTCCGCGGTCTGGTCCCATGGCCCCGCCGTGCGCTGCGTGCACCCCGGCTGGGAGCCCCTGTGCGGGTGGGACGACGTGAAGAGTGGCTTCATAGCCATATTTTCGGGGCAGGGCTGGCTTCGGGTCGCCCCGGCCGAGGTCGAGGTGCAGGTCTTGGGTGAGGTGGCCTGGGTGAGCTGTGTCGAGGTGGTCAGCGCTGTCTCTGCGGCCGGCACCAGCCAGGCCCGGGTGGCCGCCACCAACCTCTTCCACCGCGAAGGCGGGCAATGGCGCATGGTGCTGCACCACGGCAGCCCGGTCGCCGGCAGCGAAGACCTCACCCTGCTCGACCCCGATCACTACTCCTGACCCGCGCCACCGCTCAGGCCGGGCCGCTGCCGGCCGGTCCCATGCCCTCGCCCAGCTCTGCCGAAGGGTCGGCGCAGCGCAGAAAGCCGCGGATGCCCGGGATGGCGGGGTTGGGCTCGATCGGGCGGGGCGAGTGGTCCGTCTCCATCCACAGCACCAGGGCGCCCGGGCAGGTCTCGCGAAAGATGTTGACGTTGCCGGGCTCGTTGTCGATGAGGACGGCGGCTTTGCCCAGGCTGCGGATCTCCCGCAGCGCCTCGCGCTTGAAGGGTAGGTCGTCGGTCTCCATGTCGGGCTTCATGACCAGCTTCGTGCCGGGCCGGCCCAGGGGAAAGCCGCAGCGCACCAGCGACCGCTCGGTGCCCTCCCGCATCTGCTCGTGGCGGCCCGTCAGGTAGACCACCGACAAGCCCGCCCGGTAGCAGGCCCACACCAGCCGCGACGCGCCGGGCATGGGGTGGTCGTGCACGCAATACTCGCCATCAAAGAAATTGCGGAAGAAGGTGGGCTCTGCGTGGGGGAGCGCCTCGGCGATCTCGGTGTCGCTCAGGCCGGCGTTGGCAAAGGTGCGCCGGTGGTCCCAGTCCAGAAAATGCTCGGGCGCCACCCGATAGAGGGCGGGCAGGTCGGCCCGGCTGGCCAACTCCCGCCAGATCTGCACGATGCGGGGGCGGTTGTCGAAGAGGCAGCCGTCCAGATCGAAGACGCCGACGCCGCCATCTCCTGCGGCGCGGGCGGCGGCGATGAAGCGGTCCAGCAGGGCGTCTTGCTGGGGACTGGCGAATCGGGGGCGGTAGCCGCGGGCGCGGCGGGGGGCGGGCTCCAGCATCGGTCCTCCAAGTGGAGTCCAATGTAGGCCGTTGAGAGCGCCGCGCTACGCCAGGGCGAGCGCCCGGCTGCGGCTGTTGCGCCGGTGCCGCCAGATGAAGAAGAGGGCGATGGCCGTGATCACGGTGAGTCCGGCCACCGCGGGCAGCAGGACGGACAAGGCGACCCCAGCCAGCGCGAGGCCGTCCTCGGCCACGCTCAGGACGGGGTTGGCCACCGTGCCGGTGAGGGCGCTGCTGGCCACCCGCGCCTTGGCCTTGGCCACATGCACCGCCTCGGCGACGACGCCGCCGGTGAGCAAGCCCAGCACCAGGGTGAGCAGGGGGTCGAAGCCGGTGACCATGCTGGCCGTGGCGATGGCGGCGGCGGTGGGCTTGACCAGCACGCCGACGCTGTCCATGGCGTGGTCCACCAGCGGGAACTTGTCGGCGGCCACTTCGGCGATCACCGCCGACAGGAAGCAGATCAGGGCGACCGGGGAGGCCATCCAGCCAAAGGACTCGCCCAGCTCCACATGGCCCGACATGCCCAGCAGGCTGATCACCAGCAGGGGCAGGAAGGCCCTCAAGCCGCAGACCGCCGCCAGCGACAGGCCCATCATGACGGCGACGCCTTGCTGCACGATGACGCCGAGGTCGAAGAAGTCGGGGCTGATGAAGGTCCAGGTGTCCATGGCGGCCTCCGGTTTGGACTGCGGCAGAGACGCACCAGGGGTCGGCCTATTTCATCTGCGGCCCGCTCACTTGGGTTAGCGGTGGGCGATGTCCGCCGATCCTGCCGCCGCAGCCGACCACTTCGCCAAGGCCCTCGCCGCGCTGGGCTTCGCAGGCGATCCCGAGATGATCCGCACGCCGGGCCTGGTGGCGGGCTTCCTGGGCGACTTCCTGCCCCGCGAAGCCCCCGGCGTCACCCCCATGCCCACCACCAGCGAAGACCTGGTGGTGCTGCGGGATCTGCCCTTCTACAGCCTCTGCGCCCACCACCTGCTGCCCTTTTTTGGGACCTGCACCATCGCGGTGCGGCCCGGGGGCGCGTTGGCCGGTCTGGGCTGGTATCCCCGGGTGTTGCAGGCCCTCAGCCGGCGTCCCCAGGTGCAGGAGCGCCTCGCGGCCCAGCTGGCCGACCACCTGCAAGATGCCATCGGCGCGCGGGCGGTGGGGGTGCGCCTGGTCGCGCGGCAGCTCTGTGTGGAGATGCGCGGCGCCCGGTCCTGCGGCAGCTTCGAGGTGACCGCCCTGCGCGGGGCCGAAGACCCCGACCTCCGCGGCGCCCTTCACCGCGCTCCCTGAGTCCCCACGCCCGCGGACCCATGCCCCCTGCTCCTCCCCACCGCGCCTTGGGCCTGCTGGGCGCCCTCTGGGGTGTCGGCGGGCTGGCCTGGATCCTGCTCTCTGCCATCCTGCGGCTGATCGGGCATGTCCAGGGTGCATTTATCGCTGGGATTGAGCGCCAGCACTTCATCTTCGGGGTGGTGTGGGTGCTCGCCATGGCGCTTGGGGAGGGGGTCAAGGGCTTCCACCAGGCCTTCTCTCCGCGGGCCGTGGTTCGTGCGCGCTGCCTGGCCCAGCAGCCCCGCCCCCTGTGGATCCTGCTGGCGCCGCTCTTCTGCGCCGGCATGGTGCATGCCACCCGGCGGCGCCTCGCCGTGTCCTGGGGCATCACCGCCATGGTGGTCGCCCTGGTGCTGGTGATCCGCCTGGTGCCGCAGCCCTGGCGGGGCCTCGTGGACGCCGGGGTCGTCGCGGGCCTCAGCGTGGGCTTGCTCTCCCTGCTGGGCTGGTCGCTGGTGGCCCTGCGGGGTGGGCGCCTGCCGGTTCCGCCTGACTTGCCGGATCAGGCCTGAAGACGACCGTCGGCCCCGAAGCAGGCGTCGGGATCCTGCAGCAGGGCGCAGAAGTGCAGCAGCACCCGGCCCGCATAGACCCCATCCATCAGCCGGTGGTCAAAGACCAGCATCACCGGCAACATGGGCCGCACCGCCGGAATGCCGTCGACCGGCACCACCTCGGATTGAACCGGCGTGATGCCCCACAGGGTGGCCACATGCACCAGGCGCTGGGGGATGGACACCGACCCACCCCGCAGCAGGACGCCCGGCGCGTCGGCCAGGGCCGCGCCCGGGTTGGTCAGTGCGGTGGTGATGGGCGCCATCTTGCGCAGCTGCTGGTCCACCCGGGGCAGCAGCCGTGCCCGGTCCAGCGCGTCCAGGCTGCGGTGCAGCAGGGGTCCCTGCAGGCCCTCCCCCAGCTGCAGCATGAAGCGGATGAGGGCATTGTCGGGTTTGCCCGATCGTTCTCCGTCTACGCTCTTTCGGGTGGCCGCGGCCAGCGACCGCAGATCCAGCCGGTGGGCGTCGTTGACCACCACCATGCCCAGCTCGCGCTTCTGCCCTTCGGCGTGGCCGATCAGGTTCACGGGCATGGCCACCGATACGGCCTGCTCGGCGAGGATCTCGTGGCCCCGAATGCGGGCCCGGGCCATCGGAAAGGCGCCCAGGGTGCGCCCCACCGCGCCACAAAGCAGGTGCTGCAGGCTGACCCGCTCCCCCGCCTGGGCGTTGATGCGGGCGAGGTAGGCCTGGGCGGCGGTCATGTCCACCGCGATGTTCACGGTGACCGAGGGGCTGGCCGGCCACGAGAACCACCACATCAAGAAGCGGCGAATCACCGAGGGCTGGTCGGGGCGCGCGGCGGAGCGGGCGTCGGCGGGGTCGGTGTTCTTGGGAGGCATCGCCGCGCGGCTAACGTGCTTTGGGACCGCCGGTGGCCTCCCTTCCCGCGAGGATGGCCGCAGCCGGTGATAGCCTGGGGCTGCGGCCGGAGTCTTCATGCGTCCCTCTCTGCTCCTCTTCCCCCTCCTCCTCAGCCTGGGCTGTCGCGTCGGCGACAAGGGGGGTCAGGTCGACACCGGCGGCCTGGGGGGCTCTCCCGGCCTGGATGAAGACGGCGACGGCTTTGCGGCCGACGAGGACTGTGACGACCAGGACGCCAGCATCAACCCCGGCGCCGCCGAGCGCTGCGATCAGCGCGACAACGACTGTGACGGCGAGATCGACGAAGGCGACGCCGAAGACGCGGTGGCCTTCTACCGGGATGGCGATTCCGACGGCTACGGTGACCCCGAGCAGGTCCAGCTGGCCTGTTCGCCCCCCGACGCCAGCTGGGTGGACAACGACGCGGACTGCGACGACAGCCAGCCCACGGCCTGGCCCGGTGCGCCGGAGCGCTGCGACGGCCTCGACAACGACTGCGATGGCGAGATTGACGAAGAGGTACAGACAACCTGGTATACCGATGGGGACGCCGATGGATATGGCGACCCGGATCTGCCGGTGGAGAGCTGTGATCCGCCTGACGATGCGGTCGCCGAAGGCACCGATTGCAACGACCGGGATCCGGCCAGCTACCCGGGTGCCGTCGAGATCTGCGATGAGTTCGACAACGACTGCGACGGCAGCGTGGACGAAGGCGTGACCACCGCCTACTACCTGGATGCAGACTTGGATCTGTGGGGGGACGCCGCCTTTGTCACCGAGGCCTGCACGCCGCCGCTCGGCTATGCGGCGCGGTCTGGGGATTGCGATGATGCAGAGACGGCGGTGAATCCCGACGCCACCGAGCTGTGCGACCTCATCGACAACGACTGCGATGGTGCGGTGGACGAGGACGACGCCGCCGATGCCGGCACCTGGTATGTCGACGCCGATGGCGATGGGCAAGGCGACGCCACCCGGGCCAGCCGCAGCTGCAACCCGGCATCCGGAACGGTATCCGATGACCGGGACTGCGACGACAGCGACGCGACGGTCTACACCGGCGCTCCCGAGCGTTGGGACGACCTGGACAACGACTGCGATGGGTCGGCCGACAACGGGCTCTATGCGGGCACGGGGGCCGATGGCGCACTGACCGTGACCGGCAGCACCGACCTGTCGGTGGACGCCAGCAATGGGCGCAGCGTGGCCGACGCGGTCAGCTATGGAATCAGCGGCATCAACGGCGCCAGCCTCACCCTGAACGAGGCGCCCGCGGGCCTGGCCGTCGGGGACGAGGTGCTGGTCATCAACCTGCAGGGGTCCAGCGGCGCCCATGCGTCCGTGGGGGCCCATGAGTTCGCCACGGTGGCGGCGGTGGGCGCCTTGGGGCTCGATCTGTCCCGGGACCTGGTCGAGATCTACGGCGAGACCGACAACAGCGATCTGAGCGACCAGGTCGTGGTGGTGCAGCGGGTGCCCAACTACAGCGATGTGGCGGTGTCTGCGACCGGCAGCCTGAGCACCGGCGCGTGGAATGGTGCGGGCGGGGGCGTGTTGGCCTTCCGCGCTGCTGGCACCTTGTCGGTGGCCAGCGGGGGCAGCGTGTCGGTCGCGGCCCTGGGCTTTGCCGGTGGGGCTACGGGCGGCTGCAACAACTGCGACGCCTACCAGGGCGAGAGCTACGGCGGGCTGGGCATTGGCGGCTATTATGGTGGCCCCTACAACCAGGCCAATGGCGGCTATGCGGCCAACCTGGGCGGCGGCGGCGCCAATGTGACCGGCGGCGGCGGGAACCACGGAGGCGGCGCCACGGCCGGCGCCTCGTGGAATGGCGGCAGCTATACGGCCCCTGCTGCGGGCAGCAGCTACGGCGACGCCAACCTGACCGCGATCTACCTGGGTTCCGGTGGGGGTGGCGTCTGGAATGGTGGCAACGACAACCCCGGCGAGAATCCTGGTCCCGGTGGGAATGGTGGTGGTGTGCTCTATATCGGCGCCAGCACCATCGATGTGGACGGTGCTGATGGCCTGCTCGCAACGGGCGGCAGCACGGCCTACTGGGCCTGGGGCACCTGGACCTATGGGGCCGGGGGCGGCGCGGGCGGCTCCATCTTCCTGGTTGCCGACACGGTTGACCTCGCGACGGGCAGCGTGAATGCGTCGGGCGGCCTGGGCGAATCCAGCCATGTGCGGATTGGTGGGAATGGCGGCTACGGGCGCGTTCGCATCGACTGCTCCACCTGCAATGGCGCAACCCAGGGCAGCACCAGCGCCAGCAGCGCCCTGGCGGATGCCAGCGCCCCCGACCCGGGCGCCTCCTCGACCCCCTGGTGAACGCTGCGGAGCGCCGCGCCCTTCGCTTTGCCGCGCAGGCCCGGCTGGACGCGGACAAGGGGCCAGCCGCCCGCAACCGGGAGGGGCAATTCCACACCCCCTGGCCCCTGGCCCAGGCGGTGGTGGCGGCGGGCCTCGCCGCCTTGGATCCCTCCCTCCCCCTGCGTTTCTTGGACCCGGCCTTTGGTTTGGGCGCCTTCTACGACGCCTTGCTGGAGGGGGCGGATCGGCCCATCGACAGCGCCGTGGCCTGGGAGGCCGATCCCCGTCTGCACGCCGCGGCCAGTGGGCTCTGGGCCGGCAGGCCGCTGCAGCTGCACCCCGCGGACTTCACCCGGGCGGCGCCGGCTGCGGAGGGGGCGACCCTGCTGGTCTGCAACCCCCCCTATGTGCGGCACCACCACCTGCCTTCGCAGGAGAAGGCCCGGCTGAGCGCCCTGGGCGAGCAGGTGGCCGGGCTCTCCTTGTCCGGGCTGGCGGGGCTGCACGCCCACTTCCTGCTGCTCAGCCTGCGCTGCCTGGCGCCGGGCGGGGTCGCGGTCTGGCTGGTGCCCGGGGAGCTCTTCGATGTGGGCTATGGCGGCCCCTTGCGGCGCCTGCTGGCCCAAGAGGTCGAGCTGCTGCGCCTGCACCGGGCCGATCCCAGGGACCTTCATTTTGGGGACGCGCTGGTGAGTTCGGCGGTGCTGGTCTTTCGCAGGCGGCGGCCGTCGGCGGGGCACCGGGTGCGCTTCAGCCAGGGGGGCAGCCTGGACGCCCCCAGCGCCGAAGGCGCGCGGGCCCAGGCCGAGCTGGGCGCGGGGCGCTGGCGGCTGCCGGCGGTCGGCGCCCGGAGCGCTGGGGTTGACCTTGGGCGCCTGCTTTCAGATTCGCCGCGGCATCGCGACCGGGGCCAACCCCTTCTTCATCCGCCCACCGGCAGCGTGGGCGGCGCTGGGGGTGGCGCCTGCCTTCTTGCAGCCGGTGCTGCCCGGTCCCCGCCACCTCCCCGGCAAAGAGGTGGCGGTGGACGCGGCCGGGAATGCGACCCACCCCAAGCTCGGCGCCTTGCTGCGCTGCGACCTCTCCCTCGCGGAGTTGGACGCCTGTTCGCCGGCCTTGGCGGCCCTGCTTCGGGCGGCGGAGCCCGAGGTGGGCGCGGGCTACCTCTGCCGGAAGCGGCGTCCCTGGTACCGCCAGGAGCAGGCGGCCGCCCGCCCCGCTTCTCTGCACCTACATGGGCCGAGGACGGGGCGGTGGCGTGCCTTTTCGCTTTGTGCTCAACCCGAGCGATGCCACTGCCACCAACAGCTGGCTGATGCTGCTGCCGCGTGCCGAGGTCTTCGGCCCCGCGCCCATCCCCGCCGATCGGCTGCGTCCGCTCTGGCAGGCCCTCAACGCGGAGGAGGGGCCCTTGTGGGAGGCGGGGCGGGTCTATGGCGGCGGCCTGCACAAGCTGGAGCCGGGTGAGCTGGCCCGCTTGCCCTTGCCGGCGGGCTTCGCGGCAGGGGCCGTCCCTCGCCGGGTTGTGACCGCTCGCCCGTGCCGGCGGGCTACCGCTGCGTTTAGGTGCCAGGTGTCGCATGTTGAGCCTTCCGCCGGAAGGCTCAACATGCGACACCTGGCACCTTTTCCGGTGGGCGCGCCCCGCATTAGCTTGCGCCCATGCCCCTCCCCCTCCTGCCCGTCCTGGCCCTCTGCCCCTCCCCTGCCCCCAATCCAGCCGTGCAGGTCGAGGTGCTCAGCGCAGGCTTCGTGCACGACGACTGGAAGCGCGTCGTGGACGACGGCAGCGCCGGTCCGGTGTCCTTGCCGCTGCTGGTGGGGGTGATTCACCATGGCGACGATCTTGTGTTGGTGGATGCCGGTCTGGGTCTGACCACCCGGGACGGCAGCTACCCGGGCTTCCCCTTGACGGCCTTGGGCGACATGGAGGTGCCGCCCGGGGCCGCCATGGTGGAGCGGCTGGATCGCGCGCCCGACCTCGTGCTCATGACCCACCTGCACTACGATCATGTCGGCGGGCTCTATGATTTCCCGGGGATCGAGGTCTGGACCACCCGCGAGGACTGGCGCACCTATGGGGGTGGGGCCCTGGGCTTCCCCCGGTCGCTGAAGCAGGCCGTGAACTGGGTGCCCCAGGACCTGCGCGCGGGTGCGGCCAGCCAGGTCCTGGGCCGGCCGGCCCTGGATGTCTTTGGCGATCAGAGCGTCTGGTACCTGTCCTTGCCCGGCCACACCCCCGGGGCGGCGGCCGTGCTGGTTCGGGCCGAAGATGGGCCCTGGCTCTTCATTGGCGACACGGCCTGGGTGGACCGGCACCTGGAGGGCGCCCGCCGCCCGGCGGTGGTGCGCGCCCTCATTGACGCCGACCCCCGCCAGGTGGCGGAGGGCCTGGCCTGGGCCGCCGACCTGCGCGCCTGCCCCGGCCTGCGGGTGGTCGCGGGTCACGAGCCCTCCTTGGCCGAGGGGCTCCCGTCCTCACCGCAGCCCTGAAGAAGCCCGCGGCCTTGCCCCGCCGCATCGCTGCAATAGGGGCGTTGAATGCAGTCAGTCAGCTCCGCGCTCCGGCAGTTCCACGGTTGGCTCCTCGAAGGCGCCAACGGTCCGCTGGTGCTGGTGCTGCTGCTGGTGTTGTGGTTGTGGATGCTTCTGCGCCGTCGAGAAGACGCCGCCCGTCGGCCCCGGCGTCCCGAGCCCCTCAACCTGGACGAGCTGGGTCGCCTCTGCTTCCAGGCGGCCATGAACGAGGACCGCCAGCTCTGGCGCGACCTCTTCGTGAATGGGCCAGAGGCACGCATTCTCCTGGGCGATGGCGCGGTGGCCTTCTTGGAAGCCCGCCCGCCTGAGGTGCTGGACCAGGTGCTGGTCCGGATCGCGGCCGACCTCCCCCGTGGCTCCATCTTTGGGGGGATGGAGACCGATATGCGCGGCATCCACGCCCTGCTGGTGCACCACGCCGACGGCAGCCAGACGGCGCTCGCCTTGGGCAGCACCGCCCAGATTGGCCCGGTGCTGCGCTTGTGGGGCGGCCCGGCGCCGGAGCCCTTGCAGGTCGGTCCCTGATCGGGCACCTTCCCCCTGGCATGGCACGAGGTGAACCCTGACCCGAACCGCCCTCCTCGGGAGCGCGCTGCTCTTCGCATCGGGCTTGCCCCCTTCGGCAGCCCACGCGGCAGACACCGCCGTCGCCGTCTACGACTCCGGCTGGGAGACCGACGCCGACGCGCCCGCCGCCGGCCCGATCGCCCTCGAGCCGATTCCCTCGGATTTTGCGGGCCACACCGACCGCATGGTCACCGCCTTCAGCGGAGGCCGCAGCACGCTGACCTACCAGCCCGGCGACCGAGAAGCCGCCGCCCAGGGGGTGTTGCTTCCCGTCGGCCCCGACACCGACTGGGATGACATCGCCCGCGTTGACGCCGATCTGCTCGACGCCCTCGACGCCTTCACCCGCCCCTGGCTGTGGGAGGAGACATGCGGTCAGCTCTTGACCGCACCTGCCGGTTGCCAGGACTCCGATAGCCGGGCCGCCGAGCGCTCCGAACCCGACTCCAGCGGCGGCTGCCTGAGCTTTGGCGGCAGCGACAAGGATCCCGACGAGGAGGGCGTGGGCAGCCGCCCCGGGGACGACAGCGGCGAGGTAATCAGCACCCTGGGCGCCTATGACGCCTGGCTGATCCAGCCCGCCTCCACCGACGACGCCCTGGCTTGGATGGCCGACCACGGCTTCACCGCGCCGCCCGGCATCGATCGCGCCCTGGGCCCCTGGATCGACGGCGGCGGCGCCTTCCTGGCCCTCAAGCTCGACCTGGATGTGCCCGACGACGGCTTTGGCGGCCCCGCACCCGTGCGCATTCGCATGGGCGAGACCGTGGCCCCGCTGCCCCTGGGCCTGGGCACCCTGGGCGGGCCCCTGGTTCGCGACCTCCTGGTCTTCACGCTGGATGAGGATCGGCCATACCAGCCCATGTTGGGTGAGCCCGACGGGCCGGGCCACTGCCTGCTGCCCGTCGAGTTCGACCCCGCCGCCGACCTCGCCGCTGCTTGGAAGCAGGCCTCTGGCATCCCCGACGACCCCAACCGCGATCGCGCCGCCGATGTGGCCTGGGCCTGGGAGGCCTGGCTGCCCGACGGTCGCTGCCTGGACTGCCGCACCTATGACCAGCTGGCCGACCGCGTGGTGGAAGGCCTGGGCCTGGACGCTCCCGAACCCGCCATCACCCGCAGCCGCCTGCGGGTGCACCGCGGCGGCTTGAACGAGACGGTATACCTGGGCGTGCCCGGCTTCGAGCCCCCCTTGGGCGTCCGGCGCGTGGTGGACTACCGCTGGGAGCTGGCCGGCATCCTGCCCCACTGCGATGGCACCGAAGAAGCGGGCGGCGGCACCTGCTTTGGCGCGGCCTGGTGGCTGGATCGCGCCACCACCGACGATCGGGACGTGGAGCCCATTCCCCAAGAAGGCGGCTGCGGAGGCGGGCGCGCGGTCCTGCTGCTGCCCCTGCTGCTGGTGGCCCTGCGGAGGCGGCCATGATCGCCCGCCGCGCAGGGCTGGTCGCCCTCTGCCTGGGCCTCTCGGCCTGCTACGACGAGCTGCAGTTTCGCGAGGAGGCCGATGCCGCCACCTGCGCCTGGTTGTCGGATTGCAACGTCCTCGTGGACGAGCAGGCGTGCTTGGACGCCGCCGCCGCCGCTTGGACCCCGCCACCCGACTCCTGCCAATTCCACCGGAAGAAGGCCAAGGCTTGCGTGAGCGGACTGGAAGAGCTGGCCTGCCCGGGCGAACAGGACCTGCAGATGCCCGCCGCTTGCGACGCGGTCTGGGACTGCGAATAGGTCAGGCCCACGCCGGCCCCGTCCCCGCATCGCGCTATGGAGCCGCCCTGGAGGTGCTGTGCATCCCTCTCGCAATGTGCTCGGCCTGCCCCTGGCCCCCTGCTCCCTGGAACCCCGCACCGGCTGGTTCCGCGACGGCTGCTGCAATACCGACGCCAATGACCGCGGCAGCCACACGGTCTGCGCCCGGGTGACCACGGAATTCCTGGCCTACCTCAAAGAGAATGGCAACGACCTCATGACGCCGGCGCCGGCCCACGGCTTTCGCGGCCTGAAGGCCGGCGACCAGTGGTGTGTGTGCGCGGCCAGCTGGCGGCAGGCCCACAGGGCGGGTCGGGGTTGCCCGGTGGTTTTGCAGTCCACCCACGAGGCCGCGCTGAAGATCGTGCCTCTCGAAGAGCTGATGCAGCACGCCCTGGCCGACGAGGTCTGAAGGCCGCGCCTGGATCCCGCAAACTGACCGCCGGGTCAGTCCAGCTCGCCCGCCTTGGCCTTGGCGATCCAGCGCTGCACCTCGGCCTCGATGACCGCGATCGCCCTGGTGCGGAAGGGGCGCAGCAGCAGCGGCACCTCCAGCTCCAGCTCGATGGCGTCCCGCAGCACCGTGACCGCGCCCTCCAGGCGGCTTCCCGGCGGGCTGAACCACAGGCGGGCGTGATCGGCGTCGGTCCACTCCCCGCCCGGCTTGAACTGGGGAAATTGCGCCCGGTAGGTGTCCAGGGCCTTTGCGGTGGCCCGGCGCGCCAGTTCGGGGCTGAGATCGTGGGGGATGCGGTGCTTGAGGGCCATGGGGAGCCTCCTCTGAGGTCGAGGCCCCATCCTATCAGGCTTCTCGGGTGGGGCCGGGCGGCGGCCCCTCGGTCCCCGGATGGCCCTCGCCTGCGCTAAACTGGGTGCTCAGCTTGGAGCCGGCATGCGCCTTCGAATCGGCATGGTGGCCGCCACCCTCAGCCTGGGTTGCAAGCCCCCTCCCGACGCCCCGGCCGAGCTCGAAGAGCTGACCGGCTACCTCTTCGATCACATGACCGATGAGGACGACGAGGCGCTGGCCGAGGGGCTGATCAACCTCGAAGAGTGGCTGCTGAAGCCTGGCAACTACCAGTCCACCCTGGAGGGCTACACCATCTCGAAGCTCAGCAACGAGGCGGTGGATCGGCTGGACAACAAGAAGCGCAAGGCCGGGGCGCTCATCGGCGCGGCGGTGGCCAGCGAGCACCGGCACAGCATGAGCGAGCTGTCCCTTGCGACGGTCGTGCTCGACCAGGACGTGGTCTTCCCCGACAACTACACCGAATACCAGCGCACCTGGAGCGAGGGCCCGGCCTGCTTTCCCAGCAAGGACTGCCCGCTGATCGATGCCCGCTCGAGCTCCTCCTCCAAGTGGGCGGGGCTGGTGGATGTCACCACCCACAACCGGGGCCGGGCGCGCTGGGTCGAGACCGACCTCGGCTGGTTCATGATGCTGCGCACCTACCTCTGGGAGCCCGTGGACATCGACTTTGGCGGGATCAAGCTTCACGGCCAGTACTTCATCGCCGTGACCTTCCCCAACGACGATGGGGGCACGGTGCGCCTTCAGGCCACCTGGATGGACGCCGACTACGGCATCCTCCCCGTCAGCGAGGACTACGCCAAGAGCTCCATCGTCAGCTCCATGCAGCAGCAGGGCGAGGATCTGGAGCTCTACCTGGACTGAGCCCGGTCGGACCGCGCCCCGCGCGGCGTGAAGTAGCGGTGCCAGCCCCGGGCTGAGGTCGGTGAGTTCGGATGCCCCCCCCTCCACCGCCAGGCGGCGGGTGAGGCCCAGGTGCAGGCCCATATCGTCGGGCAAGGCCACGCTGAGCTTGGCGCTCACCAGCAGGGCCCGCCAGGCGAGCACATTCCAGCGGTCCGCGCTGCTGCCGAAGCAGTCGCGCACCCAGGCAGCATCCAGCGGCACGCCCCCCACCCGCTGCAGCAGGTGGGCGCCGGCCTCCACCGTGACCGGGGGGGATGGGCCCTCAGCTCCAGGCTGGCCCGCGCCCTGTCTGCAGGTGCGGGCAGCGCGGAGCCGCCCCCGGCAGGCAGCACATCCGGGGCCAGAGACAACCCATAGGCGCCCAGAAGCAAGGCAGCCAACGTCCAATCGCCCGCCGGCACCGCGCCGCCGGTCACCAGCAGGGCCTCCACCTAGTTCAGCGAATCGGAAGTCCCGATTCGTTGGACGCGGCCGGCGCATGTGCCGGCCGCCCGGCGGCCTCGCAAGAGGACGCCGTGGGGGAGCGCCCTTTGGGCGCGGTGCGGGGGCAGGGCCCCCGCCTGAATTGGGCTGGTTCAACGGTGCGCTATTTGCGCATTGTTGAACTAAACAGGATCCCATTGAACCGCAGCCAAGCCGCTTGACTCGGGATCCCATGAGGATCAGGCTTCCCTGATCTCGCCGTGGAGGCAGGTCATGGGTCGCTCGAAGACCGGTCAGGCTGTCAGCGCAGAGCGCAAGACTCCCGAAGAGCTCGCGAAGCTGGACGCACTCCTCGATGAGGCAGAGGCGACCGGTGACCTCGCGATGGGAAGCGGGCGCGCGCGGTCCGTGCCTACATCGACGGGTCTCGCGTCGTCGACATCGCTGATCAGGTCCGTTCTCTGCCCGCGGTTCCGTGAACTTCTGGCTGGGCTGGTACGAGTCGGAGGGTGCTGAGGGTCTCCGGAACCAAGAAGGCGCCCGGGGCCGCTCCTGGCTAATGGCAGAAAGCAATCTCCGGACGAAGCTGAGCGCCATCGTCGAGGCGGGGCCGATGGATGCGGCTTTACGTCAGGGGTGTGGACCGGCCCGATGATTGGTCGGCTCATCCAGGACAAGTGGGGCGTCAGCTACCACAATCACCACATTCCCAGGCTCAACAAGTCGGTTCTCCGTCCAGCGACCCCGTAAGCGACTCGCTCGGGCCAACGCGTCGAGGCGCAGGTATGCCGCGCGAGCGCCTGCCCGAGATAAAAAAAAGCCAGTGCATGCCGAGGAGTCGTAGCTTTCGAAGACGAGGCCACTTCTGGTTGGACGGCACCCTCCACCAGACGTGGTCACGACGTGGCGTACAGCCCCGGTTGATACCTATGGCATCCGAAAGACAGCCCACGTTCGGTGTCACGCTCGAGGAGGAGCCGCAGTTCACCCACCAGTTCGCGGACGCTCAACGGCCACACCTTCCACGAGTTCCTCCGCCTCGTCGAGCACCATCGAGGGCGCAAGGTCTTCCTGGTCATCGACAACGGCCCCTGCCACTGGCTCGACGGGCCAGGCAAGGAGTGGCTCGCGAACAATGCGGATACGCCGAGCCCACCGCCTGCCGCCGTACTCACCCGAGTTCAACCCCATGGAGGGGGTCTGAAGACACAAAGCCGTCACCACGCACAACGGTCTCCACACCACCTGACAAACGATGACGCGCTCCGAAGGACCTTCGGCACCTTCCGCGACAGCCCCTCCCTCATCGCGGGGCAGGTCGCTCGATTCCTGCCGGATGATCGACCGTCCCCGTGAACCTGTTTAGTTGCGGCCCGTCCCTGCGGAATTGCTTTGTCCCCGACGTTGGAAATTCCACCGGTCGAGGTTGGCCGCGATCCCCACGGTGGCCAGGGGCCCCGGCCCCTCTCGACGCAGCCCATCACGCAGGTCCAGCCGGGCCCGGTTGCCCCGGTCTCGGCGGATGACCCCGCCACGGGGCAGGACAGAGACGGACTCCGCCCGGGTGGGGCCGGCCGCCAGCGCGGGCAAGAGGGCGAAGAAGGAAGCGAGCAGCGGGGCCTCCCCGGCGGCGGGCTGAGCGGACCGGTGCCCGATGCCGCAAGGCCCCGGGGCTTCCGTTAGGGCGGGGCGATGCTGCCCGCCTGCTCCGACTACCGCCCCTGCCCTCCGGCCCTCTCACCATGAGCGCCGCCCTCCTGCTGGCCCATGGCGTCCTTGGGCCGCGCTGGCTGCAACTTCCCGAAGATGAAGACCCAGTGCTCTTCTTCGCGGATCAGCCCGGCGCCGTCTACACCGCCTTTCGCAGCGTCCATGGCGACCGCTTCCTGGGGCTGAGTGCCCACCTGGCGCGCCTGGCCGAATCCGCCCGCCGCGCCGGCCTGCCCCCTTTGGATTCGCCCGACAGCCTGCGCCGGTCCCTGGCGGCTTTGATGGCCTGCACCCAGGGCGACCAGCGGGTGCTGATCGAGGTGCTGGCCCAGCCCATGCCCGCGTTGGACGCCGACGCCCGCGTCTTTCTGGCCGCCTGGCCCCTGGAGCCCCTGGACCCCGCCGTCTACCAGCAGGGGGTGCGGGCGGTCCTGGCCCCACCGGGCATGCAGCGGCCCGATCCGGTGACCAAGACCAGCGCCTGGCGGGCCGATCGGCTGGCCGGGGTGGTGGACCCCAGCGCCTTTGAACACCTGCTGCTGGATCCCCAAGGCGGCATCCTGGAAGGCTATACGAGCAACTTCCTGGCGGTCCGGGACGGCCGGGTCTACACCGCCGGCGCCGGCGTTTTGCAAGGCATCACCCGCCGCCTGCTGTTGGAGGTGCTGGCGCAGCAAGGGGTGCCCGTGGTGCTGGCGCCCTGGCCTGCCGCGGAGCTGGGAAGGCTGGACGAGGCGGGCATCTGCTCGTCCACCCGGGACCTGGTGCCCGTGGTTCAGATCGGCCCGGCCGACGCGGCGGTCACCATTGGGAATGGGCGCCCTGGGCCCATTCTTGCCAAGGCCCTCGCCGGCTACCGCGCCCGGGTCGCCGCCGAATCCGCCCCCGCCTGGCCGGTCGCCACCAGTTAGTTGGCCCTTCGCCCCGGAGCCCCCATGTCCTGCCGCCTCTGCCTGTTGAGCCTCGGCCTGCTGCTGGCTTGCCAGGGCCGCAAAGACCCCGGTCGGGCGGCGGCTCCGGGGGGCCAAGACAGCGGCGACGGGGGTGGTGACGCCGGCGACGGGTTGGACGGAGCGGACGCCGATGGCGGGGACGGCTCGCCCGATTGTACCGGGGCCACCGACCTCAGCGGCGACGTCCTGGCCGAGCTGGACGCAGACCTGGAGCCCCTTCGCAACGTGCGCAGCATCGACGGCGAGCTCACCCTGGTCTTTGGCCTCACCGATCTGGCCGCCTTGGCTTGCCTGCAAGAGGTGCGCCGTCTCTACATCTACCACAACAGCGGGCTCGCCAGCCTCGCCGGGCTGGAGGGGCTGCGGCAGGTCGAAGACCTCAACCTGCGCGAGAACGACCTGTTGACCGACCTCTCAGCCTTGGCGCGCCTAAAGCGGGTGGAGGGCCAGCTTCGCATCCAGGACAGCGCGCTGGACAGCCTCTCCGGGCTGTCGGCGCTGCGCTCCGTCGAGTGGCTCTATGTCGATGATCCCGGCCTGCTCAGCCTTCGCGGCGCCCCGTCCCTGGTCAGCCTGGGGCAGCTCACCCTGGTCCAGAGCGGCCTGTCCAGCCTGGGCGGCCTGGAGAACCTCAGCCTGCTGGGTGGCTTGGACATTCAAGAGGGCAACCCCGACCTCGCGGGCCTCGCGGGCCTGGGGCCGGTGGATCGTGTGGCCGGCAACCTGGGCATCAACGGGTCGGCCCTGGTGGATCTCAGCGGCTTGGGCACCATCCAACACATCGACGGCTCCCTGACCCTGCGGGACAACCCCAACCTGGTCCGTCTGGACGGCCTCGATCAGCTGGTCAGCGTCTTTGGTGGTCTCTCCATTCGACGCAATTCAAGCCTGGCCGATCTGGATGGGCTGGGCGCGCTGACCGGCGTGGGCGGCACCGTGGACATCGGCGAGAATGGCGGAATCTGTGAGGAGGAGCTGAACGCATTCGCCGCCCGCTTTCCGGCCAATCCCTGCACCTGCACCGTCGACGCGGGCTGCCCAATCAGCCGTTGACGGCCTGCCGGCGCCGCCGTCGGGCGCCCAGCGCGAGGGCGCCGGCCAGCCACAGACCGCCGGGCGCCCCGGGCAGGCTGCTGCAGCCCGTGGCCGGCTCGGGTCGGGTGTCGGTGTCGGTCTCGGTGTCGGCCTCTTCGTCGGCGGCCCCGGTATCGGGCGGGCGACTGGGTGGGGGCGCCACGGTGAAGGTCCACACCGCAGACTCGGGTCCGGTCGCCCAAGCGTCGGTGGCCTGCACGCTCCAGCTCACCACCTCGCCTTCGGCCACCGCATCCTGGATGTCCAGGCTGGTTCCCCAAGAGACGACATCGGTGTGAATGCGCGCAGCGTCTTCATCTTCGTCGCCGGTCAGCTCACCGGTCCACCAGCGCACCGAATAGGCCAGGGGGTCGGCGTCGGCGTCGGCGGCCGGGGCCCACTGCAAGAGCGGGCGCGGGCTGTCGGCCTGGTCGAGGGGTGAGAGCAGGCTGACCGCGCCCGGGGCGTCGTTGGCGACGGCATTCACCGCGGCGGCGAGATCGGGGCGGCCGCAGCCATAGAGGGGGCTCCAGCCCCGATCGTCATAGCGGCCCCCGGCCGGATCGATGCGGGTGGCTGTCTGGCAGAGCACCGTGCGGGCTTCGCTTGCCGTCAGGTCTGCATTGGCCGAAAACATCACCGCCAGCACCCCCGAGACGATGGGGGCAGAGGCGCTGGTGCCCGAGAAGCCCGGCGTATAGTCGCGGTCGCCGCGGTAGTCGCCATAGCCGGCGTCCCCGGAGATGTCGGTGGTCAACACCCCGCCCGAGGGGCCGGCGATGTCCACGATCTCGCCATAGGTGGAGTAGGACTCCAGCTGGTCGCGGTGGTTGGTGGCGGACACGGCGGTGACAGCGGGGTGCGCCAGCATCAGGTTGTTGCTGTGGTCGCAACCCTCGTTGCCGGCCGAAAAGACGACGGCGGTGCCCAGGCCCTCCCGCCCCACCTCGTCGGCATATTCAAAGGCCGTGCGCATGGACGCAAAGAGGGGGATGTCCGGGCAGGATCCGCCATAGCCCCAGGAATTGCTGATGACGGCGGCGCCGGCATCCACCGACTCGGCAAAGGCGTCGTAGACATCGCCCAGGGTCGTGTCTCCACCAATCAGCCGAATGGCATAGACGTCGCCGCCCCAAGCCACGCCGGCCACGCCGATGCCGTTGTTGCCGGTGGCCACGGCCAGGCCGGCCGCGGCCGTGCCATGGGCCTCGCCCTCGGGGTCGGAGTCTTCATCGCTGGAGATATAGTCGTGGCCGCTGGTCACGATCAGGTCGGGGTGGCTCGCGTCCACGCCGGTATCGAGCACGGCCACCCGGATGCCTTGGCCCCAGGCCCGCTCCCAGGCGTCAAAGGCGTGGATGTCCGCCGTGGGGGTGCCGCCGTTCTGCCCCTGGTTGTCCAGGTGCCACTGGTCGGCCAGCAGCGGGTCGTCGGGCAGGCCGTGGGGGACCAGGCGCATCGCCAGATCGGGGTGGGCCCAGGCCACATCGGCGCGGTCGTGCAAGGCGCGGGACAGGGCGAAGGGGTCGATGCCGGCCTGGGGCCACAGGCGCACCACGCCCCGGTCGCCGCGCAGGTGCTGCACCTGGGCGATCTGGGGCATGGCGGCCAGCACCCGCGGATCCGCGACCTGCGCGAGCACGGCGCCCGTGGGCCGCACCGGCAGGCCGTCCAGGCTGCCATCGGCGTCCAAGGCCACGGTTTCGGGGCCGACGTCGGGGTAGAACCAGGGGTCCTGGGCGGCGGCGATGGGCAGGCAGAGGGCGATCAGCAGCATGGCGAGAGGTTAGCCCAAGCGAGGCCGGCTCGCGGGGGGTAGTCTGCCGGCGTGATCCGCTGCTTGCCCGCGCTGTGCCTCTTGTCCCTGCTGCTGGGCTGCGCCCCGGACGTGCCGGGCCAATCCAAGGCGGTGGACCCCGGCGATGGCGGGGATGGCGGGGATGGCGCCGACTGGGTGCCTCCTGGTTGTGGCGACGGCGTTGTCGCCGACGACGAGCAATGCGACGACGGCGCCGACAACTCCGACCTCGTGCCCGACGCCTGCCGCAGCAGCTGCCTGCTGCCGGCCTGCGGAGACGCCGTGACCGATGGGGGCGAAGACTGCGACGACGGCAACCGCTTTGGCGGGGACGGCTGCTTGCCCACCTGCGCGGCCGAGGGCCCGCAGCTCGAGATCGAGCCCAATGACAGCGCCGAAGACGCGACCCCCTGGGAGGGCGGCCTGGCCCGCGGGGGCCTGCCGGCCGACGACCGCGACTGCTGGGCCCTGTCCATGCCGGCCTGCGCCTCCTTGTCGGCGGCCCTGCTGCCCGACGCCGGCGCCGAGACCTGCGCGTCGCCGGCGGTGCTCTCCTTGCTCGACCCCGACGGCATCGAAGTGGCCACAGGGGGCCCCGATGCGGCGGGATGCGCCACCCTCGATCCCACCCGCTCCGAGGGCGCGCGCTTTCTGGCCGAGAGCGACGCCTGGACCCTCTGCCTGAGCGGGGTGGTCGGGGCCGAGGTCCCCTACTATGCGCTGCAGCCGTCCATTCTCGGCGATGATGACGTGACCTGGACCCTGCCGGCCGACCAGGATCCCGACGGCGACGGCCTGCCCCTGTCCTGTGACGAAGACGACGACGGCGACGGCGTCAACGACGAGGAAGACAACTGCCCCCTGGTGGCCAATGGCCCCGGGGTCACCCTGCTGGCGCCCTCGGCTGCGGGCTTTCTGCGCACCTGGCTGGCCGCCGCGCCCTTCACCGGCACCACCAGCGCCAACCGCTGCCTGCCCAGCGACGATCCGCTGCTGGACGGGGTGGACGACGCTGCGGTGCTGCCCCTCCTCGGCGCGCCGGCCGGCGACCTGAGCTGGCATGTGCTCAACAGCAGCGGCGACCGGGTGGACCTGCTGGCGCCCTATGGGTCGGTGGGCGCCCCCCGCGAGGTCTATGTGGCCCTCTACCTGCGCTCGCCGGTGGCCCGGAGTGCCACGCTTGCGCTGGGCATCGACGATGGCGGACGGGCCTGGCTGGATGGCGTCGAGATCCTCGAAGTGGCCGACTGCCAGGGCACCAATGTGGACCAGTTCACCGCGCCGGCCCCCCTCACCGGCGACTGGCAGCGCCTGCTGATCAAGGTGCGCGACCAGGGCGGCGGCTGGGGGCTCTATGGGCGCTTCCTCGATGAAGATGGGGATCCCATCCTCGATCTCGACCTGTCGTTCGCCCCGGATGGCGCCTTTGTCAGCGACCAGGTGGACACCGATGGCGATGGCCTGGGCGATGTCTGCGACCCCACGCCGGCTGGCTGAGGGGCTCCGCCCTCAAGGCATGGGGTGGTCGGTCCAGGCCGGCAGACCCGACACCGCGGCCCGGGTGGCGCTGCCGATGGGAAAGCCCCAGGCGTCGTAAAAGGCGGTGAGGTCGCGGCCCACGGCGACGCTGCAGCGTTGCACCCACAGGTCGATGCGCTCGGCATCGGTGGAGGGCCCGCCGGCGCTGGGGTCCGCCAGGTATTGCGCCTGCACGTCAATCAGCGGCTGCCAACCGAAGGCCTCTTGGATTTGCAGAAAGGTCTCCAGCGCCGTCCAGACGCTCCAGTCGGCCGTAAAGTTGCGTCCGCCGGCAATATAGGCGTCGATGCGGGCCTGGCGCTCCACATCGGTCATCGCCGGGTGGCCGTCGGCGCGGTCGATGCCCACCACCTCCTCCATGGTGTAGACCGACCACAGGTTGCAGGTGGCCTCGGTGGTGCCGGGCAGCAGCCAGTCCCGCCACTGGTGGTTGT
Organism: Deltaproteobacteria bacterium; assembly: GCA_018401435.1. GTDB lineage: Bacteria > Myxococcota_A > UBA796 > UBA796 > UBA2385 > M30B51. The sequence goes on along the minus strand of JAGYJW010000005.1, from coordinate 143,302 downwards.
GGCCCAGCTCGTGGAAGGCGCCCCAGCTGCCCTGGGCCTGCAGCAGGTCGAGGTCGGCGAACTCGCTGGCCGATTCGAGGTGGGCCATGATCGGGTAGCCCGAGTGCATCCAGCCCGCGCTGATCTGGCGGTCGGTGACGATGCGTTCGGCCCGCACCCGCGGGGGCGCCAAGGCGCCCAGGGTGGCCTGGGCGTCCATCACCTGCTGCCAGAACACCATGAGGGCTTCGGGGTCGTCCAGGCCGCGCAACAGGCTGGAGGGCAGGGTGAGCACCAGGCCCTCGCTCTCCAGCTCGCCCCAGGGGGCCGGCCGGTCGCGGAGGGTGCTCTGCCAGTCCTCGACGGTGTTCTGGCCGAGGATGAAGCGGGGGGACTCAACCGCGCCCGCCACTGTCAGCTCCAGCTCCCCCAGGGCGAGGCCGGCGGGCACCCGCAGGTAGAGCAGGCCGCCGAATGCGCTGGCCAGCTCCACCGTGCTGCTGTCCACATCGAAGCTGCGGGTGAGCTGCGGCACCCGCGACCAGCTCTCGGTGCCCCACAGGCTGTCGCTGTGGCTGCCCACCAGCAGGTCCACGCCGCTGCCCACCGCTTCGGGCGGCAGGGTGACGGTAACGATCTCGCCCGGGGGCACATAGAGGCCCGTGCTGCGCCAGATGGCCGCCCCCGCGCCCGAATAGCTGTAGCGGCCGTCCCGTCCAGCATAGGTGGCGTTGACCCCGACGGTGACGGTCACCCGGGGGGCCTCGCGGTCCACGATGCCCGGAAAGTCGCTGCTGGCCGGGTGCTCGGTCAGCTCGTCGATGGGCAGGCGCTGGGCCAGGGCGCTGCCGATGCGCACCATCAACGCGTCGATGGGCTCGGTCGCGGGCTCCACCGGGTCCGTCGCGCTGGGAAGTACGGGCGGCATGCTGGCCAGCAGGGCGCGGGCCTCCAGGAACCACTCGCTGTCCACGGGCAGGACCGATGCGGCAAAGCCCGCGCTCTGTGCGGCCATCACCGCGTCTTCGTCGGGCAGGGGATCGCCGGCCACATGCTCGCCCGCCGCCCGCAGCGCCCGGCCCGCGTGCAGCATGCGGCTGGGCGGGTCTTCCACCGCGACGCTGCTGGCGTCGCCGACGCTGTCGCCGCTCAGGGTGAGGCCGGCCACGCCCAGCCACTGGTTGCCCGGGTGGTTGTGGTAGGGGTCGTCATCGCCCGTTGAGTAGGCCCACCACCAGGCGTGGCCTCCCGCGATCACGCCGCCGCCGTCGGTGATCCAGGCCCGAATCGCCGCATCCTGGTCCGCCGTGTGGTCGTCATAGGTGGTGGTGAACCACAGGTCGATATCGGCCAGATCGTCGGGCCCGGCAGTGACCACGCTGTAGCCTTCGCCCTCCAGCCAGCTGCGGGTGGCGCTCATGCCGCTGCTCAGGCCGATGCGGGGGCTGCCGCCGGGTGCCATCCAAGCGATGGCGTTGCGTACCAGGGTGGCGGCATCCCCGCTGCCGGTGAGCGCGCTGCCCACCTGGCTCTCGTGGCCCAGGTGCAACACATGGCCCTCGCCCACCCGCGCGGCCGCAACAAAGACCGCGCCGCCCTCGGTCCACAGCACCGGAAAGCTCCTCTCGCCCCAGACCACCGCACGGCTGGGCAGGCTGCCGCCATTCACCACCGTCTCGACATCGGCGGTCAGGATGCGCCAGTCGGCCGTCCAGTTGTAGTGACAGGCGGGGGCCTGGGCCTCCAGGTTCTCGCAGTCCCACTCGTCGGGGTCGCCGCAGCCGCCGTTGTCTTCCAGGCACTCGTTGGCGTCTTCGCAGCCGCCGGCCCCGTCGGGCTGCAGCCAGGGGCCGCAGTCGATGCCGCTGTCCCCCTCGGTACCGCCACTGTCGTGGGGCAGATCGGTGTCGGGCAGGTCCGTGTCGCCCACATAGACGTCCTCGCTCGGGGCGTCGGGCTCTCCGGCGCAGGCGCCCAGGAGCAGCAGCAGGGCGGGTCGGAACATGCTCACCTCAGTGGCCGCAGCCGCAACACCCACCGGTGAAGTCGGGCTTTCGAGCGGCAGAAATGGTCTGCATGCCCTCACGTCCGATCAGGAGGGCCAGCACCAGGGCCGCGACCGCGTCGGCCCACCACAGGCCCGGCGCGATGCGCCCCAACAGGCTGCCGGCAAAGAGCACGGCGGACAGCTCCAAGCAGCCCCGGGAGCAGGCGGCGTCTGCCATCAGCGTGCGGCTGTCCAAGGCGCGGGCCACCCGCAGCTTGGCCCGCCACAAGGCCCCCATGAAGCCCAGGCTGACCAGGGAGATCACCAGGCCCGGCAGGCTGGTCTCGGGTTGGTTGGCCAGGAAGAGCTGCAGGCCGGCGCCCACCATGGCGCCCACCGCGAGAACGCAGAGCAGCACGCCAATCACAAGGGTTGCGCGCTTCTCTCTCGCCCGCTCCAGGGCCACGCCCTGGCCCGCCTCGGCCCGCAGCCGCCAGAGCACCACCAGGGCGGCGAAGACCTCCACCCACGAGTCGGCACCAAAGCCAAGCAGCGCCACCGACTCGTCCTGCAAACCGAAGCCCAGGGAACCCAGCCCCTCGATCACATTCCAGGCCACGGTAAAGGCCGCCAGCTTGACCGCCAGCGACCGCAGGGCGCTGCGCGTGTCGGCGGTCGGTTGCGGGACAGCCGGACTGTTCATGGGTCAGCCCACCAGCTCGTGCAGGTTGATGTGGCGGTTGCCCTGGATGGGAATGCGCCCCAGCAGCGTGGTCTGGCCGCGCACCTGCCGGGCGCCCACCTCGGTCAGCAGCACCCGACCCCGGTGGGCCGACAGGTTCATCATCCACCGGGCCAGGTAGAAGGGCCCGGCCAGCTCCCAGCCGGCTGGGGGACGGCGGGTGTCCGGCGCGATGCGGGCCACCCCCGGCGCCACCCCTGCGCTCAGCCGGTAGCCCGCCTCCACCGTCACCCGTTGCAAGGTGCGGGCGGCGGCCACCGCCTTGTCCAGGCTGGGCCCCATGCCGCCCCGGGCCTGCCAGACCACCAGCAAGGAGCCATCGGCCCGCTCCCACAGCTCGCCGCCGGCCTCGTGCACAATGCTGGCCCAATCCAAGGACAGGGCGGGCAGAGAGGTGCGCGGCGAGGCCAGGCTGCGCGGGGGCGGGCTGGCCTCGACGGCGAGCACCACGATAGCGGTGGGGGGCAGGTCGTTGATGGCCAGGTTGGGGCTGTCGCCGCGCGATTCGGCGTTTGCCGCCTCGATCACGGCCTTCAGGTAGGTGGACAGATCGCTGTTGGTGGCCCGGTGGCCCTCGCGCACCATCAGGGTGGTGATCGCCTCCAGCAGCTCGCCGGCCTCCTGGTAGCGCTCCTCCTGGCGCCGCGACAGCGCCTTCAGCAGGATGGCCTCCAACTCTTCGCTGATCTCGGGGCGGTAGGCCCGGGGGCTGGGCACCTCGGCCCGGCGCACGCGGTCCAGGGTCTGGTCGCGGGACTTGGCCTTGAAGAGGCGCCGCCCCGTCAGGGCCTCATAGAGCACGATGCCCAGGCTGAACAGGTCGGTGCGGCGGTCCAGGGCCCGGCCTTCGACCTGCTCGGGGCTCATATAGGCGTATTTGCCGCGGATCACCTTGTGCAGGCTGGCCGCTTGAAAGGCCGCCCGGCTGATGCCGAAGTCGGTGAGCTTGACCTCGCCGGCAAAGGACACCAGCACATTCTGGGGCGAGATGTCGCAGTGCACCACCCGCAGCGGGATGCCGTGCTCATCCACCCGGTCATGGGCGAATTGCAGCGCCTTGAGCAGCTCGCAGGTGACGAAGAGGGCCAGGGGGATCGGGAAGGGGCCCAGGGCGCGGGCCCGGGTGATCAACCGGCTGAGGTCCAGCCCGTGCACATACTCCATGGCGATGTAGTGCTGGCCCTCAATCTCGTTGAGATCAAAGACCTGGACGATGTTGACGTGCTGCAAGGCCACCGCGATCTTGGCCTCGTCCATGAACAGGCGCAGGAACTCCTCGTCGCTGGCCAGGTCGGGCAGCACCTTCTTGATCACCAGGATCTTCTCGAAGCCGGCGACGCCATGAAAGCGGGCCCGCCAGACCTCGGCCATGCCCCCCGTCGCGATCTTTTCGAGCAGGTGGTACTTGCCGAAGACCTCGGGTTCAGCGGGCGAGGCCACGGTCGCGCTCCATCATCCAGGGGACGGCTCAGCTTAGCAGGCTGGCCGCCCCTTGACACTGCGCTGGGGGCGCGCAGGGCGGGTCGGCCTGGCGGTGGTCATCTGGTCGCCCCGGGGTGGTTGGCCCCGGTTCCCGGCGGCGCTGGTGGGGGCGTGGGCCTGGGTGGCCGAACTCGCTACCCGGCGCCTGCCTGCCCCAGCACCACCCGCGCCCGCCGCAGCTCCCGGGCCTGCTCCAAGTGCCCGCGGTTGAGCCGCCCGCGGGCCGCGGCCACCCGGGCGCCCACCGTCGTCCGCAGGCCCCGCACGGCCCGCCGCCGACCCTGCCAACGGGGCCAATGGCGCCGGAGAACCCCAGAGAGACGGCGGGGGCGGGCCCGATGGCCACGTCCAGGCAGGCGAAGGCGACGATCTCGCCCTCGTCCAGCCTCGCCTCGGGCTCGGCGTTCAGCAGGTCGCCTCAGCCGCTCGCCTCGCTGGCGGCCTCGCCCTCGGCCTCGCCCAGGGGCCCCCGGTCGGCCCTTGAGAGGGCTTCGGCCTCGGTCCTGACCCCTCGGGCGCCGCCGCCCAACCAGCGCAGCGCGACGGGTCGCACCCTACGGCTCCCGCCCGGGCCCCGGTCCGCGCCTCGTTGTTGCCGGTCGTGGCCCAAAGGCCGCCCCCTGGCGCCCAGCGGCCGGCGCCCGGCTGCCCCCGGCCCTGCGATCGCCGCCGCCGAGGTGACCCGCCCAGGGTGGCCTGGCTCTGCTTCGCCTTCAACCCTGCTGAATCGGCGGCCTGCCGCGGAGGAGGGGGGCCCCGCCCAGGGCCCGGTGCCGCAGCTGTGTCTCCAGGCGGGCGGGATTCCGGGTGGCAGATGGGGGCGAGGGCGATAAGGGGGCGGTCTGCTGAATGAGCATTCATTCACCCCATCGGAGGACAGATGGCCTACGAGATCAAGAAGGTCGCGGTGCTGGGCGCCGGCGTCATGGGACAGGGCATCGCGGCCCACCTCGCCAACGCGGGGGTGCCCTCGGTGCTCTTCGACATCGTGCCCAAGGGCCTCGCCGCCGGCGAGCCCCGCTCCAAGCTGGCCATCGAGGGCCTGAAGAACGCGGTCAAGCTCAAGCCCGCCGCCTTCTTCAGCAAGGACCTCGGCCACCTGGTCACCCCCGCCAACTACGAAGACGACGGCGCGCTCCTGGGTGAGTGCGACCTGGTGATCGAGGTGGTGGTCGAGCGCCTGGACATCAAGGCCAAGGTCTACGAGTGGGTGGCCACCCACCGGCGCGCAGACGCCATCGTGGCATCCAACACCTCGGGCCTGCAGCTGGCGGATATGGCGGCGTCCATGCCCGAAGATCTGCGCCAGCACTTCGTGATCATGCACTTCTTCAACCCGGTCCGCTATATGCGGCTGCTGGAGCTGGTGGGCGGCCCCGACACCAAGCCCGAGGTGCTGGCCGCCGTGGCCCGCTTCGGCGAGAACCAGCTGGGCAAGGGCATCGTCTACGCCAAGGACACGCCCAACTTCGTGGCCAACCGCATTGGCACCTACGGGATGATCTCGGTCTTCAAGCATATGGTCGAGATGGACCTGTCGATCGAAGAGGTGGACGCCGCGCTGGGCAAGGCCGCCGGCCGCCCCAAGCTGGGCGTCTTTGCCCTGGGCGACCTGGTGGGCCTGGACACCATCGACCACGTGCTGGGCAATGTGCACGACAACTGCCCCGACGACGAGCAGGCCGCGAATTTCGTCTCGCCGCCCTTCCTCAAGCAGATGGTGGCCGAAGGCGCTGTCGGCAACAAGGCCGGCAAGGGCTTCTACCAGCGCAGCAACGACCGGGACGAGAGCGGCCGCCGCATCACCCTGGCCCGTGACTGGCGCACCGGAACCTACGCCCCCAAGGGCAAGGTGCGCTTTGATTCGATCAAGCAGGCCCTGACCTTTGGCGACGACCCCGCTGCGGCCGTGCGCGTGCTCCTGCGGGGGGACGACAAGGCCGCCCAGTTCGCCTGGAAGGTGACGGCGGACAGCTTCATCTACACCGCCAACCGCGTGCCCGAGATCGCCGACGACATCGTCAACATCGACCGGGCCATGCGCTGGGGCTTCAACTGGGATCTCGGTCCTTTTGAGGCCTGGGACGCCATCGGCGTGGGCGAGGTCGTCACCCGCATGCAGGGCGACGGCATGACCGTGCCCCAGTGGGTGGTGGATATGCTCGAAGCCGGCCGCGACAGCTTCTACAAGCTGGAGGGCGGCCGCCGCACCTATTGGGACCCCAGCACCCGCTCGGCCCAGACGGTGCCCGACAGCGCCGGCTGGCTTTGGCTGCCCGACATCAAGGCCAGCAAGGGCGTGGTGTCCAGCAACGACGCCGCCGAGCTGCTGGATATCGGCGATGGCTGCCTGCTGCTGCAGTTCACCAAGCAGTCCCAGATGAACGCCCTGGAAGAGGGCATGTTCCAGATGTACCACGAGGCGATTGATCGCCTGGAACGCGACGAATTTGCCGCCCTGGTGGTGGGCAACCAGCCCCACTTTGCCGGCCAGTTCCGCCCCAGCGTGGGCCCCAGCGGCCAGGCCTTCTGTGCTGGCGCCAACCTGATGATGATCGGCATGGCCGCCATGCAGGGCGCCTGGGACGATGTCGAGAGGCAGATCAAGGGCCTGCAGGACACCCTGCAGCGCGCCCGATACTGCAACAAGCCGGTGGTGACGGCACCCTATGCCCTCACCCTGGGCGGCGGCCTGGAGGTCGCCATGCAGTCCGATGCCACCGTGTCTGCGGGTGAGGTCTATATGGGCCTGGTCGAGGCCGGCATGGGCCTGCTGCCCGCGGGCGGTGGCTGCAAGGAGATGCTGCGCCGCTACCTGGGCGACATCCCCGCCGCGGTCAATGTGGACCCCAACCCCTTTGTGCAGGCCGCCTTCATGAATATCGGCCTGGCCAAGGTGTCCACCTCGGCGGTCGAGGCCCAGGAGATGCTCTACCTGCGCCCTGGCGACCGCATCGTGATGGACGCCGACAAGCTGATCTTCGAGGCCAAGACCCTGGCCCTCGGCCTCTCTGCATCGGGCTACCGCCCCGAGGCGCCCAAGCGCTTCAAGGTGCCCGGCGCCAGCGGCCGCTCCACCATCGAGCTCAAGCTGCACGACCTGCAGAGCGGGGGCTTCGCCACCGAGCACGACGTGGTGGTGGGCAAGCGCGTGGCCCATGTCCTGACCGGCGGCGACGTGCCTTCGGGCACCGTGGTGGATGAGCAGCACATCCTGGATCTGGAGCGCGAGGGCTTCTTGAGCCTGCTGGGCACCGAGAAGACCCAGGCGCGCATCATGCACTTCATCCAGAACGGCAAGATCCTCCGCAACTAGTCTTCGGTGCCCGGCTTGGGCCCGACCGCACCCCTTCTGTGAGGCAAGCATGAGCACGAATCCGCGTGACCCCGTCGTCGTCGCCGCGGTGCGCACCCCGGGCACCAAGTCCCGGAAGGGCGCGCTCAAGGACACCCGTCCCGACGATCTGATGATCACCGCCATCGAGGGCCTGCTGGCCCGCGTGCCGGGCTTTGACAAGAGCCTGGTGGGCGACGTCATCATCGGCACCGCCACCCCCGAAGGCGAGCAGGGCATGAATGTGGCCCGCATCGCCGCCCTGGGCGCGGGTCTGCCCGACTCGGTGCCGGCCATGACCATCAACCGCTTCTGTTCCAGCGGGCTGCAGTCCCTGGCCCAGGCCGCCGCCAGCATCCAGGCCGGCTGGTATGACGCGGCGGTCACCGGCGGCGTCGAGAGCATGAGCATGCTGGGCATGGGCGGCGATCGCCCCACGCCCAGCCCCAAGCTCATGGCCGAGCACCCCGAGATCTACGTCACCATGGGCATGACCTCGGAGAATGTGGCCTCGCGCTTCAACGTGACCCGGCAGGAGCAGGACGCCTTTGCCGTGCGCTCCCACCAGAAGGCCGCCGCCGCCATCGCCGAGGGCAAATTCAAGGACGAGATCGTGCCCGTCCAGACCCGCGTCTATGTGGACGGGGCCTGGCAGGACGTGACGGTGGACACCGATGACGGCGTGCGGGCCGACACCTCCTTGGAGGGCCTCGCCAAGCTGCGCCCGGTCTTTGCGGCCAAGGGCACCACCACCGCCGGCAACGCCAGCCAGACCACCGATGGCGCCGCCGCCACCCTGGTCATGGCCCGCGAGACCGCCGAGGCCCAGGGCCTCAAGCCCATCGCCACCCTGCGCTCCTATGCGGTGGTGGGGGTGGACCCCGAGATCATGGGCATCGGCCCGTCGGTGGCCATCCCCGCTGCCCTCAAAAAGGCGGGGATCTCCCTGGAAGATGTCGATCTCTTCGAGATCAACGAGGCCTTCGCCAGCCAGGCGGTCTACTGCGTGCGCGAGCTGGGCATCGACCTGGACAAGGTCAACGTCAACGGCGGCGCCATCGCCCTGGGTCACCCCCTGGGCTGCACCGGCGCCAAGCTCACCGCCACCTTGCTCTCTGAGCTGGGGCGCACCGGCGGCCGCTACGGCGTCGTGAGCATGTGCATCGGGGGCGGCATGGGCGCCGCCGCGGTCTTCGAGATGGAGCCCACCAAGGGCTGATTTGCCCTTGCGGCCTTCGCGATGCCTCCCCATGCCCTGTGGGGGGGCATTTGGCTGTGTGCCCCCTCCCTGCTGGCTCAGCTCTGGGAGAGGTGCTGGGCCGCCGTCGGCTGCGTCGCTGCCAACGCGGCCGAGAGGGCGTCGGTCAGCTGCTGGGTGTTGAAGGGCTTCTCCAGGTCGATCTGGGCCGAGTCGCCCCGCACCCGCCCCGACATGATCAACACGGGCAGCCGCGGTCGGTGCTCGGCCAGGATCTCGCGCAGGGCGAGGCCGCTCATGCCGGGCATCTCGACATCCGACAGGACGAGGTCCACGTCGCAGTCTCGGGCCAGCAGCACGGAGAGCGCCTGTTCGGCGTCGGGCACCGAGCGCCCCGTGTGGCCCAGGGCATCGAGCAGGCGCACCAGGGTCCGACGCACCAGCGGCTCGTCTTCGACGACGAGCACGACCTTGGGTGGAGGGAACGCGGTCATGGGCGCGGGCTCGGGCGCGAGGTGCCGACTCGACCGAATCGGTCTGTCGTGGCTCTCTGCCACGATGCGCCGAAGCCGACGCGACGTCAAGACGTCCCGTCGGCTTCATCGAGGGGAGATGTGCCCCGGCGGTGCTGGCCTTGGCCTATTCTGCCCACAGCATGAGCGAGATGGCGTAGAGGCCCTCCATGTCCGGATGCTCGGGAGAGAGGATCTGAGAGGAGCCGACCACTTCGGGGGCCAGCTCGCCAAAGGTGCCGCCGCCCAGATCACCCAGCATGTCGGCCAGGTCGATGTCCAACAAGGAGCCGGCGAGCAGGCCCAAGGTGCCGGCGATATAGCTGCCCAACGCGGCGACAACCTCGTCTTCGTCCACGTCTTCGGCGCCGTACTCCAGGATGGCACCCTCGGCCACGCCCAGGCCCAGGTCGAGCTTGGTGCCATCGATGCCCATGCCGATCTCCATGGCCAACGAGGCCTTCAGCCAGGTCTCGCAGGTGGCGCCCTGCTTGATGCCGATGTCCACGATGAAGTCGGGGATGTAGATGACGGCGAGGGGGGCGGTGCTCTCTTGCAGGCGGGCGGCGTAGGCGGTGCCCGGGTCCAGGGCCAGGCACCAGCCGTCGCCGGCCGGGGCCTGGTCGCCGCCGGGGAGGGCGCGGATGCCGGTGCCGATGAGCTCGCCATAGGTGCCCGACAGGTCCAGGCCCTGGCTGAGCAGGGGCAGCAGGGCGTCGCCCATGAGGATCTGGAAGAGGCCCTCGTGCAGGGCCAGCGCCATGTGCGCGCCTGCGGCGCCGGCGTTGGTCTCGTCGGGAACGGGGATGCCGAGCGGATCCAGCGAGGCGGGCTCACCCAGACCGACGCCCAGCTCCAGCCCCAGGCCGCCCAGATCGGCGAAGAGGTCGGACAGGCGGATGGACAGGGGGGTGCCCATCAGGTCGAAGTCGAAGGCGAAGGGCCCGCCCAGGTCGAAGCTGCCCAGGGCGGCCAGCGCGGTGTCCACCAGGGTCTCGGCCAGGGGCTCGATGATCCAGTCGTTGATTGCACCCACCACCAAGTCAAAAACCCAACCCTGCAGGATGCCGAATTCGAAGATGGGGTCTTCGAGATCCACCACCGCATCCGCCAGGGACAAGGTGATGAGGCCGTCGGCGTCGAGGTTGGGGATCAGCTTGCCGCCCACGCCAATCGAACCGTAGCCAATGCTGAGGGTCTCGGTCAGGCCCACGATGGGCACGTCCACCTGGTAGTTGATGGTGACGTCGCGCAGGGTGAAGACGGCGTTCATGCCGTCGAGGGCCGGCGTCAGCGCGACGATGGTGGGCGAGTGGCTGACGCCCAGGGAGGTCAGCGAGACGACGCTGCTGCTGTAGCTGGGAAGGGCGCCGTTGATGGTGTCGGCCCAACCCAGGTCATCGACCATGGCGCCGATGACCTCGCCCAGCTTGGTCATGCCGGCGGGCAGCAGGCGACCGGTCATGCCGCCGGGCCAGGTGAGCAGGGGGTCCAGGCCAGAGAAGACGGGGATGCGCTCGGCCAGCTCTTGCTTGTCGAGGTGCGCGTGCACATCGACGATGCGGTAGGGGCCGTCCACCGGCATCTCGATGGAGAAGCTGCCGTCCTTGTTGATCTCGACGGGCTCGCCTTCGATCTCGAGGATGGCATAGCTGGGGCTGACCGTGCCGGTGACGACGATCTGTTCGGCCCCCATGAACTCGCCATAGGTGGGCGACAAGACCTCGAGGCTGAGCACCGCCTCGTCGCGTTCTGCGGTGGAGAGCTGGTAGTCGTTGCGGCAGCCCACGAGGGCGGTGAGGCCGGCAAGGGCGAGCAGGGAGATGCGCATTGGGGGGCTCCGTGAACAGGCGGCCATCATGCCTCGTAATTGGCCGAGGATCCACTGCATTGTGGTTGCGCGGCACAAACCGCGGCCCAGGGCCCGCGTTATCGGGGTCCATGTCCCGAATCGCCGACCTCGTCGCCATCGTCGACCGCCTGTATTCACCCGGCGGCTGCCCCTGGGATCAAGCCCAGACCTGGCGCAGCATGCGCCCCTACCTGCTGGAAGAGTGCCACGAGGTGCTCGACGCCATCCAGAGCGGCGATCCCGCCGCCCTTCGGGGCGAGCTGGGCGACCTGCTCTTCGTGGTAACGCTGCTCGCCCGCATGGCCGAGGAATTGCCGTCAGAACAAGCCTTCAACCTTGAATCTGTTGCAGATGGCATCGCGACCAAGATGGTGCACCGCCACCCCCATGTCTTTTCCGGCGCGGCCCGTCCGGGGGGCCCCGAGGCCGGAATCGTCGCATGGGAGGCCATCAAGGCCGCCGAGAGCCCGCCCGATGGCCCGCCGCGCTCCCGCATGGCCGGGGTGCCGCGCAGCCTGCCCGCCTTGTTGCGTTGCCACCGCCAGTCCGAGAAGGCCGCCAGCGTCGGCTTCGATTGGCCCGATGCGGCGGGGGTGTTGGGCAAGATCCGCGAAGAGCTGGGCGAGCTGGAAGATGCCATGGCCGGACCGGACCCTGACGCGGTGGCCCACGAATATGGTGACCTGCTGATGGCGGTGGGCAGCCTGGGCCGCCATGTGGGCTGCCCGCCCGAAGGCGCGCTCTCCCAGGCCAACGACCGCTTCGCCGATCGCTTCCGCATCATGGAGCAGCTGGCCTGGCAGGCGGGCCAGTCCTTGCGCGACCTGGACGCCGACGCCCTGGACGCCCTGTGGGAGGCCGCCAAGGCGCGCTCGGCCCCTTCCCCCGCCGCCTCTGGGGATTAGATCAGGACAATGCTCCTCCGCCTCATCCTGCTGATGACCGTCGTTCCGGCGCTGGAGCTCTACCTGCTCATCCAGCTGGGTCAGTGGATGGGCGCCTTGGAGACGGTGCTGCTGATCATGGTCACCGGGTCGGTGGGCGCCTTCCTGGCCAAGCGCGAGGGCCTGGGCGTGCTCGCCCAGCTCAAGGCCGAGGCCGCCAGGGGCATCCCGCCGGCCGACCGCCTGGTGGAGGGCCTGCTGGTCATCGTCGGCGGCGTCCTGCTGATCACCCCCGGCGTGCTCACCGACCTCTTCGGCTTTCTGCTCGTCCTGCCGCCCTCGCGCAGATTCCTGGCGCCCAAGGTGAAGGGCTGGGTGGCCCAGCGGGTCGTGCTCTTCCCCGGGCCGGGCCTGGGGCCCAAGGATGTCGGGCCAGAGCCCGCTTCGGCGGAGTCCGCGCCGCCCCCGGGCCGCTCCCACGCCCGCTTTGACCACCCCATCCAAGGCGGCTGAGGCCGCCGGAGGCCCCATGCTCCGCCCCTCCCCTCGCCTGCTGCCTGCCTTGCTGCTGCTGGCCGGCCTGCCCGCGTTGGCCGCGCCGCCGCCGCGCCCCCCCTGGGCCCGCGCACACTGGCCAGCATGCCGCCTTTGCGAAGTGCCGTGAGCATCTGCTCCAGGTAGCGCTCGGGCATGCCATGGCGTTCGCAGATCTCCCTGGTCTGCCAGGTGCAGGACGCCGAGCCCGGGCCGCATTGCCGAGCGCCTGGCCCGCAGCCGCGGCTTTGCTCTTGGAGATCGAGGGCCAGCCGGCTGGTGCCGGTGGTGCTGCCCTTCCCGCGATGGGGTGGTGGTGGTGCCCGGCGGCACGGGTGCCCGATGCGGGCCTGCCCCGCGCCCCAAGGCTGATCCAGGGAATCGCCCGGAGGACTTCGACGCTGCTGGCCTCGGTGGCTGGCAACAGCTTCGCCTCCCAGCTCAAGCTGTTGCGGGCGGGTTCTGCCGGGCAGGCCTTCACCGTGGCTCAGGTGATGGCATTGATGCGTTGCTTCAGCTTCCGGCCGGGACCAGGTCAGAGGCCGCCTTGATGCTGCACCCAAAGGTCGTGGACCCCGAAAACTGGCCACAGGTCTACGGCGTCTTCACCTTCAGCACCGACGCCACCCGGCTGCAGGAGCGGCTGGCGGGGGCTGAGACCCGCTTCCAGCAGGCCTTCGCTGGTGAGGTACCGCAGCCGAAGCAGGCGTTGGTGCCGTCCCAGGTCCGAACAATCGAAGCCGCGGGGCGGTCTTCGGCCTGGTCGCAGGTGGGCATGCACTGGGACTCGATGCAGTAGTCCTTGTGGCAGTAGTAGTCCACGCGCCCGGGTCGAGGCCCTCGAGGTAGTCGCGGTACCAGCCGCTGGGGCAGGCGCTGTCGTCGGAAAGCCGAAGAAGTCAGGTGGAGGAGGTGTCCACCTCGACGATGGCGCAGGGGCTGTTGGCCGGGCAGCCCATCGCCGCGGCCGGCGTCGCATTCGCCCACATAGGCGGTGGCGATGCAGGCGTCCCCGCGCTGCAGCGCGGGTTGAAGATGTCGCAGGTGGTCTGGCAGAGGTCTTCGTCGTCGACATAGCACTGGCCCGTGGTGCTATCGCACTTCTCGCCGTAGTCGCAGTCCAGCTGGGTGTCGCGGCAGCCATAGGCCTCGCACTGGTGCGTGCCCATGTCGCAGGACTGGCCCGCCAGGCAGTCGTCGTCGCCGCCGCAGCCCAGCTTGCAGCTGTAGTCCTCTGTGCAGTATTGCTGGATGTCGCAGTCGGCAGAGGTCACGCAGTCCACGTCTGCGCAGGCCTCGTCCACGCAGGCCCGGCCTCGCTGCAGTCGGAGTTGTTGGCGCACTCGCCCCCGGCTTTGCCGGTGCAGGCGATGAGCAGGCTGAGGGAAGGGCCAGCAAGGCGGCGGTGAAGCTGCGCATCAGTTGGATCCGCCCGTGCAGGAATCGGAGGGTCGCCCGACCCGGGTCGTATGTTGCCGTCACGCGGCTGTTGGGTGGGGGCATCTGGGCGCGGTCAAAGACGTGACGGCCTGGGGTTCCCTGGCCCTGCTCTTCGATGAGTTCGTAGCGGTAGCGCCCGCTGTCGCAGGGGACCTCCTCGTCGTCGATGCCCACCACCAGCGTGGCCACGTCGGGGATATCGGACAGGTGAAGGTGTCCTCAGGCGGGAGGAGGCCGAGGACAGCTCGGTGACGATGTCGCCGAAGTCGTCTGCAGATATTGCCGATGACGCCGTTGGTTTGGTTTGCAATGTCAGTAGCGGGTGCCTTCGCGGCTGATGGACCCGGCGCGGCAGCTGTCGGGGTCGGTGACCACCAGGGCGCTGGCATTGAAGATGTCGCGGTTGCGCTGGCCCTTCACATTGCGGAAGGCGTTGATGTACTCGTTGACCGGCAGCGGGCTGGCGTCTTGTTCGTCGCTCACGAAGATCATGCTGAGGTAGGCTTCGGGTCGGATGAAGCCCTGTTGGTGGTCCCGGATCGCGGGGGTGATCGCCCGGAACGCGCTTTCAGGCCCATTTCGTAGCCGGACCCGCAGATGCCCACCCTCACCATCTCCGAGAAGCGCTCGCTTCCCGTTTTTCGGTGTTGGGGTGATCCAGCCGCCGTCCACCAGGCCGCCGGGTTCCGGGGATCTGGTTGATGGCGGCCTGGTCGCAGACACGGTGCCGGGGATGGCCTCGGCCGGGGCCACCGACGTGGTGATCACGCCGATCTGGTAGTCCACATCGCCTTCGATGAAGAAGGTGAGGAACTGGTCGAAGTTTTCGGAGAGACGGTTCTGGTAGGGCTCCATCGAACAGGAGTTGTCCACCACCAGCAGCACGTCGCGACCTCTCCGGCTTCGAGCTGGTAGAAGATATCGTCGCCTTCGAACTCGACAAAGCCGTGTTCGATGCAGCCGGCCGATAGCAGCGTCACCGCAGCCAGGCCGGACCAGAGGGTGGGGGTGCGGGGCAGAGCCATCGCGATCTCCAGACCGAGTGCAGCACACAGGCTATTCCAGTCGGGCGCCGCCTGCATGGCTGCGCCCTGGGAGGGCCCGCTATGGACCGATCGCCCCCGCCGCCGCGCCCCCTGGGCCCGCCGCCTCGACGGCTGGGTCTTGCGCCTGGCGGGGCTGGGCGGCCGACTGCTGGGCCGTCCCTCCGGGGCCACCCCTGGGGCGCCTGGCCCGCCGCGACCGCCCCTCGCCCCGATCGCCGTGCCCCGGCCCGAGGATCTGGGCGTGACCGACCCCCTGGCCGATGGCCGCCGGGCCTTGGAGCTGGGCCGCCCGGCCGAGGCCCTGCACCACTTCGGGCAGCTGCTCGCCGAGCACCCCGACCACCCCTGGGGCTGGCATGGACGGGGGGATGCGCTGCAGGTCATGGCCGAGCCCGAAGGTGCTTTGAAGGCCTATCGTCGGGCGGCCGAGCTTCAGCCTCGCCAGGGCCTGCACCGGGGCGGCGAGTGCAATGCGCTTTCGGCCCTGGGGCGGAGCGCAGAGGCGGAAGTGGCCCGACAAGCTGCCCTCTCCCTCGATCCCAGCCTGCTGTGGATGTGGGAGGGCGGCGCAGCCGGGGCCCGAAGGCGTCCAGGCGGTTAGGCTGCGCCGCTCCGACCCTCCTCCCCCGAATCCAGGCAGGCTCCCGCCATGCTCGAGACCCTCACCAAGGGCTTCCGCAACGCTCGTCTCAAGCTCCAGGGCAAAGCCGAGCTGACCGAAGACAACATCAAGACCGCCCTGCGCGACGTGCGCGTCAGCCTGCTCGAGGCCGACGTGGAGCTGGGCGTGGTCAAGGACTTCCTGGCGCAGGTCCAGGAGCGCGCCATCGGCGAGGTGGTGCACCTCAAGGTCAAGGATCCCGTCCCCAACATGCCGGCGGGCTTCAAGGTCACGCCGGCCGATCACTTCATCAAGATCTGCCACGACGAGCTGGTGAACTTGATGGGGCCGGTGGACGCCAGCCTCAACCTCGACGGCGATCCGGCCCTGATCATGATGGTGGGCCTGCAGGGCTCCGGCAAGACCACCACCGCCGGAAAGCTGGCTCGCAAGCTCAAGAACGAGGGCAGGAAGCCCATGCTGGTGGCGGCGGACATCTACCGCCCTGCCGCCATCGACCAGCTGATGACCCTGGGTCGGCGCATCGGCGTGCCCGTCTTCAGCATCAAGGGCATGAAGCCCGTCCAGCTCTGCACCCTGGCCGTGCAGCAGGCCCGCAATGTGGGCCGCGACGTGGTGATCTTCGACACCGCGGGGCGCCTGGCCCTGGACAACGCGCTCATGCAGGAGCTCGAAGACATCAAGAAGCAGACGAAGCCGGGCAACATCCTCTTTGTCTGTGACGCGATGATCGGCCAGGACGCCGTGCGCACCGCCGCCGAATTCGACCGGCGCCTGGGCTTTTCGGGCTTCGTGCTCACCAAGCTCGATGGCGACGCCCGCGGTGGCGCCGCCTTGTCCATCAAGCAGGTCACGGGCAAGCCCGTGAAATTCCTGGGTATGGGCGAGTCCCTGGACAAGCTCGACGACTTCCGCCCCGAGGGCCTCGCCGACCGCATCCTGGGCTTTGGTGACGTCGTCGGCCTGATGAAGGACTTCGAGCAGCACGTCGATCAGGACGAGGCCGAGACCGACGCCCGCAAGATGCTGCAGGGCAAGTTCACCTTCACCGACTTCATGAAGCAGATCGAGATGATCCGCAAGATGGGCAACCTGCGCACCATCTTCGAGAAGCTGCCCGGCATGGGCGAGATCCTCGATCAGATTCCGCCCGAGGCCCTGGACGACTCCGAGCTCACCAAGGTCAAGTCGATGATCCAATCGATGACCAGGCAGGAGCGCAACAACCCCGACATCCTCGACGCCTCCCGCTATGCCCGCATCGCGGCGGGTTCGGGCCGCCCCGTCGAAGATGTGGCGGGGCTGCACGATCGCTTCTTGCAGACCCGATCCATGATGGGCCAGCTGGGCCAGAGCGGGCTCTTTGGCAACCTGCTGGGTGGGGCCCCGGGTCCCGGCGGTGTGCCCGGTCTGCCCCAGGCCGGACAGAGCCGCGCCCAGCGCCGCTCCCAAAAGGCGGGGCGGCCCGGCCGCCTGCTGGGCGCCCTGGCCGCCGCCCAGCAGCCCGCGGAGCCCGAGATGACCGCCGAAGAGAAGATGGAACGCGCCCGCCTGCAACGCGAGAAGCGCAGGGCCCGCAAGAAGGGTCGCTGACGATCGGATCCGCCGGTCCGCCTCAAGGCTGGTCGGCGGAATTCGATGGGAGGGCATGCGAGCCCTACCCAATCCCCCCCCGCGCATGGCCCCCACCTTCAGCTACGACCTGTCGGGGTTGAAGGCCTTGTTGGGCAGCGCGCGCGAGGCCGGGGCTACCGACGTACACTTGAAAGTTCCGGGTCAACCCCGCTTCCGGGTGGACGGCGTGCTGGTCCCGACTGGCCTGCCCGATCTGCGCCCTGCCGACACCCACGCCCTGGCCCGCGCCCTGTTGGAGCTGGCCGGGCGCGAGGAGCCCCTGGCGGGCATCACCGATCTGTCGGTTGGCTTTGGTCTGCAAGCCGAGGGGCGCTTTCGGGCGTCGATGTACCGGCAGCGGGGCACCCTGGGCATCGTCATCCACCGCATGGTGCTGCAGCCGCCCACACTCGCCGAGTTGGAGATTCCAAACGGTGCCTTGAAGGCGGTCTTTGGGAGGCCCGGATTGATGGTGGTCACCGGTCGGGGCGACCGCATGAAGCTGATCGCCGCCCTCATCGATGGCTACAACCAATCCCAGCGGGGCCACCTGGTGAGCCTGGAGAGCCCGCTGGAATACCTGCACCGCGACAACAGCGCGATGGTGGCGCAACGCGAGATTGGCGTGGATGTGCCGGACTTTCCGGCGGGGCTGGCGGCCGCGCTGAATGGCGACGCCGACGTGGTGGTGGCCACCGACCTGCCAGATGCCGACAGCCTGCTCTGGGCCTTGCGCCTGGTGGACGCGGGGCGGTCGGTGGTTGCCGGCCTGGCGGGCTGCTTGCCCGAACACGTGGTGGAGATGCTGGTGCGGCTGGCACCCCCCGAGCGCGAGAAGGAGGTCAGCCAGCGCCTGTCGGGCGCCTTGCGGGGCGTGATGTGGATGGACGACGGGCGCTTCCAGTACGCGGCGCGCTAGCTGGGGGGGGTGAAGGGCACCCTCATCCGCGCACCCGACCACCTTGGGGATGGCGTCCTGGCCTTGCCGGCCCTGGGCGCCCTGGCCCGCGCCGGCCCGTGCCGGGTGGTGGGCCCCCGGTGGTGCGCAGACCTCTACGGCCACCTGCCCTGGGCCCCGGTGCCCGAACCGGCAAGAGCGGTGCTCTTCAAGCCGGCCTTTCGGGCGGCCTGGCAAGCCCGGCACATCCCCGAGCGGGTGGGTCTGGCCTGGGATCTCCGAGGCCCCCTGCTCAGCCGGGCCTTGCGCCCCCAGGCGGGTCACCGTCTGGACGAGTACGCGGCCATCGCGGGCCTGGTGGGGGTGGCCGTCTCAGGCTTGCCGGCCTTGCCGCCGCAGGCCGCCAGCCTGCCCGCGCTGCCCCACCGCTTCGTGCTGCTGCTGCCCCTCTCGGCCAGCGGCGCCACCGTCTCGTGGCCCGGCCATCGGCCCCTGGCCGACGCCTTGACCGCTGCGGGGCAGGCCGTGGTCTTTGCGGCTGGACCCGGCGAAGATGAAGCGTTGGCGCGGATCGCAGGGCAGCACGCCTGCTTGCCGGCGCTGCCCTTGGGCGCCTTCGCCGCCGTCGCCTGCCGGGCCCAGGCGGTGGTGGGCAATGACAGCGGGCTGAGCCACCTCGCCGTGGCCGCCCGGCGCGGCGCTGGGCTGGATCCCGCCGCGGTGCAGGTGGTCTGTGGGTCCACCAGCGCCGCCCGCACGGCGCCGCCCGGCGCCACCGTCTGGACCCTGGACCCTGCCCTGCCCTGCCAGCCCTGCTACAAGAAGCGCTGCCGGGTGGGCGGCCTGCCTTGCCTGGACCTGCCGGTGGCGACGCTGCTGGGCCCCTTGCTGGAGCGCTGGACGTGAGCACCCTGGTCATCCGCTGCTCCTCCTTGGGGGATGTGGTGCTGGCGGGGGCCGTGACCGGGGCGCTGGCGCCGGTGCTCTTCTTGACCAAGGCGGCCTGGGCCCCGGTTGCCGCCCGTCTGCCGGGCGTGGAGCGGGTGCTGGTGCTGGGCCGGGACGCGGTGCCGCCAGTGGACCGCGTGGTCGATCTGCAGGGGGATCTGCGCGGGCGCTGGCTCAGCTTGGGCCATGGCGCGTCTGTCTCCCATGTGCAGCGCGCCGATCTGCGGCGGCGCCTGCGGGTCTGGTTCAAGGTGGGGGCGCCGCCCGCCAAGGTGGTGGCGCGCTACGCCCAGGCGGCGGGGGTTCCTGTGGCGCCCGCCCCCTGGATTCACGTGGAGGGCCCCCGCGACGCCACCTTGCTGCTGCCGGGGGCGGCCTGGGCCACCAAGCGCTGGCCGGCGGCCTCCTTCATCGCCTTGGGGCGGGCGCTACCGGGCCCGATCCTGGTGCTGGGAGGCCCCGAAGATGAAGTGCTGGTGGGCCAGATCGCCGAGGGGATCGGTCCAGGTGCCGAGGCCATCGCCGAAGCGGGCTTTGACGCCACCCTGGCCGCCTTGGGACGGGGTCGGCTGGCCATCGGCGGCGACACCGGCCTGCTGCACCTCTGCGCGGCGGCGGGCATCCCGGTGCTCGGGCTCTTCGGGCCGACCACCTCGGCCGATGGCTTCTGGTGCCACGCCGGCGCGGTCGTCGAGCTGGACCTGCCCTGTCGCCCCTGCAGCCGCCATGGCAGCCCCCGCTGCCCCATGGGCGACCACCACTGCATGGAGGCCCTCACGCCCGCGCTGGTCCTGGACCGGCTGAGGGGGGCGCCCTGGGCTGGTTGATCCTCAGCCAGGATCTGCCGCCGACGGTGACGGGCGGGGTGGCGTCCTGGGTGGACGACGCGGCGACCGCCTTGGCGGAGACCGGCGCGCCGGTGACCGTGCTGGCGCGGCGGCGCGGGGACAGCCGGGCCTGGGACGCCAGCCGACCCTACCGGGTGCAACGGGTGTGGGGGCGCAGCTGGGCGCGTTTTCAAGCCTTGTGGCTGCTGGGCCCGGCCCGTCGGCACCTCTCCCCGGCACCCGCCTGCTCTGCGCGACCTGGCCCGTGGCCACCCGCATCGCGCCGCTGGCCCGGGCCCGGGGTCTGTCGGTGGAGGTGGCGGTCCATGGCAGCGAGATCTCCGCCCTGGACCAGGCGCCGCCGGCCTTGTCGGCGCTGGACCCCCTGGTCTGCTGGCGGCCGGTCTCGCATTTCCTGGCCGCCGAGCTGCAAAGGCTGGGCCTGGGCGCGGGGGGCGTGGCCGTGACCCCGATGCCGCTTTCGCTTCCGAAATGTGCGCCAATCGCTCATTCTCAACGAGTTGGACTGGTCTGCGTGGCCCGGCTCACCCCGCTGAAGGGGGTGGATGCGGCCCGGCGGCTGGCGGCCCGGCTGGGCGAGCCCCTGATCGTGGTGGGCGCGGGCCCCGAGGCGGAGCGGCTGCAGGCCCGGGGCCCTGGCGTGCGCTGGCTGGGCGCCTTGCCCCGGGCCCAGGCCCTGGACGCCTTGGGCCGGGCCGCGCGGCGCTGCTCCTGTCGCAGCCCGATGGGCGCGGTCGCGGCGCCGAGGGCCTGGGCCTGGTGCTGCTGGAGGCTGCGGCCCGGGGCACGCCGGTCGTGGGCAGCCGCGTGGGGGGCATCCCCGAAGCCGTCGGTCCGGGGCTTGTCTTCGACGATGGGTTGGCCGGGGATCTCGGCCCCCTACAAGCGCTGCTGCGCGATCCCGAAGCCGGCGCCCGCGCCCGGGACTGGGTGTCTGCCCACCACGGCCCGGCCGCCTTTGTCGCGGCCCTCGCCGGAGGAGCGCGCTGATGCGCCTGCTCCACCTCTACCGGCCGCGCTTGCCGGGTTGCCGTGCCCAGGCGGTGCAGGTGCTGCACAGCTGCCACGCCCTGGCCGCCCGGGGGCACCAGGTCACCCTGCTGGCCGACCGGGGGCCCGCGCCAGCGACCCCGGCCCGCGTGCTCGCGGACTTCGGTCTGGACGCCTTGCCCAACCTCGACCTGCGGATCAGCCCCTGGGCGCACTCGGGCCTGGCCGGCCGGTGGTTTCGGCGGCAGCTCTCGGCCTGGTGGGCCGGGCCGCCCGGCCTGCTGCTGGTGCGGGACCAGCGCCGCCTGCTGCAGGCCCTGGGCCAGCTGGGGGCGGGGCGCCACGGGGGTGCTGCTGGAGAGCCACGGGCTGGACTCGGCCCTGGCGGTGGAGGCCGAGGCGCGATCCAGCGCCGGCCCGGGACGAGTCCCGCGCCCTGGCTGCGGCAGCGGTGCTGGTGGCCAATTGCGGGGCACCCTCGCGGCCTGGCGGGCGGCCGGCCACGCCGTGCCCGCGCAGGCCGGCGTGCTGCACAACGCCACCGCGGTGCGTCCCCTGCCCGATTCGGTGCGGGATCTTGGCCTGCTCTGCGTGGGCAGCCTGCGTGACTATAAAGGCGTAGACCTAATTTTCGATGAGGCGCGCGACCTGCCCCTGCCCCTGGTCTGGGTGGGCGGCAGCGCGGAAGAGCGGGCGGCGCGCCCCCCGGCGGCAGCGGTCCGGCTGCTGCCCCCGGTGGCTCCGGTCGCGGTGGGCGCCCCCTGCTGGCGCGGGCCCAGGTGCTGCTGGTGCCCTTGCAAGACAACCTCTTTGGCCGGGCCCTGACCTCGCCGCTGAAGCTCTGGGACGCCCTGGCCAGCGGCGCCCCATCGTGGCCCCGACCTGCCGGCCATCCACGAGATCGCCGACCTGGCCGGGCGCCGGCTGTTCGGGTACCGGCCCGGCCGGGCGGGCAGCCTGGCGGAAGCGGTGGGGGCTGCGATGGCAGCGCCGGCCCAGTCCCCCTTCTGCCGCAGCTGGGACCAGCGGGCGGCCGAGCTGGAGCCCTGGCTGCAGCGCGCAGGACCCCGTCCATGAAGGTGCTCTACCTGCTGCGCTACTACCCCACCCTCACCGAGACCTTCATCCACCAGGAGATCGCGGGGATGGCGGCCCTGGGCCATGAGGTGCAGATCGCGCGCCTGGGGCAGCGGCCCGACGGCCGGCTTGCCGAGGAGCTGCCCCAGGTGCCGGTTCATGACATCCCCCGCCGCAGCCTGCGCGGCCTCGTGCCCTTCAGCGCCGCCCAGCGGCAGGTGGCGGCCTGGCAGCGGCCCAAGGATGCGGCGCGGCTGGGGCCCTTGAGACACCTGGCCCGCGGCTTTGATCGCGTGCACGTGCACTTTGCGGGGGAGGCCGCCGAGCTGGCCTGGGCGCTGAAGCAGGACCTGGGCCTGCCCTATGGGGTGATGGTGCACGCCGTCGATCTCTTCGTGCCCCGGCCTTCGCTGCGGCAGGTGCTGGGGGAGGCCGACTCCGTGCTGACGGTGGCCCGCTTCCACCAGCAGCGCCTGGCCGAGCAGGGCATCGACGCTGGCCTGCTGCGCTGCGGGCCCGATCTCGCCGCCTGGGCCAGGCTGCCGCCGCCGCCTCCGGGGCCGCTGCGCGCCCTCTTCGTGGGCCGCGACCAGCCCAAGAAGGGCCTGGACGACCTGCTGGCGGCCTGGGCGATGCGCCAGGGTGCCGGTGACCTGACCCTGATCACCGATCGGATGGTCCCAGCTGGGCCCGGGCTGCGCCCCCTGGGCCTGCTGGGCCGGGGCGCGCTGCGGGCGGAGCTGACCCGCGCCAACCTGCTGGTCCTGCCTTGCCGGGTGGGGCCCGATGGGGATCAGGATGGTGTGCCGCTGGTGATCATGGAGGCGCTGGCAGCGGGCCGGCCGGTGCTCACCACGCCCGTCTCCGGCATCCCCGAGCTGGTGGATGCCGAGGTGGGCTGGCTCTGCGATCCCGGCGATCCCGCCGCCCTCGCAACCAGCCTGCAAGAGGCCGAAGATCCGCATCAGAGGCGGATTCGCGGGGAACGTGGCCCCGAGAGGCTCCGCCAGCGCCAGTTCACCCTTGCCGCGCAGGTTAGGGGTCTGGACCTCGAGTGGCGCGCCTGCCTTGCGGCTGCGGCTTGCGGCTCGGCCAAAACCCGTACATAGTGCGGCCACTCGATTGCCACTTGGAGCCCTCATGCGTCGCTCTGCGCTCGTCCTCCTGCTCGCCGTGGTCGGTTGCAATACCGACTACGATCTGACCGCCGACAAGGGGGACGAAGACGCCCCCGACGAGGGCGTGGACAGCGGTCCCGGCTGGATCACCGACTCCTCGGACCCCGAGGACTCCGCCACCCCCGACGATGGCGGCGATACCACCGTCAACACCGGCGAACCGGTGGCCATCTGCAGCGTGAGCCCCGCCAGCGTGCGGCCGATCACCGAATCCGCCACCTGGCAGGGTGGCGACTCCTACGATCCCGATGGCGAACCCATCGTCGAATACCGCTGGAGCCTCGTCAGCAAGCCCACCGGGTCTTCGGTCAACATGCCCGGCGGCAGCAGCGCCAACCGCACCGGCTTCGTCACCGACCTCGCCGGCTCCTATGTGGGCCGCCTGATCGTGGTCACCTCGGACGGCCGCACCTCGGAGCCCTGCGAGACCACGCTCACCGCCATCCCGGTCGAGAACCTCTGGATCGAGATCTACTGGCAGTACAGCGACGATGACATGGACTTGCACCTGGTCCGTCCCGGCGGCTCCCTGGTGTCCAACAACGACTGCTACTACGCCAACTGCGTGGACTATGGCTTCGGCACCCTGGACTGGGGCACCTGGGGCAGCGCGGCCGACGACCCCTCCCTCGACCTGGACGATATCCCCGGCACCGGCCCGGAGAATATCAACATCCAGGCCCCCGAGGCCGGCACCTTCACCGCCTATGTCCATGACTACTCGGGCTCGACCGGCGACTCGCCGTCCAGCAACGTGGTGACCATGAATATCTACATCGGTGGCGCCCTGACCTGGTCCGGCACCAAGACCTACTCCTGGTCGGATGAAGACAGCTACAAGCCCTTCGCCAGCATCGCTTGGCCCTCGGGCGTGGTGACGGGGCTCTGAGCTCCGCCCGCTCGCGTGGCACCGCCGGTGCTGCGCTCCATGCCTGGCTCGACCGCGCCTCCTTGACCGGGGACGCGGTCGTTGCCTGTGGGGCGGCGGCAGAGGCCACCCGGGATGCCGGGGGCGACGCCTGGGCGGTGGTGGAGATTGCGGGGCGCCTGGCCCGCTGCCGCTTGAGCCCCGCGCCCCGGGACCTCGGGTTGAGCGCCGCTTTGGGCCTGCTCCCCGTCGATCACCCCCGGGCGGTGGCCCGTGTGCCCCAAGGCGCGCCCCTGCCCCTGGCCGACGCGCGGGGGCGCAAGGGCCGCGGCGCCTGGGACAGCGCCCCCGACCTGGCGCGTTCGGTGGTGGCCAAGGCCGTGCAGGCCGCCCGGATCCCCCTGTCGCGGGGGCGGGATCCGGCCTGTGGCACGGGGGCCTTCCTGGTGGCCATGGACGAGGCCGGTATCGCCGAGATTGAAGGCAGCGACCTCGATCCCGTGGCGTTGGCCGTTGCAGCGGTGGCGGCGCCGCGGGCCCGGCTATCGCAACGCAGCGGCCTGCTTCCCGCGCCAGCAGTCGCCCTGGTGGTGGGCAATCCGCCCTTTGTCTCTCCAGAGCACCAGGACAAGCTGCTGCGGGCCGCCTTGCGCCAGCGCTTTCCCTGGTTGGGGGCCCGCTTTGACCTCGCGGTGCCCTTTGCGGCCGCCTGCGTCGAGCAGGTGGCCCCGGGGGGTGCCCTCGGCCTGGTCCTGCCCAGCAGCCTCTTCTGCCAGCCCTATGGCGCGCCCCTGCGGCGCCGCTGGCTGGAGGCCCACCGCGTCGCGGCCTTGAGCCCCCCGCGCCCCTTCCCGGGGGCCGCGGTGGATGTGGTCGAGCTGGTGCTGGGCATCCACCAGGAACCGGCACCGCTGCCGCCCCATGGGCTCGATCCGGCGGCCTTGTTGCGCATCCCGGGCGCCCCCTTGGGCCAGGCGCTGCGTCCCGGTGATGTGGCTCTGCTGGAGCAAATTCACGCCGCGTCTGTGCCCTTGGGCTCCTTGTGCGAGGTGGACACCGGCGTGGTCTCCCATGGGGCCCATGGGGGCAAGGCCGCCCTGCTGCACGACGAACCGGGTCCGGGCCGGGTGCCCTATGTGGACGCCCGCGACCTGGGCACGGGCCGCCGGCGCTGGCTGGACTACCAGCCCGAGCGCATGCACCGCCCCAAGCGGCCAGCGCTATTCCTCGATGAGAAGGTGCTTGTGCAACGCCTTCGCGGCAAGGGACCGGTGCGTGCCTGGCTGGACGACACCGGGCTCTTTGCCGGCCACACCCTGACGGTGCTGCGCCCGCTGCCGGGCGCGGGCCTGCCTGCGCGGCGGGTGCTGGAGCTGGTGCAGGCGCCCGAGATCGACGGACTGGTGCGCCTGGAGCGGGGCGCCCGGCTGGACCTCTACCCCCGCGACCTGGCCGCCTTGCCGGTGCCCCGGCGCTGGCTGGTCGAGCCCGGGCTCAGCCTGGTGGAGGCCTGGGGCCTGCCGGCCGCGGCTGGGGAGCGTCTTCGGCAGGCTGCGGCTGCGCGGCCTGCGGCCCTGGACGGGGCGGTCGGTTAGCGGGGCCCCATGAACTCGATGACCGGCTATGGCCGCGGCGAGGCATCCAACGGCGATGTCACGGTCGTGGTCGAGATGAAGAGCGTCAACAACCGCTTCCGCGACCTCAACTTGAGGGTGCCGCGGGAATACCTCGTGCTGGAGCCGCGCATCACCTCTGTGGTGCGGGACCGCATCCAGCGGGGGCGCTTGGACCTCTTCGTGCGTCGCAGCGCCATCGAGAGCGGCCAGACGGTGGTGGCCGACGCCATCCTCGCCGAACGCTACCTGCGCGCCATGCAGGATGTGGCCAAGCGCCTGCAGCGACCCGACGAGCCCCTCCCCCTCGCATTGATCCTGCAGCAGCCCGGCGTGCTGTCGCCGGCCGAGCCCGAAGGGGACGCCCTGTCGGAGTGGAACCTGGTCGAGACCGCGATTGAGGCCGCCCTGGTGGATCTGCTGGAGATGCGGGCCCGCGAAGGCGCTGCCTTGCGCCGGGATCTGCGCCACCACCTCGACGAGATCGAGGCCCACTGGGCCGCGGTTCAGCAGTCCAGCATCGGCATCGGCGATCGCCTGCGCCAGCGCCTCGAAGAGCGCCTGGGCCGCCTGTTGGGCGACAAGATCGACCCCATCCGCCTGGCCCAGGAGGCCGCGATCCTGGCGGACAAGGCCGATGTGGCCGAAGAGCTGGCGCGGATTCTCAGCCATTGTCGCCAGTTCTCCGAGGCCCTGACCGCAGACGAGCCCGTCGGCCGCAAGCTGGAGTTCCTGGTGCAAGAGCTCAACCGCGAGATCAACACCATCGGCAGCAAGGCCGCCGAGCTGCCCATCTCGGCGCGTGTGGTCGAGATGAAGAGCGTGCTGGAGAGGATCAAGGAGCAGTCGGCCAACGTCGAATAGGCGCCCCTCCTCCCCCGCCCGGCCGGCCCATGTCCGCTTCTGTCCAAGCCCCCGCGCTCTCGCCCGCCCGCCGGGACCTGCTGCGCCAGCAGCTGGACCGCCTGGCCGATGCGCCCCTCTCCAAGGCCGGCCTGGCCCGCGACCCGCTGCACTTCGTGCGCCAGTGGACGGCGCCCGCTGACCAGGAGATCGCAGCGGTCTTCGCCAGCGCCCTGGCCTTTGGGCGGGTGACGGCCTTCGCCCCGGTGATCGGGGCCCTGATGGACCGGGCGGCCGAGCGAGGCGGGCCCCGCGCGTGGGTGGACGCCTTTGATGCCGGCGATCGGCAGGCCCTGGCGCCCTTGCGCTACCGCTGGCTGAGCGGGGATGACCTGTCCCTGCTGGCCCTGGCCTTGCAAGGGCTGCTGAGGTCGGGTGGCAGCCTGGGTGACCGGGCCGCGGCGGGCTGGGATGGCCAGCATGGGCCCGAGGGGGCGCAGTCGGTGCTGCGGGCGGTGGTGCTGCCCCTGCGGGCCAGCGCCTTGGCGGCCGCGCCCCAGATCGAAGTCTCCGCCACCCGTTTCGACGACCTGCCCCGGGGCCTGCGCTACCTGCTGCCCCTGCCTGGCGGTGGGTCGGCATGCAAGCGCTGGTGCATGTTCTTGCGGTGGATGGTGCGCCGGCCGGGCCCCGGCGCGGCCGGGGTGGACCTCGGCCTGTGGGCCCTGCCCACCGACCTGCTGGTGGTGCCCCTGGACACCCATGTGCACCGGATCGCCCGCCTGCTCGGGCTCACCGGGCGCAGCGATGGCTCCTGGCGCACGGCGGTGGAGCTGACCCGCCAGCTCTCCCTTCTGGATCCCCAGGACCCGGCAAGGTACGACTTCGCTCTGGCCCACCTGGGCATCAGCGGTGGCTGCCGTTCGGCCTGGCAACCCGCCATCTGCGGGCCCTGCGCGCTGCTGCCCTGCTGCGCGGTCGCCGCCGCCCGATCCTCCTCTCTCCCCTGATGTCTGGAGCGCCCATGGCCCTCGACCTGTCCACCTGGACCCGGCCCGATCGGGGCGCCCTCTTCGTCATCACGGGCGCCTCGGGCACGGGCAAGACCACCCTGGTCAAGAAGGCCCTGCAGGTCATCCCCGAGCTGGGCTTTTCGGTCTCTGCCACCACGCGACCGGAACGTGTGGGTGAAAAAGACGGTGAAGACTACCATTTCGTCGATCAGGCTCGCTTTGCCGAGCTGGTGGACGGCGGCCAGATGCTGGAGTGGGCCGAGGTCTATGGCAACCGCTATGGCACCCCGCGCGCGCCAGTGGACGCCGCCCTGGCCGGCGGTCGCAGCATCCTGCTCGAGATCGATCAGCAGGGCGCGCGACAGGTGCGGGCGGCCATGGCCGACGCGATCAGCATCTTTGTCTTGCCGCCCAGCTTTGACGCCCTGGAGCGCCGCTTGCGCCGCCGGGCCACCGACAGCGAGGCGGTCATCGCGCGACGCCTCTCCGAAGCCCGCCTGCAGATCGAACACTGCGGCGAGTTCGACTACCTGGTGGTCAACGACGATCTGTCCAGCGCCCACGACCAGTTCCAGGCGGTGATCGTCGCCGAGCTTCGCCGGCGTTCGCGCCTGGACAGCCTGGTGCGCCGCTTTGTGGCCGGCGCGGAAGATCCGGCAACCCCTGTGGTTTGAGGTAGGTATAGGGGCAGGTTCAGGTACTCAGGTGCGGGGGCGCGCCATTTGGGGTGACGCCCGCCCGCGCCTGGCCTACACTTCTGTGCGCCGCCCGGTCGGAGGGTCCGGGAGTCATGCGACTCAACGACATCCTCGAGACGGTCAAGGGCTACTCGCCCGACGCCGACATCGACCTCATCATGCGGGCCTACGTCTACTCGGCGCGGGCCCACGCCGGACAGCTTCGCCGCAGCGGCGAGCCCTACCTCACCCACCCCATCGCGGTGGCCGGGCTCCTGGCCGAGCTGCGCATGGACGTGGACACCATCTCGGTCGGGCTGCTGCACGACACGATGGAAGACTGCCTGGCCACCAAAGAAGAGCTGGCCGCCCAGTTCGGCCCCGATGTGGCCGAGATGGTCGATGGCGTCACCAAGATCGGCAAGCTCAACTTCCGCACCAAGCAAGAGGCGGAGGCCGAGAACTTCCGCAAGCTGGTCCTGGCCATGGCCAAGGATGTGCGGGTGATTCTGGTCAAGCTGGCCGACCGTCTGCACAATATGCGCACGATGGAGCATATGAAGGCCGACCGGCAGGCCGCTATCTCCAACGAGACGATGGACATCTACGCCCCCATCGCCAACCGGCTGGGGCTGAGCCGCTACAAGGGCGAGCTGGAAGACCTCTGCTTCCGCTACCTGCATCCCGATGTCTACGCCGGCCTCGAGAACAAGGTGGGCGAGGGCCGGCCCGAACGCCAGGCCTGGATCGCCCAGACCGCCAAGGGCCTTGAAGAGCACTTGCACGAGCGGGGCCTGCCCTGCGAGGTGCGCGGTCGGCCCAAGCACCTCTGGAGCATCTACCAGAAGATGCGCAGCCAGAACCTGGCCTTCGAGCAGATTCACGACCTCGACGCCTTTCGCGTCTTCGTGGACGATCTCGGCCAGTGCTACACCGCCCTGGGCCTGGTGCACGCCTCCTACCGCCACGTCCCCGAGCGGCTGAAGGACTATATCGCCAACCCCAAGAGCAACGGCTACCAGTCGCTTCACACGGTGGTGCGCACCCAGGATGGCCGGCAGATCGAGGTCCAGATCCGGACCCACGAGATGCACCGCATCGCCGAGCTCGGCATCGCGGCCCACTGGCGCTACAAAGAGGGTCACCTCGCCATCTCGCGCGAGGACCTCTCCAAGATTGCCCGCCTGCGCGAGCTTCTGGAGGCCGCGCAAGAGGTGGACGACCCGGCCGAGTTCCTGGAGACGGTCAAGGTCGAGCTGTTCAGCGACGAGATCTTCGTCTTCACGCCGCGGGGCGACGTGAAGTTCCTGCCCACCGGCGCCACGGTGTTGGACTTCGCCTACGCCATCCACACCCAGGTGGGCAGCACCTGCACCGGCGCCCTGGTGAACGGCCGCATGGTGCCCCTGCGCTACCCGGTGCAGGCTGGCGACACCATCGAGGTGCTGCGCAAGCCCGACCAGAAGCCCAACCGCGACTGGCTGGAGTGGGCCAAGACGGGCAAGGCCCTGTCCAAGATCCGCCGCCATGTGCGCGAAGAAGAGCGCGAGAAGGGCCGCGAAACGGGGCGCCAACTCCTCGAAAACGAGCTTCGAAAGCGCGGTCACAGCTTCAACAAGCTGCTCAAGTCCGGGGCCTTGCTCGAAGCTGCCAAGAAGCACGGCCACCGCCGCGAAGAGCTGCTCTTCCTGGCGCTGGCCCAGGGTCACCTGCCGGTGCGAAAGCTGCTGGCCGACCTCATCCCGGCGGAGGATCTGCAGGACGAGGACCCCGATGAGAAGCCCGGCGCCCTCACCAACCTCTTCAACAAGCTGCGGCGCCGGACCGAGAGCCCGGTCCTGATCAACGGCGAGACCGACGTCCTGGTCAACTACGCCCGCTGCTGCGCTCCGTTGCCCGGCGAGCCTGTCATTGGCTACATCACGCGCGGGCGGGGCATCACCGTGCACCACCAGAGCTGCCGCCAGATCCTCTCGCTGGAGGAGGACCGCCGGGTGCCGGTCGAGTGGCACCGGGGCGCCAAGGGCCTGCATTCCGGCGAGCTGCGCATCATCTGCAGCGACGAGCCGGGGATGCTCGCGGAGATCGGCGCCGCCTGCAAGAGCACCGACGTCAACGTCACCCGCATGGAGGCCCGCGGCATCGACGACCACAAGGCCCTCTTCACCCTCGAGGTCAGCATCGCCGACGTCAAGCAGCTCGCCCGGCTGATCCGCAACATCGAGAAGATCAACCACGTCATCAGCGTGGACCGCGTGCGCGAGCAAGCCGCGGGGGCCTGAGCCTCAGCCGGCGGCTTCCCACAGGGCCAGGGCCTCTCCCGGCAGCAGGTCGATCTGCACCTGCCGGCCCGTCAACTGGATGCGCCCCTCCGCCGCCCAGCGCAGGGCCATGGGGTAGAGGCGGTGCTCCATCGCGAGAATGCGCTGCTGGAGCGCATCTCGGTCGTCTGCGGGCAAGGCGGGCACCGCCCCCTGGCAGAGGATGGGCCCGGTGTCGGTGCCGGCGTCCACCAGGTGCACGGTGGCCCCGGCGATGCGCACCCCGGCGGCGTGGGCCTGCCCCTGCCCATCCAGCCCGGGAAAGGCGGGCAGCAGGGCCGGGTGGATGTTGAGCACGCGGTTGGGGAAGGCGTCGAGGAAGGCCGGCGTGAGCACCCGCATGAAGCCCGCGCAGCAGATCCACTGCACGCCAGCCCCCTGAAAGGCGGCCACCAGCTCGGCCTCGAAGTCGGCGCGGCTGCGCCCCCGGTGGGGCACGCACAGGGTCGGGATTCCCGCGAGCCGCGCGCGCTCCAGCCCGTAGGCGTCGGCCCGGTTGCTGATCACCAGCCGGATCTCGGCCGGAAAGGACGGTGCCGCGCAGGCGTCCATCAGGGCTTGCAGGTTGGTGCCCGAGCCGCTCAGCAGCACCCCCACGGGCACCTTCATCGCACCGCCACCCGGTCGGGGCCGGCCTCTGCCGCCGGCACCACGCGGCCCACCACAAAGCCACCCACCGCTGCCGCTGCCGCCGCCGCCTGATCCGCGGGCAGGATCGCGATCATGCCCAGGCCGTTGTTGAAGGTGCGCTGCATCTCGCGGGGGCTGAGATCGCCCAGCCGCTGCAGCAGATCGAAGAGCGGCGGCACCGGCCAGGACCCGGCGTCCAGGATCACCCCGGTCCCATCGGGCAGCACCCGGGGGATATTTCCGGGGAAGCCGCCCCCAGTGATGTGGCAGAGCCCGCGCAGGTCGAAGTCCGCCCGCAGGCGGTTGCAGTCGCGCACATAGATGCGCGTGGGGGCCAGCAGGGCGTCGGCCAGGGGCTGGCCCAGGCCGTGATCCTGGGCCCAGTCCAGCCCGTCCACCAGCTTGCGCACCAGGCTGTAGCCGTTGCTGTGCACGCCGCTGCTGGGCAGGCCCACCAGGGCGTCACCGACCTGGATGCGGCTGCCATCCAACAAGGCGTCGCGTTCCACCGCCCCCAGGCAGAAGCCCGCCAGATCGTAGTGGCCGGGGCCATACATGCCGGGCATCTCGGCCGTCTCGCCGCCGATCAAGGCGCAGCCGGCCTGGCGGCAGCCCTCGGCGATGCCGGCGACCACCTGCACCGTCACGTCGGGGGAAAGAACGCCAGTTGCGAAATAGTCGAGGAAGAACAAGGGTTCTGCCCCGCACACAATCACGTCGTTGACGCACATGGCGACCAGGTCGACGCCGATGCTGTCGTGGCGGCCGATGCGCTGGGCCACCAGCAGCTTGGTGCCCACGCCGTCGGTGCCGCTGACCAGCACCGGGTCGCGGAAGCGCCCGCCCAGGGTGAAGAGGCCGCCAAAGCCGCCAATGCCGCCGATGACCCCCGGCGTGCGGGTGGATTCGACGTGTTCGCGGATGCCTTGCACCACGGCCTCGCCGGCGTCGATGTCGACTCCGGCCTGGCGGTAGGCGTCACGTTCGGGAGGGGTGCTCATGCCGGCGCCCTAATCCGCCCGGCGCCCGCTGGCGTCAACCGCCGGTGGGCTCGGTCATGGGATCGCCCATGCCGCTGGCGTCGGGGGTGGTGCAGGCCACGGTGTAGATCGCGCTGTCCACGCCGCCGGCGTCGGTCAGGACCAGGCCCCACTCGTAGCGGGTCTCCAGGGCCGGGAAGGTGCCAGGGATGCCCGCCCGCAGGCCCAGGTTGACCTCGGTGGTGGTGCATTCGCCGCCGTCGGTGGTGCCGGTGGAGGGCCCATAGGGGCTGCCTTCGGGAAGCACCACGCCGTCGATGGTCTCGTCCAGGTAGAGGCTCAGGCGATAGGCGTCCAGATCGCCGTCTTCGTCGGTGGCCACCACGTCGAAGCGCAGGATGGGCTGGTCGAGCTGATCCCCGACATCGCCGATGGTGGGGGTGCAGGTCACCGAGGTGATCACCGAGGGGGTGCCCCCGCACTCGCCATCGTCGCCATCACCCGAGGCGTCGATCAGCTCGCCTTCGCCGGTGTCTTCTTCGGCCTTGTCCTTGCAGCCCACCAGCATCAGGGTGGCCCACAGCGCCAGTCGAATCATCTGTCCTCCCAGGGGTGCGTCCCGCCCAGCTTAGCCCGGGCGCAGGCCGCCATGGGCTGCCTTTCGGGAGGGGTCGGGGTCCCGGCCCAGCACCGCCACGAAGAGCCCGGGCCCCAAGGCGCCCGGCGCCTCGGGCAGGGGGCTGTAGCGGAGCAGCCGCAGCCGGGCGCGGCCGGCAGCCAGCTCCAGCGTGTCTTGAGCGAAGCCCAGGTGCTGGTGGCCCATGGCGCGGCGAAGCTCCTGCTGGTCGTGGGGCAGCATATCCAGCAGCACGAAGCGCCCGCCGGGCTTGAGCACCCGGGCCACCTCGGCCATCACCGGCTGGACATCGACCACATGGTGCAGGACCAGGCTGCACAGCGCGGCGTCCAGGGCGCCATCCGGCAGGGGCAGGGCGTCCAGATCCCCCTGCAGCAGCTCGACATTGGCCAGGCCCGCGGTGCGCGTGGCCGCGGCCGCCAGCATGGCCTCTTCGCGGTCGATGCCGATGGCCCGGCGCACGGCGGGCGCCAGACCGGCCAGGGCCTCGCCCGAACCGCAGCCCAGGTCGGCCACCGTCAGCCCCTCGGGCAGCAGGCTGAGCAGGGCGGCCAGGGTGAAGCCCTCGCCGTAGAGGTCGCGGCGCAGAGCGGCCCACTGACCGGCGTGTCGGCGAAAGAACTCGCGGGAGTCCCCACCGCGCAGGGCGAGCAGGCTCTGCAGGCGCCGGGCGTCCTCGGCATAGTCGGGCTCCGTCTCTTCGCGAACGACCGCCCACAGCCGGCCCGCCATGGGTGACAGGGCCGCGGCGGACATGCGCAGCAGGCTGGCCGGGCCGTCCTGGCGGCGCTGCACCCATCCCTGGGTGTGCAGGGTCTTGAGGTGCCGGCTGACGGTGCTCTGGGGCAGCTGGACGATCCGGGCCAGCTCGCCCACGCCCAGCTCCTCCTGCTCCAACAAGCGCAGCAGCCGCACCCGGGTCGCGTCCGAGAGCGTGCTGAGATCCTGGTAGATGTCGGCTGACAACGGGGAACTCCGGGCGGGTTGGGGGGTCGATCGCGCGCTTGCCTTGCCCTTCATCCGTTCATCCGGGTATACGGATGGAGCGACGCCCGCCAGCCGGGCCGACCGCCCCCATCCCCTTCGCGAGGTCCCCCATGAGCGTCACCCACCTGTCCCAGAAGACCTTCCTCGACACCGGCCTGCCCCTCTTCGCCGACCTGCCCTACAAGGTCGCCGATCTGTCCCCGGCCACGGTGCGCTTTGGCCGCAAGGAGATGGACCTGGCCCTGGTCGAGATGCCCGGCCTCGCCGCCCTGCGCGAGGAGTTCGGCGCCGAGCAGCCCCTCAAGGGCGCCCGCATCATGGGCTCCTTGCACATGACCATCCAGACCGCCGTGCTGATCGAGACCTTGACCGAGCTTGGCGCAGAGGTCCGCTGGGTCTCCTGCAACATCTTCTCCACCCAGGACCACGCTGCCGCCGCCGTCGCCGTGGGCCCCACCGGCACCGCCGACGCCCCCGCGGGCGTGCCCGTCTACGCCTGGAAGGGCGAGACCCTGGCCGAGTACTGGTGGTGCACCATGCAGGCCGTGGACTGGACCGGCCCGGACGGCATGAACCTCATCCTGGACGACGGCGGCGACGCCAGCCTGCTCATCCACCTGGGCCACGAGTACGAGGTGTCGGGCACCATCCCCGCCCTCTCCACCGCCACCTCCGAAGAGCACCGCATCATCCTGGCCCTGCTGCACGCGGTGCGGGCCGAGAAGGGCGACAACTACTGGACCCCCCTGGCCGCCAACATCCGCGGCGT
The DNA here is from genome assembly GCA_018401435.1 of Deltaproteobacteria bacterium. Lineage (GTDB taxonomy): Bacteria > Myxococcota_A > UBA796 > UBA796 > UBA2385 > M30B51. The sequence goes on along the minus strand of JAGYJW010000005.1, from coordinate 108,799 downwards.
CTCCGAAGAGACCACCACCGGCGTCCACCGGCTGATCGAGCGGGTGGCCAACGACAGCCTGCTCTTCCCCGCCATCAACGTCAACGACTCGGTCACCAAGTCCAAGTTCGACAATGTCTATGGCTGCCGCCACAGCCTGGTGGACGCCATCATGCGCGCCACCGATGTGCTGATCGCCGGAAAGAAGTGCCTGGTCCTGGGCTTTGGCGATGTGGGCAAGGGCTCGGTGGACTCCTTGCGCGGCCAGTCGGCCCGCGTGGCCGTGACCGAGGTGGACCCCATCTGCGCCCTGCAGGCCTGCATGCGCGGCCTGGACGTGGTGCGGCTGGACGACGTGGTCGGCGACACCGACATCTTCGTCACCGCCACCGGCAACAAGGACATCATCACCGCGGGCCACATGGCCCAGATGAAGCACAACGCCATCGTCTGCAACATCGGTCACTTCGACAACGAGATCGACATGGCGGGCCTCGAGCGCATGCGCGAGGCGGGCGAGGTCGAGAAGATCGAGATCAAGCCCCAGGTGCACGAGTGGCGCTTCACCGGCACCACCCATGGCCCCAAGGGCGGTGGCCACAGCATCATCATCCTGGCCGAAGGTCGCCTGGTGAACCTGGGCTGCGCCACCGGCCACCCCAGCCTGGTGATGAGCGCCAGCTTCACCAACCAGACCATCGCCCAGATCGAGCTGCACAAGAACGCCGAGGCTTACGGCGAGAACCGCGTGGCCAAGCCCAAGGGCAAGAAGCCCGAGGTCATCACCCTGCCCAAGCACCTCGACGAGAAGGTGGCCCGCTTGCACCTCGACAAGTTCGGCGTGAAGCTCACCACGCTGAGCGATGAGCAGGCCAGCTACATCGGCGTGGCGGTGCAGGGGCCCTACAAGCCCGAGAACTACCGCTACTGATGGCGATGCCGTTGTGGTGGGTGCTCTCGGCCAGTCTGTGCACAGAAGTCAGTGAGGCGTACACAGAGTGGCGTCCCCGAGCCGGCTGAGGCGCCCCTCCACCGCAACCTCGCGACCCCCATCGGCTTCGGCGGATGGGGGTCGTCTGCGTGGGTGGGTGGGGTCGGCCGGCTCAGAAGGCGTCGGTCATCTTCCAGTGGCGACGGGCCTCTACGCCGCGTCGCTGCGGCGCGCCCTGCATCGGGTCATCGGCGGGGCTGGGAGAGTCGCGTCGGATGGCGTCCAGGACATCGCCCCAGATGACGCGCTGCCGACCGGCGACACGGCGAATCAGATGCCGGGAGCGCAACCACGTCTGCGCGTCCTCCTTCCGCATGCCCATCCGCTGGACCGCATCGGAGAGGCTGAGCAGGTCGTGGGGGCTCGTCATGGCCACCCCTCCCACCCGGTCGCAGCCGCACGGGTGGTCGCAGCCGCTCACCTGCCCTCCCCGCCGCAGCGTCCCGGGCCGCCCTGCTCAGTAAACTCGAAGGGGGTGACTGTCTCACTTACATTGGCACGGAGGGGGAGCGCCTGCTGCGCCTCGCGGCGGACCGAGGCTGGTCCGACGACTACCGCTTCCTCGAAGCCCTTGCGGCGACCCTGGCCGGACAGGGTCGGTTCGCCGAGGCCGCCGACGCGGCGGACTCCGGGGCCCGGGCCGCTCGGGCTGAGGGCGAGGAGGGGGATGCCCGCCGAATCGAGCGGAGCGCCCGGCAGTACGGCCGGGGCGCCGGGTCGGGTCCTTGACCTACGGCTCCGCCATCCAACGGTACAGCGTCCGCCGATCCACCCCGAGCCTGCGCGCCGCCTCCGACATGTTCCCCCCGCAGGCATCGAGGACCTTGCGCATGTAGGTCCGCTGGAGGTCCTCCAGCGGGAGCCCGGTCGCCACCGCCTCGTCGAGGCTCTCCGGGGGACCGTCCGCCGCCGTCGGGCGGGGCTCGGCGACGTCCGCCAGGGTGAGCGCGTCGTGCTCGCCCAGGGCAACCGCCCGCTCCAGCACGTTCGACAGCTCCCGGACGTTGCCAGGCCAGGGCTGGGCCACGAGCCAGCGCATCGCCTCCTCGGTCACGGTCGTGACGCTGCGGCCGTGGCGCGCCGAGAGCTGGTCCAAGAGCGCGGCCACGAGGCCCTCGACGTCGTCGGGGCGTTCGCGTAGGGGCGGGATGTCGATGCGAATCACGTCGAGGCGGTAGAGCAGGTCCGCGCGGAACAGCCGCTCGCGTACGGCCTCCTCCAGCGGTCGGTTGGTCGCGGCGACGACCCGCACGTCCACCGTGTGATCCCGCGCGTCTCCCACCGGACGGACCCGTCCGCTCTCCAGGGTCAGGAGCAGCTTGGGTTGGGCCTCCAGGGGCAGCTCTCCGATCTCGTCGAGCAGGATCGTCCCACCTCTCGCGCGGTCGAACAGCCCTTCGCGGTCGGATCTCGCGTCGGTGAAGGCTCCGCGTCGCACGCCGAACAGCTCGGCCTCGACCAGCGCCTGCGGAAGTGCGGCGCAGTTGAGCTGGACGAAGGGGGCGTTCCGGCGATCGCTGCGGGCGTGGAGGAAGCGCGCGATCGTGCCCTTTCCCACGCCCGTCTCGCCGGTCAGGAGCACCGGAGCCCGAGTCCGGGCAGCCCGGACCGCGCGGTCCAGAACCCGCCGCATCGCCTCGCTCCGGGCGACCAGCCCCTCGGTGGCCACGGACCGGGACGGGCGGAGCACCCGCACGACCTCCTTCCGCATCCGGCGATCGTGCAGCGCCTGCTCCACGGCGAGCACCAGGGTCTCGATGGCGAAGGGCTTGGTCACGAAGTCGCAGGCCCCGGCGCGCAGCGCCTGGACGGCCAGGTCGATGGAACCGAAGGCGGTGATCAGCATCACGAGCTGGTCGGGGCGCTCGCGGTGGACGATGGACATCAGGTCGAGCCCCCGCAGTCCTGGCATCTCGACATCGGCGACGACGAGGTCGAAGGCGCCCGCGAGGATACGTGACGGGGCCTCCGCCGGTGTGGCGCAGCCTTCGACCTCGTAGCCCTCGTTGGCCAGCTCGTCCGTGAGCCATTCGACCACGGCGGGATGGTCGTCCACGACGAAGATCCGCGCCATCAGGTCGCCTCGCCGGCCGGAAGGGACACGACGAAGCGTGCCCCCTTGCCGGCTTCCGAGGTGCAGCTCACCCGACCGCCGTGCTCCTCGACGATGCTCCGGACGACGGCGAGCCCGAGCCCGGTGCCGCCCGGTGTCGCCGTGAACAGGGGCTCGAAGCAGCGGTCGGCCACCTCGGGGGTCATCCCACGGCCGTCGTCCTCGACGACGAGGCGCGCTTCTCCCGGTCCGCCCTCGACCCGCACACCGATGCGCCCGCCCGGCCTGGACGCCGCCATGGCGTTCAGCAAGAGGTTGAGGACGACCTGCTCCAGGCGGTCTGCCCTGGCGACGACCGGGGGGGCGGCGCCGGTGACCCGCAGCTCGATGGCGTCGCGGCGCGCATCGACCTCCACCAGCTCCACCACGCGGGCGACCACCTCCAGCAGGTCCACACCCCGCGGCTCGTCGTCGCAGCGGCGCGTGAGCGACAGGAGCCGTTCGACGATCCGGGCGATGCGCTCGGTCTCGCGCACGAGCACCGCCGCGTGCCGCCGGGTGCGGTCTGAGTCCTCCGCGTCGACCTCGAGGGCCCGTGCCCGGCCGTGGAGCACCTGCAACGGGGATCCGACCTCGTGCGCGAGAGCCGCCGCGAGCTGGCCTACCGAAGCGAGGCGATCGGCCGCGAAGAGCTGGTTCAAGGCCTCACGCCTCGCGGCCGCCTCCGCGTCGGCCCTTGCACGCTCGGAGCGAAGGTCGAGGACCATCCGGTTGAACTCGGTGGCGATCTCCCTCGGCTCGTCGTCTCCCCCCTCGTCCAGCGTCCCGGTCGCCCCCTCCAGCCGCAGCCCACGCATGGCCGCCGTCAGCTCCCGCAGCGGCCTGCCCAGTCGCACCTCGCCGATCGCGAGGCCCAGCACCGAGGACATCAGCACGAACACGCCGACCACCATCAGCGCCGCGCCGGCCGTCCAGCGCAGGTCGCGGTCGAGGTCGTCGACGGGGCGCCGCAAGCCCAGCGTCCCGATCAGGTCCCCATCGTCCGTCATGAGCGGAGTGACCACCAGGAGCGCCGTCGGAGCCTCCTCCGGCCACCACAACAGCCGCGGAGCCGACGCCTCGGCCGCGCTCGCGGCGAGGTCGTGCAGCGCGCCCTCCAGCGCGCCAACGGGCAGGCCCCCGGGCGCCGACACGACGGCCCCGTCGGCGTCGTGCACCCAGACGTCCAGCCAGGTGTCCACACCCTCCAGTCGCAGCGCAGCCTCGTCGACATCGGCGACCTGGCGGTCCCGCATGGCGTTCTCCACGCCGACCCGAAGGCTGGTTCCCAGGAACGCCATCTCGCGCTCGGCCGCAACGCGAAGATCGCGCTGTTCGCGGACGACCAGCCACGCGCCGAAGGACCCGAAGGTAAAGAGGCCGGTCATCGCGAGGCTGGCGGTCATTCGGAGGGAGAGGCGCATGAGCACACAAGGTACAGCACTGTGGCAGGAATGTACATGGACCTACTCACGCTCTCGCAGGCATGCCGCTTCCCAGGCGGCACGCATCTTGCTTGGGGACTGGACATGTGGATCCTGTTCACCGCCACCGCTCTGGCCGCCCCCGAGATGATCCCCGTCGAGGTCTTCGAGGCCGCGAAGTCTGCCGGCCTTGACGAGCACGCCACCGACGTCGAGATTCCCCTGCGGGACGGGGGTACCTTCCGGCTGTCCGAGCATGCCGGCCGCCCCGTCCTGCTGGCGTTCTGGGCGAGCTGGTGCGGACCCTGCCGCCTGGAGCTGCCAGCGCTCTCCGAGTGGGGCTCGGCGCACCCCGACGTGGCGATCTACGCCGTGAGCGTGGACAAGCAGCGGGCCGACGCCGAGCGCTTCATGAAGAGCGTCGCCTTCGACCTGCCGGTCGCCTTCGATCCGGAGGCCCGCCACCTCGGGCGGTACGGAGTGATCTCGATGCCCACGATGTTCCTCTTCGACGGGGAGGGCAGCCTCGCGTGGCAGCACACCGGCTACAGCCGGGAGCGGGGCTTCACGGAGCTGGACGCGGCGTACGGAGCGCTGCGATGAAGGAGCGACTCCGCCCGGTCGGCCTCTGGCTGCTCGTCCCGCTCACCCTGTTCGGCGTGTTCGTGGGTGGGCTGATGACCTGGCACCACGACAACCAGCTCTACGGCACGGGGCAGGGCGAGCTCATCGGCTGCGTCGAGTCCGCCGAGGTCAACTGCGACATCGTCAACACCAGCGCCCACAGCGAGCTTCTCGGCGTCCCCATCGCGACCCTCGCCATCGCCTTCTACCTGACCGTGCTCGTGCTCGCGCTGCAGGCACTCCGCGACCGGCCCGGCGCGAGGGCCCTGGTGGTGCTGGCCGGCGGCTTCGCGGTGCTGTACTCGGCCTTCCTGTTCTACGTGTCCAAGACGGAGCTGGGCTTCGTCTGCGCGTGGTGCATGCGGCTCTACGCCGTGAATGCCGGAATCCTCGTGCTCGGCCTGCTCGGAGGTCGGCCGCGGGTGCCGGACCGGAACGCGGTGCTGCTGGCCGGGATCGTGCACGTCGGACTGCTCCTGGTCGCGGCGGGGGGCGAGCGGCTCTATCGCTCTACGCTGCTCGGCCACGAACGGGTCGAGATCGCCGACGCCAACGAAGGTGTCCGCAAGGACCCCGCCGGCGAGGCCCCCCTCCTGCAGTTCACCGTGAAGACCGAGGACGACAACGAAGCGAGCTTCTCCCTGGATCCGGACGATGCCTGGATCGGAAACCCGGAGGCCACGGTGGCCGTCGTCGAGTTCGGCGACCTGGAGTGCGGGTACTGCAAGCGCATGGCGTCGGAGCTGGCCCGCCTGGAGGCCACCTACGGCGACCGCGTCTTGTTCGTCTTCAAGCACTTCCCGATGGACCCGGCATGCAACCCGGGCGTCAAGAACCGCAAGCACCGGGAGGCCTGCAATGCCTCGCGGGGCGCCGTGTGTGCCAAGGAGCAGGGCCTGTTCTGGGCCTTCCACGACCTCGCGTACAAGAACCAGCACCAGCTCGGGGCGGAGTACCTCCGGACCTACGCGGAGACGGCGGGCGCCGACCTGGGGCGCTTCGACGCGTGCATGGCCTCCCCGGGCTCCCTGGAGGCCGTCCGCCACGACGCGCAGGTCGGGAAGGGCCTCGACATCCACGGCACGCCGCGCATCTACATCGACGGCAAGCTGTACCGCTCGGGATCGTCGGCGGAGGTGATGGCTCGGGCGATCGAGAGGGCGCTGGGCGCCGATCCCAAGCAAGCCGCGCTCGCCGCCCAGGCCCTGCGGGAGGGCCCGGCGAAGATCGCGCCCGTCGCGGACGACGTTCCGCTCGTCCGCGAGATCGCCCACGACGGCCTCTCGTTCCGGATCGACACCTTCGAGGCCGCCATCCGTGACGGATCCGCCGTCGTCGGCAAGCACGAGATCCCGTCGTTGCGGGTGAGCTGGTACCAGGCGAAGGATGCCTGCGAGAAGGCAGGGAGACGGCTCTGCTCCGAGGAGGAGTGGGTGAGCGCCTGCCAGGGAGCCCGCGCCGTCGACGACAACAACAACGGGCAGTTCGCCGACGACATGGTCGAGGGCACGGCCTACCCGTACGGCGACCACCACGAGCGGGGCAGGTGCTGGGACGGCAAGGAGGGGGACGCCTTCCGGCCCGTGTACACGGGTGAGATGCCGGGCTGTGTGACGGCTACCGGGGTGTACGACCTGACCGGCAACCTGGAGGAGTGGGCGGGGACCACGCCGGAGTCGGCGGTGCTGCTGGGCGGTGCCTGGGACACCTCGGACGACCACGCCCGGTGCTACCGGCGAAACGACACCTTCGGACCGGGCTACGCGAGCCCGCGCACGGGATTCCGATGCTGCGGCTGACTTGGATACTCCTCGCAGCCCTCGGTGCCTGCGACCAAGGCGAGCAGGTCGCCGGAACCGACCCCGACCAGCGCGACGGCGGCGACCCCGAGGACGAGGCCGAAGAGCGTGATGGTGAAGGCCCTGGCCGCGAAGGTGAGACCGGGTCGGCCGCCCAGCTGGCGCCAGGCGCCGAGACGCCTCGTACCGGAACCGATGCCCCGGCCCTGGAGCTGGCCAACCTGGAGTCGGGGGCGCGCCGGTCGCTCTCCAGCCAGCTCGGCGAGGGGACCTGCCCCGAGGCGCACCTCCTGGCGTTCATGGCGTCATGGTGCGGGATCTGCACGCAGAGCCTGCTCACCTTGGTGGAGCTGGAGCGGGAACACCCTACCCTCGAGGTGGTCGACGTGGTGGTCGACGACCGGGACGCGGGGCGGCAGGCGGAGCTGCGCAAGGTCAGGCAGACCGGGATCACGGGCCCAGTCCTCGTCGCCGACGAGGCGGCCGTAGCCACCTGGATTGGCGGCGGCAGCTCCGTCCCGCGCTACTACTTCGTGGACGGCGGCGGCACGATCACCGGCCAGGACCAGGGCTTCGGCGATGACGTGAGGGCCCTGATGCCGCGCCAGGCGACGCGGGCGCTGCGGTGAAGCTGCGCACCGCCTTTGTCGTCGTCTGTCTCCTGGCCGCAGGGTGGGCGCTCTACTTGGTCGGTCTGCACCACGACGCCGTGGCCGAGACGCTGCAGCCCGGCCTGCTCTGCGGTCCGGAGGGAGGATGCGGCGCGGTCCTGGCGAGCGACTGGTCGACACTCGTAGGGGTGCCGGTCAGCGCCCCCGCCGTCCCGATGTACCTGTTCCTCGCGGTCGCGGCGCTCGTGCTGCCCCGCGAGCGCGTCGCTCTGCTCGCCGCGTTGGCCGGCGGCCTGGGGCTCGTGCTGGGTGGCTGGCTGCTCTACCACATGCTGGTGAGCGTCGGCCAGGTGTGCCGGTACTGCCTCGTGATGGACGGCCTCAACATCTTGGTGCTCGTCCTCGGAGTCGCCCTGGCACCTGCCGCTCTGCGCCGGCCTCGTCCGGCACCGGCCGATGCCCTGCTCCTCCCGGTGGTCGCCGCGGGGACGCTCGCCATCGCCCTGGCCTGGCCAGCGCCCCAGCCGAACGCGGACCAGGCCGTGGCCGAGGCCCTGGAGGCCGTCGGCGTCCATCCCGAGGTCGCCCCTGTCGGTGTCGAAGCCAGCCGGACGGGCGAGACGAAGCGGGTGGTGTTGAACCACGTCGGCGGCGACATCCCGATCGGACCCGACGTCCCCACCCGGGGACCGGCCACGGCACCCGTCACCCTCGTACTGTTCGAGGACTTCCAGTGCCCCTACTGCCGGAAGCTCGCCGGGAGCGTCGAGGCCCTCCTGGCCGAACGACCGGGTGACGTCCGGGTCGCCTGGTACCACTTCCCCATGCACTCGGAGTGCAACGCCACCGGCATCAAGAAGGACATGCACCCCAGGGCGTGCGCGGCCGCCTGGGCCGCGGTCTGCGCGCATCGGCAGGGCCGATTCTGGGAGATGCACGACGCGCTCTTCGAGCACTCGGCGCGGCTCTCGGACACCGAGATCGACGGCTACGCGGCCGAGGTCGGCCTGGACCTCACCGCCTTCCGCGCGTGCCTCTCGGATCCGGAGACCCGGGCCAAGGTCTCGAAGGACACCGAGGTGGCGGCTTCCCTCGGCGTGACGGGTACGCCGAACTCCTTCGTCAACGGGCGCAAGCTGTCCGGTGCCCAGCCCGCGGAGGCGCTGGTAGCGGTCGTCGACGCGCTGAAGGCGGCGACCGGAACGGAGCGCATCCTCCTCGACGTGGAGCTGCGCGGGGAGGTGACAGGTGAGGTCTCCGCTCCCGCCAGCGTGACCCTCGACGGTCCCCACGGCGAGTTCACGATCGATGCCTTCGAGGCCCCTGCAGCGGGCGTCCCCAGACCCGGTGTGGAGCCGGCGCGGGGTGTCACCTGGTACCAGGCCTCCGAGGCGTGCCAGAGCCGGGGGATGCGGCTGTGCACCGAGGGGGAGTGGCTGACGGCCTGCACCGGTGAGGTGGCCCGGGACGAGGACGGAGACGGCGACTTCAGCGACGACCTCTCGGGCAACCCCCACCCCTACGGCCGATGGCGGCAGCCCGGATGGTGCGTCACGGAGCGCAATCCTGACGAGCCGGGGGAGCTTCGGACGGGCGACCATCCGCGCTGTGTCTCTGCGTCCGGGGTCTACGACCTGGAGGGCTTGACCAAGGAGTGGGTGGGGCTCACCGCTGGCACGGCCGGGCTGAAGGGCGGGAGCTACTTCTCGGGTGAATCCGCGCGCTGCGGGTACTTCAAGAAGGACGTCAGCCCCTTCGACGCCGACGACGCCACCGGGTACCGATGCTGCCGAGGTCCGGCGCCGGAGGTGGTCGACCATCACCCCGGCGGCAAGGTGGGCGATGTGCTGCTGGACTTCGAGGTCGAGACCCTCGACGGCGGACGGCTCACCCGCGCGGACCTCCGGGGCAGGCCCGCGATCCTGACGTTCTGGGCGAGCTGGTGCGGGCCGTGCCGCAAGGAGATGCCCGCGCTCCAGGCGCTCGCCGACGCGCACCCGGAGCTGCTGGTGGTTGGGATCAACGTCGACGAGCAGCTTCCTCGGGCTCGCTCGTTCCTGGAGTCCGTCGCCGTGTCCTTCCCGATCGGGCTCGATCCGTCCCGTGTCTTGATGGCGCGCTTCGACGCCGGCCCGGTGCCGTCGACGTGGTGGATCGGGAGGGACGGCGTGATCCGGCGGAGGACGGAGGGCTACGACGAGTCGAAGCAGCGCGCCCTGGAGGTCGCGGCCGAGGAGATCCTGCGGTGATCGGGGCTGCCTGGTGGCTGGCCGCGGCGTGCAGCGAGCCGACGCCGACGCCGACGCCAGGAGCGCAGTCTCCTGGCGAAGCCGTCCTGCTCGAAGATGCGGACCTCGTCGCGGCCGCTGATGTGGACGGAGACGGCATCGACGAGCTCGTCCGCGTCGTCGGGTCCACCGCGCGATGGTCGACCTTGACCTGGGACCTCGGTGGCTCACCGCAACGTGCCGCGAGGGGCCGCATCGGGGGACGCGATACGGCCCTGATCGCGACAGGCAGCAGCCGCGACGACAGGGACGCGCCGGCGAGGGTCTGGGCGATCTCGGAGCTCGGAGCCACGCTGTTGTACGAGCGGGCAACCCCCCGCGCCCAGGTGCCCACTCTTGCCGTGATCGACGGGAGGGTCTGGATAGCGGTGTACGCGGATGATCGCACCGTGGAGGCGGGGTGGCTCTCGGAGGGACGACTGGAGGTGGTGTCCAGTGGCCGCATGGCCGAAGCGCAGCTTCCGATCGGCTCACAGGTGGCGGTCGGGCGGGTCTACGGCGACAAGCCGCTGTCCAATGGAGATCTGCGGCTTCAGCCCTCGGGCACGGTGCTCCCGACGCTTCGGGGCGTCCGCGGACTCGGCGTGGCCGACCTCGACGAGGACGGAACGCAGGACCTCATCGTCGCGGATGGATGGCACCAGAACTACGGCCAAGTCGCCGACGGCCGCCTGCTGCTGCTCCGTGGACCTGACTTCCTCCGCGGCAGCCTGATCGCTCACTTCGCGCAGGACTACACGGCATCGGACTTCTCGGTGTCGGGAACCGACATCCTCGTGAGCGGGCCCGCTCGTGTGCATCTGCTCCGAAGGGACATCGCGGGATGGGTGGACTTCGACCTCGGCGTGGCGAAGGGAAACGCCGTCTTCGTGACGACCCCCGAGGGTCCGGCGGCGTTCATCGCCGGTCAGCCGGCGCGCCTCGTTCCGCTGTGACGCAGCGACTGGTCGGCGAACGAGACGAAGGCCCAGCACGGCGGCGACTCGCCCGGCGGTGGCCACGGGCCGGCCTGGTCGTCCTGACCCTGACCGCAGTCTGCGCGTCGATCCTCTGGTCCCGCAGCCCCCGTGTCGAGGCCTGGTCGCCCACGACGCACTCGGCGACCGCGGAGTGGCTCGTCCACCACGAGGGCGACTACCACCTGGCCGTCAAGAACGCGCGAGCCTGGTTGGAGCCGCTTCGCGCCGATCCGGCCGAGATGCGTCGGCACGGGATCAAGGGCAAGAAGAAGCTGGCCGAGCTGATCGACGCCTGGGGACGGCTCCGCGCCGTCGAGCTGGACGAGGCGGAGAAGGCGAGTATCCTCGCCCATATCGACTCCCTGGCCGAGGTCACGCGCACGGCCGAGTACCACGACATGCTCACGGTGGACGACACGGTCTTCAAGCAGGACGCTACCTCGTACCTGCGTGCCGCCTACCTCCTCGAACGGCAGGGGCTCGACACGACCCTCTACCGCCACGAGATCGCACGCGCTCACGATCGCTTGAACGACCACATGCCCACGCGGGGACCGTTCCAGCGCCTCGTGTTTCATCGCTACTACGCCTGGTTCGGCCTCGCCGAGCCCTTTCCACTTGCTGTCGCCCGGGAGGATGGCCTCATCGCCCGGCGCGCGCCGCCGGCAGAGATGGATCGGATGGACGTCTACCACCTGACCCACGAAGTCTTCGCTCCATACGACTACGGCGACGACCTGGATGTGGAGCCGTTCGACGAGGACGAGCTGCGGTACTTGCGGCCGGCCCTGCTCCTCCTCGTGGATCAGTACATCGAGCGGAACGACCCTGACCTCGTGGCGGAGCTGGTGTCGTGCCTGCGGTACATCCGCGCGGTGGACCTGCCGGCGTACACCGATGGCCTCGGCTTCCTGCTCGCCTCGCAGAAGGCCGACGGGCACTGGGGAGACTACACTGCTCACGCCCGGAAGCACGGGGCATGGGATGCCACCTGGCGCCTGGAGCTCCACACGACGATGGTGGCCATCGACGCGCTGACCGTCGCCTTCCACCGGGATTGGAACCGCGACGTCACTCCCAGGCTTCCTGCCGAGCAGCCGTGATCCGGCGAGGAGAGGTTCAGCGTCCTCCACGGACCGCGGCTCCCGCTGCCGCTGTCTTTGACCGCCTCGCCTTGTCCCGCTTCGTCCACCGCCGAAGCTCCGGGGTCATGTCCGCCGACCGGGTCTTCGCCCTCGGGCGTTGAACCTCGGGAGCCTCCAGATCGACCCGATATTGCGGACGTGTACGGCACGGCGGCCTCTTCCAGTTCAAGGAGAGCGCGCGGCGCGGCAACCTCAAGGCCGACGTCGTCGTAGACCTGACCACGACCGTCCGCCCCGGCCAGGCCGGCTACCCCCTCAACGCCGCCCGCGACGCCTTGCAGGACCGCGCCCGCTGGGCCTTCAACGACCTGGTCGAGAAGGTCGAGCGCGAGAACGAGAGCGTGGGCCGCTCCATGGAGGACTCGCCGTGCGACGGCCGGTCTCGAGCCCGACTCCGAGGACGCCAGCGAGCGGCGAGGCGCCAACGAGATCGCCGACCTGGCGGCCGAGGCCTTCGCTGACGCGGCCTTCCAGCGGGCGCTGGCCGAGGCTGCAGGCGGCATCGCCGACTTCTACGCCGCGCGCGCTCTCGACCCAGGAGCGCCAGCAGCTCCTCGGGGTCCTCCACGAGGACCGCTTCGCCGGTCGGGCGCCCGCGCAGGTCTAGGCGACGCTGCTCGACGAGGGCCGCTTCCTCGGCTCGATCGAGGATGCCCGCACAAAGGCCGTCGCCCTGTTCGACCGGTACAACCTGGAGCACCATCACAGCGGCATCGCCCTGCTGACGCCCTTCGAGGTGCACCACGGCCTCGCCCCGAAGCGCATCGAGGCCGCCTGGATCAACCCACCCAAGCGGACGACCCCTGCGGCAGAGCAGCCCGCATGATCTCGATAATCCAAAATCCTATCCGTCGCTTCACAAGGTCAGGCTGTGGGCACCTCCGAAGAAGTTGTCCAAGAGACTGTGGAAGGGTGCGAAGCAGCTTTCCAACTGGACTGTGGGCGAATGTGAGCACCCGAAGGGTTGTCCATGCTCGCCCATGGACCGCAGCAGGCTCGTCAGCCCGGAGCTTCGCGACCTCCACGAAACTCTCCCACCTCGTGTCTCATTCTCATTGACATGTTCCGGGTCCGCCTCGTCCGTCTCCGCCAGCTCCGCCAGCGCGGCCCGCAGCTCGGGTGCGCGGGGGGGCGGGGCGAGAGAAGGCATGGCGCAGGCTTCTGTGCCTGCATCGGCATAGCCGGTCGCTCCCGCTCCGCCGCCTGGAGATCTGCGCGCGATTCAACGCAGGATGTGGACGCCCCCCGGGCCATTGACGCCCCAGCTCGGCCCGCCCACCCGAGTGCCGATGCGGTGCTTCGCCTTGGGCTCCAGGCGCGCCCGGAGGGCGGGCTCTGCCACGGAGCCCGAGGTGGCCACGTCGTAGATGGCGATCCAGGCGAATCCAATGACCTCCTGGGTCTCCGTGAACGACCCCCCGCCGGCGCAGTAGGCGTCGTCCTGGAAGACGACGACGGGGCCCTCCAGCGTGGCGCCATAGGCGTGGTCGCCCACGCTGCTGCGGGGGCCCTGCGCTGGGAGAGGGCCCCAGGCCGCCTCGTCCCACGCCGTGTCCGAGGCCTCGATGGCCTCGGCCATGGCGGACAGCACGTTGTTCATCACGCCGTTGTTCAGACCTATGTCGTCGCCGATCGCCAGGGTGCCGTCCTGCTTGCAATCCCTGACCTGGCCGCTCACCCAGCTGTCGTTGGGGTTGGCCCCCGGCCGGGCCCAGCCCACGTTGTCGGAGCCCGGCGGGTTGAGCACCAGGTCCACCTGCTGCACGCCTTCCTTGCCGTAATATTCGATGAGGCAGCTCGGGAGGGCGAGGGGCAGGAAGCACTCGACCTCGGCCGCGCCGCCGTCCCGCGTGATCGCCGTGCCCCTTCGGCGGAGGGTGCCGACGCCCTTGCCAAAGGCGGCGCCCGCCACCAGCGACTGGACCTCCAGCTCCCGCTCGATGCGGATGGTGTCGATGTCCTCGGGGTAGGGCGACTCGAAGAACCCGCCCTCGTCTGCATAGCCGAAGCGCAGGTGGTCCTCGCTCAGCGCCAGCCCCTGGCCACCGGCTGTGTTGATGGCTCCGAAGGCCAGGGCGACGGCCGTCGCGCGTTCCAGGCCCTCTTCGGTGCCGTCCAGCTCCATGACAGCACCGTGCGCGGCAGCCTCCAGGCCGTTCTGCAGCTGATCGCCCACCAGGACAGCGTAGGGAATGTCGATGGCCAGGGCGGCGACGCCGAGCATGACCGTCAGGAACAGCCCGACCAGGACGGCGACGGTGCCCCGGCGGTCGTTGAGGCGAGGGCGGGCTGGGGAAGGGACGCGCATGCCCCAGGAACGGATCTCGCCGGACGGACTGAAGTCGATGGCCGCGGCCCACCGGCTACGATGGGCGCCCCCGTCCGTTGGCTGCCATGCTCCCGCTGCTCGTCATCGGTGGGGGGGAGACCCACGCCCACCCCGGCTGGCGCGAGGCTGAGTTCCAATACGACCTGGGCCTGCTCCACTTGGTCGAGGCCGCCCCGGGGCGACATCGACGAGGCCGGCACCAACGACGGCCGCGCTCGCGCGCTGGAGATGACCGTCCGTGAAGAGGACGGCTTCCTGGTTCGGGCGTGGGCCGAGGCGCCCGCCGACCTGTGCGTCGGCGACTCGGGCGGCCCCGCGCTGGACACCTCCACCCCGCCGCGCACCATCGTCGGCATCAGCGCCTTCGCCTTCCAGGAAGACGGCTCGGGTGGGTGCGTGGGGGGAGGCACGGCCGCCGTCCGCGCGCGCATCGTCGACCCCTGGCTGCACGCGCGCATCGTTCAGCAGATCGGAGTTGGAACGCCAGCGGGGAAAACCACACCACGCGGATGCAGTGAAGTACGCGGGTGCAGGAGTTTCAGTGCCCAGCCCCTTCGCGTCCTGTGTAGCCCTAAGTTCACTGCAGAAGTCCATTCTGCTCCGCCTGTCTCGTTCCCGTCGGTCCCCTGCGGTGCTGGTCGAGCGCTCCACGCTGTTGCTGCTCGCGTCGGAGGGCAAGACCAGCCTGGCGATCGCCAAAGAGTTGGGAATGAACCGTCAGCGGGTCCGTCGCTGGCGGAATCGATGGTCCGAAGAGCTGAGTGTCCGCCTGAACGCCATGGAGGCGGTGGCAGAGGACGCGGTACTCTCCATCGCCATCGAGGAGGCGCTCTCGGATCGGCCGAGGAGCGGGACTCCCCCGAAGTTCACAGCGGCACAGGAGGAGCAGATTCGAGCGATGGCATGCCGTGAGCCTTCGGAGTTTGGGCTGCCACACAGCCAGTGGACGCGGGGCTTGCTCGCTCGAATAGCCCAGGAGCGGGGCATCGTTGAGTCCGTGTCCGTCGCCGAGATCGGAAGGTGGCTCAAAAAAGGGGGCTCCAGCCGCACCGGATCCGCTACTGGATGAACCCGGTGATCGAGGACGAGGCGGCGTTCTCCAGTCAACTCCGGGAGATCGTTGCACTCAACGAAGATGCTGTCGCACTGGCCCAGCAGGGGACCCGCGTTGATCGTCGTCGCGGTCAGAGCCGTGATCGAAGACAAGGAACTCGGGCGAGCGTTGCTCGAGGAACGACATCCGCTTGTCGGAGACGGTGCCCTCGGGGCCGCGCCTATCGAAGCGCCAGGCGCCGCCCTCGCGGATGTCCGCCTCAGGGGTGGTGCAGGTGAAGCCAGCCGGACCGACCCATCGGCCTTCAGAAGCAGTTGTAGGTGCCGGGAAGCACGCCGCCAGCCAGATCGTCGCCGCTGTTGGCGAGATCGAGGGTGACCTCCCCCGCGAGGGCGGCGATCTCGGCCAGGGAGGCGTAGTCGATGCGGCTGGAGGTGTCGCAGCGCTCGTGGTAGCACTCCCCGTCCTCGGTCCACAGGAAGATGTAGGGCACGCCATCCGCGCAGAAGACCGCGTTGTCGGACTGATCGCTGCCGTCGCCCAGGGCGACCTCGATGGAGGGGTGGGCTCGGGCGCGGTCGGCGACCGCCCGGCGGCCCGGGGTGTTGCCGAAGGTGCCCAGGGCGTAGAGCGCGCCCGACTCGGCGTAGCTCCCCACCATGTCCATATTGAGGTTGTAGACCACCCGGTCGATGTCCAGGGCCCGCGGCGGGTTGCGCACGAAGTGCTCTGCGCCCTCGAAGCCGCTCTCTTCGGCGCCAAAGACCGCCAAGACCACGGTGCGATCCGGCGCCTGTCCGGATCTTGCCAGGGCCGCCGCGATGGCCAGCAGGGCGGTGACCCCGCTTGCGTTGTCGTTGGCGCCCAACCAGCCGCCGCCGAAGTGGTCGAGGTGGGCGGACACGACGATCGATTCTTCGGAAACCCCGGTGCCCTGGCCGCCGATCATCGCCAGCACATTCGCGGTCTCGTAGCCGTCGAAGTCGCTGAAGGCCTGCGGGTAGCCTCCCCCGTCGCCGAGGGGCTCCAGCCCCAGGCAAGCGAAGCGCTCGGCGACGAAGGCCCGGGCCGCCCCATCTCCCTGGCTGCCCGGCGCCCGCCCGTCCAGCTCGGGGCTCGCGAGATAGGCGAGATCGGCGGTCATCGCCTCCACATCGTAGTCCGCAGCCGCAGCACAGCCTTCGGGCTCCGGGCCGGGCAGGGACCGAGGGGCTTCGCGATCGCAGCCAACCGAAGCCAACAGGCCAAGATAAAGAATGGTAGCAGAGCGGGGGCAAACCGTGGCGGTCATCGGGGTCGACTCTGGTGCGGGGGGGTGACCGCTGCGGCGGTCGCTCACATCAGGATGCCTGGGGGATCCTCACCCGGCGTGGGCGGGAGCGGGCGGCCACCCAGGCGCTCCAAGAGATTCTGCTCGATCTTGATGCACAGCGCGTTCAAGGGCAAGCCATTGTAGAAGAGGCTGAAGGGGTCCTCGAGCACGCGCCCGGCCTCGGAGATGAGGGCGAAGCTCATGCAGACCAGCATGTTGAGGGGGATGGCCACCCAGCCCAGCTCGTGCACCATCGCGAAGGGCAGCATCAAGGCGAAGACCTGGATGAGCAGCTCCACGATGAAGCCCACCCCGCGGGGCAAGGGGGTGCCCTTGATGCGCTCGCAGCCGCCCTGGATGTTGAGGAAGTCCATGAGGGTGCCATCCATGGACTGCAGCCGCAGGCCATCGAGCTGCTGGGCGTCGGCGAGGGCCACCAGCTCCCCCATCTGTTGGTCGAGGAGGGCGTGGGTGAGGTTGGTGCTGCTTCGCAGGCCCGGCTCGTCTTCGGCGAAGCGCAGGAAGTCGGCGTCGGCGTAGGGGTCCTGTCCGCGCAGCAGGCAGCGCAGGGCGTTCACATAGGAGACGTGGCGCAGCACGAGCCGCTCGGCGGCCTCGCGGTCCTCCAGGCGGGTGTAGTGGAGGGCCTGGTCGCACCAGTGGCGCGAAGAGTTGATCATGCGCCCCCAGAGCTTGCGCCCCTCCCACCAGCGGTCGTAGGCCTGGTTGGCCCGGAAGCTGGCGAAGATGCCGATGGCCGCTCCCACCACCGTCACGGGCATGACGGGCAGCTCCAGGAACTTGAAGCCCAGGGGGTCGATGAGGGCCCAGGCCACGGTCGCGCCGGCGCCGTAGTACAGGATGTTCTTGTATTGCCAGGCGACGATGCCGATGGGCCTGCGCCGGTAGTTCAGGGTCATCATGGTGGGGTGCTCCTCAGCGCGGTGCGCGGCGCCGGCCCGGCAGGCTTCGGCAGGATGAAGGTGGTGACCGGATGGGAGCAGGCGCTAACCCGCCCCTGTCCCCCCGCCTGCGCCTTGACGAGGCCTGCGCGCCCAGACGGCGCGGTCCCCCTCAGGGGGCTTGTCCCTGGGCGCGCCGCCAGCGGTCGGGGCTCTGCCCCAACGCTCGCTGAGAGGCCCGGCCGAAGGCGGCCTGGGAGCCGTAGCCGACCCGCTCGGCGATCTCGGCGAGGCCCTCGTCGGTGGTGGCCAGGGCCTTGCGGGCCAGAAGCAAGCGCCCGGTCGTGAGCTGCGCAGCGGGCGGGCTGCCCACGCGCTCGGCGAAGCGCGCAGCAAAGGCGCTGCGGGACATGCCCGCCACCCGGGCCAGCTCTCCCACGCTCCAGGACCGCCCCGGCTGGGCGTGCATGGCGGCGAGGGCGGCGGCCAGACCGGGTTCGGCGAGGGCTCCCAGCCAGCCGCTCAGGACGGGCTCCCGACGCGGCGGTTGAAGACGCGGCGGTTGAAGACGCGGCGGTTGAAGACGCGGCGGTTGAGGACGCTGCGGTTGAGGACGCTGCGGCCCGCCGGCTGAGGCCGACGAGGGCCACGAGGCCGAGGAGGGCCCGGCTCCCCGACCGGGAGCGGGGGTCGATGCGCAGCCGCCGCAGCCCTCCTTGCCTCCCGCGTCGCCAGGGTCGCCCCCTTCGGGGGAGACCGCGTCTTCGCCGTCACAGTCCTGGTCGATGCCGTCGTCCTCGACCTCCGGGGCGCCGGGCCAGGCGTCGGGGTCGGCGTCGTCGCAGTCGGTGGCGTCGGCCGAGCTGTCGTCGGGCTGCGCGCAAGCGGTGCGGCTCGATGCTGCGTCGCCGTATCCGTCGCCATCGGCGTCGGAATACCAGGTGGCGGCGTCTACGGCGTCGTCGTTGTCGATGGTGCCGTCGCAGTCGTTGTCCACAGCGTCGCAGACTTCGGTGGCGCCGGGGTTGATCGTCGCATCGCTGTCGTCGCAGTCGCCGGTGGGGCCCGTCGCGGTGCCTTCACCCGCGTCGCTGCAGTCCGTGTCCGAGGACGCGACGGTGGTGACCCCATCGGTATAGCCGTCGTCGTCGGCGTCGGCGTAGCAGGTCTCCGTGCCGTCGCAGTCCTGGTCCGTCTCGTCGCCCACCCCCTCGGTGGCGGCCGGGTTGATCGTCGCATCGCTGTCGTCGCAGTCCGTGGCGTCCGTGACGGTGCCGGAAGGTTGCTCGCAGGCCGTCGAGGCCACTGCGGGGTCGCCATGGCCATCTGCGTCCCCATCGGCGTACCAGGTCGCTGCGTCGGCTGCATCATCATTGTCGGTGGTGCCATCGCAGTCGTTGTCCACAGCGTCGCAGACTTCGGTGGCGCCGGGGTTGATCGTCGCATCGCTGTCGTCGCAGTCGCCGGTGGGGTCCGTCGCGGTGCCTTCACCCGCGTCGCTGCAGTCCGTGTCCGAGGACGCGACGGTGGTGACCCCATCGGTATAGCCGTCGTCGTCGGCGTCGGCGTAGCAGATCTCCGTGCCGTCGCAGTCCTGGTCCGTCTCGTCGCCCACAACCTCAGCAGCCCCCGGATTGACCGCAGCATCGCTGTCGTCGCAGTCGCCGGTGGGGTCCGTCGCGGTGCCTTCACCCGCGTCGCTGCAGTCCGTGTCCGAGGACGCGACGGTGGTGACCCCATCGGTATAGCCGTCGTCGTCGGCGTCGGCGTAGCAGGTCTCCGTGCCGTCGCAGTCCTGGTCCGTCTCGTCGCCCACCCCCTCGGTGGCGGCCGGGTTGATCGTCGCATCGCTGTCGTCGCAGTCCGCATAGGAGCAGTAGCCGTCGTTGTCGTCGTCCACACGGCAACCACCTCCATAGACATAGGCCGATCCGCTGTTGGTCCCGTTGTCGTCGTCCCACCAGGCTCCGACGACGAGGTCATCGAAACCGTCGCCGTCCACGTCCCCCGCTCCTGCGACGCTGGTAGCGAAGTTGTCGCTTTCTGCGCCGTCGGAAGCGCTGAGCTTGTCTTCGGTGCTCGCGTCGATGCCGGTCGGCGTTCCATAGTAGATATAGGCGGAGCCGGCGGAATGGCCGTTGGCGTTCTCGAGGAAGGCGCCGATCACGAGATCCCCGGCCCCGTCGCCGTCCAGGTCGCCCGCGCCCGCGACGCCCCTGCCGAACAGGTCGGATGCTGCGCCATCGGAGGCGGTGAGCTTGTCCTCGGTGCTCGCATCGATGCCGGCCGCCGAGCCATAGTAGACATAGGCGGAGCCGCTCTGGCTGCCGAGGTCGTCGTCGCCGTAGGCTCCGATGACGAGGTCGTCGTAACCGTCGCCATTCACGTCACCCGCGCCCGCGACGCTGAAGCCGAAGTAGTCGCTCGCCGCACCATCGGACGCGGTGAGCTTGTCTTGGGTGCTGGCGTCGATGCCGGCCGCCGAGCCATGGTAGACATAGGCTGAGCCGCTCTGGCTGCCGCGGTCGTCATCGCCATAGGCCCCGATGACGAGGTCGTTGTAGCCGTCGCCATTCACGTCACCCGCACCAGCGACGATCCAGGCGAAGCTGTCATAGGCCGCCCCGTCGGAGGCGCTGAGCTTGTCTTGGGTGCTGGCGTCGATACCGGCCGAGGAGCCGTAGTAGATATAGGCCGAACCGCTACCGGCCCCCTGGTCCCCGTCGCCGGGTGCTCCGACGACGAGGTCGTCGTAGCCGTCGCCATTCACGTCGCCTGCGCCGGCGATGGTGCGTCCGAACCAGTCGTCCGCCGCGCCATCGGAGGCGGTGAGCTTGTCTTCGGTGCTGGCGTCGATACCGGCCGAGGAGCCGTAGTAGATATAGGCCGCGCCGCTTTCGGCCCCTCGGTCGTCGTCCGCGTGTGCCCCGATGACGAGGTCGTCGAAACCGTCACCATCCAAGTCACCCGCGCCCGTGACACTGACGCCGAAGTAGTCGCCCGCCGCGCCATCGAGGCGACGAGCCTGTCTTCGGTGCCCGTGTCGATGCCCGCCGCCGAGCCAGAGTAGACATCAGAGCCGCTGAAGGGCCGCGGTCGCCGTCGCCATAGGCCCCAATGACGAGGTCGTCGAAGCCGTCCCCGTCCACGTCGCCCGCGGCCGCCACGCTGAAGCCGAAGTAGTCGCCCGCCGCACCATCCGATGCGGAGAGCTTGTCCTCGCCGTGTCCGCTGGCGCCCAGCGTCGGATCGACCGTCACGGGCCAGACCGCGCCCTCGCTGTCGATGTGCACCACCAGGGCGCCGCCCTCCGCCTCCAGCCACGCAGGCGTCGCGGCCCCCGTGGCATCCCAGGCCAGAAGCGCGTCATAGCGCCACAGCCCGCCGGCGCTGCCCACCAGCCAGGCGCCCTGTCCGTCCGCATCCACCGACAGCACCGCGCCCTCGGTGATCTGCACGGTGATGCGGGTCGGCCCGATCCCAGGCGCCTCGTGCAGCGTCCAACCCTGCTGGAGACCGTCCGCGCGACTCACCCACCACTCCGTGAGCAGCCCGTGGTCCAGGTCCACCTGCCGCACACAGGCGGCGCGATGGTCTCTGCCCCCACGCGCAGGCCTCCCTCCTGCGGCTCAGCGCCGCCGATAGGCCGCCGTAGGCCCGGCTCGCCAGCCCGATGGTGTCGCCAGCCGCAGTCGCGAGCAGCCCCTCCGCCGCCAGGGAGGCGTCGAGACCCCGACCGTTTCGCGCGGTGAACCGCCCCGGTCCGGCGGGCTCGAATTGCCGGCGGTCCGCCGCGATCCAGGCCAGCAGGGTGGGCCTCTCCTCCAAGGCGACCGGCTCGAAGCCCGAGTCCAGGCCCGCCCCGCCGAGGCCTCCGACCGCGGAGTCCCCAGGGGCGCTGGAGCAGGAGACGAGGAATAGCCAAAGCGGGCGAATCGAAGGCACGTCCCCTCCGCGGACTGGGGGGAACAAAGCTACATCCGGCGCTGTGGAGCCACCCTGTCTCAGATCAGGTTGGGAGCACTGCGGGCCGGTGGCTGTCGCAGAGAGCCTTCATCAAGCGGTGAGGCTTGGATTGGCGAATGCGCCCCACTCATCGGCCCGCGGCATGGCCCGAGCCCTGTCAACGCCGTATCTTCGGTTGGGACCTCCCGCTCCCGTCAGCGCCCCGGATCCGCAGCGCCCTGGCGCCGGCGTCGCGCCACCCCGAGGCCCAAGAGCGCGAGCAGGGAGAGCCCAACGCCCGCAGGCGCCCCAGCCGACGGGGTGGTCGAGCAGCCACAGCCCTGGGCCGGCGGGTAGCGGGTCCCGGGGGGCTCTACTGGCGCGTCGCTGTCGGCTCCGCCGTCGCCCCCGCCATCTCCGCCGTCCCCATCGGGGTCCGCGGTGTCACCGGGCTCGTCGGGCACCTCGGGTGGCGTGTAGCCCTCGACGAGGGCCGGAAGGAGCGCAGCGACGGCGAAGGCCCGAGCCTCCGGGTCGCCGACGCACTCAAAAGGCAGCCCCCAGTGGGTGCGCCGCTCCCCCAGGGTCGCCGCGACACCCCCGGTGGCGTAGGTGATGACCGCGTCGTCGCCGGTGGCCAGGACGTCGGGCCACTCTGCCGGGTAGGGCGCGCCGTCTTCGACGCCGAAGTCGAAGAGGGCACCATCGAGCAGACCGACGCCGGTGGCCAGCGAGGTGCCGGCGTCGTCGGCCTCCAACATGACCCCCAGGACCTCGTCGGCGAAGGCCAGATCGTCGGCGTCACCGCGCTCGTCGAGGTCCCAGAGCACCTCGGAGCCGCTCACCCACAGCGCCCCGCCCGCCTCGTAGAAGGCCCGCACGAGGGCCTGGTGTTCGCGGGTAAAGGTGTCGTCTTCGGTGCTCTCCTCGCCGGCGTTCCAGAAGAGCACGCGGGCGCGCGCCGACAGGTCGAGCCCCGAGAGCCGCTCGTCGGCGGCGCTCTCGAAGAACCAGCCCGCAGCGGCCACCGCCTCGCCGTGGGCGATGACATGGTCGAAGCCGTTGATGCGGTGCTGATCCAGGCGCCGCACGTCGCCGACGGGGCTGGCGTCCTCCCACAGCAGGTTGGTGCCCAGGCGGTCGAAGCCGAGCACCACCAGCACCTCCGCCTTCCCGTTCGGCGAGCGACGCGCGCCCACGACCTCGCTGGGAAAGGACACGCCACCTGCGTTCCTGGCGGCCACACGGGCGTAGACGACCTCGCCGAGGGCGGCGTCGAGCCGCGCCTCTCGGGCGGCGCCGACGTCGGTGCCGCTGTCCCAGGAGCGCCCGTCGGTCGAGCGATAGACCACGTAGCTGGTGGGCGCGTCGCCAAAGGGGTCGCCGACCGGCCCGGCCTCCCAGGACAGGACCAGATCGCCGGCCCCATCATGCAGGAGAGCGACGGCTTCGGGGGCTTCGGGGAGGAAGAGTGGGGTCTCGCCGTCTCGCTCCGCAAAGTAGCGCACGATCCCGCGGTACATGGCCCGTGCAGAGTCGCGCCGGAACATCGGGTGCTTGAGCAGGGCCGTGTCGCCCTCGTGGTCGTGGAAGGCCAGCTCCACCAGCACGCCGGGCATCTCGTCGTTGTAGGCTGGGCTGACCTCCGCGAAGGCCGCGGTGCGCACCCCACGGTCCACCCAGCCCCCGTCCCACTGGCTGCGGATCGCCTCCACCAGCTCATCCTGGATGAGGGTGCCCAGCTCCAAGGAGCCCTCGGTGCGGGTGTAGCTGCCCTCGTAGACATAGGTGGAGGTGCCCGTGCCGCCGCCCGCGTTGCTATGCCACGAGATGTAGACCGCGTCTTCGCTGCTGGGATGCTCCCACTTGGCCCACCGGCTGCGCGCAGACGGATCGTAGCCGCCCTCGCCGTCGTCGTTGAAGACCGAGGAGGGGGCGCCCAGGAACTGGGTGTAGTGCAGGGCGGAGGCCTCCCAGCGGGGCCGCGCCGTCGTCTCGCCATGGCGCTCGGCGTCGTCGATGCCGCCGCCGATCCGGACCGCGTCGGCCGACAGCCAGCGCCCCGCCTCGCCCGAGTCACCGACAAGCTCGACCGTCAGCCCGCCGACGCCCGCCGGCAGCCACAGGTGCTCGACATATTGCCAGGTCGAGCCATGCACGGTCTGGTCGAAGCTGCGGTCGATCACGCCGCCGGAATGGGTCAGCCGATAATGCGCCGACAAGGCGTTGTCCGGGGCCGAATCCCAGGAGACGTAGACCGCGTAGAAGCCGTCCTTGGGGACCTCGGGGGTCCAGGTCGCGACCCCGCCGCCATCCGCCGGGAAGCGCCGCGTGGTCCCCGCCGAGAAGGGCAGGTCGGAGAGCGCATAGGGCGCGCCCTCCGCGAAGCCCGCACCACCGTCCACGAAGCCCGAGCCGGCCTCGCCGTAGCCCTCGCCGTCGTTGTCCGCGATGGCCATCTCGGGGTTCCAGTCCCGCTCCCGAGCGGTGAAGGTCGCGGCGCCGGCATTCTCCAGGTACCGCAGCAGGTAGTGGTTGGCGCCCTCGGGGTTGTGGAAGTCCTCGATGGTGTCGAATAGGATGCCCCGCTGGGTGCTGAAGCGACCCAGGCTGTCATACCACTGCCAGCCGTGGCACTGGCTGACGTAGACGGCCTTGCCGCTGAGGCCCCCCGGCGTCGCCCCGGGGTGGTCGGCGGCGGGCCCGGCCGAGGGGGGCGGCCCTGCGGAGAGGGCGGCCCAGGGCTCCTTGTCGGGGATAGGTGGGGTCTTGGGCCGGAGCTGGGAGGGGTCGGGGGCACCCGGCCACAGCGCGACGTGGGGGGCGTCGCTTCGCCCCGCCCTCTCCTCGAGGAGGAGATCGAGGTCGATCGAAGCCGGCGAAGGCGCAGCCTGGGCCGACCCCAGGCTGGTCGCGAGAAAGGCAGCGAATGCAGGCACGTCAATCCTCCGGTCCAAGCCCGAGCCTACTTCGCTTCGCGCCCTGCCGCAGCGCCTCCTCTGCCAGCCGAGGGCTGCCCGACCCGCGGCGCCGTTGGCCTGCCCGGGCGACGCTGTTTCATCCGGGCCAGGCGCGGAACAGCGCTGCGACCGGGCGCTCTCGAAGGTGGTGAAGAAGCCGTCAGCGAGGGCCTTGTCGGTGAGGTCATCCAAGGACGCCTGGCAGGGAGGCTCTCCATGCGCGATTCGATTCGGAACAAATCCGTACCAGACGGAGACATACCGAAAGCCCGGCGCCCTGCTGCCGCAGGTGCATCCACCCGGAATCCCAGAATTGCCGAGGTGGCACGGCCCCTGCATCCTTCCCGGTCACCCCTCACCCGGAGGCTCCCATGGCCTGTCGAGAGAAGTCCCGGATCCCCCCCTCCGAAAACGTCATCGTCCGGCATTGGAGCCAGACGCCGCAGCAGACGCGCCTGCGCACCGACCCCTGCCCCAGCACGATCCGCTGGCCCTTCGGCGAGGACGTGGCCGAGGCCTTCGAGACCCTGGACGACGCCCATTTCGAGGCCTACGTCCACGAGGTGCGCAGCCAGTGCCGGGCGCAGGCCCGCAGCCTGTCGCCCCAGGCGAGCGCCCGCTTCCTCTGCGAGCAGGAGGCCCGCATCGCGGGCTACCGCGCCGAGCGCCGCGGCCGCTGACCGCTCGGGGCTGCGGGCGGCCAGGTGAATGGAGCGCTGGCCCTCAGGTCGGGCCCGCTGGGCTCGCCCGGCGGCGCCGCCGGGCGGTCGCCAGGAGAGCGCGACCCCGACCAGCAGGCCCGGTGCGCTCGATCCCCGAGGGGCGGCGGCGCAACCGGTACCTCCGGCGGGGAGGCCGAGCCCTGGGCGCCCCAGCCCGAGCCGCCGCCCCCGGTGCTGTCGCCCTCGCCGGTGCCCCCGTCCTCCTCCTCCGCTTCGGCGACACAGCCCTCGTCCTCGTCGCAGACACGGTCCACCGCGGCACAATCCGAAGCAACATAGACGCCGTCGGTGCAACGCTCGTGAATCTCCCCCACCTGGCAGGCCAGGTGATCGGGCCCTTCGGTGCAGCGGGCATCGACGCAGGCGGCGTCGCCCTCCGCTGACCAGCAGGCCTGGCCCTCTCCCTCGCAGGGCGCCTCGGCGTAGGTGCCCTCGGTGCAGGTGGCCAGCGCCCCGCTGGCGGTGCAGAAGGCCGAGTGGGGACCGGCCTCGCAGCGGGGGTCCATGCAGGCTGCGCCGCCGGCGTCCTCGCCACAGGCCAGCCCGAAGACGCCGCAGTCGCCCTCGCCATAGACGCCGTCGGAGCAGCTTGCGATGCGACCTTCGTCCAGGCAGGTGGCCCCGGTGCCGCTGCCGTCGGGGCAACGCAAGTCCACACAGTAGGCCCAGTCGCCGTCCTCCTCGCAGGTCGCACCATAGGCGGCGCAATCGCCCGACCCCAGGTGGCGCCCCCCCTGGCAGGTGGCGATCACCGTTCCGTCGCACCAGCGGCCATTGGCCACGACGCAGTCGGGATCGACGCTCTCGGTGTAGATGACGCCGATGTGGTTGGAGACGGTCCGGAGCGCGCCATCCGAAGGCGTGTTGCGCACCGACCCGTCCACGACCAGGGTGCTGCTGCCGCCCCCATCCAACATTGCGGCGTCCCAACAGCCCAGGTCCAACATCAGGTCCCGCACCTCGTTGCAGGTCATGCCGGCAGCGCCACTGCGCCGGCCATCGACCACCACCATCCAGAGGGTGCTACCCGCGGCGTCCAGGCAGATCGCGCTGCGGGGGTTGCGGGCGCTGTCGTAGCAGCCAGAGCGGGCGACGCCGTCGTCCAGCAGCTGGATCCCGTTCGCGCCGGTGGCCTGGAAGTAGCGGTAGGGCGGCCGGGTGGGATTGGCGAACCACCAGGCGCTGTCCAGGGGCTGCTCGGTGCCGATGCTGCAAGACTTGGTGGCGGTGCAACCGAAGAAGCCCCACCGGCTGCCCAGCGTGTCGTCAACAATGTGGCTGTGCCACTGGACGCCATCGGAGATGGCCAGGCCCACGGGCGTGACCCCATCGGACCAGTCCGCGTTGATGGCCACCAGCACATCCGCGTTGCGGGCAAAGGTGGAGGTGCTGACGCCGCGCTCGACCCCACGCTCCGAGGACGAGGCGTGAAGACCGATATTGGCCCGGCTGAGATCGATGCGCGCGGCCTGGATGTCCTGGGGACCGCTGGTGGTGCGGTGCAGCAGGTCCACGCCGGGCCGGATCGCCGTCCAGCTGTCGGCGGCCTGGGCAACAGGCGCAATGCAGACGAGGCCAAAGGCCACAAGGGGGCTCACCATGCTGCGCGATCCTCCAACCCAGGGTGGGCCCGCATGGGGGCGGGCCGGGCTCGAAGGGAGCATAGGCCCAGATGGGTCCCGACGGGCCGTCCTCGGCGACGAAGGGTGAGCGCCCGGTGGGGCCCAGGCCGCAGCAGCGCGGGGGAATCTCGACTGCGCGCCGCTTTGCAGCCAGGGCCGCGTGCGGGCACCCGGAGAGAAGACAAGTCGCGACATGCCGGCACCGCGACAGGACGATGGCCAGGAGCCCGCTGACCATCGGGACCCCGCGGGCAAAGTCGGCCGGTCCCCACCCCTCGCCGCGGAACTTCTTCCGATCGCCTGGAACCGGGACAAGGCGGGGTCTGGCGGGGTTGGGCCGAGGGAAGCAACAATGACGAGGTCGCCCGCCAGATCCCGAGGCCTGCCATGAAGCCGCTGCCGCTGCTCGCCCTCCTCCTGGGAGGCTGCTTCCCCGAGCTATCCCTCAAAGACGGCAGCCTGGACGGCCAGCCACAGGCGGGCGGCGTCGACACGGGCGGCCTGACCCAGGACGGTGGCGATGACGGGGATGGCGGCGACGGCGAGGATGGCGGCGACGGCGAGGATGGCGCGACGGCGGGATGGCGGCGACGGCGGGGAAGGCGGCGACGGCGGGATGGGCGGCGACGGCGAGGATGGCGGCGACGGCGAGGATGGCGGCGACGGCGGAGACCCGGACAGCGACGGCGATGGCCTGACGGACCGTGAAGAAGTGGCAGCGGGCACGGACCCCGACGATCCAGATAGCGACGATGACGGGCTCACCGATGGCGACGAGGTCGGCATCGGCACCGATCCGCTGGACGACGACAGCGACGACGACGGGCTCTCCGATGGCGACGAGGTCGCCGCGGGCACCGATCCGCTGGACGACGACAGCGACGACGACGGGCTCTCCGATGGCGACGAGGTCGCCGCGGGCACCGATCCGCCGGACGACGACAGCGACGACGACGGGCTCTCCGATGGGGCCGAGGTCGGTATCGGCACCGACCCCCTCGACGACGACACCGACGACGACGGGCTCACCGACGGGGCCGAGGTCGGCATCGGCACCGATCCGCTAGACGACGACAGCGACAACGACGGGCTGACCGATGGGGCCGAGGTCGGCCTCGGCACCGACCCCCTCGACGACGACAGCGACGATGACGGGCTCTCCGATGGGGCCGAGGTCGGCATCGGCACCGATCCGCTAGACGACGACAGCGACGACGACGGGCTCTCCGATGGCGACGAGGTCGCCGCGGGCACCGATCCGCTGGACGACGACAGCGACGACGACGGGCTCTCCGATGGCGACGAGGTCGCCGCGGGCACCGATCCGCTGGACGACGACAGCGACGACGACGGGCTCTCCGATGGCGACGAGGTCGGCATCGGCACCGATCCGCTGGACGACGACAGCGACGACGACGGGCTCTGATGGCGACGAGGTCGCCGCGGGCACCGACCCCTGGACGACGACAGCGACGACGACGGGCTCACCGATGGGGCCGAGGTCATCGCGGGCACCGATCCGCTCGACGACGACAGCGACGACGACGGAGCTCACCGATGGCGACGAGGTCGGCATCGGCACCGATCCGCTGGACGACGACAGCGACGACGACGGGCTCTCCGATGGCGACGAGGTCGCCGCGGGCACCGATCCGCTGGACGACGACAGCGACGACGACGGGCTCTCCGATGGCGACGAGGTCGGCATCGGCACCGATCCGCTAGACGACGACAGCGACGACGACGGGCTCTCCGATGGCGACGAGGTCGCCGCGGGCACCGACCCCCTGGACGACGACAGCGACGACGACGGGCTCACCGATGGGGCCGAGGTCATCGCGGGCACCGATCCGCTCGACGACGACAGCGACGACGACGGGCTCACCGATGGGGCCGAGGTCACCGCGGGCACCGATCCGCTCGACGACGACAGCGATGACGACGGGCTCTCCGATGGGGCCGAGGTCGGCATCGGCACCGACCCCCTCGACGACGACAGCGACGATGACGGGCTCACCGATGGGGCCGAGGTCGGCATCGGCACCGACCCCCTGGACGACGACAGCGACGATGACGGGCTCACCGACGGGGCCGAGGTCGGCATCGGCACCGACCCCCTGGACGACGACAGCGACGACGACGGGCTCACCGATGGGGCCGAGGTCGGCATCGGCACCGACCCGCTAGACGACGACAGCGACGACGACGGGCTCTCCGATGGCGACGAGGTCAACACCTGGGGGAGCGATCCCCTCTACGAAGACACCGACTTCGATGGTCTGACCGACGGTGACGAGGTCGACCTCTGGGGAAGCGATCCCACCCTGGAGGACACCGATGGCGGGGGTCGCACCGACGGCGAGGAGGTGCTCCACGACGACACCGACCCGCTGTTGGCCAGCGACGACAGCAACGGCAACAGCGACGACAATGGACTGTTGGGCGGCCATATGGACGTAGATACCAGCTCCACCCTCGCGGCCATCGGCTCGGGGACGACCGACGGCCATGTGCACCGCTACGACAACAGCTACAACGTCACCAGCATCGACTACTTCGGGTTGCTGAACAGCAACCTGCACAACATCGACACCGACATCAGTGACCCCAACCAGCGTTTCAAGCTGATCGTGGCCAATGCAGACCTGTCGCCGGGCGGCCGCCTGGTGATCAACGGCAGCTACGATGCGACGGATCCCAGCAGCTGGGTGGATGTCGACCTCTACGACGACACCGCCCTGGCCGACCTGCCCATCTACTCCTTGGGTGGGGTGTCGGGCAGCACGCAGCTCGCGGCTTTGGAGCTGGGTTTCCATCGCCTCGCCATCGCCAGCGGAGACCTGATCAACACCGCCACCAGCTGT
Source organism: Deltaproteobacteria bacterium (assembly GCA_018401435.1). GTDB lineage: Bacteria > Myxococcota_A > UBA796 > UBA796 > UBA2385 > M30B51. Next base: position 79,177 of record JAGYJW010000005.1, on the reverse strand, counting down.
GTCCGCGCCAACAGCCCGGGGGCCAATGGCGAGTGGCGCAACGGCGCCCTCACCCTGCAAGCCGTGGCGGTGGACAGCACCGGCGCCGACGCATTCAGCACCAGCACCGCCCTGTCTGCGGGCGGCGTGCAAGGGGTCGCCACTTCGGGCTTGCTTTGGGAGACCACGGTCTTCTACCATTGGAGCAACGTCTGCTATGGCGCGACGGCGTGGACGGCGCCCTGACCGCCCAGCCAAGTCACCAGACCTCGCGCAGCACGGCGCGGCAGCGTGGCCAGGACCCCTCCCCGGCCCCATGACCCGGGGGGAGGACCTCCCAACCGAAGGGGACGGTCCTCCAATGTGCGGCCCCATCGGCGGCGCGGAACCTTCTGCCGGCGCCGGCATCCCCCGCCCATGCGCCTGCTCCTCCCCCTGACCCTCCTCGCCGCCTGCTCCTCCCCGCCCCCCGGAGCACCCGCCGCGGGCGACTCCGGGGAGGAGGGCGGCGCGGAGGGCGCAGACGGGACCGACGGCGATGGCCCCGTCGCCTGGGTCGACCCCATCGCGCGGGGTCCGGCCCTCGACCTGGAGGTGGGCGCCCCCGAGCTCACCGACGCGGTGGTGGCCGGCGACCTGCTGATCTACGCCGGCCAGGAGCAGACGGGCATCGGCGGGCTGTGGGCTTTTGACCTGTCGGATCGCGACAACCCGGTCCTGCTCGGCCAGACCGGGATCTGGCACCTGCAGCGGGTGTGCTGGACCGGCGAGGCGGCGTGGGGGATGACGCGGCAGGGTGAGCTGGTGCGTGTCGAGGTCAAGGAAGACGGTGTAGGCGTGACCGACCGCTTCCCCGTGCTGCCCTGGGGCGCAGGGGTGGATTGCGCGGGCGATCTGCTCTTTGGCGCCTTCCACGAGCACGGCGGCGTGCTCTTCGAGGTGGTCGGCCCCGCCCCCGATGGGCTGGTCGAACGCGGGCGCATCGACGCGCCGGTGGTGGACGGGCTGCTGGAGGGCGACCGCCTCTGGGCGCTGGACGATCACCGGCTGACCGCGTGGGCGATCACGGCGGAGGGCCTCGAGGCCGAAGGCAGCCTCGACCTGCCCGGCACCTGCCGGGACCTCGCGGCGGGCGAGGCCTGGATCACGGTGGCCTGCGGGGCCGGCGGCGTTGCCCTGGTCGACCGGAACGATGGGCAGCCGGCGCTGCTGGGAATGTGGGCCGGCCACGCATCGGTTCGGGCGGTGGATGTATCGGGCGACCACGTGCTGGCCGCGGCCTGGACCGAGCTGCTGCTGCTGGATGCCTCCGACCCCGCGGCCCCCTGGCTGCGGGGCTCCGAGCCCGCCGGCTCCTCGGTCATGGCCGTGGCCGCCGACACCGACCAGCGCGCCTGGGTGGCCGACTGGAACCAGCCCTTCGGGGTGACCTGGCAGGCGGTGGAGGCGCCCGAGGTGCGGGCCAGCCTGCGAACCGCGCAGAAGGGCGACACGGTCACCGTCTTCAACGACGGTCCCGCGCCGCTGCAGCTGGAGGCGCCCGACGCCGGCGCGCTGGATGCGACCGAGGTCCCCCCCGGCAGCTTCGCGCGGTGGACCCTGGCCGACGATGCAGACGGCGACGTGACCCTGGGCACGGACGACCCGGATGAGCCCACGCTCACGGTGCGCGTCTCGGAGGCGACAGGCATGCAGCCCGGGGCCGTCGCCCCCAACTTCATCGAGACCGACCTCGACGAGGTCACCTGGGATCTCTCCGCGATGCGCGGGTCCGTGGTCTTCCTCGCGCTCTTCAACGATGGCTGTCCCACCTGTGAGTCCGAGGTGCCCGACACCGATGATTGGATCGCCGAGACCTTCGCGGGCGAGCCGGGATTTGTGGGCCTGTGGTCCTATGGCGGCCCGCGGGGCCCCGCGCGGGCCTGGGTGGAGGAGGTCGACATCGACCTGCCCGTGCTGGCCGACGAGGACAGCTCGATGCGCCGGGACTACTTCATCCCCAACGGCGAGGAGGCCTTCGCGGCCAACCCGCGCAACTACGTCATCGACCACAACGGCAACCTCGCCTATATCCAGACCGCGCCCAACCCCGGCAGCCTGGAAGAGGCCATCCGCCGCGCCCTGGATGCCGCCCGGGCGGAGTGAGCCCGGGGCCCCTCGCAGTCGTCGTACACCCGGCCGGCCTCGGCCTCAGCGCCTCGGGTCGGGCCGGGGCAAGGGCCGGTTCCGTCGATGCTCCACCCCACCCAGCCAGTCGGCGTGGTTCTCGGGCCAGCCCCGGTAATAGTGGGGCCAGACCCGACCCGTCCGCCGGTGGTGCAGCCAACTGTAGAGCACCCGGCTCACGGAAGGCAGGCCCACGAGCAGCAGGTAGAGGGGGCCAAAGAGACGGGACTGGATGCTGTGGCCGAACTCGTGGGCGCGGGTGCGGGCTCCGGAGCTGTCGAGGAGGCCGGCGGGCAGGTCGCTGCACCAGAAGACGAAGTAGCCCAGAGAGACGCCGACATGCTCGGTCTGGATGAAGAGACGGCGGCGCTCGGAGACCAGGACGCTCTTGCTGCCCCCCAAGCGAAGCCAGGCGAGCAGGGCCAAACCCAACAGGTTCTGGGGCAGCTCCCAGAGGGCGAGGGCCAGGCCCAGGAGCGCGGGGGGCACCCTCACCGCAGCCGCCGGGGGAAGACGGGGCGCCAGACGCTGCGGTCCAAAGCGGAGCGCCGGCACCGGCTCCCGAAGAGGCCTCCTGGGCCCACAAGGCCGGCGATCCGGGTCAATCGGGGATCTTGCGCGTGGGACAGGGGGGCCTCCAGGGGATGGGCGGGGCCCGGGTCGCGGCGTCGACCCAAAGGGTCGCCGACCCGGACGCACCGCAGGGTGCTCCCCTATCGCGCCTGGCTCTGGCGGCAGACCCGCAGCACCTCGGCCAGCTGCACGGCGTCGAAGCGGTCCAGCTCGGCGGCAGCCGATTCACCCAGAATGGCGATCAGCAGCGCGTCTCTGTCATCGACTGGGGGCCCGGCTGGCGCCCAGGCCGCCTGCAGGCGCTGCATCTCGGCCAGCACGGTGGGCTCGTCGATGCGGTCGCCGGGCGCCAGGGTGCCCATGCGCTGCACGGCGGCCCCCAGATCGCGGAAGTTGCGGTCCCAGGTGGCGTCGGGCCCCATGGCGAAGCGCAGGAATCGGGCGCGGGCCTCCTGGTGAAAGCGCAGGCGCCGACCGGCGGCCCGGCCGACCCGGTCCAGCTCGAAGTCCAGGTTGGGTTCGATGTCTTCGGGGCGGTCCTTGAGTGCCGGCAGGCTCCAGGTCCAGGTGTCGATGCGGGCCAGCAGATCCGACCGGAAGGCCCCGTCCAATGCCGCCTGGCGCAGGTCGCGATTGGTGCCGGCGATCAGCTGGAACTGGCTGTGAACCTCGTGATCAGCACCCACAGGCAAGAAGCGTCCGCTCTCCAGGGCCCGCAGCAGCATGGCCTGTTCATCCAGGCCCAGCTCCCCGATCTCGTCGAGGAAGAGCAGGCCCTGGTCTGCGGTGCGCAGCAGGCCGGGCCGGTCCTTGACCGCGCCGGTAAAGGCCCCCCGCGTGTGGCCAAAGAGCGCGCCCATGGCCGAGTCTCCACGCAGGGTCGCGCAGTTGACCTCGACGAATTCCCCCTTCAGCCGGCGGCGCGCCTTCTTCAGGTCGTAGATGCGGCGGGCGAGGCGGGTCTTGCCGGCCCCCGTGGGGCCCATCAGCAGCAGGGGCATATCCGAGCGCACCGCCACCTGCTCGATCTGGTCGATGAGTTGGTTGTAGGCGGCGTTGCGCGTCTCGATGCCCTCTTTGAGGAAGCTGGTGCCCTGCTCGCGAACGGTGGCGAAACGTTCGGCGATGGCGGCATAGCGGGACAGGTCCAGGTCGATGATGCGGTGCTGGCCGGCCACCGTGGCCTCCCGACCCCGGGAGGGTTCGGTCTGGATCAGCCGCCCGGGCAGCTCTCGGGCCTCCACCAGCAGGAAGAGGCAGATCTGGATGACGTGGGTGCCGGTGGTGATGTGCACCAGGTAGTCTTCGGCGTCCACGTCGAAGGGGTAGCTGCGGGCGAGGTCGTGCAAGGCGCCGTAGACCGCCTCGAAGTCCCAGGCGTCGGGCAGGGGGATGGGGCGGCAGACCACGGTGGTGCGGGGGCTCAGCTCGGCGATGTCGGCGACGATCTGGTCCGCCAGCAGCGTGCTTTCGGGCGGGTGGAGCAGCTCGACCCGGTCGATGGGCAGGTCGGGTTGGCTGACCAGGCCGGGGTTGGGCCGCCAGCGCTTCCACCGCTTGGCCGCATGTCCGCGGTCCAGGGTCACGCCCAGAAAGCTGAAGACCACCGTGCGCCGCGCCATGCGATACTCCAGGATAGATCGCGCGCGAAATGTATCGTGGTCTTGGGGCCGGGCGCCAGGGACGGTGGGCAGCACAGGGTCCGAAAGGCCCGGCTGGATCGCCCTCTTCGTTGCTGGAGCAGGATAGACGGCGGCCCTGGCACGCCCGTTGCTTTCCCTGGGCCCGACCCCTGACCCCCGGAGCCCCGATGCCCCCGACCCACGAAGTCTTCCAGCCCCGCCACGGCCCTGGCCTGATCAAGGCCTGGACCCGCGGCCTGCCCATCGAAGACGCCGCCCGCGCCCAGCTCGACAATATCGCGGGCCTGCCCTTCATCCACCGCTGGCTGGCCGTCATGCCCGATGTGCACCTGGGCAAGGGGGCCACGGTGGGATCGGTGATCCCCACCCACCGCGCCATCATCCCCGCGGCGGTGGGGGTGGACCTGGGCTGCGGCATGATGGCCGCCCGCACCACCCTGACCGCCAGCGATCTGCCCGACGATCTGCGCGGCCTGCGCAGCGCCATCGAGGCCGCCGTGCCCCACGGCCGCACCGCCAACGGCGGGCGGGGCGACCGCGGCGCCTGGGGAAGCCCGCCCGACGCCGTCTCTGCGGCCTGGAAGGGGCTGGAGGCAGAACACGGCGCCCTGTGTGAGCGCCACCCCGCCTTGCGAAAGGCCAATACCGTGAACCACCTGGGCACCTTGGGGGGAGGAAACCACTTCATCGAGGTCTGCATCGACGAGGCCCAAGGCGTCTGGCTGATGCTGCACTCCGGTTCGCGCGGGGTGGGAAACCGCATCGGGAGCCACTTCATCGCCCTGGCCCGCAAGGAGATGGAGCGCTGGCATATCCAGCTGCCCGACCGGGACCTGGCCTATCTCCCCGAAGGCAGCACCCACTTTGGGGACTATGTCTCTGCGGTGGGTTGGGCCCAACGCTTTGCCAGGCTCAACCGCGAGCTGATGATGCAGGCGGTGGTGGGCGCCCTGTCGGCACATTCGGATCTGCCGGAGTTCACCCTGACCGATCTCGCCGTGAATTGCCACCACAACTACGTCAACAAGGAGCGCCACTATGGCGAGGATGTCTGGGTCACCCGCAAGGGGGCGGTGAGCGCCCAGGCCGGCGAGCTGGGCATCATCCCCGGGTCCATGGGCGCCCGCAGCTTCATCGTGCGCGGAAAGGGCAACCCCGAGAGCTTCTGTTCCTGCAGCCACGGCGCCGGGCGGGCCATGTCGCGCACCGAGGCCCGCCGTCGCTTCACGGTGGAGGACCACGCCCGGGCCACCGCTGGGGTCGAGTGTCGAAAGGACGCCGACGTGGTGGACGAGACGCCTGCCGCCTACAAGGACATCGACGCCGTGATGGCCGCCCAGGCCGATCTGGTGGAGATCGCCCACACCCTCAAGCAGGTGGTCTGCGTCAAGGGCTGAGGGCCGGGGCCCCCTGGGGTGGATAGAGCCGCCCGATGTCTGCCCCTCCCCCGGACCCGGCCGCACCGGCTGCCACCGGCGCACTCGTCGCCTTGTTGGCCGGCCTGGTGCTGTCGGGCCTGGCGGGCATCATCAACCAGGTGGTCTGGCAGCGCGCCCTCAAGCTCTTCTTGGGGGGCAGCGAGACGCTGAGCGCCATGATCGTGGTGCTGGTCTTCTTGTTCGGGCTGGGCGCGGGCGCCTGGCTGGCCAGCCGTCGGGTGGGGGGCCTGCGCAATCCGCTGGCGGTGCTGGCCCTGGTCGAGCTGGGCCTGGTGGCTGTGAACACTGTTGTGACGCTGATTCTTGGTCTGGATATCAGCGAGTCGGTGCAGGCCGCCTGGCGCCTCGCGGCCAGCGCGGGCCTGCCCCTGCGCCTGGTCTATGGCCTCGCCGCGGCCCTGGTCTTGCTGCCACCCACCCTGTTGATGGGGGCGACCGTGCCCCTGGCCTCGGAGGGCGCGCAGCGGCAGCTGGGGTCCACGAAGCTGTCGCTGGTGCCCGCACTCTTCTTCGTGAACACGCTGGGGGCGGCGATGGGCGCCTTGTCGGCCAGCCTGTGGCTGCTGCCGGTGATCGGCCAGCGCAGGTCCTTGCTGGTGGCGGTGGCCTGCAATGGCGGCGCCGCGCTGCTGGTGGGCCTTCTGGCCGACGCGCCCCGGTGCAGCCCGCAGGCCCGCGGGACAGCCCCGGGCCCGTGGCCTCAGCCGGGAAGAGCTGCTGGGCGGGGTCTTCGGCCTGCTGGCCCTGGGCTACGAGATGCTGCTCTTCCGGTCCCTGTCCCTGGCCCATTGGCCCCTGCCGGTGACCTTCGCGGCGGGGCTCTGCGGCTTCCTGGTGGCCTGGTCGCTGGGGGTGGCCCTGTCGGGGCGCATTCGGCCCGATGTGGCGCCGGTGGCCCTGCTCACGGCCGCGGCGGTGGCCTGCTTGCCCTCGGTGCTGCAGTGGGACCGCGCCGCCGGGCTGCTGGGCCTGGGCGGCTCGGTGGCCCTCTATACCTTGCCCTGCGTGGGCTTTGGCCTGATCTACGGGCTGCTGGTGACCCGGGCCACCTCGGACTGGGGCCGGGATGTCGGCCGCTATGCCGCCGTGAACACCCTGGGCTCCTGCCTGGGCGTGCTGCTCTTCACCCTGGTGGGCTTCGAGGCCCCCCTGCAGGCGGGGGCGGGCGCCTTGGCCATCGGCACGGCGGCCTGCGCGGTGCTGGAGCTTTTTCCGGGACAACGGGGGCGCATCGGGGCTCTGGTGGTCGCGGCATGGTCCGCGATTATAATGGTCAAAGGCGTGCTCACGCCGCTAACGGTCGCTGGTGAGACCACCGCCTGGTGGGGGCGGGACGGGGTGGTCGAGGTGCACGAGGACGGGTCGGTGACCCTGGATGGGCTGTGGCACACCCGGCTGTCGGATGGGCGCAACCACATCGGCCGGCCCTACTCCTGGGTCATGGCGATGGCGGCGGTGCTCGCCCATGAGGGGGCCCCCAAGCGGGCCCTGGTGATCGGCGCCGGGGTGGGGGTCAGCAGCGTGACCCTGGCGGGGGTGCAGGACCTGCAGGTGGATGGCTACGAGATCAACCACACCCTGCGGCGGGTGTTGGAGGCCTGGCCGGACCGCACCTTGAACGCCTTGCACCACCCGCAGCTGCGGTGGATCTGGCAGGACGCCCGGGTGGGCCTGGCCCTGGATGAGACCCGATACGACATCATCCTGTCGGCCCCCTTGCACCTGCGGCAGGCGGGCTCGTCCATGCTGCTGAGCGAGGAGTATCTGCGCCTGGTGCGCTCCCGCCTGGCGCCGGGCGGCATCCTGGCCGTCTATGCCAACGAGGGCGAGGCGGCCCAGGCCCTGCTGGTGCAGCGCACCCTGGCCAACCTCTTCCCCTACCGGGTGGCCTGGTACGAGGGCTTCGTCACGGTGGTCTCGGACCGGCCCATCGACGTGAGCCCCGCGCGCATCGCGGCGCGCATGGCCCAGGGCGATCGGCTGGCCGAAGAGATGCGCATCCTGGACGCCGAGCTGTCGGCCGATGGGGGCGAGGGCATCTTCGGCCTCTTTGAGGGGGAGCCCACCGCGGGCCTGGTGGCGGATCGTCCCATCACCGACGATCAGCCGCTGCTGGAGTACCCCAGCCTGGCAGAGTCCAGGGTGCAGGCCGTCTCTGCAGCATCCATTCCCAAAGCGGCCCCCCGCTGAGTTCCTCGACTTCACGCGGGCTTCGCGTCGAAAGGCCTGAACGTCCGTCCAGTGACGCATTATCGGTGGCGGATCGGGGGTAGGGTGTGGGTGTTCCGCAGCGATGCGGCCAGCCCGGAAGCCAAGATGACCCTGCCAACACCCCCCGCGCCGCGCCAGTCGACGCCCACGGCCCGGGCCGTGCGCATCTTGCTGGTGCTGTTGACTCGGGGCGAGGCCACCACCCGCGAGCTTGCCCGCGCCGTCGATGCATCCGTGCGGGTGGTGCGCGAGGACCTCAAGCTGCTGGCCACCCTGGCGCCCATCGAGGGCCGGGGAGAGCGCGACGCGCGGGTGTGGTCCGTCGGCTCGGGCTTTGGTGTGCGCACCCTGGGCCTGCTGGACCGCATCTCCTTGCAGCTGGGGCGGGATCTCGCCGGCTTTCTGCGCGGCACCAGCCTGGAGCAGTCGCTGCGGGACTTCGCGCCCCTCGACGGCGTTCCCAGCCGCTACGCCGCCCACATCGACCGCAAGCTGCGCATCCTGTCCGAGCCGGCCCGCTCCTATGCCGACTGTGCGGACATCCTGGACACCGTCCTGGATGCGCTCCTACGTGAGCGTGCGTTGAACCTTGTCTATCGTGCAACCGGCGGCACGCGCAGCTTTGACGGTCTGACCCCCCTCAGCCTGGTGCTCTACCGGCGCGCCCTCTACCTGCTGGCGCGTCTGGACGGCAAGCCCGAGACCTTGCGGCTGCCGATTGAGCGCATCGAAGCGGCCACCCTGGGTCCGCCCATCGTCTACCCCGACGACTGGGATCCCGACGCTGCACTCTCACCCTGGTTTGGCATCATCTCGGGCCGGCAGGTCGACACGGTGGTGCTGCGCTTCTCGGCCCAGGTGCGGCCCTATGTGGAGGCCCGCCAGTGGCACCCCAGCCAGCAGCTTGCGGTGGAGGCCGACGGCGCGGTGACCCTGCGCATGCGCACCGGCGGCGGAGAGCTGGTGCGCTTCTGCCTGGAGTGGGGCGAGCACTGTGTCGTGCTGGAGCCCCCCTGGCTGCGCGACAAGGTGCTGTCCGAACTTCGGGGCGCCCTGCGTCTCTACGAAGACTGATCTCCGCGCCTTCGGGCGAGTCCGCTTGCGCCGGGCCCCACCCGGAGGGGGACAGCGTCCCTTCCTGACTGCACCTTCGGGTGGGGTCCCGCGCGCTTTGCTTTTTTGCCCTCCTCCAAACCGAGCCTGCCCATGGCCCGATACGACGCCCGTGTCATCGCCAAGATGGCCGACACCCTCTACAGCCAGGCCCGCAGCCTGGAGCTGCTCTACGCCCTGTCGGGGGGCCTGCTGGGCTGCGCCGGTGGCTGCGGCCTGATGGCGCTCACCGACGTGAGAGAGGCGACGATGCCAGCCATCGCGCTGGGGGTCGTGGGGGCGGCCCTGGGTTGGGCGGTGGCCCGACCCAAGGCCTTCCTGCTGCGTCTGCACGCCCAGACCGCGCTCTGCCAGGTGCAGATCGAGGCCAACACCCGTCGCGACGCCTGAGGCCTCTCAGAAGTAGCCCTCCCGCTTGCGGTCCTCCATGGCGAAGGCCGACGCCCGGTCGTCGCCTCGGCCCACCCCGCGCTCGCTCACGGCCGAGATGAGGTTCTCGGCGATGACGGCGCTCACGGTGGCGGCCTCCGAGCGCATCGCGCCTGTCGAGGGCAGATCGCCCAGGGTGCGGAAGCGCACGCGGGCCGTCTCTGCACGCTCACCCGGCTGCAGGGGGTTCAGGGCGTGGAGGGCCAGCAGCAGCCCGTCTCGCTGCACCACCTGCCGCTGGTGCGCGAGGTAGAGGGAGGGAAGGGCCAGGCCCTCTCGTGCGATATAGGTCCAGACGTCCAGCTCGGTCCAGTTGGACAGCGGGAAGACGCGCAGGTTCTCCCCTTTGTGCAGGCAGGTGTTCCATGCCGTCCAGGGCTCGGGGCGCTGGGCGCGGGGGTCCCACTGTCCAAAGCGGTCGCGCAGGCTCACCACGCGCTCCTTGGCCCGGGCTCGCTCCTCGTCTCGGCGTGCTCCGCCAAAGGCCGCATCAAAAGCGCCGGATTGGATTGCGTGCAAGAGAACGGGGATCTGGAGCTGGTTGCGAGAGCCATCGGGCGGCGCCATCAGCCGCCCGTCGTCGATCCATTCCTGTACCGATACCACCCGCAGGTCCAGCCCCAGGGTGGACACCGTCTCGTCCCGAAAGGCGATCAGCTCGTCGAAGTTGTGCCCCGTGTCGACATGCAGCAGGGGCAGGGGCGGGGGCGCCGGCCAGAAGGCCTTGCGCGCGAGGTGCAGGAGCACCAGCGAGTCCTTGCCCCCAGAGAAGAGCAGGACGGGGCGCTGGCGCTCCGAGACCCCATCGCGAAGGATGGCGATGGACTCGGCCTCCAGAGCGTCCAGGCTGGACAACCGAGAAGGCGGCCGAGCCTGGGGGCTCACTGGCCCTGGGCCAGGGAGAATCCCCGGTTCTCGCCCACCGACATCAGCATCTCCATGGAGCACACGCGGATGACCGGGTCGATGCTGGCGGCCAGGGTCAGCAGCTGGGATCCGGACAGATCCCCCACCCCCGGCCGGGCTTCGATGCGCACCCGGTAGTGGTTCACGCACTCGGTGAAGCGGCTGGCCAGCGGCCAGACCTGGGTGCCGCGGTTGCTGATCATGGTGAGGCGCAGCTGGTCGTCCAGAAGGGGCTTGATGCGCCGACTCACGGCCTCAGCTGACTCGGTGGACTCGACGAAGAGGTCCGCGCCGCCGCAGGTCTCGGCGTGGAGCTTGGGGGTGGACATCATGCGCTGGGGCTGGAGCACCGGGGGGATGTGCAGCCGGTTGTCGGGGTCGTCGACCAGGTGGGCGAAGTCGGCTTCAGGGGGCAGGTTGTCGATGAAGGCCCGGGTGAAGTCCGCGGTGCTGGGCCTTGGGGCCGGCACCCCGAGATCGAGGGGCCGGGAGAGGGCGCGCAGGGCCGGACCCACCGCGGCCTCGATGCGGGCGGCGCTGCGGGCGAGGCCCACATGGCGCAGCATCATGCAGCCGCTCAGCAGCAGGGCGGTGGGGTTGGCGAGGCCCTTGCCGGCGATGTCGGGGGCCGTGCCGTGAACCGCCTCGAAGACGCAGATGTGTTCGCCCAGGTTGGCCGAGGGCGCGTAGCCCAGGCCGCCGACCAGGGCCGCGCAGAGGTCGCTGAGGATGTCGCCTTGCAGGTTGGGCAGCACCACCACGTCGAATTCCTGGGGGCGGCTGGCCAGGGCCATGGCGAGGTTGTCCACGATGAGGTCGTCGGAGCGCAGCTCGGGGTAGTCCCGGGCCACCTCGTAGAAGGTCTCCAGGAAGAGCCCATCGGTCAGCTTCATGATGTTGGCCTTGTGGCCGCAGGTCACGCGGCGGGCGCCCTTGCGGCGCGCGATCTCGAAGGCCGTGCGATGCAGCTGCAGGCTGCCGGGGCGGGTGATGAAGCGCCGGCACTGGGCGACGTCGTGGGTCTGCAGGTGCTCGATGGCGCCGTAGGTGTCTTCGATATTCTCCCGCAGCATCGTGATGTCGGTCTTCAGCCCGGCCTTGGACCAGAGCGTATCGACGCCAGGCAGGGTCTTGAAGACCCGCTTGTTTGCGTAGGTGCTCCAAAGCTTGCGGGCGGTGACGTTGACGCTCTTTGCGCCCTTGCCTGTGGGGGTCTCCAGGGGCCCCTTGAAGAGCACCCCGCAGCCTTCGACCACCTCGCGCGTCTCCTCGGTCATGCCGGCGGTGAGGCCCCGCTCGTAGACCTCCTTGCCCATCTCCACATCGTGGTAGCTCAGGGGCACGCCGGCTGCGTCGAAGACCGACAGGACGGCCTCCATGATCTCGGGGCCGATGCCATCTCCGCGGGCGACTGCGATCTCCATGAGGGACTCCTGGGTGGGGTCTCGCCACTGCTCTACCCAGCTGCTATTGTTTTGAATATTAGAAAATAGAAACCGCGCACTTGTGGAAAAGCGAAGTGGACTCGCTCAACTACCATCACCTCCAGTACTTCTGGCTGGTCGCCCACGAGGGCTCCCTGACCCGGGCCGCCAAGAAGCTCCGCCTCTCCCCCTCCACCGTGTCGGCGCAGCTCAAGCTGCTGGAGGAGCAGTTCGGGCAGCCGCTCTTGCATCGCCGGGGCCGGGGCCTGGTGTTGACGGAGCTGGGCCGCACCAGCCTGTCCTATGCCGATCGCATCTTCAACACCGGCCAGGAGCTGACCGAGCGGGTGCGCCAGGGCGATGCCGGCGCCGGTCCGGTGCAGCTGCGGGTGGGGGTGGCCGATGTGTTGCCCAAGCTGGTGGCCTGGCGCTTCCTGGAGCCAGCGCTGGCGGGGGGCCCGTCGGTTCACCTGATCTGCCGGGCCGCTTCTGCCGAGCGCCTGGTGGCCGACCTCGCGGTCCATGACCTGGATGTGGTGCTGACCGATGCGCCTGTCGGCCTGGCCCGGGGCCTGCGGGCCTTCACCCACCCCATCTCGCGCAGCCCGGTGGCCCTGTATGCGCGACCTTCAGCGGCCCAGGCGCTCAAGAAGGGCTTCCCAGAGAGCCTCGGCGGCGCGCCCATTCTCTTGCCTTCGGACGGGACGACCCTGCGGCGCAGCTTGGACCGCTGGTTTGCGGAGCGCTCCCTGCGTCCCCTGGTGGTGGCCGAGCTGGATGACAGCGCCCTGCTCAAGACCCTGGGGCGCGCCGGGGTGGGCGCATTCGCCATGCCCACCCGCGTCGAAGACGAGCTGGTGGGCAGCTATGGCGTCGTCCCGGTGGCTTTGCTGGAGGGGGTGGAGGAGCGGGTCTTCGCCACCACCCTGCAACGGCAGCCCAGCCACGCGGTGGTCCGGCAGCTGCTGGGGCTCTGAGTCCGCTGTCGGCTCAGTGGCGGCATGGGCCCAAAGCCGACTATGTTGGGTCTCCTCCTGCAACGTGAGCATGAATGTTCCGCCTTCTCCCTGCCCTTGTTGCGGTTCTGCTCTTCGCCTGCAACGGGGGCAAGGACCCCGACGACAGCGCCGGCCCCGATCCGGAGCCCGAGGAGCTGTGGAATGCCCACGGCTGGTTTCAGCGAACGGGCGAGGAGGAGGGCGCCTGGATCGAGGAGGAGGACGCCGTGCTGCCGGCCAGCTGTGACGGCGACCTGCAAGCCGCCGACGGATCGGCTGGCCTGGCCTATGTCTATGTGGGCGGCAGCACCGGGGGCGACCCCTTCCTCGACGAGGGTGAGCTGGTGGGCTGGCCCGGGAGCACCGTGCCTTCGCCCCTCTACCGGTCCTCCTTGACCGGTGAGCTGCTTGCCGCCGAGAGCCACGGCTACCCGCGCTCCTTCGCCATCGAGAGCGCCAATATCGGCGCCCTGGTCTATGTGGATGTCTGCGAGACGGCGCTGGCCCGCGGGGAGTGCGTGATGCCCGGCCCCAGCTTCCCCTTCGATGGCTGCATCGGCACCGTGGGCCAGCGGGTGAGCTTCGTGATCACCGGGTTGGAGTTCCTCTCCGACGGGGGCGGCTACCGAGCCGAGACCTCCTACGGCTATGAATGCGACAACAGCAATGAGCGGCTGGATGGCCATCCCAGCGATGTGGCCTATGGCGCACAGACCCTGCGCCTGTCGGTCACCGACCTGCCAGAGGGCGAGCGGGTGGCCCTGGATCCGGCCGATGTGCTCTGGAGCGGATCGGTGAAAGTCGAGGAGGATTGCACCTATATCGAAGACCTGGGCGATGTCTGCGACTGCGGTTGGGCCTACCGCGAGCGGGTGGACATCGGAGAGGCCTGGGCCCAGCGCAAGGGCAGCGAGCTGGCCCTGCTGATCCGCGGGCAGGGCGAGGACGCGGCCTTCTTCTTGTGGGGCAGCTACAGCCTGCGCTGATGGCGCAGCATTCTTCCGGCTGCCCCAGAAGGGGTGGTGGGGTGGCCGTCGCCCGCGCCGATTGACGGGCCGGGCGAAGGTCGGGCGATCCCGCGATGGCACATCAGCGTTCGGTTTCGAGACGATTGGCGCGCCATTTCGTTGAGAATGCAGTATTTTCGGCTGGCACGGCTCTTGCTTTTGGAACGGTTCGACCATTCGGTCCGAAACCACCCCGGAGCCTCCCATGACCCCCATCCGCTTCAGCCTGCTGTCCGCCCTCGTCCTCGCCGCCGCCTGCAGCCCCGAGGTCGCCTCCAAGGGCGCCGCTGGCGAGTCGGCCGATACCGGCGCCCCCCTTGTCGAGGAGGGGCAAGACAAGCCCGACTTCGAGGGGGGGGTGAAGGTGCCCATGGACCGCGACGGAGACGGCTACTTCTCGCCGGCCTTGCCGGGCCAGATGGCGGACTGCAACGACCTGGACGCCAGCATCTCGCCGGAAGGGGAAGAGGTCTGCGACGGCAAGGACAACGACTGCAGCGGCGGGGTCGACGACGATCCGGTGGACGGCGTGCTGAGCTTCGATGACGACGACGCCGATGGCTTTGGCGAGCCCGGCAGCGGCATCGTCACCTGTGAGCTGCCCTTTGACCGGGTGGAAGACGACAGCGACTGCGACGACCGCGACGCGCAGTCCTACCCCGGTGCAGACGAGATCTGCGATGGCATCGACAACGACTGCGATGGCGGCCTGCCCGCCACCGAGCTGGACCTGGACCGCGACGGGCGGGTCAACTGCGCCGACCCCGACATCGATGGCGACGGCCTGACCAATGGGGATGAGGAGGTGGGCGCCACCCAGGGCGTGATCACCGACCCCTACGATATGGACAGCGATGATGACGGCGTGGGAGACGCCTGGGATGCCATGCCCCTGGATCCGGCCTGCGGCGATGCCCTCTTCGACACCCGCTTTGACGAGGTGGATGCCCTGTGGGAGGTGATCGCCGGCGAGTGGGCCTTGACCGACGGCATGCAGGGGGCCGTGATGTCCAACCGTCCGACCCATCCCGGCGAGGCCATCTGGCTGGAGGATCGCGAGTGGACCGACACCCTGGTGGAGGCCCGCATCCAGGTGGCCGGAAACAGTGGCGACGCGGGCATCCTGCTGCGCATCCAGGAGCCGGGCGACGCCCGCAACGACAGCCAGCAGGCCTACTATGTGGGGCTCTACCCCGGCGCCGACAAGGTGGTCTTTGGCAAGATGTCGCCGGGCTGGCGGGCCCTCGCTTCGGCCAAGGTCGCGCTGGAGCCGGAGCAGTGGGTGAGCCTGCGGGTGGTGGCCAAGGGCAGCCACTTCGACGTGAGCATCGACGGTGAGCCGGTCCTGACCTTGGAAGACCACAGCTACGCCTGGGGTTCGGTGGGCCTGCGCACCTACAAGTTGGGCATGGATGTGGACCGCCTGACGGTCTGCCCCTGAGCCTGACCGGGCGCCCCGCCCGAACGAGCATCGGCCTGAGGTGGAGCATTCACCTCGGGCCGTCTCGGCGTTGGGGACTGGACTCCGGCAGGCGCCTGTGAAGTTGGGATGGTTGCCGCATATGCGGCAGGGTCGGTCCTTCGATGTCCGCTCCCGTCCCCCATCCTGGTCAGGTCGTCGCCATCCGCGGCACCGTGGCGGAGCTGGGTTTTGAGGGACGGCTGCCGGCGGCGGCTGCTCGTGCCCGGCAGGGCTGAGCCGGGTCTGCGGCCGTTGAAGGTCGTTGCAAGTGGTGACGCCTTGTCACGGCGCTGCTGGTGTAGGGTCTGCGCCTCACGCGTTCCTCCCTTGGTTGCCGGTCCATGATCCGTGTTGTGATCGTCGATGACCACCGCATCATTCGGGACGGCGTCCGCGCGTCCCTCGAAGCGTCCCCCCTCTTTGCGGTCGTGGGAGAAGCCGCCGCTGGTGACGAGGCCCTGAAGGTCGCGCTGGAGACGGGGCCGGATGTCTTGATTGTCGATGTCGCCATGCCTGGGCTCAACGGGATCGAATTCGCCCGCCGATGGACGGATGGCGGTCAGCCCGGCCGCATCTTGATGCTGTCGATGCACACGGGTCGGGACCACGTGGTGGAGGCTTTCCGGGCCGGGGCTGCGGGCTACCTGCTCAAGACCGCCAGCCCGGAACGCATCCGGGAGGCCGTCTCGGCCGTCGCAGGCGGTGGCTCCTTCATCAGCCCCGAGGTGTCGGGCGTGATGATCGATGAGGTGCTTGGAAGTAGCGGTGCAGCGGGGCCCCTGCTCTCGCCCCGGGAGCGCGAGGTTCTTCAGTACATCGCCAATGGGCAGAATGCCAAAGAGATCGCAGCGGAGCTGGGAATCAGCGACAAGACGGTGCACGCATTCCGGATCCAGGTCATGCGCAAACTGAAGCTGAACTCTGTGGCAGAGCTCACCAAGTATGCGATCCGCCACGGGCTCACGACGCTGGGCTGACCGTCCTTTTGGCCGGTCGGATCACCCGGGATGGTGGGTTGGGCCTCCGAGCCGCTCGTGCCGTCAACCCGTCGGAAAGCGCGTCGACTGCGCGGCGGATCCGAGCGAGGTCGCCCAGGAGCGTGAGATCTCGACGTGGCTGGTGGCTGCGGGGCAGTCGGCGGGGAGGTCGCTGTGCAGGACGGCATCTCTCTGGGCGGCGACAGGGAGCTGGACCTCGAAACAGGCGCCTTGCTCCGTGGGGATCAACTGGATGCTCCCGCCAGCGGCCGCCAGCAGGTTGGACACGATGCGCAAGCCCAGCCCGCTTCCACCCTGGTCGGCCTTGGTGGTCACCAGCTCATCGAAGATGCGCACATCCATGCCGGACTGCACGCCGGGTCCGTCGTCTTGGACTCGCAGGTGGATTCGGCCGCCACGCTGGTATGCACGAAGATCCACGCGGCCCTGCCGCCGTCGGGTTCCGGCGATGGCGTCGGCGCTATTGGCGAGGAGGTTGATGAGGATCTGGGTGATCGGGCCAAGGGCCATCCCGATGGGGGCCAGGCTGGGGGAGATGTGATTTGCGACATCGAGGCTGATGGGGAGGCCCGCCTTGGTGATCTGGATCGCGCGCTGAGCCGCCTCGTGCAGGTTGCTGAAGATCGGCTGTTGTGGAGGGGCCGCGTCGGTACCAGGGCTGTCACTTGGGACGCGCAAGAGCTGCACCAGTTCGGCGATCATACGCGTCCCCATCAGTGCGCTCGCGAGCTCGGTCTGGATGTCGGCGGCGAGGGATGTGGCGGGTTCGGTGCCGACTCTCTCCAGGCGCTCCTGCAGGCACTCCAAGCTGAAGATCACATAGGTGAGGGGGTTGCGGATCTCGTGGGCGACACCCGCCACCACGCGTCCCAGGGTTGCCAGACGTTCGGCTGCTTGTGCGCGGGCCTCTGCATTCGCGCGGCCTTCCCAGTCGACCAGGCTCACGAGCTGGCGCCGGTCCCCGTGCTGGCTTCCCAGGCAGTGAACCTCCACCCATACGGGGCGGGGCCCGTCCGTGCGCGCAGATACCGGCTGCTCTCCGGGTCCTTCGATTGCGGACCCGACTGCGCCACGGTGCTCTGGGGCCATCAACGCAACCAGGTCCATGCCCACCAGCTCCGCTCTCCCCACCAGTTCCCGAGCCGCCCGGTTCGCGCCGACGATTCGAGGACCCTGCAGCAGGAGCAGCGGCGTGGGCACCTTCTCGACACTGTCGGGCACGCATGCTGCCTTCGTCCGTCGTCGCCGGACGCCTGGCACGGGACTGGCTGGAAGGTGCCGCATTCTTCTCCATGCAGGTTGGGGGCCGGCCGACGGGAGCGGCGCGCTCCGTCGGTTCCTGCATGGAGAATGACCCGATGCGTCCCGCCACCCCATGGTCGGTTGTCCAGTCCCCCCCCCGAAAAACCCTTGCTTGATGCGGGACCCTGCCTTGGCGGGGTCTCAGGGTCGCGGGATTGACCGCGCCAGCGCCAGCACATCGTCGACAAGCTGCGCTCTGGGGCCGCGCCACTCTCGGCCGGAGGCCAGCTCTGCAGAGAGGGCCCGGACCGCCCCCGCGAGCTCGCCATAGCCATAGGAGCTGGAGGAGCCGGCGAGCCGGTGCAGCAGGGGTTGAAGGTCGGGGACGGTCTCGGCCTGGAGGATCTCTTGGCCCAGCTCGATCAGGTCGTCGGCGAAGGCGGCGTGCAGCCAGGCCGGGATGGCATGGGTGGGCTCCCTCTCGGCCAGCCCCAGGTGGGCTTCGACGGCGTCGACGATGCCCCGGGCGGCTTGGGGCTTGACCAGGAATCCCGACATCCCGGCGTCGGCGCAGCGGTCACGAAATTCTACGAGATCATGGGCCGTGAAGGCGATCACCCGCGGTTCGCCGAGGGCCACTTTGGGCCCCCCATCGGTGCCCAGCAGGCGACGCGCCGCGCTGATTCCGTCCATGCCTGGCATCTCTAGATCCATCAGGATCACATCCCAGTCCTGGGTCGCGGCCGCCCACAGGGCGTCGCTGCCGTTGGTGGCCAGGCCGACCTCGTGGCCGACGTCTTCGAGGGCCCAGGCCGCCAGGCGGCGGTTGTCCGGAGCATCATCTACGATGAACACGCGCAGGCGTCGCCGGGATTGGGTTGGCCGGGAGACTGGGGTCGCAGGTGGGTCTGCGGGCCGGCAGGGCACCCGCACACTCACCCGTGTACCGGTGTAGGGGTGCGAGGCCCGATGGATTTCGATGCTGCCCTTCATCTTGGAGACCGCTGCGTCAATGAGGTGGTGGCCGACCTCGTTGCGGCTTGGGGCTTCCGTGGGCGCGCCGGCCCGAAGCGCTGTGAGCTGCTCTACCCGCTCCTGGAAGACCCCCGACCCCTCGTCGAAGAGGTGAATGGTGAGATGGTGCCCGTCCTCGGCGACCTCGGTGGACAGCTCGACCGAGCCGCCGCCTCCGTGGAGCAAGGCGATCTCGACCAGCTGCTCCACCACGATGGTCACCAGTGTGGGGTCGAGCAGCAGCCAATGGTGCGGAGTCGCCAACGGAGGCCGCAGCCGCAGCGAGCGTCGGAGGTCGAAGGGGCTGGCCTTCTGGGCGGCGGCCATCACGGTCTGCCAGGCCTCAACGGGCTCTTGTCGCGCGTCGGGGTGGTCTTGAAGCTCGATCAGCGTGAGCGTGCGGGCGATGAGCTTTTCCAACCGACGCGTATGGTCCGCGGCGGCGGCCAGAGGTTCGACGGTCTCCTCCAGCTGCCTGGCGGCCCGCGCCCGCTCCAGCATGCCCAGCATATTGTGGAGGGGCGTGCGGAGGCCATGGCTGAAGGTGGACAGCAGCCCACGGGAGGCGGCGTGTGCAGCGTCGGCCTCCTTGGACTTCTCGCGCAGACGATCCGCCAGCTCCCGGGTCTCTTCGATCGTGCGTCGTTGCGCCTGAAAGAGGAAGAGCATGTCGACGCTGGAGTCGTGCACCGCGAAGTCGTTGATCGCGATGCCCAGGGTCTGCATATCCTTGATGGAGGTGACCCAGGGCCCCCCAATGAAGGTCAGCCTTCCGTCGTGTGAGCCGACCACCTGCCCCCGCATCACGACGTCCACCAGCTTGTGGCGCAGCACGACCAGCGCGCGCGCGTCGTGGTGAAGGTCTGCGAGGCTTCGGCCTGCCGGACGAATCACTTCGAAGTGGTCCCCGATGGACTTGCCCGGCTCCAGCTCGGGGAAGAGCCGCCGCAGCGACGGGCCGACATGATCGAGTCGGCCCAGTTGATCCACGCGAAAGGCGAAGGGAAAGGCGAGGTCGAAGGTTGGCCCTTCAAGCCTGGGGCCCTCGGTCACGGGAGACCCGCTCCCCAGCGCAACAGGAAGAGGTCGTGGTCCTGGTCGGGTCCGCGGGGGCTCAGGAGTCGCGCGACGGTGGGGGTGTTGAAGCGCTCCCCCAAAGCATCGAGCAGCCCGAGGACGAAGGGGACCAGGCCCGGCCGATGGGAGTAATACTGAAGGTGGAGCTGGCCCTCTCCCAGTCGGGTCACCCGGAAGGAGGGCGGCCGCAAATGGGGCATGCTGAGCGCCACGCGGGAGTGCATCTCGTCGAGGTTCTCGAGGAAGGTGGGCAGGGTGTCGCCGGCCATCTGCAGCAAGGGTCCGTAGCCCTCATCGGCGGTGCGCAGCACCCACCACCGCCCGAAGTCAAAGAGGATCTCTTCAGCGCTCTGGTCCAGTTCCTTCGCGCTCGCGCCGACGAGGTCGTAGGTGACGCTGTCGTCATAGCCTTCCATGGCCACAAAGACGGGTTCCGCAAACCGGGCACGCTGCCGAATGCGTTCCCAGGTGTCCTGTCCGTGGCGTTCCACCACCATGTCCTGAAGGGCTCGGTTGACCAGTCCGTACATCGAAGATTCCCCTTCGCAGTTGGATTCCAATCCGTCACCCGATGTCCCTCGGGTTGGACTAGGAGAGAGTCTTGATCCGGGCAAGAGTTTTTCTCGGTTGCCGGAGAAGTCCGCTCCTCGTCCCATGGCCCGAGGCGGGTAGACGCCCATGATGAAGAAGATACCCAGCTCCGCTCCCCCCGGCGTCACGCGCCTGCAATTCGCCACGCTTGCCTCCCAGCTCGACGCGGCTGTTCTGCTCGAGGATGGCGACCGACGGGTCCACCTCGTCAACCAGCCCTGGTGCGACTGGTTCAACCTGGCCGGGGCTCCCGACGCCCATGTGGGGCGGGACTCGGCCCTCTTGGAGGCTGCGGCCGCGCCGCTCTTCGGCGACGCGGATGCCTTCCTCAAGACCACCGCGGCCTGTCGCAGCGCGTCGGCGCTGGTCTCGGGCATCAGCCTGAATTTGCGCGACGGGCCGGCCTTGGAGCTGGACTACGTCCCCATCCGCGACGGAGACAGCTGGAAGGGGCACTTGTGGATCTATCGGGACGTGACCGCGCGCCGGGATGCGCAGCGGCAGGGCGCGGCATCGGAGCGTGCCCTCAAGCAGCTGGTGGACCACCTCACCCACGAGCTCCGCAGCCCCTTGTCTGCCCTGTTGGGGGCGACCGCCCTGCTCCGCACCAATGCGACGACGCGGGAGGCCAGCCGCGTGTTGGACATCCTGACGGCCAGCTCGTCTGCGATTCGCTTCATCCTCGAAGAGGCTGCAGCCCGGTCCCAGACCGGCGCGGCTGCGCTCCCCCTGCTGGCCGAGCCCACCTCCCTTCGCGCCCTGCTCGAGGAGGTGGATGCCATCCACTCGTCCCACGCGCAAGCCAAGGGGCTCACGCTGCGCCTGATGCTGGACACCTCTCCAGCGGATCGGGTGGTGGTGGACCGGGGGCGCTTCCGCCAGGTCGTGGGGAATCTCGTCAGCAACGGGATTCGCTACACCCGCGAGGGCTTCGTCGAGGTCTTTGCTCGGGCGCGGCCTGCTGGCTCCGACACCGTCGCTGTGACCATTCGAGTGAGAGACACCGGCTGTGGCGTGCGCGAGAGCGATATCCCGAGGCTATTCGACGCCTACTGGCGTGGGCACCCGGGGCACGAGGGCTTTGGCCTGGGGCTCCACCTCTGCAGTCGAGTGGTCGCTGCGATGGGCGGCGAAATCCGTCTGTTGGCCTCCTCACCCGGCGGCAGCATCTTCGAGGTCCTCCTCAGTATTCCCGTTGCGCCCCCAGAAGCGAGCCCGCCCGCTCCGGCGCCGGAAGCGACTTTTCTGGTCGGGAAGTGGGTCCTGGTGGTCGAAGACGACCGGTCCATGCTCCGGCTGCTCTCCTATTTGTTGGAGGAGGCGGGGGCCTTTCCGCTGGCCTGCGAGAGCGCCGCCCAGGCGCGCGCGGCTGTGCGACAGACCCGTCCGGACCTGGTCATCGCCGACATCTCCCTGCGCGATGGGGACGGGCTCAGCCTGATGTCGGTGCTGCGGGCGGGGGGCCTGGTCGCGCCCGTCGTCATGTTGAGCGCCCATGAGGCCCGTTTCGACGAGGAGATCTCTTCCATTGGCCGAGCCTGGCGCTTGACCAAGCCCATCGATCGCGACACCCTGTTCTTGGCGCTGGAGCAGGCCCTGCGAAGCTGAGGCCGGGCTTGGGGTCAGGGCTTGAAGGGCGCCTCGGGATCGGTGCTGAGCAGGGCGTCTTCGGGCAGCCAGCCCCGGCGGTCGTCAGGCAGGGCCACCAGCCAATGTCCGGCGGCGGGCTCGACCCGGCGCAGCTCAGCGCCGGCGTGCACCACGAAGAGGTCGATGCCGTCGGGGCCCAAGGCCGACCGGGCCGCCACCTCGGCGGGCAAGACGATGGCCGTGTCTGCGGCACGGCTGGCCAGGGCCACGCTGGCGCCCAGGGCCAGGCCGCCGCCCAGGCCGATCAGCGTCTCTGCACCCCAGGCGGGGGTGGGCGCGCCCTTGCGACGCCGAATCGCCCGCAGCAGCAGGCCCAGGGCGCCGATGGCCCCCAGCAGGCCGGCGATCAGGGCGGCCTCGGCCGGGGACAGAAAGCGCAGCCAGAAGGTGGGCCCGGCGCCGGGGCCGGGCGGGTCGATGCGGTCGGTCGCGTCCAGGCGGGCCTTGTCGATGTTGGCGGCTAGGTCGCCATTTCGGGGGGCCAGCCGCTGGCCCCGGCGCCAGGCGGCCAGGGCGCGGGCGCCCTCTCCCTGGCGAAACAAGGCGTTGCCCAGGGCGTGGTAGACGGCGGGGTCTCTGCCGCCCTGGGCCAGGGCCTGCTGAAAGGCGTCTTGTGCGGTGGCCGCGTCACCGGCGTGAAGGGCGGCCATGCCGCGGTCGTAGTCGGCCTGGGCGTCAGCGGCGGCGCTTTGGGGGAGGCCGAGCAGCAGCCATGCAGAGAGGGCGATGCAGCGTGTCTTCATGGGCGGGACTCCACGAAGGCGCGCACCCGGGCTTCGAGGTCGGCGGCGGGCTGGCCCCCGTAGCGGGTGGCCTCCAGATCGGCGTAGAGGGTGGCGGCGTCAGGGCCCAGGCGGGTGGCGCCCGCGCGGTCCACGGCGGGCCCCGCCACCCCCAGGCGAGGCCAGCGGCGTCTCGAAAGAGCTGCTCCAAGGCGGCGAGGCGGGCGTCGGGGTCGGCGGGCAGGTCGGCCATGCGGCGCCGCAGCTCGGCCCAGGGTCGGCGCCCGGGCCCGGCGGCGGCTGTCCAGGCCCAGACCCAGCCAGGCCAGCAGGGGCAGCAGAGGGAGGCCCAAGGCCAGGGGCAGCCGGGCGCGCAGGGTCGCGTCCTGGATTCGGGCGCTGCTGGGTGGGGGCAAAATGTCGTCGCCCAGCGCCTCGACGTCGCGGCGGCGGTCCAGGGGCGCGTCGGCAAAGCTGGCCACCTCGCCGCCCTGTTCACCCGGCGTCACGGTGAGGGTCAGGGGCTCGGTGCGCAGCAAGACATAGGCGCCACGGCTGGGTTCAAAGACGTGAACCTCGATGGGGGGCACGCTCACGGTGCCCTCACGGTCGGGCACCAGCGCGCGGCGGTAGAGGGCGGTGGCCTGGTAGCGACCCTCCTTGAGGGTGGCGCTGATCTCGGGGGCGTCGTCATAGGCGCGCAGACCCGCCTCGGCGGGCAGCGGGGGCAGCGTGAAGCCGGTCAAGGCGCCGTCGCCTTCCAGCTTCACCTCGAGGGTGATGCTGCCCCCCAACGGCACACTGCGGGCAGAGGGCGTGGCCGTCAGGCTGAACTGCCCCACCAGGCCGGAGAAGTCCGCGGGCTTTCCGGCGGTGGGCAGGGGCCGGGTGGTGACGGCGATGCGGTCGGTGGCCAGGCGCTCGGTGCGCAGAGGGGTGCGGTCAAAGAAAGGGTCATACCTACGGTTTCGCTGGGTGCGTTCTTCGGGGATGGCCAGCTCCAGCAGGGCCGGGCCGATGCTGTGTGCGCCCTCGGCGCTGGCCACCAGGGGCACCCAGATCTCCTCGACCTGGGCGGCGACGCCCTTGTCGGCGATGCGGTGCTCGCGGCCCTCGGGCTCGACCGTGCGATCCTGCACAAATCCAGGGAAGTCGGGCAAGGTCCAGCTGCGATTCTGCACATCTTCGGTGCGGCGCCAGCGCAGCTTGTAGACCGCGGTCTGGCCGACATAGGGCGCGTCTTCGGACAGGGTTGCCGACACGGTGTGGGTGGCTTGTTCCGCCGCGCTGCGTTCGGTGACGGTGATGGGGGAGGGGTCCACCCGCAGGCTCTGGCCCTCGGCCTCCAGCAAGATGGGGCCCAGGGTGTGAATTCCCGGTTCGATGGCGGTGACCGAGTAGGTGTAGCGAACGATGCGGGTGGTCTTGAAGTTGACCGATACGACGCTTTGGCCCTGGCCCAGGAAGGCCACCTGCAAGCCGGCGCCATGGTCCACCGAAGGCAGACCCCGGGCCTTGCCATCGCTGAGCTGCACTTGCAGCTCAACCGTCTGGCCCACGCTCAGCTCATCCACGGGCAGACTGGCGTCCAAGCGCGCCGCGAGGGCGGCAGGCAGCCAGATCAACAGCAGCAGCAGGTCCATCACCAGTCCTTCTCCGAATCGCCGCGGTCGCTGCGGCGCACCCGGGGCGTACCCTCCTGGACGCCGTCCAGCAGCCGCTCGGCCTCCTCGGGGCTCAGCTCGCCGGGTTTGCGGGGCTGGGCAGGCGCCGGCGCCTCCTGGGGCTCTCCCGGGTCACCATCGGCTTGGATCTCCTGCTCGCCGGGGTCTGCGGGGTCTCCGCTGTCACCGGCCCTGGCTTCGGCCTCTGCGGGCTCGCGGGTGCCATCCTGCGGTTGCGGGTCTTGCTGTTGCTGTTGCGGGTCTTGCTGTTGCTGTTGCGGGTCTTGCTGCTGTTGCTGCGGGTCTTGCTGCTGCTGCGGGTCTTGCTGCTGCTGCGGGTCTTGCTGCTGCTGCGGCGGGTCTTGCTGCTGCTGCTGCAAGCGCTGGGCGATCTCCTGCTCCACCGCGCCCTTGTTTTGGGCGGCGCTGGGGTGATCGGGGTTGTCTTGCACCACCCGGCCCCAGTCTTCGGCGGCCTGGCTGAGGCGGCCGGCGCGGTAGGCGGCCAGGGCGGCGTTGCTGCGGGCGCGGTCGCGGCGGCTGGGGTCCAGGGCGCGGTCGGCCACCCCTTTCAGGATGTCGTGGGCGCGGTTGTAGTCGCCCTGCTCGTAGAGGGCGCGGCCCAGGGCTTCGGCCAGGTCCAGATCGTCGGGGTTCGCGGCCTGGCGCTGGGCCAAGGTCGCGACGGGGTCGGCGGGGGCATCCTCGGCCTGGGCGGCGGCCGAGGCCAGCAGCAGCACCCGGGGCGAGAGGGGCGGCTGGCTGCGGCCCGGGAGGCGGCCTTGCCCGCGCCCGCCAGGCCCGGCAGGCGCAGCGGCCCGGGCTCAGCAGGCTCTGGGCCAGCAGCAGCAGCAGGGCGATGCCCAGGGGCCACTGGTAGTGCTCCTCCCAGATCTTCTCGCGCTGGGTGCCCAGATCCGCGCCCTTGAGCCGGCCGCGGATCTCGTCCTCGTAGATGCCCTGGATGTCGCCGATGCCCGCGCCCGCCCGCACATAGGCGCCGCTGCCGATGCGGGCGATGTCTTGCAACAGGTCCTCGTCCAGGCGGCTGAGCACGACCTGTCCGGCCTTGTCCTTCTGGAAGCCGCCCCCGGCCAGGGGGATGGGGGCGCCGTCCGGCGTGCCCACGCCGATGACATAGAGGTGCACGCCGGCCCCGGCGGCCTTCTGGGCGGCCTCTCTTGCGGCCTCGCCGTGGTCTTCGCCATCGGTGATCAGGATGAGGGCGCGGTCGGCCGCGGCTTGCTCACCCAGCAGCAGCACCCCGCCCTCGATGCCGGCGGCCAGGTCCGAGCCCTGGGCCAGCAGGGCCGAGGTCTCGGTGCGGCGCACCTTGTCGCGGAGCATATCCGTATCGAGGGTGAGGGGCACGTCGGGGTGGGCCCCGCCGGCAAAGAGCACCATGCCCACGCGGTCGCCGGCCAACAGGTCCGTGAGGTCGAGGATCTTGCGGCGGGCGCGCTCGATGCGCGAGGGCGAGATGTCCTCGGCATTCATGGACCGGCTGACATCGAGGACCACCACGATGTCCAGCCCCTCGCGCTTGATCTCCTGCCAGCGGAAGCCCCAGCGTGGCCGGGCCAGGGCGAAGGCGATGAGGCCGACCGCCAAGGTCCAGAGCAGGGCGCGGTTGCGGTGGATGCTGCCCGCACGCTGGCTGGCGCGCTCGCCCACCAGGGGCCCCAGGCGGGCCATGGCCCGGCTGCGGCGGCGCAGGGCCCAGACCCAAAGCAAGGCCAGCACCGGCAGGGCCCAGAGCAAATGCAACAGCTCCGGAGAGGCCAGGTTCATGGCAGCCTCCGAAACAGGGTCTCGCCCAGCAGGGCCTGCAGCATCAGCAGGGCCAGGCCCGACCAGGCCCAGGCTTCGAAGCGCTCTTCGGTGTGGACATATTCCTTGACCTCTGCGGTGGTCTTTTCGAGCTGGTCGATGGTCTCGTAGACCTTGAGCAGGGCGCCGGTGTCGTCGGCCCGGAAGTAGCGGGCATCGGTGAGTTGGGCGATGCGTTGCAGGGTGCGCTCGTCCAGATCGCTGCCACCCCCCAACATACCGAAGAGTCCGCCACCCCCGCCCCCAGAGCCTCCGATGCCGATGGTGTAGACCTTGATGCCCAGGGCGGCGGCGGCCTGGGCGGCTTCGATGGGGTCGATCTGGCCTGCGTTGCTCTGGCCATCCGTCAGCAGGATCATGATCTTGCTGGGGGCCTCCAGCTCTTCGAGGCGCTGGGCCCCCACGGCGATGGCGTCGCCGATGGCCGTGGCCCGCTTGCCCGCAAAGCCGATGTCGACCTGGGCCAGAAAGCCCACCATGGCGCGGCCATCGGTGGTCAGCGGCACCTGGGTGAAGGCGTCCTCGCCAAAGACCACCAGGCCGATGCGGTCGTCGGGGCGGCCCAGGACGAAGCGGGCGATGACCTCTTTGGCGGCGCTCAGGCGGCTGGCGCGGCGGCGCCCCACCTCGTAGTCGCGGGCCTCCATGGACCCCGAGGTGTCGAGCACCAGCATGATGTCGATGCCGTCTTTCTCTTGGATGCGCTCGCGGTTGACGTCCTGGGGCCGGGCCATGGCCACCACCAGCAAGGCCAGGCCCAGGCTGCCCAGCAGGCGGGGGGTGAAGGCCAGCAGGCTGCGCAGGGTGCGCGGAGCCTTCACCGCGCCAAGGGAGGCCACGGCGATGCGGGGGTGCCGGGCCAGCCAGGGCGCCGCCAGGGCCAGCGGCAGGGCCAGCAGCCAGTAGGGGGTCGCCCACTCAAGCATGGGGGGCCTCCGCTGGCAGGGCGGCCCGGGGGCGGGTGGCGTCCACCACGGCCCGCAGGTTGCTGTCCAGATCGGCGAAGAAGGCCGCTCCGCCGCCCTCACGGGCGAACTTCAACCGATCGGTGGCGTCCAACAGGTCTCGGGCCCGGTTGCGGTCGGATTCGCCCAGAAGCTGGTTCTGGCGGAGGTAGTGCAGGATCTCCCGCGTGGTGCGGGCCGTGGCCGGAAAGCCCAGCACGGCTTCGAGGTAGCGCCGGAAGAGGGTGGAGAGGGCCAGGGCCAGGCCGTGGTCGTCCAAGGCGCCCGCAGCGGCCCGCGCCTGGGCCTGTTGCCAGTCCAGCAGCAGCTGTTCGTGGGGGGGCAGGGGCGGCGCATCGGGGGCCGGTCGACGCGATCGCCGCCACAGCCAGAAGCCCAGCCCGGCCAGGGCCAGGGTGGCCGCGCCCGCGCCCCCGATCAGCCCCCAAGGCGGGGGTTCTGGCGGGGGCTCGGCCTCGAAGTCGCTGAGCCCGCTGGCCGCCGGCCCCTGCACGCCGATATCGACGAAAATGGGCGGTGGGTCTATATCCAGGGTCTGCCCGCCTGGGCCGGTGGCCGTCACCGGCGGCAGGTCGATGACATAGCTGCCGGGCTCTCCCGCCAGCGCCCAGCGTTGTTCCAAGCGCTCGCCTTCGCCCACCCGCACCGGGGCCTGGGCGGGGCCAGGGGTGGCCTCCAGGCCCTCGACGGTCAGCGTTGGCGCGGGCACCGTCCAGCCCGGCGTGGTCCAGCTGCGCACCGTGAGGGCGATGGGCTGCCCCTTGTCCACCTTCTTGGCGTCTACCATCGCGCGGAGATCCGCGGGCTGGGCGGGCGCGGGCGGCAGGGCCAGGTCCCCGCAAGCCGCCAGCGCCAGGGTCAGCAGCCAGCAGGGATGGGGGGTGCGGGTGGCGAGGGGCGGCATCGACCCGGTGGTCTCGGGGCAGGGGCCAGCGGCAGGGCGCAGGCCATTCGGGGCAACTGTCTTCACGGCTGGGAGGGTGGCAAGGGGGGAGGGGATCGGGATCCGGGCCGAAGGGGTGTAAGCCGCTGGGGGCCGGGGGCGTTGTTGGGGCGACTGACCCCGAAGCTCCCCTGGAGAGTCCATGACCGCCCTGATTCGCTCCTCCCTGCTCTGCCTGTCCCTGTTGTCGGCCTGCTCCAACCACGAGCGCGTCGTGGGCGAAGCCCTGGATCTGGGGGAGCCGACGCCGGATCCCGATGTCACCGAAGATGGGGCCGAGGCCCTGCCCTTTGCCTGGGAGCCCGGCCTGGGCCGGCTGGAGATCGACGGCAGCGTGCGGGGCACCCCCGTCGCGCGGGGCCCCAGCGGCGAGTGGGACAGCCGCACCGCAGGGGGGGGTGGCGGCGACGGGATGCTGGCCCGGCGGGGTGCGGGCCCCGGCATGCCCAAGGCGGCGCCCATGATGCCCGCCACCGACGCCGATATGGGCGAAACCGCGGGCTCCTCCGGCCTGGGTGCGATGGGAGAGGGGCGGGGCGGCGGCGGCATGGCCGAGAGCGCCCCGATGGGCGGCAGCGTCGTGCCCCGCAAGAAAGAGGCCCGGCAGCAGAACACCAGCCCGCTGCGCGCCGGCGCGACCGACGACAACGCCCGATACGACGAGTTTCTGGCCTATCTTCAGACCGCGCCCACCCAGGCGGGTGTGGCCGGGCAGGTCGATGCGTTGGATGTCTCGGGCCGCCGCATGATCCGTGTATTGGATTCCCGCGGCCAGCCCGTGCCCGCTGCAAAGGTCAGCATCCTGGATCCGGCCACCGAGCGGGTGGTCTGGTCCGGCCACAGCTATGGTGATGGTCGGGTGCCTTTCTACCCCTACCTGGAGGTGCCCGGCACCGGCCTGCCCGCGGCGGGCGAGGCCCCCCAGGGCGGCTGGATCGTGCAGGCCCGCAAGGGACGCGACGTGCAGAGTCGGCGTTGGGACGGACTCAGCGCCGAGGTGGAGCTGAGCCTTCCCGTCTCTGCAAGCACCGGGGCCGTGCCCCTGGATGTCTGCTTCGTCATCGATACGACGGGTTCCATGGGCGACGAGATCGCCCGGGTCAAGGAGACCCTTCTGAGCGTCACCGAGAAGCTGCGCCGGGAACAGAATGTGGACCTGCGCTATGGCGCGGTGCTCTACCGGGATGTGGGGGATGAATACCTCACCCGGCGCTACCCCTTCACCGCCGACTTGTCGGGCTTTGACCAAGCCTTGCAGGGTATCGACGCCAACGGGGGCGGTGATGGCCCCGAGAGCCTCAACCAGGCCATGTCCGTGACCGTGGGTGGCATGGAGTGGCGGGACAACGCTGCTCGGGTGGCCTTTGTCATCGCGGATGCCCCCCCGCATATGGACTACCAGGAGGCGGTCACCTATGGGCGGGCCTCGGCCGCCGCCCTGCACCATGGCATCCGGGTGCACACCGTGGCCGCCAGCGGCCTGGACGACCGGGGGTCGATCACCTTTCGCCAGATCGCCCAGATGACGCGTGGGGAGTTCATCTTCATCGAGTATGGCTCGGTGGCCGCCGCCGCCGCCGATCACGGGGTGACCGGACCCGTCGCTTCCAACAACCTGGACGGCATTCTCTACGAGCGCATCCGGCGGGAGATCGAGGGCTGGGGGCGGGAGGACCTGGTGCTGAGCCGGGCGGACTGACTGTCCCAGGCCCATTTGCAGAGAGGTTGTCACCTCGCCGCAGGATCGCGGAGCCGGCTTCCCATCATCGCACCGCTGGAGCGGTCTCCGCAACACACGGGATGGGCGCCACCATAGCGATCGCGACGGGTGGCGCCGCTCCGCCGTCGACACCACCGTGCCGTCGGGACCGACCAGCTTCTTCGATGTGTGCCAGCCCGCGCCATCGAGGACGACAACGACGCGGTGCTTTGCTCCAGCGCCGACGGCGTCGGCGAAGGCTTGAAGCGGTGCCAGCCGAGCGCGATGGGGTGGGTTCCTTTGCGGGTCCACACACGGCGCAGGATGGGCTTGAGGCCAACACGGTGCTCATCCATGCTCCAAAGGGTCACCTTGGCGCCGGGATGCGCGGCCTGGACCTCCTTGACCTTGTCGCCGAGACGGCTCTTGAAGGCGGCCTGTCTGGTCCTCCTTGTCGCCCTTGGGATGCCGAGGGCGAGGCCGGCGAAGCACCTGGCCGAACTCACGGAGCCACCTCCACAGCTTCTTGGGGTCCACGGGCTGACCCAGACGCGCAGACTGCCAGAGCGTCGTCACTTTCGCCGCATTCGCCACGCCTTCCCCGCGGGCGACCCGCAGCACCACCTGCCAGTGACGACTCAGCGTCGCGTCCGGCGCGGCGCGATACCGCGCCTCGATCTCGGCGTTGGACAGGTGGGGCACAACCTTCAGCGGAGCAGGCATGTCGACCTTTAGGTAGGGTCGCTGCCGATCACCCGCCGGGGCGGCTCGCGTTGGGGCGCTCGGTGCGGGCGCATCCTCGATCATTCACAAGGGTCCCGTATGACCCCGCCCGCCCGCCCACCGCGATAGCGGCGGGGCATGACCCGACAGCGTTGCGCCGATGTGATCGTGGTGGGTGCGGGCCTGGCCGGGCTGAGCGTGGCCTGGCACCTCGCGCCCACCGCGCGCGTGCTCGTGCTGGACCAGGGGTCGGGCCCCGGCGAGGAGGCCAGCGCCCAGAATGCCGGCATGGTGCGGCGCCTGGGGGAGGACCCCTTTGAGCGGGCCCTGGCGGTGCGCACGGCGGCGCGGCTGAGCGGGCTGGCCGAGCAGCACCCCGAAGATTGGGCGGCCAGCCCCGCCCACCGGACGGGGGCCCTGCTGGCCCTGGGCCGGGATCCGCACCACCTGCACGATGCGGTGGCCCACCTGCGGGCCGTGGGCGTGCGGGTGGAGGCCTGCGACCGCCCGGCCGAGCTGGCGCCGGTGCTGGCCGGGGCCCCGCCCCTGGCCGCCTGGTACCTGCCCGATGAGCTGGTGGCCGACGCCTGGTCCCTGGTGCAGGGCTTCCGGTCGGGCCTGCGGCGGGCGGGGGGACAGGTGCAGACCGGCACCCGGGCCCTGGCCCTGCTGCGGAATGGCGCCCGCGTGATCGGCGTGAATACAGACCAGGGCGATGTTTTCGCGGATCGTGTGGTGCTGGCGGCCGGGGCCTGGTCCGCTGCATTGGCCCGCAGCATCGGCCTGGAGCGGGCCCTGGTGCCCCTGCGGCGCTCGCTGCTGATGGGCGGGCCCCACCCCCTGTCCCGGCCCGATCACCCCTGGACCTGGGTGGACGATGTGGGCATCTACGCCCGCCCCGAAGGCGGGGGCTGGCTGCTGTCGGCCTGCGACGAGGTGGTGGACTGGCCGGCGCCCGGGCCTGGATCGCGCGGCCCGGCCGAAGAGTGGCACCGGGCCCTGGCGGCGGACAAGCTCGCCCGGTGGATGCCCCCCCTCGCGGGCCTGCGGCTGAAGGGCGGCTGGACGGGGCTGCGCACCTTGCCCCCGACCGCCGGCCCATGCTGGGGCCGAGCCGGGGCGCCGGGCCTGTGGTGGGCGGCGGGCCTGGGGGCTTTGGGGTGACCTGCTCGCTGGCGGTGGGGGAGGCCCTGGCCGCGTGGATGGCCGGCGAGGCGACCCCCTGGCTGCCCCAGCGCGGCGTGGCCCCGGATCGCCCCATGCTGCGCCGCTGGCCGATTCGTCCCGACGGGGATCTGCACGAGACGCGCCTGGTGGAGGACCGCTGAAATAGTCCCCACGCTGGGGCGTCTGGACGGGGTGGCCCGACCGTGGGCCCCACCCCAAAGGAGAGAGCGCCATGCGCAACCCCGGAACCGCCGCCGTCCTGTCCCTGCTCTGCCCCGGCATCGGCCAATTCTATGCGGGCCGCTGGGGCTGGGGCATCTTCTGGCTGATCATCACCCCGGGCTTTTGGATTGGCACCGGCGGCTGGTTGGGTTGGGTCTGCCACATCCTGTCCGCCATCCAGGCCTCGAACCAGGCGAAAGAGGCAAAGTAGGGCGAAGCAGGCGGCAAAAAGACGGGATCAGTAGACTGCGCAGTCCGTCAGGTAGACCGAATAGAGGATGACCGTGTCGCCGCCCTTGATTTGCACGGTGTAGGTGGACCCGGCCTTGCTGCGCCAACCGTCGGGACGGAAGGCCACCGCGCTGCGGCTGCCCGTCCAGGGCTGGAGATTCCACTCCACCAGGGGCATCCAGTCGCCGTCCTGCCAGAGGTCGATCTGGGCGTCGGTCAGGTCGTGGATGTCGCTCTGTACGGTCCAGCCGGTGTCGTCCAGGCTGGTGCTGAAGCCGTCCACCGGGGCCATGGCCTGCAGGGGGAAGGGGCCGGGGGCGGGCCAGGCGGTCCAGGTG
The DNA here is from genome assembly GCA_018401435.1 of Deltaproteobacteria bacterium. Taxonomy (GTDB): domain Bacteria; phylum Myxococcota_A; class UBA796; order UBA796; family UBA2385; genus M30B51. Next base: position 46,751 of record JAGYJW010000005.1, on the reverse strand, counting down.
TTGCTGCCGGTGCCGCGATCGTCCACCACCCACACGCAGGAGTAGGCGGAGGTGGCCCCGATGCCGGCCCGGCCCAGGCTGTTGGACAGCAGCCAGCGCCGGTGGCCCAGGGTGTCGGCGTTGCCGTCGTCCACCATGAAGAGGTCGATGCCCAGCACCGCGGGGGCGCTGGCCAGCACGCTGGCGGCGGCGGCGCTGGCGCCGTCGGGGCTGCTGCAGGCCCAGCTGCCGCCGGGGTCGTGGGACAGGGCACCTTGGGCGTGCATCATCAGGGCGCACTGCTGGGCGGCGTCGTCGCGGTCGCGATCGGTGCCCACATCGTCGGGCAGGCGGGCGAGCCAGCGCATGAGGTTGATGCGCCTGAGGGCGTTTTCGCGGCCCAGGACGTTGTCGCCGGCATCGCAGCTGTCCACCGCGCCAGTCCAGCTGCCCTCGTCGTCGGCGAGGCGATCGGTCTGCCAGCGGGTGCAGACATGGACCGGGTCGTCCCGGTCCCAGCTGTCGGGGATGGGGCGGCTGCTGCCGTCTTCGCTCAGGTTGGACTCGGATGGCGTGAGGCCGCTGTCGCCGCTGTCGGGGGGGGCGCTCGCATTCCAGCCGCAGGGGCCGGGGAAGGCGGCCAGCAGGGCGAAGGGTGCGAGGCGCATGCCGGCTCCTGGCGGGCGCGAGACTCGCCCCTTGGAGCTTGTACCCGACCGGGAGGGGGTCAGGCAACCACCAGGGGACAAGCATCAGGCAGATGGCCGGCTGGCCTTCGTGACAAGCACGGCGCTGCGCAGGATCATGGCGAGGGTGGCCAGCAGGTAGGTCCCGAATAGCCAGCGCAGCTGCACCAGATCCAGGCTGCCCTGCCGCAGGCCCAGACCCGCGGCGAGGCTGATCCCGATCCCCGCCAACACCATATCCTGACCCAGGACCCGGTTGACCCGGTACCACAGGGCCGGGTTGTCCAGGGTGGCCTGGGTTCGAAAGCCGAAGACGCGGTTGGGGGGCACCTTCTGCAGCCAGAGGGGCAGGCCGCAGAACAGGTAGAGCAGCCCGCCGACCAGCAGGGCGAAGGGCACCAGGCTGTCGGCGGGCTCCACCGCCTACTTGTTCATGATGTGCACGGCCTCGCCCAGGGCGTGCTTGGCGGCCTCCATCACGGCCTCACCCAGGGTGGGGTGGGGGTGGATGGTGAGGCCGATGTCCAGGGCCTCGGCGTCCATTTCGATGGCCAGGGCGGACTCGCTGATGAGATCCGAGGCGTGGGGGCCGCAGATGGTCACGCCCAGCACGCGGTCGTCGGCGGCGTCCACGATCACCTTGACGAAGCCGTCGGTGTCGAGCTGCGTGAGCGCCCGGCCGTTGGCAGCCCAGGGGAATTTGCCCACCTTGACGGTGTAGCCCTGGGCGATGGCCTCGTGCTCCATCAGGCCGGCGGTGGCGATCTCGGGGTCGGTGAAGACCACGGCGGGCACGGTGCGGGCGTCGTTGTAGGCGTTGTGGCCGGCGATGACCTCGGCCACGATCTCGCCCTCGTGGGTGGCCTTGTGGGCCAGCATGACCCCGGTGGCCACATCGCCGATGGCGTAGACGCCGGGGATATTGGTCTTGAGCTGGCGGTCTACCTTGATGTGGCCGCGCTCCATGTCCAGGCCGAGATCCTTGACGATCTCGGAGTTGGGACGGCGGCCCACGGTCACCAGGATGCGGTCGGCGGGCAGGGTCTTCTCGCCCTTTTCGGTGGAGATCTTGACCACGGCGCCGTCCTCGCCCTCCTCCCAGCCCATGGCCTTGGCCTGGGTGAGCACGGTGATGCCCAGCTTCTTGGCCTTGCGCATCACCAGTCGGATGACCTCGGGGTCGAAACCCGGCAGGATGCTGTCCATGGCTTCGACCACGGTGACGGCGGTGCCGACCTTGGCCAGCATCATGCCCAGCTCCATGCCGATGTAGCCGCCGCCGATGACCACGAGGCGCTTGGGCACGAAGTCCAGGTCCAGGGCCTTGGTGCTGTCCATCACCCGGTCGTCCTTGTAGGAGAAGCCGGGGATCTCGATGGGGCGCGACCCGGTGGCAACCACGAGGTGCTTGCAGGTGACGGTGACCGGGCCGTCGGCGGTGGCGACCTCGACGGTGGTGGCATTGACCACCTTGGCCTCACCGAAGATCTGGTCGGCCTTGTTGGCCTTGAGCAGGGTGGAGACGCCGCCGGTGAGGCGCTTGACCACGCTGAGCTTCCACTCCTGGAGCTTCTTCATGTCCAGGTTGGCGCCGTCGGGGACCTGGATGCCCATCTCGGCGAGGTGGCTGAGCTCGTCGTACTTCTTGGCGGCGGTGATCAGCGCCTTGCTGGGGATGCAGCCCACGTTGAGACAGACGCCGCCCCAGTATTCCCGCTCGATGCAGAGGGTCTTGATGCCAAGCTGGCCGAGACGGATGGCGGCCGGGTAGCCGCCGGGGCCGGCGCCGATGACCACGGCGTCGTATTCGAGGGTCTTCATGGGGGTCTCCAGGATGCGGTTCAGTTGCGGGGCAGCTTGACGAGGATGAAGCTGGGGCCTTCATTTTCGCGGGCTGCAGAGACGGCGGCGGCCACCGCGTCGGCGGTGGGTGCGGCGGTGGCGGCGGGGATGCCAAAAGCGGCGGCCAGGGCAAGGGGATCGGCCGCAAGCTGCCGGCCGATGGGGGCCTCCGCCGTCAGCTCCTGTTGGACGAGGAGGAAGATCACCCGGGCCCCGGTGAGGGCGGCGCTGTTGAGGGCCTCGTGAAAGGCGCCGGTGGCCGAGGACGCGTTGCCCAGGAAGCAGAGGGTGGGCTGGCCCGAAGACAGGGCCAGGCCGACGGCGTGCAAGGCGCGGTGGCCGGGGGCAGCGACGGAAGGGGCCAGCTTGTAGGGGCGGGCGCCCGCGGCCTCGGCGAGGCGGTCCACCGAGGCGCCCCGCAGGGTGGCGCCGACGCGCTCGCGGGGCCCGGCCACCAGCCAGTCGGACTTGGACAGGCCGGCCAGGGCACCCGCCACCACCGGCGCCAATCCGCCCACGGGCAGGGCCATGGGGGGCGCCACCCGCGCGCAGAGGGCCGCGCTGGCGTCCAACAGCCGGGCGACGCTGTCTTCCGTCCCGGCGGTCATCGCAGGTCCAGCAGCAGGCTCTCGGGCGTCTCCAGGGTGGCCTTGAGCAGGGAGACGAAGCGGGCGGCGACGGCCCCATCGATGATGCGGTGGTCGAAGCTGGGCGACAGGTACATCATCTTGCGGGCGACGATCTGGCCGTCGATGACCATGGGCCGGTCGTGAATCTGGTTCACGCCCAGGATGGCGACCTCGGGCTGGTTGATGATCGGGGTGGCAAAGCGCCCGCCGATATTGCCCACGCTGGTGATGGTGAAGGTGCCGCCTTGCAGCTCGTGCACGGCCACCTTGCCCTCGCGGGTGCGCTGGGTGAGGTCGGCGATCTCCTGGGCCAGCTCGATGATGCTCTTGTGCTGGACCTGCTTGATCACCGGCACATAGAGGCCCTGGGGGCTGTCCGTGGCGATGCCGATGTTGATGTCGCCGCGCACCGTCAGGGTGAAGGTGGACTCTTCGACCGTGGCGTTGACCTTGCGGAACTCCGGCTGGCGGAAGGCCAGGCAGAGGGCCTTCATGATGAAGGGCAGGTAGGTCAGGCTGGCGCCAAGCTGGGTGGCCAGGGGCTTGAGCCGCTCGCGCAGGGCCACCAGGTCGGTGGCGTCCACCTCGTCCACATAGGTGAAGTGCGGGGCCGTGCGGTAGCTCTCGGCCATCTTTTCGGCGATCTTGCGGCGCAGGCCGATGATCTTGATGACCTCGTCCTGGCCGGCGGGGGCCAGGGTGGGCGGCAGGGCCGGCGGGGCCTTGAGGGCGTCGGGATGCTGCACGAAGGCGTCGATGTCGGCCTTGAGCACGCGGCCGGCCTTGCCCGAGCCGGGCACCTGGGCGATGTCGATGTCGGCCTGGCGGGCGTGGCTGCGCACGGCCGGGGTGGCCAGGGTCTTGCCGCCGCGGGGGGCCTCGACGGCTGCCGGGGCCAGGTGCGGCGACGGGGACAACGACCGGCGCGGGTGGGGCGACGGGGGCTGGGGCGGCCTTGGGCGCCGGGGCCGGGGTGGCGCCACCGGCTTCGGCGATGTCCACCAGGGGCGCGTGAACCTTGATCACATCGCCCGCGTTGCCGTGCAGCCGGGCGATGCGGCCGGCCTTGGGCGAGGAGATCTCGACGGTGGCCTTGTCGGTCATGATCTCGGCGACGGGCTGATCGACGGCGACAGCGTCGCCTTCTTTGACCAGCCAGGCGACGATCTCGCCTTCTACGACGCCTTCCCCGATCTCGGGGAGCTCGAAGATGAACATGGGTGCTCCAGAGGGCTTTAGAAGTTCAGGGCGGCGTGAACCGCGGCGACCAGGGCGTCGGGGGAGGTCGCCGGCAGGGCGGGCGGGGCCTCCAGGCGCAGAAAGGCGTCGGCCAGCAGGCCGGGCAACAGGGCGGCGCTGGCCTCACCGGCCGCCAGCACGGGCCGCCCGGTGTGGCGCACGCGCTCCGCGATGCGGGCGCGGTCGAGCGGAGCCAGGCAGCGCAGGTCGAGGACATCGACGCTGACGCCATCCTGGGCCAGGCGATCCGCCGCGTCCAGGGCCGCGCCCACCGCCGCACCCCAGGCCAGCAGGGTCGCGTGATCCCCCTGGCGAAGCAGGCGGGCGGCGCCGGGGGCGATCTCGGCCAGGGCCTCTGCGGGCTCGGCCAGCACGTCCAGGGGCTCGAAGAGGACGGTGGGGCCGCCATTCTGGAGGGCAGCGGCAAGCAGGGTCGCGGCGTCGCCGGCCTGTCCGACGGCGCAGACCTGCAGCCCACCCTGGGCCAGGGCGGCGGCGGCGCCATCGGCCTGGCCGGGGGCCAGGGGCACCCGCAAGACCACGGTGAGCGGGCTCTCGCGGGTGGCCTGCACCTGGGCCAGCTCGCGCAGGGCGGCGGGCAGGGACTCGGGGCCGGCCAGCTCGACCACCACCTTGTCGCCATTCATGGCCATGCCGATGGCCACACCCACCAGGGCGGCGTCGGATGCGGGCAGGCAGTGGACCTGGCCGGGGAAGGCGGCCGCCAGCCCGCGGGTGGCAGGGGACAGCTCGACGGCCTCCCCCAGCAAGCGCAGGCGGGGGTCTTGCAGGGCGGAGGCGAGGGCGGCGTGCAGGGCCTTGGTACCGTTCACGAGCGGATCTCCAGGGAGCCTGCGATGTCGCCAAAGCGGACTTCGGCGGCGGCGTCGGGCAGGGCCGCGCGCTGCTGCTGCAGGTGCTGCCGGATGAAGAATTCCCCGGCCTTATAAGACGAGCGCACCAGGGGGCCGCTGGCCACGTAGAGGAAGCCGAGGTCGAGCCCCAGCTGCTCATAGCGGGCGAATTCGTCGGGGTGGACGAAGCGTTCGACCGGCAGGTGCTTGGCGGTGGGCTGCAGGTATTGACCGATGGTCAGGAAGTCGCAGCCGACGGCCCGCAGATCCTTCATGGCCTGCACCAGCTCGTCTTCGGTTTCGCCGACGCCCACCATCAGGCTGGACTTGGTGGGGCGGGCGGGGTCGAGCTGCTTGATGGCGGCGAGCACGTCGAGGCTCTGCTGGTAGCCGGCCCGGGGGTCGCGCACCCCGCTGGTGAGGCGCTCGACGCATTCGACATTGTGGGCGATCACATCGGGGGCTTGGGTGACCACCCGGGCCAGATCCGCCACCTTGCCCTGGAAGTCGGGGATCAGGACCTCGACCATGGTGCTGGGGCTGGCGGCGCGGATCTCACGGATGCAGGCGGCGAAATGCCCGGCGCCGCCGTCGGCCACATCGTCGCGATCCACGCTGGTGACCACCACATAGTCCAGGCCCATTTCGGCGATGGCCTGGGCGACATTGTGCGGCTCGTCGGGATCCAGGGGGGCGGGCCGCCGAGATGTGTCCACCGCGCAGAAGCGGCAGCCCCGCGTGCAGGTGCCGCCCATCACCATGAAGGTGGCGGTGCCGCTGCTCCAGCATTCGCCGATATTGGGGCAGCGCGCCTCTTCGCAGACGGTGTGCAGGCGCAGCGTGCGGGCCCGGGCTTGGATGCGGTTGTACCGCTCTCCGCCGGGCATCTTGACCTTCAGCCAGGATGGCTTGGTGCGCCCCATGGTGCCTCCGTGCAGGGGGCCGGGCGTAACCCGGGCAGCGACCCCGGGCGAAGGGTCAGCCCTGCGGGAGCGCGTCCAACAGGGGCCGGCGGTAGAGCTCGTCCCACTGGCTGAGGGTGGCGGTGACCGGCAGCAGGCGGGGGCGCTCTTCGGCGCGGCCCAGGGCGTCGATCTCAGCGTTGCGGCCGGCCGGAAAGCGCACGGCCACCTCGGTCTCGGAGCCTTGAAGGGTGCCCGCCGCGGTGCGGCCACCCTGGATTTCGGAGGGCAGGAAGAGGCCCGAGGTCCAGGCCACATCGCGGATGTCGAGGGTGAAGGCGTAGCGTCGGCCCAGGGCCGCTTGAAGGGCGGCCTCGCGGGGCAGGCGGTCGTGGCGGGCAGCATAGAGAAGATGCAGAGGGTCGGGATCTTCGACGGGGGCGACCGGGGCGACCGGGGCCGGACGCGGTGGGGCGGGGGCCTCGGGAGGCGCTGGGAGGAGCTGGGTCGGCTTGCTTCGGGGCCCCGCGGGAAGGCGGATGGGCACGGGTAAGGCGTCGCTTCGTGGCGCCGTTGCGGGCGGGTTGCGCCGGGCCACCGCCTGGGCCAGGACCTCGGCCAGGGCGACCGCGTCGCGCATCATGGGCTCCAGCCGACCCGCCGCGCTGCCTTGAAGCAGGACCGTCACCTGGCCATCGTGGATCTTGCCCGTGGGGTAGCGCGCGAACCATCGCAACAGCGCCTCTCTCAGCGGAGCATCGCGCAGCAGGGCCCGCACCTCGGGGGCGTGGCCTTGAATCAGAAGGGCCTTGTCCAGCCGTGGATCGCCCACCTGGATGTCGGGCTCGCCCAACCACTTCAGCAGCTGGGTGCCCAGCCCCTCCGCGCTCAGGCTCATGCGACCGGGCAGGGGGGCCTGGACATCCACCAGCAGCTCCGTCTGGATGTGGCGCTGGTTGCCGGTTCTCACCCAGCGCGACTGAAAGAAGACGGGGCGTCCCTTCACGCTGCCATTGGCGAGAAAGGTGCCAGGGCCCTCACCCTGGCGCAGGTTGAGGCCGTGGCGCAAGGCGAGGCGGCGCACCTCTTTCAGGCTGCGCCGGCTGCGGCTGATCAGGCTGAGGATCACCGCCCCCGCGACCACCACCGGCCACGCCCCAAAGAGCAGCTCCAGCACCGTTCAGGGCCCCGCCGCGTTGAGGCCCCAGTCGTAGGGGATGAAGTCCAGGTCGCAATTGTCGGCATGATCGGCCAGCCACTGTCCATTGGCTCCGCTGGCGAAGTCGGCCAGGTAGGCGCAGAGGCTGGGGGCGTCGCTCCAATAGAGGAAGTCGTCTTCGTACCAGGAGAAGAGCTCGCTGACGGCGCAGCGGTCGCCCTCGCAGACCAGGGCCCCGCTGTCCAGCCACGCGCCCATGGCGTCCCGCATCTGGCCGACGATATCGTCGGCCTGCCAGGCCCGCAGGGGGGGGCAGCCCCGCGACGCGCAGTTCAGGGTGACGTGGACCAGGGGCTCCTGGTAGCGGGCCAGCAGATCCTGTTGCTCCAGCACGTGCAGGGTGGTCCAGCTGCCATCCACCTTGAACTTCTGGCCATAGAAGAAGCCGCTGCCCGGGCGCAAGGACCAGGGCCAGCCGCCCACCTGCTGCACGCTGTCGATGGGCCGGGCCCGCAGCACGCCTTCGATGACGGCGGCGTTGTAGGCGTTGGCCATGAAGGCGATGCGGCGGTCCTCCTTGGATTCGGAGATGCCGTCGCTCACCGGACCGTGTTCGCCCACCCAGCGAAGGTAGCGGTGCAGGGTGCCCCGGTCGGCGTCGATGCGGTCATAGTCCACCTTGCCGTCCTGCAAGGCGGACTCCAGCAGCCGAAGCCAGGCCTGGGTGGGGTCGGCCCGGGGCGTCTCGCCGTCGATCTCCACCCGCTGGGTGCAGGCCGCCGCCAAGGCCAGGGCCGACAGGGCGACCGGAGGGGGGAACCACGCGCGCATGGCGCGGTCCTATCCGGTGGGCCCCGTCGGGGCCCGACACGATAGGGGTGGCCGATGGGCCCGATGTCCTTCAGCCTGCTCTATGCCGCCTGCCTGGGCCTGTGCCTGGGCGGGGTGCAGCTGTTGCGCGCCTGGGTGGACGCCCCGCCGCCGCCCCTGCCGCCCCAGGCGGTGGAGCAGGTGGCCCTGGCCGTGCCGCCGCGGCCCGAGGGGGCGCCCAAAATCCAGGGAGAAGGGGACGAAGAGGCTTATCGCTACACCGAGGCCGGCTGCCTGGAGCGCGAGGGGGAGTTTCGCGATGTGTGCTTCTTTCAGCTGGCCCGGCAGCGCGCGCCCACCGACCTGACCGGCGGCCTGGCCGCCTGCGCCCAGATTGGCGAGGTGGAGGCCCAGCAGGAGTGCATGGGCGCCGCCGCGGAGCTCTACGCCCCCACCGACCGCGACGCCTCGCTGGCCATCTGCCCCAGCATTCCCCGCAAGAAGTGGCGCGACCAATGCGTTTTCGGTATCGCGCTGTCCTTGTCCACCCTGGACTCGCCCTATGCCTTTGCGCTCTGCGACGACGCCGGCCAGTGGCGGGACTTCTGCCGGCACGACGTCAACGGCGAGATCAGCCAGGTGAATGTGGATCTCGCCCTGCAGAACTGCGCGGCCGAACAAGGCGACCTGCTCACAAGAAAGAGCTGCTGGCATGGCATCGGCAAGTATGTGGCCCGGGTGGATGTGGACGGCGCCTTTGCCGCCTGCGAGCGGGTTCCTGTGGGGCCGGCCACGCCAGATGGCTACCGCGAGAACTGCTTTCACGGGCTGGGATGGGGGGCGGCCGAGAGTGCCGGGCGCGAATTCGCGGCAGCCTGTGGCCGGGCCGGCGCCTTCAAGGACTCCTGCCTGGTGGGGGTGGCCTACAACCTGCGCCGCTTTGACGTCGCGGGCGGACTGGAGGTCTGCGCCAGCGTGCAGACGCCCCTGCTGCGAGAGCGCTGCGACCGCTTTGTGGGCCAGGGCCGATTGTAGGGGGGGCTCAGAGGCTGGCGCGGGACACGGCCAGCAGCTGGATGTCGTCGTAGCCGGCCTGTTGGGCGGTGTAGAGCACCTTGCCCACCAGGGACCAGGGGGCCTGCTGGTGGGCGCGGATGGTGACGGCACCGGTGCCGCGCTCGCGCAAGGCGGCGTAGACCTCGGTCACCAGCAGCTCCTCGCTCCGGGCCCAATAGGCGGTGCTGCCGGACCGCCAGCCGTCCACATAGAGCCCGTCCACCCCGATGTCGATCGCGATGCTGCGGGGGGCGGGGCTCTCCTGGGCCGACAGGGGCAGGCGCATGTCGGCCTCGGGCAGGCGCAGGGGCGGATCGCTGCTCCAGGAGCGCAAGATGGCCACCAGCAGGATGGTCAGCAGGTCGACCATGGGGGCGAGGGCTGCCGCGCCCAGGCCCCCCGCGGCGGCGGGTGCCCCGCGAAAGAGGCGCCTCATGGTTGCACCGCCTGCAGCACGACCTTGGGGAAGAGGGGCCCCTGGGGCCCGTTTCGGACGGCGTCCATCCACCGAACCACCTCTTCGGCGGGGGTGTCGGCGGCGGGGATCAAGGTCACGCGCTCGCGGGCCGGGTCCAGGGCCTTCAGGGTGGCCAAAGCGGCCTGCAACTCGGTGAGATTGCCGGCCATCAGCGTCTTCTGTTCAGTGTCGCCCGCCGTGCTGCGCACATCGGTGTTGCGCACCGCCGCTGTCAGCCGGTAGCCCTCGACCACGCGCTCCACCGTGATCTTTTCGACGGGTCCGGGGGTCTCGGGGGGCAGCGCCTCGTCGGGGCCGGGCACCCCCAGCGCCAGGCCCGTGAGCTTCTGGGCCGAGGTGGTCATCAGCAGAAAGGGCAACAGCAGCAGCATCAGCGCGACCACGCTGAGCAGGGCGGCGCGGGGGTCGGAGGGGACCGACCGGCTGCGAAAGAGGCGCCTCACCGGCCGTCGGGGCGGCGCCGGGCTGCGGCGGTGCGGGCGGCCACGGCCTCGCAGAAGGCCAGGGCGCGGTTGGCGCGGCCCTCTACCAACGCGTGCACTGCCAACGCGGGAATGCCCACCAGAAGCCCATAGGCGGTGGTGGACATGGCCGTGGCGATGCCCTCGCTCAGCCGGGCCGCCCGTTCGACCGCAGAGGCGTCCCCCAAGCCGGTGAAGGCGACGATCAGCCCATAGACGGTGCCCAACAGGCCCAGCATGGTGGAGATATTTCCGGCGGCGGACAGCCAGTGGATGCGGTTGCGGGCCTCGCGCTCGATCAGGGCGGCCTCGGCCGCCATGCGGTCCCAGGCGGCCTCCCCCGAGTCTGCGCTGGCCCCGGCGCGGATCAAGGCGGCGACGGGGTGGTCGCCGGCTGCGGTGGCTGCGGCTTCGAGGTTGCCCGAGCCCACTGCGACCAGCACGGCGTCTTCGTTGACGCGGCCCCGGAACCACAAGGCGTAGAGGCGTTCGAGGGCCACGGCCAGGGCCAGCGCGAGCACGGCGGTGATCGCGTACATGAAGCCGGAGCCGGGTCCGGAGAAGGCCTCGATCAGCGCGTTGGTCACGGGGGTTCCTGCGGCTTGGCCCGGCGGGCTGCCGGGTTGGCGGGCGATTCGGGCTGCTTGCCTTCCTTGCACGCCGGGGGGGGATCGTGCAAGGAAGACGCGTGTCGGCCCCTGCGGTTCCACCCGCGCGCCCCGGAGACGGAATGCCCTCGATCTGCCGCCCCCTGTTGATCCTGTCCCTGGCCGTCGGCTGCACTGGCGGCGACAGCTGGACGGGCCCCGACGACTGCGCCGCGCTCGCCCGGGGTGCCGACAAGGACGAGTGCTGGGCCCGCCACGCCCCCGAAGTCTTCAAGAAGGACGCCAACCGCGGGGTCGAAATCGTCGAAAAAGAGGTCAGCGACCAGACCGTGCGCGACTTCATCTGGTTGACGGTCACCCGCGAAGTGGACCCCAGCTCCTACAAATACTGCGACCGCATCCAGGAGCCCGCCCTGGGCGAGCGCTGCCGCGTGCTGGTCAGCCGCCCGCACCTGCACCGGGAGCTGCTCAAGGAGCGCGACGGGGACGCCGGTCCTGCCGGTGCAGGGGAGGTCCGCCGCCGGGAGGTGGCCCGCCGCCCGGAGGAGGCCCGCCGGCCGGAGGAGGCCCGCCGGCCGGAGGAGGCCCGCCGGCCGGAGGAGGCCCGCCGGCCCCGGGGGCCTGCCGCCCGCTGGCGGCTGAGTCGGCGCGCCCACCCGCAACGCAGAAGACCTGACGCAGAAGACCCGGCCTTGTGGGCCGGGTCTTGTCGATCTTGAGGTCATCGGATTCGGAGAGCCCCCCCCGCAAACGGTACCTCACCGCATGAAGATGGAGGAGACGCTAAGACGATTGCCAAGCAAGGTCCGGCGGGGGAGACTGAATCCGAAGAGCGACCGCGGCCGCCCTGCAAGATGACTTTAGACCAGGACTGGCCCGTGGGCAAGCGTGGAACTGTCTCCCGCTGTCACGATTCTCCAATCTCTGCCGCCTTGGCCTCGGCTGCCAGCACCTCCACCCGGCTGCGCAGGGCGCGCAGCGAGTAGGGCTTGAACAGCACCTCCACGGCCTTCTCGTCGGCCCCCCCCACCCGCAGGCGCTCGTTGAGGTCGCCGGTGGTGATGATGATCGGCGTATTCGGGAAACGATCGAGAATTGCCTCGATCACATCGCGCCCGCTGATGCCCGGCAGGTGCCAGTCGATGATCGCCGCATCCACGCGGGAGACCTGCGATTGCAGCAGCTCGAGGGCCTCTCGTCCGCTGCCCAGGGCGATGACGCTGTGGCCCCCACGGCCCAGGAACTCGGTGAGAAGCGCGCGAAGCTCGCTTTCATCCTCAATCACCAGAATCTGCAGCAACAGTCGCTCCGTTGATCGGGGTCTACCACGTCCCCGCCGCCTCCGGATAGCCTCTGGCGGGTAGCCGCCGCCCACCGCCCGCCTGGAGTTGCCATGAAGACCCACAGCCCCGCCTTCCTGCGCCTGGTGGACGCCGCCCGCCTTCGCATCGCGGAGGTCGAGGTGGCGACGGTGCTGCCGCGCCTGGGTGGGGCGGGCGCCCCTGTCCTGGTGGATGTGCGCGAGCAGGACGAGTGGGCGGCGGGTCATGCCCGGGGCGCGCTCTTCTTGTCCAAGGGGGTGATCGAGCGCGACATCGAGGGCCTGCTGCCCGATCTCGACCAGGAGATCGTGCTTTACTGCGGGGGCGGATACCGGTCGGCCCTGGCCGCGGACGCCTTGCAGCAGATGGGCTACCGACGCGTGTCTTCGCTGGTGGGCGGCTGGCGGGCCTGGCTGGCGGCCCAGGGCCCCGTGGAACACTGATCCGGCTGCGTCAGGGGCAGGACACCGCGGTCATGTAACGAAGCTCCACGGCGCTGCCGGCGTCGGGTGCGCCCGATTCGGCGAAGCGCACCGCGTTGAGGCTGGGATCCCAGGTCCAGCCATCAAAGGTGAGCCCGTCCACCTTCACCCGGATGCTCTCGACCAGGGGGACCTGGGCCAGGGCGCGGGTCATGCCGCCCCGACCGGCGAGCACGCTGACATCGGCCAGCCTGCCAAAGCCGGGGCCCCAATCCGCGAGGCAGAGGTCGAGGATCTCGCCGCGGGTCTCCAGGGCCACCTCGGCATAGCCGGCGCCATAGGAGGCCCCGCCGCAGCCCGCGCTGTCGGTGGCGATGATGGCGCTGACGGCGAGCGAGCCAGCCAGGGGCGCGGCCTCTTGAAGATCGCCGAGCAGGGTGGCGGCCGAGAAGCCGCTGGCGTCGGCCTCGCCGGCGATCACGACGATGTGCAGCTGCGCGCCCTCCCGCAAGAAGCCACTCAGGCAGCCGCTGGCGCCGCTTTGCAGGGCGTCGGCCGCGAAGCGGAGCAGGCGGTCGCCCATGGGGCCGGTGCCGCCATCCAGGGCGGCGTCCAGGGCTCGGGCGCGGGTGTAGCGGCTGGTGGTGGAGGAGACCCAGGCGGGGCTGCTGATGGGGCAGGCCGACCCGGGGGTGAGGGCCGCCGCGTGGTGGTCCACATTGCCCAGGTCGAGGTCGGTCAGCAGGCGGTCCAGGGCGGCCTGGGCCTTGTCCACATGCAGGGCCATCACGCCGTCGGTCTCGGCCACGATCAGCAGGTCGGTGCGGTTGCCCGGCGCATAGTCGAAGAGATCGACCACCTGCTCGCCCTCATAGGCCAAGGAGCGCAGCGGCAGGTCCCGCCGGGGCACCAGGGGATCGTTGCTGTCGATGCGCAAGAAGGTGTCCCGGGCGCCGCCGGGGGTCCCGGTCCAGGAGGGTGCAAAGCGCAGGGGCACGGCCAGCTCCTCTCCCGGGGCGATCCGGGCGCCGGCGAGCGGGCCCACCTGCCAGTCGCGGTCATCGAGCAGGGTGCCGGCGCTGATCACAAGGGTCTCGCTGCCGGTGTTCTGCAGCAGCGCGGTGCCGTCCACCGCGCAGCCAAAGGGCTGGGCGGGCAGCTCGGTGTCGGTGGCCTCCAGCACCGGGGCGGCGCCTTGTCCCCGCAAGACCAGGGTTTCAAGGCCGTAGTTCACCCGCAGCTCCGCCTGCCAGTCGCCTTCGGTGTTGGGCTGAAAGCGGGCGTCAAACCATCGCTCTTCGCCGGCCTCCAGCTCGAAGTAGGGCTCGGCCTCCACCCGGAAGACCCCGGCGCCGCCCGCGAGCATCACGGGCTCGTCGTGGCCATGCACGGCGACGGGCCAGGTGCCCACATTGGCGATGCGAAAGGACTGCAGCGCCTGGCCCTGCCCGTTGACCGACACGCTGCCAAAGTCGATGGCGGCGGGGGAGACCACCAGGCCGACCTGATCGTCGGGGCCACCGGCGGCGCCGGTGTCCCAGGTGGTCGCAATGGGCTCGCAGCCCAGCGCGGTCCACGCGACGATGGTGGGCCTCAGCCGCACCCTGCCTCCTGTCGGTCAGCGTCGGCCGGTGAGGCCGATGACCACCCCATGTTGCCATATATGGGACCGAGCGTCGTTGATCCGCATGGGCAGGTAGCGGCTGTCGGCGCGCAGGGCCAGCTCTCGCGCACCCAGCGGCAGGGTGAGCAGCAGGCGGGCGCCGGGGGCGGCAGACAGGGCCGATTGGCTGTGGGGGCCGGTCATGTCCTCGTAGGCCCGCCAGGTCTGGACCAGGTCGATCTCGGGGCCGATGGACAGCGGCCCCTTGCGCAGCCCGGCGGACAGGCCCGCTGCATTTGCGCCCCCGGTCACGCCGATGTCGCGCTGGTCGGGCACGGTGCCCTGGGCGAGGTTCAGGCGCAGGTGGCCCTCCAGGCGCAGCCAGGCGGGCGTGCGGACGGGATCGAGCCAGGACAGCTCGATCTCACCCACCACCGGGTGCAAGGCGTCCAGGCCGGGCCCCGTGCGCACCCCCACGCCCATGCCCACCATCAGGCGGCTGTGGTGGGGCTCGAAGAGGTCCTCGACTGCCAGGGTGCTTCCGGCTTCCACCGACACCTTGCGGTGCACCAGGCTGCGGCCGTCCTCGCTCTTCACCTCGATGTCCCGCAGGCCGGGTTCGATGGCCGTGAGGCCCATGGGCGAGCCCCGCGACACGCCATCCACAAAGAGCTTCGCCTTGGCCAGGATCTCGTCGCAGGCCGACAGCAGCGCCTTTTCGGCCGAGGAGCGCTTGCGGGTGTCCCCCGAGAGGTAGATCTCTTCGCGGCCCACGATGCGGTATTCGGCCCGGGGCACCTGGATGCCGCCGGTGTGGTGCATGGTCTGGTCGCGGGCGTAGTCGTGGGCCTCGGCCACATCCACCAGCCCGTCGCCGTCGAGGTCCGCCTTGCCCTTGGCGTCGGTGAGCGCCTGGATGATGAAGTGCGTGTAAACGCCGTTCTCGAGATTGGGGTCCTCCATGGCCGGCTGGTGGTACTGGGCCGCAAAGAGCCGGGCCTCGCTTTCGGAGACCTCCCGCAAGGTGCGGGGGGCCGGGGCCTCGCCGCGCAGGCCCTGCAGCAGGCTGGCGGTGGCGGCATTGACCCGGGCCCGACCGGACAGCCCGCCGCCGCTGCTGCGGCCATTGTGGCAGGTGTCCAGCATCAGCACCCGGCGCCGTGCGGGCAGATCGGCCACCATGGCCTCGATGTCGGCGATGGCCATGCCCGTACCCTCCGGGTCGTCGAGGCGGCCGTCGCTGGGCAGGAACCACAGCCGGCTGCCGTGTTCGGCGTCCAGGGTGAGGGTGCCATGCCCGCTGAGGTAGAGAACGAAGGTGTCGTCGCGCTGCAGATCGGCGGTGGCGACGGCGATGGCCTGGCGCAAGGCGTCCCGGCTCGTGGCGCTGGCGCCCTCCACCACCAGCACCCGGTCAAAGCCGCCGATATTCGGATCGCTGAAGACCGCGCCCAGGTCCTCGGCGTCTTTGGCCGGGTAGCGCAGGCCTGCCAGGGCCGGATCGCCATAGTCCTGCACGCCGATGAGCACAGCCACCCGGCGGGGCTGGTAGACCGCGTCCAGGCCGCCGGTCTGGCCTTGCACCACGCCCGCCCAGGCTGCCTTGGGCAGGAGGGTGGCGGCGAGGGTGAGCAAGGGCATCATGGGCGCATCCGAACAAGCTCAGCCGAACAGCGGCTGTCGAGGGTGGCCGCAGCCCGGCAGAGGGCGGCGGGTTCTCCCCCATTGTAGGCACGGCCCAAGGCAGCCTCTACGGCGGGTGCGGACAGGGGCTGGCTGCTGGCCAGGATCGCAAAGAGGGCGTCGCCTTCTCCGGCTTCCAGGCGCCAGGCCAGGGGGCCCTCTGCCAGCGCGAGATCGGCCTCACCCGGCGGCAGGGCCTGCTGGTGGAAGACGGTGGCGCCCCTGGCATCCACGCGCACCAGGGTGAGCCAGGCCTGGGCGTCCACCGAGGCGCGGAAGTAGAGGGTGTCGCCTTCGGCGTAGCGGGCCTCGCGGGACAGGCGGGCTGGCGCGCCGTCGGGGGGCAGCACGGCCACCTTCAAGGCCACCGCGGGCAGGCGCTCGCCCACGCCGCGTTCGACCAGGTCGGCGGGATCGGCGGGCGCGTGGCGGGGGGGCAGCAGGGCCAGCAGGGCGCCCGCGGCCAGGGCCAAGCCCGCGCCCAGGGCGACGGGCAACCGGGGGCGACGGCGGGCGTGGTCCAAGCTGAGAATGGGTGCCACAGGCTCATTGTCAGCGGAAATCTCGACCATGACCGCCGACAGCGTGGCCTCGGCCAGGCCCGGCGGGGGAGCCAGCACGGGCAGGGTGCCGAAGCGGGCATCCAAGGCGGCTTCTTCGGCCGGCGACAGGGGGCGGGGCTCGGCGCTCATGCCTCCCCCTCCAGCTGCTGCCGCAGAAAGGCGCGGGCCCGGCTGATGCGGGCGCGGGCGTTGTCGGGGCTGATGTCCAGGAGGCCGGCCACCTCGCGGTGATCGAAGCCTTCCACCACCCCCAGCAAGAAGGCGTCGCGCAGGGTGTCGGGCAGGGCGGCGATGGCGGCCTCCAGGCCCAGACGCGCGTCGGGGTGGTCGCGGGTGGCGCCCTCCCAGTCGGCGATCTCGACCTCTTGGGGGCGGCGCTGCTGGCGGCGGGCCCGGTCGCGGGCGGCGTTGGCGGCGATGCCAAAGAGCCATGGGCGAAAGGGGCGATCCGGCGCCCAGCTATCCCGCGCCCGGTAGACCTTCAGGAAGGTCTCCTGGTAGAGATCCGCGGCGGCCTGGGGGTCGCGGGTCTTGCGGGACAGATAGCTGAAGATGCGCGCCTGGTGCCGCTGGAAGAGGGCCTGGTAGGCCGCCGGGTCGCCAGCCTGCACGCGCTGCATCAGCTCCTCGTCGCTGCGGCCGTCCCCCGCGAGGGGGTCCGGGCGCGGGCCGGTGGGGGGTTGCTCAGGGGGCGCCAGGGGGGCCTCCACTGTCGCACTACGTCCCAAGCCGGGAAGCTGTGACAAGGCCGGGTGGATTCGGGGCTTCAGGCGGCGGCGACCGGGCGGCGGCGGGCGAGCCCGTAGGCCCCCAGCGTGGCCAGCACGCACAACCAGGGAAAGAACCAGCCGCCGCGCACATAGAGGGTGTCGGTCCTGGCCAGCTTGAGGGGCACCACCTCGGCCACATCCGTAAAGGGCGTGGTCTCGTAGAGGATGTCGCCATTGGGCTGCACCACCCAGGAGATGCCGGTGTAGGCCAGCCGCAGCAGGGGCCGACCAAAGTGCATGGCCTGCACGGTGGTGAGCATGGCGTGCTGGTGGGGCGAGGCGGTGTCGCCAAACCAGGCGTCGTTGGTGATATTGACGAAGAGATCGACCGGGCCGCTGCCTTCGCTCTGTGGGTCCTCGGCCAGAAAGAGGGGCCACATCGCCCGCTCCAGGATGGCCTCGTAGCAGATGGGGATGGTGAAGGTGTAGGCCAGGCCCGTGTCGGTGAGGCCGTGAAAGCGCGTCGGCCGCTTGCCCTTCTTGAAGTCGCCCGCGCCCGGGATCATGCCCTTGAGAAAGGGAAAGGTGTCCGACAGCGGGATGTACTCGCCAAAGGGCAGCGGGACCATCTTGTCGTATCGGTCGGCCAGGCCGTGATCGTCGGTGAAGAAATAGACCGAGTTGTAGGCCTCGTAGCGACGGCCGTTGGCGTCGGGTTCTTCCCGCCGGGTGATGGTGCCGCCCCCGATCACGAAGTCGTAGCCGCCCTGCACCGCCATCAGGCTGAAGAACTCGTCGGGGCTGAGGTTGCCCAGCACCTGGGCCTTGCGGTCGCCGTTGGGGTTGAAGGCCACCGCCCCTTCGGGCCAGACCACCAGGTCGGGCCGCTTGCTGACCACGCTCTGGGTGGCGTCCAGCCAGTCTTTCAAGCCGTCGATGGCGCTCTGCTCGAAGCGCTCCTCCATGGTCACATCGAGCTGCAGCAGGGCCACATCGAGGACCGGTGCGGCCTCGATCTCGGCGCTCAGCCGGTCGTGCCGCCAGGCCCCGAAGCCCAGGTTGGCGACAAAGGCCAGGATCACGCCGGCCACCAGGCCCCAGGGCGCCTTGCGGCCCTCTCTGCGCCGGTAGACCAGCTCGGCCAGGGTCGTATTGGTGAGCATCACCAGGTAGCTCACCCCCATCACCGAGATCACGCTGGCCAGCTGCCAGACATAGGGCTGCTTGTACTGGGTGACGCCCTGGTAGTAGGGAAAGAGCTGTGGGCCGACCTTTTCAAGGGTCACATGCAGGGCGGGCAGCACGAAGACCCAGGCCAGGCCCAGGCGCTGCCGAAACCAGTGCACCGCGCCAAAGGTGAGGATGTAGGGCAGCGCAAAGACCGTGCTGTAGAGGGCCTGGATGGCCAGCCCCGCCACCCAGGGCAGGCCGCCAAAGCGCACCTCGGTCTCGACCAACCAGAAATAGAGCAGGAAGGTCGCCAACCAGCCGCTGGCATAGCCCAGCTTCGCGTTGAGCTTGTGCTGGTTGGGGCGCAGGGCCCAGAAGACCGGGAGCCACATGAACCAGTGGGCCCAGGCCAGGTTCACCGGCGGGGACACGAAGGCGAAGAGCACGCCGGAGGACAGGGCGGCGGCGAGGCGGGGCAGCAGCTTCATCGGGGTGGCCCGGGGCGGTGTCCAGGGGCGCCGCATAACCAAGGTGGGGGGGCAGACGCAGGACGCCCGCCCCAATCGCTTGGGGCGGGCGCCAGGTCGGGTCGGGCGGGGGGCCAACAAAGGGGCCCCCCACGGGGCATCACATCATGCCGCCCATGCCACCCATTCCGCCCATGCCACCCATTCCGCCCATGCCACCCATATCGCCGCCGCCGCCGCCGCCGGCACCCTTCTTTTCGGGCTTCTGGCTGATGACGGCCTCGGTGGTGAGCAGCAGGCTGGCCACGCTGGCGGCGTTCTGCAGGGCCGAACGCACGACCTTGGTGGGGTCGATGACGCCCATCTCCAGCAGGTCGCCATAGGTGTCGCTGGCGGCGTTGTAGCCGAAGCTGCCGGTGCCTTCGAGCACCCGGTTGACGACCAGGGCGCCGTCCACGCCCGCGTTGCGGGAGATGGCGCGGATGGGCTCCTGGATGGCCTCGCGGATGATCTTGACGCCGAAGCCTTCGTCGCCGGAGCTGTCCAGGGCGTCCAGGGCCGCGAGGCTGCGGATGAGGGCCACACCACCACCGGGCACCACGCCTTCTTCGACGGCGGCGCGGGTGGCGTTGAGGGCGTCTTCCACCCGGGCCTTCTTCTCCTTCATCTCGACCTCGGTGGCCGCGCCGACCTGGATGACGGCGACGCCGCCGATCAGCTTGGCCAGCCGCTCCTGCAGCTTCTCGCGGTCATAGTCCGAGGTGGTCTCGCGGATCTGGGCGCGGATCTGCTTGACCCGACCCTTGATGGCGTCCTTGCTGCCGCCGCCATCGACGATGGTGGTGGTGTCCTTGGTGATCACGGCGCGGTCGGCCTTGCCCAGATCAGCCAGGGTGAGCTGCTCGAGCTTGATGCCGAGGTCTTCCATGACGGGACGACCACCGGTGAGGGTGGCGATGTCTTCGAGCATGGCCTTGCGGCGGTCGCCGAAGCCGGGGGCCTTGACGGCCACCACGTTCATGTTGCCGCGCAGCTTGTTGACCACCAGGGTGGCCAGGGCGTCGCCATCGACATCCTCGGCGATGATCAGCAGGGGCTTGCCGGCCTCGTGCACCTTTTCGAGGAGGGGCAGCAGGTCCTTCATGTTGCTGACCTTCTTCTCGTGGATGAGGATCAGGGCGTCCTCAAGCACGGCCTCCATGCGGTCGGCGTCGGTCACGAAGTAGGGGCTGAGGTAGCCGCGGTCGAACTGCATGCCTTCCACGATCTCGTGGGTGGTGTGCAGGCCCTTGGCCTCTTCGACGGTGATGACGCCGTCGGTGCCGATCTTCTCCATCACCTTGGCCAGGATCTCACCGATCTCTTCGTCGCCATTGGCGGAGATGGTGCCGACCTTGGCCACCTGGCGCCAGTCGTCGTTGACCGGGCGGCTCATGGCCTTCAGGGAGTCGATGACGGCGGTGACGGCCTTGTCGATGCCGGTCTTGAGCTCCATGGGGTTGGCGCCCGCGGCGACCATCTTGGCTCCGGCCTTGTAGATGGCCTCGGCCAGCACGGTGGCGGTGGTGGTGCCGTCACCGGCGACGTCCGACGTCTTGGAGGCGACCTCCTTGACCATCTGGGCGCCGATGTTGCGCACCTTGTTGCGCAGCTCGATCTCCTTGGCGACGGTCACGCCGTCCTTGGTGATCACGGGGGCGCCGAAGCTCTTTTCGATGACGACGTTGCGGCCCTTGGGGCCCAGCGTCACCTTGACGGCGGCGGCGAGGGTGGTGACGCCGATGAGAATTTCGCTGGCAGCGCTCTCACGGAACTGAATGTCCTTGGCAGCCATGGTGTGCTCCTGGATGTTTCTGGATTCGAAAGGGAGGGAAAGGAGAAGGGGGGCTCAGCCGCGCTGAACGACGGCGAGCACGTCTTCTTCACGGAGGATGATGTGCTCCTCGCCGTCGAGCTTGACCTCATCGCCGGTGTACTTGCCGAAGATGATGCGGTCGCCGGCCTTCAGGCTCATCTCGCCCAGGGTGCCATCGTCGTTGCGGCGGCCGCTGCCCACAGCCACCACCTCGCCCTCGGTGGGCTTCTCCTTGGCGGTGTCGGGGATGATGAGGCCGGCGGCGGTCTTCGTCTCGGCTTCGATGCGCTTGACGAGTACGCGGTCGTAGAGGGGGCGGAACTTCATGGCGAACACTCCGGGGTCGTTTTTCACGGTCCTTGGGGTCGAGACCCGCTCGGGGTGGCCGCGGTGGCCAGCCCTGTGGGTCTGCGCACTTCAGAATCGAGGAACCGGGGAGGGGAGCGGTGGGTGCCCCAGGCCTCCCTGTTCCGGGCGAGGGGTAGGCACGCCCAGGAGGCACGTCAACGGCCGCAGCCAAAAAAAAGCCGGGAGCGATTGCTCCCGGCTTTAGATCTTTTCGGCTCGGAACCTGGCGAACCCCATGTCCGCTGGCCCCGGGTCATTCCACACCGCCCCTGTTTTTTGGGCACGGACGTCGGGTTGATGAGAGGCGAGGTGGTCTGACAGCCTCCTCATCTGCATGGGCCGTGCCAGGTCTGCCCGCGACGCGATCTCAGCGACTTGCAGGCAGTTCGGCGCGGTTGCTCGGCTGAAGGCCCCGAGATTCGCGACATCGGTGTCAGGGTCTGGGGCCGGCGGGGCCTTGGGGCCGGGGCGGGAAGGAGCCTCTTGCTGTCGCCTTCTGTCGCTGCGGGTGGTTGCCGTCCGAAAGACCGCGATTAGCTTCGATGCGAGCCGGCGGGCAGGGTCCTCCCAAACCGCTGAAGTTCAGCCTCAAAGGCACCATAACGGCGGTAGGGCTCGACCTGGGCCCCCACCCCTCAACGAACCCGCTTCGCCCCACGAGGCCGGGGCAGCCAAGGAGAATCGCCATGGGCAAGATCATCGGAATCGATCTCGGGACCACCAACTCCGTCGTGTCTGTGATGGAGGGCGACAAGCCCACGGTCATCGTCAACGAAGAAGGCGGTCGCACCACCCCCTCGGTGGTCGGCTTCAGCAAGGACGGCGAGCGTCTGGTCGGGGCCGTGGCCAAGCGCCAGGCCATCACCAACCCCACCCGCACCATCGCGTCCATCAAGCGCTTCATGGGCCGTCGCTTCGACGAGTCCAGCAAGGAGATCGGGCGGGTGCCCTATGAGGTCGTGCGTGGCAGCGACGGCCTCCCCCGCGTCAAGATCGACGACAAGCAGTTCAGCCCCCCCGAGATCTCGGCCATGGTGCTGCAGAAGCTCAAGCGGGAGGCCGAGCGCTACCTGGGCCACGAGGTGACCGAGGCCGTCATCACCGTGCCCGCCTACTTCAACGACGCCCAGCGCCAGGCCACCAAGGACGCCGGCAAGATCGCCGGCCTCGACGTCAAGCGCATCATCAACGAGCCCACCGCGGCTGCGCTGGCCTATGGCATCGACAAGAAGAGCGACGAGCTGGTCGCCGTCTATGACTTCGGTGGCGGCACCTTCGACGTGTCCATCCTCGAAGTCTCCGACAGCGTGGTCGAGGTCAAGTCCACCAACGGCGACACCCACCTGGGCGGCGACGACGTGGACCAGGTCCTGATCGACTGGATGGTCGGGGAGTTCAAGCGCGAGAACGGCATGGACATCTCCAAGGACAAGATGGTCCTGCAGCGCCTCAAGGACGCGGCCGAGAAGGCCAAGATCGAGCTGTCCACCGCCCAGGCCACCGAGATCAACCTGCCCTACCTGACGGCAGACGCATCGGGTCCCAAGCACTTCCAGAGCAACCTCAGCCGCGCCCGCTTCGAGCAGATGATCGGCCCGGTGGTCGAGCGCACCCTGGAGCCCTGCCGCCAGGCCATCAAGGACGCCAAGGTCAAGGCCAGCGATATCGACGAGGTCATCCTGGTCGGTGGCTCCACCCGCATCCCGCTGGTGCAGGCCAAGGTCAAGGAGCTCTTCGGCAAGGAGCCCAACCGCTCCGTCAACCCCGACGAGGTCGTGGCCGTGGGTGCCGCCATCCAGGGCGGCGTGCTGTCCGGCGACGTCAAGGACCTGCTGCTCCTCGACGTGACCCCCCTGTCCCTCGGCATCGAGACCCTGGGCGGCGTGATGACCACCCTCATCACCCGCAACACCACCATCCCGACCCGCAAGTCCGAGATCTTCAGCACCGCCGCCGACAACCAGAACGCGGTCGATGTCCAGGTCTACCAGGGCGAACGCGCCATGGCCAAGGACAACCGGATGCTCGGGAACTTCCGCCTGGACGGCATTCCCAGCGCCCCCCGCGGCGTGCCCCAGGTCGAGGTCACCTTTGACATCGACGCCAACGGCATCCTGAATGTCTCCGCCAAGGACAAGGCCACCAACAAGGAGCAGAAGATCACCATCACCAGCTCCAGCGGCCTGTCCAAGGAAGACGTCGAGAAGCTGGTGAACGAGGCCAAGGGCAACGAGGCCGAGGACCAGCGCCGCCGCGAGATCATCGAGGCCCGCAACAACCTCGACAACCTCGTGTACCAGACCGAGAAGCTGCTCAACGAGAACCGCGACAAGCTGCCCTCGGCCGAGGTCGAGAAGGTGGAGGCCGAGGTCAAGGGCGCCCGCGAGGCCCTCGACAGCGACGACGCCGCCGCCCTCAAGGCCGCCTTCGACAAGCTGCAGGCTGCCAGCCACCAGCTCGCCCAGGCCGCCTACCAGGGCGGCGCCGGTGGCGCCGAACAGACCGGCGGCGCGCCGCAGGGCAGCGCCGGTGGCGACGACGACGTCATCGACGCCGAATACGAAGAGGCCTGATCTTCGATTCCTGGCCGCCGCCCCCACCGCCCCGCCTTCGGGCGGGTGTCGATGGGGGCGGCGTGCTGCGTGTTCCCCCCGCCTGACTGGCGCCGACCGGTCCCGCGCCAACGGAAGCGATCATGTCCCAGCCCCGCGACTACTACGAGGTGCTCGGCGTCCCAAAGGATGCGGACGACGCCGCGCTCAAGAAGGCCTACCGGGCCCTCGCCCTCAAGTTCCATCCCGATCGCAACCCCGATGACCCGTCGGCAGAAGAGCGCTTCAAAGAGGCCTCCGAGGCCTACGAGGTGCTCTCCGACCCGCAGAAGCGGCAGACCTATGACCGCTTCGGGCACCAGGGCCTGCGGGGCCAGGGGGTCAACCCCGGCTTTCAGGACTCTGACGAGATCTTCAGCCACTTCAGCGACCTCTTCGGCGACCTCTTCGGTGGCTTCTCCGGGGGCGGGCGCCGGGGTGGCGGCGGCGGTGGCCGCCGGGTCCGGCGCGGGGCCGACCTTCAATATGGGCTGGAGCTCGACTTCATGGAGGCCGTGCATGGCTGCTCCAAAGAGGTCGAGGTGCCCCGCCAGACCGCCTGCGAGCCTTGCGACGGCACGGGGGTCGAGCCCGGCACCGAACCCGAGACCTGCGAGACCTGCGGCGGCGCCGGCGAGGTCATCCAGGCCCAGATGTTCTTGCGCATCCGCACCACCTGCCCGCGCTGCCGAGGCCGGGGCAAGGTCATCAAGACGCCCTGCGGCGGGTGCGAGGGCAGCGGCCGGGTGCGGCAGCAGTCCAACCTCACCGTCAGCGTGCCCGCGGGCGTGGACAACGGGCTGCAGCTGCGGCTGACCGGCAAGGGGGACGAGGGCGATCCCGGCGCCCCCGCCGGCGACCTCTATGTGGTGCTGCATGTGCGGGAGCACGAGTTCTTTCGCCGCGACGGCGATGACATCATCTGCACCGTGCCCATGTCCTACCCCCAGGCCTGCCTGGGTGGAGAGATCACCGTTCCCACGGTGGATGAGCCCGAATCCCTGACGGTGCCGGCCGGTACGCCCTCGGGCAAGGTCTTCACCCTCAAGGGCAAGGGCGTGTCCCGCGTCGGCGGCCGCCGCGGCCGGGGCGACCAGCACGTCCAGGTGGTCGTGTCCGTGCCCAAGAAGATGACCACCGAAGAGGAGGAGCTGGTGCGCCAGCTCGCTGCCCTGCAAGAGGGCAAGGTGGGAGAGGCCAATCCCTTCAAGAAGTTCTGGAAGAACCTGACCTCTTGAGAGGCGGCGTCAAAGATCGCGGTCGGGTGGGCCCGCTTTGGGGCCCGCGTCCCGGGCCTCTTTGAGGGCCTTGAGGCGGGCCAGCTCATCGGCCGCCCGCTGCTCCCGCTCCACCCGATGCTGGTGGGCCGCGCGGCCGGCCTCATCCAGCTTTGCAGCGCGGCCCGCGCGTTCGTCCTGGGCCGCCTGCAAGCTGCGTTCGGCCGACCCGACCAGGTCTTCGGCGGCCTTGCTGATCGCGTCTTCGGCTTGACGACTGGCGCTGCTCGCCGCCTCGCTGGCGAGGGTCTCGGCGAGGCGCCTGCGCAGATCGTCGATCAAGCCCATCGGGACCTCAATGGTCGTCGTGATCGTGGCTGTGGTCGTGGCCGCCCATGCCGTCGGGGCCATGGGGGTGGCCGTGCTCCAGCTCTTCTTCGGTGGAGGCGCGCAGGCTCATGATCTCGATGTCGAAGTGCAGGGTCTCGCCGGCCAGGGGGTGGCTGGTGGTGAGCAGCGCGTCGGTCTCGCGCACTTCCAACACGAAGATGGGGACGTGCTGCCCATCTTCGGTCTCTGCCATCAGGCTCATGCCGGCCTCGATGCCGGGGGGCAGCTCGTCGAGGGGGATGGGCGGCAGGGGGTCGCTGGGCAGGCCGTAGCCCTCTTCGGGGGGCACGATGGCGTCGAAGCGGTCGCCGGGGCTGCGGCCCGCCATCTGGCGCTCCAAGCCGGGCACGATGTTGCCAAAGCCGTGCAGGTAGGGCATCGGGCCGCCGTCACGGGAGCTGTCGAGGACCTCGCCTTCGGAGTTGGAGAGGGTGTAATGGAAGAGGACGACGTGCCCTTCCTGGATGCTGTCGGACAGGGTCATGGGCGCTCCCGGGCGGGCCGGGGCTGAATCGCCCGCGGTAGGCCGCCTGTATGCGGCTGTTGATCGGTGGGCAAACCGGAGCGGCAGCGGGCTATGGGCAGGACCTCCGCCGGAGTCGCGCCCGTGTCCGAGCCCGCCCTCGCCCCTCCCCGCAGCCCCTGGATGGACCTGCCCGTGCTGGTCACCGGCGCGACCGGCTTCTTGGGCAGCCGCGTCGTGCACCGCCTCCTTGGCCTTGTCCTTCATGCCCTGGTCCACCGGCACATTGTCAATGACGGCGTCTGCTCCCTGTGTGAGTCGACCGCGACGGCCGCAGCCGCTTCTGGGTCGAAGGCGCCTCGGAACGCTGCACCCTGGTTTGGGGCGATATCCGCGACAACGATCTTCTGGAGCGCATATTGGGGGAGGGTGAGCACCGCGTCGTGCTGCACCTCGCCGCCCAGACCCTGGTGCCGGTGGCCCGCCGCAACCCCGCCTCCACCTGGGCCACCAATGTGGCCGGCACCGCCGCCCTGCTGGAGGCCTGCCGCCGCAGCCCCCGGGTGGGTGCCGTGGTGGTGGCCTCCTCCGACAAGGTCTATGGCGACCAGTCCACCACCCTGGGTGAGGACGCCCCCCTGCTGGCCACCTGCCCCTACAGCAGCAGCAAGGTGGCGGTCGAGGCCCTCTGCCGCAGCTATGCCGCCACCTGGGAGCTGCCGGTGGCCCTCACCCGCTGCGCCAATTTCTTCGGCGGCGGCGACCTCAACTGGAGCCGCCTGGTGCCCGGCACCCTGCGCGCGGTGCTGCACGGGGGCGCCCCCGAGATCCGCAGCGATGGCCGGGCGGTTCGGGACTGGCTCTTTGTGGACGATGGGGCGGCCGCGACCCTGCGCCTGGCCGGGGCCCTGCTCGCCGACCGCCGGCTGGCTGGCCGGGCCTACAATTTCTCGATGGAGCGGCCCCTGTCGGTGCTGGCCATGGTGCAGGCCCTGCAGGGGGCCGCGGGCAGCGATCGCCCCGCCCGGGTGCTGGATCAGGCGGCGGGAGAGCTGCAGCACCAGGCCCTGCGCTGTGATCGCGCCCGCTTGGAGCTGGGATGGTCGGCCGCCCACAGCCTGCCCGAGGCCCTGGCCCAGACGGTGGCCTGGTACCGGGCGGCCTTGGGGGGGCCTGCCTGATGCGCTTCGTACCGCTCCCCCTGTCGGGCGCCTACGAGATCCACCGGGATCCCTTTCCCGACGACCGGGGCTGGTTTTCGCGGGCCTTTTCAGCCGAGGAATTCGGCGAAATCGGTCTGCCCACGGTCTGGGCCCAGTGTGCGGGCAGCCTCAACCGGGTCCAGGGCACCCTGCGGGGCCTGCACTACCAGGTGGACCCCGCCGCCGAAGCCAAGCTGCTGCACTGTGTTCGCGGGCAGGTCTTCGACGTGATGGTGGACCTGCGGCCGGGCTCGCCCACCCGGGGGCAGATCTGGCACACCATCCTCCAGGAACACGACCAGCGGCTTATTTTCATCCCGGAAGGCTTCGCCCATGGCTACCAGTCCCTGACCGATGGCGCCGAGGTCTTCTACCAGATGAGCGCCCCCTACCGGCCCGAGCTGTCCGGCGGCATCCGCTGGGATGACCCCCGCCTGGCCATCCCCTGGCCGCTGCCGCCCACGGTGCTGAGCCCCCGCGATCGGGACTTGCCCTTCTGGGAGCCGTGAGCAGTTTACGGGGGTGCGTTGGAGAAGCCCATGAGTGAAGTGCCGCTGACGGTTCGCGAGATCGAGGCGCGGGTGCAGGAGATCCACCCCACCCTGGCTGCCATCCGGCAGCAGGTCGGGCGCCGGGTCATCGGCCAGCACAGCATGGTGGACCGCCTGCTCATCGGCCTGCTGACGGGCGGGCATGTGCTGCTGGAGGGCGTTCCCGGCCTGGCCAAGACCCTGACGGTGCGCGCCTTGTCCGAGGCCATGGACCTTCAGTTCAAGCGCATCCAGTTCACCCCGGATCTGCTGCCCGCCGACATCGTGGGCACCCAGGTCTATGACCCGCGCAGCCAGGGCTTCGCGATTCACCGGGGGCCGATCTTCACCAATATCGTGCTGGCAGACGAGATCAACCGCGCCCCGGCCAAGGTCCAGAGCGCCCTGCTCGAGGCCATGCAAGAGCGGCAGGTCACCATCGGTGACGAGAGCTTCGCCCTGCCCACGCCCTTCCTGGTGCTGGCCACGCAGAACCCCATCGAGCAGGAGGGCACCTACCCCCTGCCCGAGGCCCAGTCCGACCGCTTCATGCTGAAGGTGCGGGTGGGCTACCCCAGCAAGGACGAGGAGCTGGCCATTCTGGAGCTGGCCACCCGCGGCGCCCCGCCGCCCCAGCGCGTCGCCACCGCCGCCGATCTGCAGGCCGCCAAGGCGGCGCTTGCCCTGGTGCGCACCGAGCAGGTGGTGTCCCGCTACATCGTCGAGCTGGTGCACGCGACCCGCTTCCCCGACCAGGCCGGGCTGGACATCGGCCGCTTCATCGAGTTTGGCGCCAGCCCGCGGGCGACGCTGTCCTTGTCGGCTGCGGCCCGGGCCCACGCCTTCTTGGAAGGCCGGGGCTATGTCACCCCCGACGACGTCAAGGCCATCGGCCTGGACGTGCTGCGCCACCGCGTGCTGCTCACCTACGAGGCCGAAGCCGAGGGCCTCAGCGTCGAGGAGGTCATCGGCCGGGTCTTCGAGCGCGTCCGGACGCCCTGAGCCATGCTCACCCCCGAAGAGCTGCGGCAGATCCAGCGCCTGCACCTGCAGCTCAAGAAGAAGGTCGACTCGCCCTTTGCCGGTGAGTACCGCAGCGCCTTTCGCGGCCAGGGCATGGAATTCGAAGAGGTGCGCCCCTATGTCCCCGGCGACGACATCCGGCACATCGACTGGAATGTGACGGCCCGCACCGGCGAGCCCTTCGTCAAGCAATTCCGCGAGGAGCGCGAGCTCACCCTGCTGCTGGTGCTGGATCGCTCGGGGTCTTTGCGGGTGGGCGCGGGCGGCCGTGACGGAAAGACCGACAAGCGCCTGCAGGTCGCCCGTCTCGCGGGGGCGCTGGCCTGGGCGGCGGTGCGCAATGGCGACCGCGTGGGCATGCTCTCCTTCACCGAGCAGGTCGAGGAATTCCTGCCTCCCCGCAAGAGCCGCGGCCACGCCTGGCAGGTGCTGCGTTGCGCCTTCGCCGCGCCTCCGGCCCGGCGGCGCACCGACCTGTCCCTGGCCTTGGAGCGCTCGGGGCGCTTCTTGTCGCGCCGTGCGGTGGTCTGTGTTTTCAGCGACTTCTTGGACGAGGGGCCCTGGGAGCGGCCGCTCGCCGTGCTCAGCCGGCGACACCAGGTCAACGCCTTCCTCGTCCACGATCCGCTGGAGGCGCGTCTTCCCAGCGTTGGGCTGATCGAGGTCGAAGATGCAGAGACGGGGACGCGCCGGCTGGTGGACGCCGCCCGCTTCCACCAAGCCGTCTCGCTCAAGGACCGCCTGTCGCAGCTGCGGCGCAGCGGGGCCTGGGCCACGTCGGTGGGCACCGACGAGGACCCCTTTCACCAGCTGCTGGGCCACTTCCGCCGAATGGAGCGGGTGCGCTGATCGGCGGATCTATGACCAAGATCAGGTGCTGGGGCGCATCCGCACGGCATCGGCCACGATCTCGTAGACCACATTGCCTTGGGCCTGCTTCTCGGGCACCAGGCCGCCGGCCTTGGTCTCGCCTTCGAAGTGGGCCACCTCTTCGGGATCCAGGGCCTTGGCGATGAGCACGCCATCCACCTGGCAGTTGCTGCCGGCGCCCTGCTTGTCCACCGAGAAGGCGTGGTCCTTCATGGTGACGCGAATGCTCTGGTCGCCTTCGGCCACAACCATCCAGCAGCCGGCCTTCTGGCAGACCTCGGCCACCCGGCCCTCGACCCGCAGGGTCTGGTCCACATAGGCGGCCGGGTTGGCGAGCAGGGTGGCGGCCGGCACCACGGTGCGCTCGCTGTCCATGGATGCGCCATAGGGCGTCCAGCCGTCGGCCTGGGTGAGGGGAGCACCGGCCGCGGAGCCGTGGTCGTGGGGGTCGGCGCCATGGGCATCTTCGGTGGGGGGCGCGTCTGCGGCCGTGGAGGCGGCGGGCGGCGTGTCGCAGCCGACAAGCAGGGCAGCGGCGAAGATCAGTGCGGAGCTGAGGCGGAGCATGGGCCTTCCATGAAGCGGGGGGCCACGATCCTAACCAACGCCCAGGGGAGCACGCACCGCCCGATTCCGCCAGGACCCCCGATCGATCGGCCTGGAATGGGTCTTGGCAGCGCGATCCCGGCAGACGGGCTCGCGTCGGCGGGCAGCCGTGGTAGCCTTCCGCCCCCGCCTGTCCCGGAGCCCGATCGATGCGCCCTCACGCGCCCTCTTCGCTCTTTCTTGCCCTCGCCTGCGCCCTGCTGGGGCTGCTGGGTGCGGGGGCGGCCCTCGCTGCCTGGCCCGATGGCTACCCTGGTCGTGTGGCCAATATGGACGCTTTGCGCTGGGATATGGGCTATCCCGGTGTGGGGGATGATCCCGGTCGCACCAAGGTGATGTACGACAAGGCCTGCGGCCTGAAGTCGTCGAGCGCCTGCTCCTGGGAGAGCTGGCAGGGGGCCACCGGCGGCGACCTGGCCAAGGCCGAAGACTTCTTTGGCAAGAAGTGCCCCAGCGACCCCCAGAGCTGCGTGGTGATGGGCTGGACCAAGAGCCGGGACGCGACGGGCGCGCTGGTGGACAGCCCCACCGCCAAGAGCGGCTACGCCTACTTCCAGAAAGCCTGCAGCAAGGCCTATGCCCCCGCCTGTACCAGCATGGGCGAGATGCACCTTGCCGGCATCGGCGCGACCAAGAGCTACAGCCAGGCGCTCAAGCTGGTCAACGAAGGTTGCAAGGCCGAGGACTACTACGGCTGCTACCTCGAAGGCACCCTCTACGAGGGCGGGCTGGGCGTCACCGCCGACATCAACAAGGCCGCGGCGCTCTATGCCAAGGCCTGCAAGAACAATGTGCCCATGGCCTGCGTGCAGCACGCCGTGATGATGGAGAAGGGCGTGGTCAAGGGCGGCAGCGCCCAGAAGTCCGCCGAGACCTATGGCCAGTACTGCAAGGCCAAGGTGGCGGCCGGCTGCTACAACCTGGGCCGGCTCTACTCCCAGGGCCGCGGGGTCGAGCGCAGGCCCGACGTGGCCATCGGACTCTACAAGCAGGCCTGTGATGCTGGCGAGCTGTTGGGCTGCTTTGGCATGGCCATCACCTACGAGTCCGGTGACAGCTCCGAAGGCGACGCGTCGGATGCCGCCGGCATCTACGAGAAGACCTGCAACACCGGCCATGGCGAGGCCTGCATCCGGCTGGGCAAGCTCTACATGAAGGGCCGCGGCGTGGCCAAGGACGACAAGATCGGCGTGGGCTTCATCCAGCGCGCCTGTGATGCCGGAAACGCCGATGGCTGCGACGTCTTGGGTCAGCTCTTCGAGTCGGGCAACGGCGTCGAGATGAACCTCTCCAAGGCCACCACCCACTACACCAAGGCCTGCGACTCCGGCGAGGGCCGCGGCTGCTACCACCTCGGCAAGCTCTACCAGGTGGGCAAGGGCGTGGGGCAGAACGCCGCCAAGGCCGGCGAGCTCTTCCAGCAGGCCTGCGCCACCGGCCACGGGACCAGCTGCGGGCTGCTGGCCCGGGCCTACCTCACCGGCGATGGCGTCAAGGAGGACCCGGCCAAGGCGGCCGAGCTGCTGGAGAAGGGCTGCCGTGGCGGCGATGGCGAGAGCTGCGCCAAGGTGGGCGGCATGTACCAGAATGGCGCCACCGGCGTCACCAAGGACGAGCCGCGCGCCGTGGGCCTCTACCAGGAGGCCTGCGCCCTCGAGAGCGGCATCGGCTGCTTCACCCTGGGCAAGGCCTACGAGACGGGGGTGGGCGCAGAGCAGAGCTTCAAGCTGGCGATTGGCGCCTACAAGGACGCCTGCAAATTCGGCTATGAGGCCGCTTGCGACGCCGGCGGCACCATCGCCTTCCAGGCCAACTTCCAGACCATCCTCGAGAACAAGTTCGAGAGCAATATGTGCCAGCTCTGGAGCTTCGACCCCGAGAAGCCCGACAAGACCGCCCTGGTGGCCGATGTGCGCGGCAACGCCTTCATGATGATGGACGGCCCCCGCAAGGGCCAGACCATCACCCCGACCTCGCTGGGCACCTCCTTCGACACCGGCAAGATCTTCAAGGGCTACACCAAGTGGACGGGCCCCGGCGGCAAGAAGGGGGGCGAGATCAGCTTCAGCCACTACGAGACCTGGAACTCGGCCGAGGACCCCATCGACGCCTTCCCCAGCGACGAGGCCTACTCCAACGACCGCGACGGCGACACGCGCATGATCTTCTTGCGGGAAGAGGAGCAGGTGCAGCGCAACGCCCCCAGCAAGACCTGCAAATTCGGATCGGGCTACCCGGTGATCACCACCGAGCACTGCTCCGAGATCCAGGCCCTGATCGGCGCCCAGCTGCTCACCAGCTGCAAGGGCGAGTGAGGTCGGGCGAAGGCTGAAAACGAAGTCTCAGCCTTCATCTTCGAGGAGCAACAGCGCCTCGGCTGCCCGGTGGGTGGCCGAGGCTCTTCCTTGAAAGCGCCCGCCCCGTCCGCCGCCCCGGCCCTCCAGGGCGGCCGCCAGGGCCGGGCCCACCTCGCTGAGGCGCTCCGGGGGCGCAGCGGCCAGGAAGACGCCGTCACCCGTCAGCAACAGGCGCAGGTCGGGCCGGGCCTTCAGGGCGGCGTCGGCGATGGCCTGCAGCTGGCCCAGATCAGCGCCCTCGCGGTGCAGGTGGCTGGCCCGGCGGGGGCCGGCGGCCAGAGCGGCGCCCAGCAGCGCGGCCAGCTCTCGCTGGGTGGCCTGGCTGGCCTTGGCGTTGGCCTTGGCATTGGCCAGCAGGCGGGCCACCCGTCGGCGTGGGTGTCGGGCGGGGCCGTCAGCAGGGCCGTCAGCGCGGCCTCGCGCTGCAGGGCCTCGGCCAGGCGCCGCCGCACCCGGTCACCGGCCAGGTAGTGCAGGCGGCTGCCCCCCTTCAGGGCTTCCACCCGAAGCAAGGCCACCACCTGAAGCTCGCCGGTGTGGGCCACATGGGTGCCCCCACAGGTGTTGAGGTCCAGGCCTTCGATCTCGACCAGCCGAATGGGCCCTGTGTGACCCTCGGGCAGGCCCCGGGAGCGCACGGGCAGGCGGTCATAGGTCTGGGCGTCCACCTCCCGCACCCGCAGGGGGCGGGCCGACCGGATCTCGGCATTGGCCAGGTCCTCCAGGCGGGCGCGGGCCGCCTCGTCCAGGGGCGGCCCCAGCAGGTCGATGGTGCAGGTCTCCTCGCCCAGGTGAAAGGCCACCGTGGGCCGGTCCAGGTGGTCGGCGGCCAGGGCGGTCAGCAGGTGTTGGGCCGAGTGCTGCTGCATATGGTCGAAGCGCCGCGCCCAGTCCAGCTCCACCCGGACGGGCCCCGGGGCCCCCGGGCCCAGGACGGTGTGCACCACGCCGCTTTGGCCCCGCTGCACATCCACCACGGCCACGCCGTTGATCCGGCCATGGTCCGCCGGCTGGCCGCCGCCCTCGGGGTAGAGGACGGTATCGTCCAGAATGACGGCGTAGCGCCCATCATCGAGGGGGGACCAGGACAGGGCGACGCAGTCGAGGGCGCGCAGGCGCGCGTCCCGCTGGCAGGCGACCAGGCTCATGGGGACTCCGGTGGGGGCCGCACACCCAGGTGGGTCTCCAGGAAGAGCACCTCCAAGAGGCGGTAGAGATCGCTGTTCTCACGCTTTCGAAAGCCATGGCCCTCGTTGCCGGCCAGCATCAGCCAGGTGTCGCCGCCTTGGGCGCGCACCGCCTCCACGATCTGCCGGGCCTCGCCGGCAGGCACCCGTGGATCGTTGGCGCCATGGGCCACAAAGAGCGCGGCGTCGATGGCGTGGGCGCGGTTGACCGGGGAGATGCGCTGCAGAAAGGCCCGCATCTCGGGGTCGCGCTCGTCGCCATACTCGGCCCGGCGCAGATCCTGCCGGTAGGGCCCGGTCTGCTCCAAGAACGTGACGAAGTTGGCGATGCCCACCGAGTCGATGCCCGCCTTCACCTTGCCCGGAAAGAGGCTGAGGGTGGCCAGCACCATATAGCCGCCGTAGCTGCCGCCCACGACGGCCACCCGGTCGGCGTCCAGCGCGGGCTGGGCCGCGATCCAGGACAACAGGGCCCCCACATCCTGGACCGAGTCTTCGCGTTTGAAGCCATTGTCCAGCAACAACCAGCTCTTTCCATATCCGCTGCTGCCCCGCACATTGGGCACCAGCACCGAAATGCCCGAATCCAGCAGCAGGCTCTGGATGAGGGCGCTGAAGTGGGGCCGGGACTGGCTCTCTGGACCCCCATGGATGAAGATCACGACAGGGTGGGGACCCTCGCCGGGGGCTGCATAGTAGAAGGCCGGGATCTGCAGGCCGTCGAAGCTGGGAAAGTGCACCAGGGAGGGGGCGATGAAGCGGCGGCTGTCCAGCCCGCCCACCTCGCTGGCGGTCCAGCGGGTGAGGGCGTCGGTGGCGGTGTCCAGGCTGTAGACGTCGCCCGGCGTGGTGGCGGTGCCCAGCTGAAAGGCCAGCACGGCGCCGTCATCGCTGAAGTCCAGGCTGGACAGGATGCCGTCGGGCAGGCCCGGCACCCGGCGGATCTGCTGGCTGCGCGGGTCCAGCAGGTGCAAGCGGCTGAGCCCGCCCTCGTTGGTGGTGAAGGCCAGGCGGCTGCCATCCCGGCTGCGGGCCAGCTGCTCGACATCCCAGGGGATATCCGCTGTCAATGAAGTCCAGGTGCCCGTTTTCAGCGAGAGAACCTGCAGGCTGCGGAACTCGCCGCCCCGGTCTGTGGCGCAGTAGACCGTGTCACTGTTGGGGCCCCAGGCGGCGCCTTCGGTGCTGCTGGGGGCAGCGTCGGGGGCCATACGGCGCCGGGTGCCCGTCTCGACGTCCACTGTCCACAGCTCGGATTCGTTGGCCGAGACATAGCGGGTGACCAGCAGCTGGCGGTCGTCGGGGGACCAGCCGTCCACCCACCACGTGCCCTCGCCCTGGGCCAGCAGCCGCGTGCTGTCGGGGTGCAGCCCATCGGAGAGGTAGAGGTCGCTGTCCTTGCCGTTGCGGGCCGTGCTGGTGAAGGCGATTCGGTCTCCGCCCTGGGAGGCCACCCAGCCGCCGCTGCGGCCCCCGGGCGGGCTGAGCTGCACCGCCGTGCCCACGCCGGGATCGACCCGCCAGAGCTGGTATTGCTCGTCTCCCCCCTGGTCGCGGCTGGTGAGCAGGGCCGCCCCATCCGGGCTGAAGCTGGCCCGCCGGGCGGGCTCGTCGCCAAAGCTGAGCTGGGTGCGCGCCCCCATGGGCTGGTCCACCCGGTGCAGCTGGGCGTGGTCGCCGAAGCGGGTGCGAATGAGCATGGAGCGCCCGTCGGGGGCGAGGTCCGCGAGGTCGGCGGAGCGGGCCTCCAGGTAGGGGCGCAGGCGCGCCGCGAGGTCGGCCGGGATGGGCGGCGTGCCCTCCAATACAAGGGCGGGAGGATCGGTGGGAATGGACGCCACAGGTCCATTCACGGGGAGTTCGACGGCGTGCACGCAAGCGGCGAGCGGCCACAACAGAGCGGGGCAGAGAGCGGGGCAGAGAGCGGGGCAGAGAGCGGGGGAGAGGGGGCGCATGCTGCCCGGCTATCCCGTTGGCGGAGGGGATCTCAGCGGGCGGAGGTCCACAGGGGGCAGCTGTCGGCCGCCCCCTCCAGGGTGGTGGCCGCCACCGCGTCCTGCCAGTGGGTCCAGGTGCCGTCTTCTGCCGCCGTGGCCAGGGACCAGCCCGCCCGGCCGCCATAACAATCCAAGAAGCGGTAGCCGCGCCAGCTGTCGACGGGATCGGTGTAGCGCAGCACCGCGTAGTCCTCATCGATGCAGACGGTGTGGTTGAAGAGCGGGTCCTCGTCCTGCCAGGCGCCGTCGCCTTCGAGGTCGGCATAGGGCAGGACGAAGGCCGCAGCGAAGCGCCAGTCGGGATCCGAGCCGATGAAGGCGCCCTCGGGGGGCGGCGCATCGAGGGTGGCCGAGAAGGCGCCAGCGCTGTTCACCGACACGTCGAATGCCGCCCCTAGCCCGAGGTCGCCTTGCAGGCTGGTGTAGTAGATGCCGGCCACGCGGTCTGCGCCCGGGTCCAGGTCCACCAGCGTGCCCGACAGCGGCAGCGGGGCTTGGGCGCCGGGCATGGGAACGGCCACGGGGCGCCCGATATCGGAGAAGATCGGGTAGCCATCGGCCGCCCGCCAGCTCAGGGGCAGATCGGTGTCCAGCAGGCAGCGGCTGCCGTCGTCATAGCGCCCGGCCAGCCCGGTATCGACCTGGCTCCAGCCGGCCGGGCCCGCGCCGGGGATGGCCTCTTCTTGCCACAGGATGAGGCTGCCCATCGCCGCGCCCAGCAGGGTGGAGTGGCCTTCGGTCCAGGGGGCCTCGTCGCCGTCATCGCCGGCAAAGACGATGATCGCATAGAGGGCGCCCACCGGACCGTCACGCTCCAGGGGGGCGAGGTCTTCATCGGCGGGACGGGCGGGCAGCTCCAAGGTCCAGGTGCGCCCGGAGCCAATGCCCGAGAAGATGCGCGGGGTGCCCACTGCGGGGCCTTCGCCAAAGCGCAGGGGCAGCAGGGCCACCGTCACGGGGCCTGGATCGGTCGCGCCCTCGGGGACCGCCACCGACCCGGCCAGCCGCACCGTCTCTGCGCCGCCATCGTCGCCATCCGTGCCGTCGGCAGCGTCCGTGCCATCGGCACCATCGCCACCGTCGGCACCATCGGCACCATCGGCACCATCGGCGCCACTCTTGGGGTCCGGGGAGCCCCCGCAGGCGAGCAGGGCGAAGCAGAGCAGGGCGGTCGGGGAGCGCATGGGTGGCAGTGTAGCCGGCGTCTCAGGCCCGGCGCCCCAGGAAGTCGGCCAGGGTGCGCGCGACGGAGCGGGTGGCGTCCAGCTGCCAGGGCCAGAAGCGCCCGGGCGGGTTCATCAGCTCGATGCAACCATGCACGTCGCCTTCATTGTCGCGGAGGGCGGCCACCAGCATCGCGCCGGTGCGGTAGCCGGTGCGGGCGTCGATCTCGCCCAGGTGCCGTGGGTCTTCGGCCGCGTTGTGCACGATGAGGTCTGCGGCCCGGGTGTGGGAGAAGCCGGCGATTCCCTGGTCGAAGGGGATCTCGACATCGGGCAGGTCCTGGCTGGAGGGGCCCCGGACGGCCAGAAAGCGCAGGCCCACATCGTTGATGCCCGCAAAGAGCACGGCAGCGGATTCGGCCTGCACATGCTGCAGCAGGATGGACAGGGCGGCGTCGGCGGCCTCCTGCGGATCGTCGGCGGCGGTGATCTCCATGGTGGCTTCGAAGAGCAGCTCTGCCAGCCCATCGGGGGCCTGCTCGGTGGGGGTCGCGGGCGCCCGCACAAAGGCCAGATCGGCTTCGGCGAAGCCCGCCGCGATGGAGGGGGCGGGCATGGCCAGCGCGGGCCAGGGCTGGCGGGTGTCGGGCACCTCGGAGGCTTCCTCCTGAAGAACGCTCTCTGCTGGCTCGATCTCGGGCAGGTCGCTGGCGTCTGGGCCGGTCGCCCGCACGCCGATGGGGTCTACGGGCTGGGCGGCGCCGATCGCCGGCAGGGTCTCGGCCGCAGGGGCCTCGGCGGGCGGCGCGGGGGGCCTCCTCCACGGGCCGCACCAGCAGGGCGGTGTCCGCTCGGGGGTCGTAGATGCGCACCACGCCCCCGCCCTGCACATCGCAGATCAGGCAGCTCAGCTCCAGCCCGCTCATGCCCAGACCTTCGAGGGCCAGGCCCATGGCCATCATCCAGTTCGGGGCCTCGACCTCGACGCCATTGTCCGAATTCCGCACTTCCCAACGAGCCATGGTCCGCCTCCACCCGCGCGACTGGAAGCGGGCGGTCAGGGTACCGCCTGGGCGGGTCCCGTGCCAGCCCGCGCGCATGCGTGGCCGATGCGCCCGCCGCCGGCTACCGTTCGGTGACGAAATGGATGGAGTCGCCCATGTCCCCTCGCTCCTTGCGCCCTGCTTCCAAGCCCCGCGGTCTCCCCCGCCTGGCCTTGCTTCTGGCCCTGTCTTTCGGGGCGCTGGCGCCATCGGCCCATGCCGACACGGGGGAGGGCGGCAGCGGCGGGGACGACAGCAGCAGCGGCGATGACAGCAGCAGTGGGGACGACAGCAGCAGCGGCGGCGACACGTCCAATATCTTCGACACGGGCAAGGACGGCTTCACGGCCGCCGAGCTGGCCAAGGAGGCCGGCGGCTGCGCGGGCCTGCCCAGCGGCAGCGCGGCCCTGCTCCTGCTGCCCCTGTTCTTGTTGGCCCGTCGCGAAGAGCCTTGTTGAAGGCGGCGCTACCGCCGATGTTGCTGCTGGCCGCGGGGGCCGGCCTGGGGGGGAGCGCCTGGGCCCAGTCTGCGCCGCCGGTGGTTGGGGGTGAGCCCACTGCCGACCATGGCGCGGTGGGCGTGCTCATTGCCTATGATCCCGACCGGGGCGGCGCCGCCTTCTGTTCGGGCAGCTTGATTGCGCCGGACTGGGTGCTCACGGCGGCCCACTGCCTGGCGGCCTTCGATGCCTATGAGGACCAGGGCTTCGATCTCCTCTTTGGATTGGGTGAGGACATCGGGCGCAGAGACGGGCTTCAGGTCGTGGTCTATGGTGGCGAGCGGGTGATTCATCCCGACTATGCGGGGCTGGATGTGCTCCCTCCGGCGTGGGATGTGGGCCTGGTGCGCCTGGATACGCCGGTGCGTTCGGTGGCCCCATTGGTCCTCAACGGCCAGCCGCCCGACGGCGCCTGGATTGGCCGGGAACTCACCCAGGTGGGCTGGGGCATCACCGACGACAACGCCCAGGATGCCGGCGTCAAACGCGTTGTGGCGGTGCCACTCTCAGCCTGGGACGCGCAATTCCTCTACAGCGAGAGCCCCGGCACCAACGTCTGCTCGGGGGACTCCGGGGGCGCGTCCCTCGCCGTGGATGCCGCTGGCGACGCCCTGCTGGTGGGGGTGCACTCCTTTGTCTTCTCCGATAGCGCCGGCACGCCGCCCTGCGCGGAGGGGGGGGCGGGGGCCACCCGTGTAGACATCGCGGCCCCCTGGATCGCGGAGCATGTCGATCTGGAGCTGGAGAGCGGCAGCTGGGGCCTGGCGGGCAGCACCCGCCGGGGCGGCGTGGGCTTGCAGACCGAAGACACGGGTGGCTGCAACAGCGCGCCCGCACCCATGACGCTGCCCCTGTGGGGCCTGCTGCTGTGGGTTGGTCCGTGGATGCTGCGCCGGCCTTCCGCACCGTCGGGTGCGCCCGAAGGTCGGGGTCCTGCCCTTCAGGGCTGAAGGGTGAATTCCACCACATAGGCGGCGTTGGCCGGCAGGGCGGCTTGGGTGGCGCCAATCGCAGACAGGCCGATGGCGGGCCGCCACTGCACGGAGAGGCCGCCCAGCACTTCGTCCAGGCCGGCTTCGAAGAGGGCGATGCGCGCCTCGGTGTCCACATCGCAGGCCGCCTCTGCATCGGCGCCAGCGACGCTGGCGCCCCCAAAGGACAAGGCCCAGCCATCGCCGTCCGCCAGGATGTTCAGCTCCACGGGATTGGGCACGAGGTGGCCGCTCTCGCAGAGCAGCCCGTCGATCTCCATCCGATAGGCCAGGGGCTGTACCAAGGCGCTGCCGCCCAGGCTGTCCACGGCCGACAGGCTGGCGGTGTCGGCGGCGGGCCCGTCGATCTCCAGGTGCAGGCCTCCGGAATCGACGCGGGCCGGCAAGGCGCTGCGCACCGCCAGATCCAGGGACAGGCCCAGCAGGTTGTCCGCCAGCGCCACGTCGATGCCGTCGGGCACCACGGGGTTGGCGCGCACCGGGGCCTGGTAGGGGGCCGGCGGAGAGGCCTGGCTGCTGCCGGACCAGGGCAGGTGCAGGCCGCTGGCGTCCGCGCTGGCCACCACGCTGAGGTCCACCCCCGACAGCTCTGTCGCCACGGCGGTCTCCAGCCAATCGGCCCATCCACAGGCCGCATTCTCCAGCCCCGGCTGACCGTAGGTTGCGTAGAAGGCGGCGCCTTCGCCCAGTCCCGCCGCGTCGCTGCAATAGAGCTGGCGGTCGATGCTCCAGCTTCGGGGCAGCTCTTGCAGGTGGGTGGGCAGGCCCAGCCCGTCGCAGCCCAGGCGATCGCCGACCCCGGTGGGCGCGCCCAGGATGGCGGTCAGGGTGGCGGCGCCGCTGTCCACCGTAAAGCCGGTGTGCACCACATGCAGGCCCCAGGCCAGGGTGGATCCTTCCAGGTCGAGGTCCAGGCGCCCGCTCTCGGTGTCCAGGGCCCCCAGCAGGCTGACCGTGGCGGCGCCCGTCGCGGTGATCGTCTCAAAGACCGGGCCGCACTCCAATTCGGGCGGACAGGGCTCGCAGGGCCCATCGGCGAGCACCAGGCCCGGAGCGGGCTGGAAGTCGCTGAGGGCAACGAAATCCCGCACCCGGGCGGCCAAGGCGTCGGCGCCGGCCGGTCCCGCTTCGCTATGTTGGCCCGGGCTGGCCACGCCGGTGCCGGTGACAGCCTCGGCGATCTGCGCGACAATGAAGTGTTCGACCCCATCTTCGTCGGTGGCGCGGACCTCGGCCAGGCCGAAGGCGGCCCCCGAGAGGGGCAGGTCCACCGCGTAGCGCCCGGCGCTGTCCACGGTGGCGCTCTGCCCGCCCACGGTCAGCGCCCGCAAGGCGGCGATGCCGGTGACGGTGCCGGTGACGGTGGCGCTGCTGCCCGCGGTGTAGAAGGCCGGCCGGTCCGGTCAAGCCCAGGGTGACCCCGCTGCCGCCATCGCTGCCGTCGCTGCCGTCGCTGCCGTCGCTGCCGTCGCTGCCGTCGCTGCCGTCGCTGCCGTCTTCGCCATCCCTGGGAGGCTGTCGCCATCCCCATTCTGCGTACCCTGGTCCAAGGTGCCCTTCTGGTTGGATTGTCCCCAACCATCGCAAGCCCCCAACCCCAGGAAGAACAAGCAGAGGATGCGCATCGAAACTCCTCATCGAGACAGGCCGCAATGGGGCCCGTGGGTGCTAGCACCTTAGTCCATCCAGATTCCTTTCGCGCCCGGAAGGGGGGGGCAACTTCGCCCCGATGGGGCGTCGTCAATCGCCCCCGTCCGGATGATCCGGGGTGCCCTGCGGAGCGATCTCGGCGTCGTTGATCGCGTGGTTGCGCATCTTCTCCCAGAGGTTCTTGCGGGAGATGCCCAGGGCCAGGGCCGTGCGGGAGCGGTTGCCGTCGTTGCGGCGCAGCACGCTCAGCAGGTGTTGGCGTTCAAAGCGGGCCACCGCGTCGGCCAGGGAGAGGCTGGGCTCGTCGCTGTCGTCGTCTTCGGGGCTGCCCCCGCTGATCTCGGTGGGCAGGTGCCCCAGACCGATCTCGCCGCCCCGCGCCATCAAGACGGCGTGTTCGATGGCGTGGTGCAGCTCGCGGATATTGCCCGGCCAGGGCCAGCGGTGCAGGCGGGCGCGGGCTGCTGGGCTCATCTGCAGGGGGGCCGCCCC
This sequence comes from Deltaproteobacteria bacterium, assembly GCA_018401435.1. GTDB lineage: Bacteria > Myxococcota_A > UBA796 > UBA796 > UBA2385 > M30B51. Next base: position 5,632 of record JAGYJW010000005.1, on the reverse strand, counting down.
GACCAGGGCCGCGAAGTGCTCGATGAGCAAGGGCAAATCGCCGGTGCGCTCGCGCAAGGGGGGCACCGCCAGCTCGACCACCTTCAGCCGATAGTAGAGATCCTCGCGAAAGCGCCCCTGTTCGACCAGGCTGCGCAAGGCGCGGTTGGTGGCCGACAACACGCGCACATTGACCGCTACGGACTTGTCTGCCCCCAAAGGCAACACCTGGCCCTCTTGCAGCACCCGCAGCAGACGGGCCTGGGCGCCGGCGGACAGCTCCCCCACCTCGTCCAGGAAGAGGGTGCCGCCGTGGGCCGCGCGAAAGCGGCCCTCTCGCGAGGTGCTCGCCCCGGTGAAGGCCCCGCGCGCGTGTCCGAAGAGCTCGTCCTCCAGCAGGGAGTCGGCGAAGGCGCCGCAGTTGACGGCGACGAAGGGGCCGTCCCTGCGGGCGCTGCGGGCGTGCAGGAGGGCGGCGATCAGCTCCTTGCCCGTGCCCGATTCGCCGCTGATCACCACCGAGACATCGCTGCGGGCCACCGCGTCGGCCTGGTCGAGGAGGCGCTGCAGAACGGGCGAACGGCCGATGATGGCCCCCGCCTTTGCGGGCGGGCCCTGGGGCTTGGAAGTTCCTGTGGGGCCGCTCTGGCTCAAGGGCGCTCCAGGATGACGAGTGCAGGGTGCCACTCAAGGGTGCCCTATAGCAGCGCGGGCGGGCGCTCAACCCCGAGCCTGCGGCCGGATCCGGGCCACCGATCGGTGCGCGTGGCTTGCTTTGTCACCAATTGGTGCCACACTTTGGGCGTCTGCGCTACCGTTCGGTAGCAATTGCCGCGGGGCCAAAGATGCCACCGTCGGATTCGCCGCCTCGGTCCGTATTGGCACGGGTCTTGCTGAAGGTGGGGGGGCACCGCGGCCGCGTCCCGGCCACGCAACCTGAGGAGAGCTCCCAAGCCCCCGTGCCAGCGGCTTCGTGTCGACTGTCTCGGTGGGGTGCGTCGCTACAGCGGACGACCTTCAGCGGCGCATCCGGTCCCCCCACCACGACCTCATTCGGGGAGGACATCTGAGGATTCGGGCCACGGAGCCCGGGTGTTCAGGCAGGCGGTGAGCCCCAGGATCCCTTGCGTGGCCGGGACGGCCCGGTCACCCTCCTTGCAGAGGGTGCAGCCGGTCCGCGGCCGCTCCCACGGCCAACACCGCCAGGCGATCGTGGGCCTGGCGGGGGTCGGTGAGCAGGCTGATGCCCTCCACCATGCGCCCCGCGCGCAGCAGGGGCGGGGATTCGGCGCGCAGGCGCTCCCCCATCGCCACCAGGTTGGTGTCCCCCTGGTCGGCCGCCCGCAGCAGGGCCAGCAAGGCCGGCCGCCCGCCGTGGATCTTGTGGCTCAGCTCCATCCCGTAGCGGCCCAGGGTCCAGCGGGGGTTGATCTCGACCAGGGGCTGCAGCCGCAAGGCGCCCTGCGCGTCGCGAAAGGCGAAGGCGTCGACGCCCACGGGGCCGACATGGCCCGCTCCCGCCAAGGCCGGCGCCAGGGGCCGCCAGGATGCGCGCCCCCAGCGCCTCCAGCCGGTCGGGCTGCTGGCCGTCGGCGCTCAGCCAGCGGGCCAGCGGGCCGGGCAGCCAGGGGCGCATCCCCGCCGCCGACGCCGCGGTGAACCGGCCGGTCCGGTCGGCCCAGAACAGGTTCCAGCCCTTCATTTTCGCGGATCCGTCGCCCAGGATGTCCCCATGCAGCGACAGGTCCAGCACCCGGTCCAGCCAGGGCTCCACCACCAGGGCGCCCTGCTGCGCCAGCAGGCCCGACACCCAGCGTTGGCTGGCCTGCGGCAGGGGGCCCGCATCCACCCGCAGCGCCCCATGGCCCGCGCTGCCCCAGGGCGCCTTCACCACGCAGCGCCCCCCGTCGGGGGTCAGCATCGCCCGAGCGAGGTCCAACGCGTCCAGCTGGGTGACCACCTGGCCGGCCGCTCCGGGATCGGCCAGCAGCCCCGGAAAGTCGTCGTGGAGTTGCCCCAGCAGGGCCTGGCGCAGGGGCTGGCTCCAGGCCTTGCTGAAGACCGCGGCCGAGGCGGGGGGCGAAGGGTCGGTCAGGCGGTCGCCGAGGCGCGCCTGCAAGGCGTCGCTGCGGGGGCTCGCACCCCAGGGATGCAGCGCAGAGACGCGCTTGTGGTCGATTGCATCGGTCTTTGGGAGGGGCCCGGTGCCCACGGCGATCAGCTGGGGCAGGCCCAGGCCCGCGGCGGCGCGATCGGCCATCCAGTCCGGGTGGGGCAAGGCAGGAACCAACACCGCGTCGTCCTCGGGGCAGATGGCGGCGGGCAGCAGGGCGAGATCCTGCTCCAGGCGCAGCAGGCGGCCGGGCAGGGGGGCGCCGCTGGCCTCGATCTCGCACAGCGGGTTCATCCACCAGAGCGCCGGAGGGCGCCCCCGGCTGCGTCGCCACAGGGTCAGCCGCTGCACATAGTCCGCGTCAAAGCCAACCTCTCGCCGAGATGCGGCGTGGTAGCCCAGGCCCTTGGCGCGGCTGGGCCCCAGCGGCTCCTGCAGGCGGCTCACCCAGGCCTGCCAATCCGTCAACGCCGGGTCCTTCCAGCGGCGCAGCCAGCCCAGGCCATGGCGCACATGGCGCAGCTCGTCGGTGTAGACGCGTTGCAGCAGGGCGGCGCTGTCGGGGTCGCCGGCCTCGGCGAAGATGTGGCTGAAGCTGCGCGCGAAGTCCAGGTTGGCCTGCTCGAAGACCAGGCTCAGGCGGGCCACGAGGTCGAGGGGCGAGGGCGCGTCCGCCACCGTGTCCCAAAAGAAGCCGTTGAGGGGCAAGGCGCCAAAATCAAGGCCCAGCGCGCGCAAGCGGTCCAGGTAGAGACGCAGGTGCGCCTGCTCGTCCTGCAGCACCGTGAGCAGCCCCCGGCGGAAGCCCACGGGCGCGTCGGGAAAACGCAGCAAGGCGTGGGCCATCAGCTCCAGGGCGAGCAGCTCGTGGTTGGCGAAGCTGTGCAGCAGGGCCGCCCGGGCGGCGGGGTCGTCCAGCTGAGCGGCCTTGGGGAGCGGAGCGCGGCTGCTGGCTGGGGCGATCGCCAGGTGGGCGTCCCGGCTGGGGCGCTCGGGCACAGGCCCGCGCCAGCCGCCATCGCCATCGATGGGCACGTCCAGCAGCTTGTCGGCGAGGCTGCTGCCGGTGAGCACCTGATGGGCAAAGCGGCTGAGATCCACGACACCTCCGGGATCGGCCTCAGCCCTGGGGCTCGGCATGGCCCACGCCGTGGTGGATCAGGTGCTCGCGTTCGGCCGCCAGCTCTTCCAGCAGCGACTCTGCGGCCTCTTCGCTCACCACACCCTCCTCCTGGGCCTTGCGCAGGGCCTCCTCCTGCACGCTGATCAGGTGCAGGGCGGCCTCGTCCAGGCGCTCGGCGTCCAGCTGGTCCCCCGCGGCCTCGCGGGCGGCGGCGCGGCCCCTCTCCAGTAACGTGGTGAAGCGCTGCTCAAAGCGGCTGCGGATGTCGGGATCGAGGGTCTCGCCCCGCTTTCCGATGTCTTCGAGGGCTGCGTGGGCCATCCAGACCTGGCCCCGGGCGCGCTCGTAGCTCAGCCGCACCTCCTTCTTGGAGGACAGGCCCAGGCGCACCAGCAGGGGCTTCATGGTGAGGGCCTGCAGCACCAGCGACACGCTGACCACGCCGAAGATCAGCACCAGCAGCAGGCGGCGACCGGGAAAGTCCACCGGCAGGCTCATCACCAGCACCATGGACAAGCTGCCGCGCAAACCACCCCAAACCAAGACATGGGACCATATCTTGGGGAAGGCCTCACCCTTGAGCAGCCGGGTGAGGGGCATCAGGCTGTAGACGGTGACGGCGCGGGCGCCGACCACCACCAGGAAGGCCACGGCCACCAGCCCGCTGGCTGCGGCCAGCTCGGGGATGTCGAGCTCCAGGCCCACCAACAAGAAGACGAAGGTGTTGCTGAAGAAGGCCATGAACTCCCAGAAGTCCACGACCGCCACCCGGGTGCGCACGCTCATGCCAAAGCGGCTGCCAAAGCTGCCCAGCACCACGCCTGCGACCACGGTGGAGAGCACGCCGGAGGCGTGGAAGTGTTCGGCCAGCAGGAAGCTGCCATAGGCCGTCACCACCGTGAGCGCGGTCTCCAGCAGCTTGTCGTCGATGTTGCGGGTGAGCAGCGACACGGCGCCGCCCACCATGCCGCCGATGACGCTGCCGCCGATGGCCATCCAGCCAAAGGTCTTGATCCCATAGACCACGATCTCGCTCACCCCGTCGAGGTGAGGGGGGTGACCATGGCCCGTCTCAACGCCCACCACCGCCGCCACGATGATGAAGACCACCACCGCCACGCCGTCATTGAGCAGGCTCTCGCCTTCGACCAGCAGGTAGAGGCGCTTGGTCACCCCCATGGTCTTGAAGAGGGCCAGCACGCTGATGGGGTCGGTGGCCGCGATCATGCTGCCAAAGAGAAAGCCGTGGGCCAGGCTGAAGCCGTCCACCCCCAGCGCCCGAAAGGCAAGATAGCTGCCGAATGCGGTCAGGGCGACGGCCAGCAGCACCCCGGGCAGGGCCAGCAGCAGCACCGCCGGCGCCAGCTTCTTGAACCTGGCATAGTCCACATGGTAGGCCGCCTCGAAGAGCAGGGCAGGCAGAAAGCCCGCCATCAGCAGCTCTGGCGTGAGGCGCAAGGCGTCGAGGCTGTCGAAGTGCAGAAAGCCCAGCCCCGTCCCCGCCAGCACCAGGGCGACGGTGTAGGGCAGGTTGAAGCGGCGGGCCCCCATGCCCACCAGCGAGGCGATGAGCAGGAGCAGGAGGAGTGCGGTCTCGGCGTTCAGCATGGGGGGAGGCTATCGCGTCGGCGCCCGGCGGCGGTGCTCCCTCGCCGGGGTGATCGGTCGCCGTGGCCCGTCTCCCCGGACCCGGTCGCCTGTGCTAGCCTCCGGGCGTGACCGAGCCTGCACCCCGCCTTGCCGCCGGCGACCTGCGCATGCAGGGGGTCGAGGTGCGGGCCGGCGGGCGCACCCTGCTGCAGGACATCGACCTGCGGCTGCTGCCGGGCGAGCTGTGCGCCCTGATCGGCCCCTCGGGTGCGGGCAAGAGCACGCTGATGAAGGTGCTGCTGGGCCTGCGCCGGCCGGCCCGGGGCACCGTGACCTTGGGGGAGGGGACCGTCGGGAGCCAGGGACCGGTGGGCTATGTGCCCCAGGACGACGCCTTGCACGGCAGCTTGACGGTGCGGGTGGCCCTGGACTTTGCGGCCCGGCTGCGCCTGCCCCTCATCGAAGATGAAGATAGGAAGCGTATACTCGACCGAGTTCAGCGCCAGGTGGGCCTGGGCGATCGTTTGGATGTGCGCATCTCCCGCCTGTCGGGGGGCCAACGCAAGCGCGTATCGGTGGCCATGGAGCTGCTGACCGAGCCGGGGCTGCTGGTGCTGGATGAGCCCACATCGGGCCTGGACCCGGGCTTGGAGGCCCGCATGATGGGCCTCTTCGACGAGCTGGCCCAGGCGGGTCGCGTCGTGCTGGTGGCCACCCACGCCATGCAGAGCCTGGACCGCTGCGCCGCCCTGCTGGTGCTGGTGGCCGGCCGGGTGGCCTGGTTCGGCAGCCCCCAGGGGGCCTTGGATTGGTTTGAGTGCAGCAGC
>JAGYJW010000049.1 GCA_018401435.1 Deltaproteobacteria bacterium | reverse complement strand
CTGGAGCTGCGGCTGTCCCAGGAGCAGCCCCTGCCCGGTCAGCCCGTCGCCTTGGTGCTGGAGGGAGCGCCCGGTCCCGTGGTTGTGCATCGACTGCGGCGCCTCGCCGATCCCGAGCCCATCCCCGCCCCCACGCACCCGCTCTGGGGCGATGCCGACGCGGCCCTGTCGGGTCCCCTGTCCTGGAATGGGCCGGTGCCCCCCGAGGCGCGGGGCGCCCGCGAGGTGGTCGCCTGGACCGCTGCAGGCCCCGTGAACGGGCGCCTGGACCCGATGGTGGTGGAGATCCCCGACTCGGGCCGGCTGGCGCTCACCCTGCCGGGCCTGGATGCCGGGCGCTACACCGTGGTGGCTGTGCCCCAGGATCCCCGCCAGCAGTCGCCCGCGGTCGAGCTGGATCTGCGGGGGGCCGGGCCCCAGCTGGGCGCCTTGCCCGAGCGCCTGATCGCGGGGGCAGCGATGCGGCTGCCCCTGTCCGGCCCCGCCCTGGTGACGGTGGAGGGAGCCGGCATGTCGCAGGTGGCCCTTGTCACCCGTGGCTCGGCGGAGATCTCCGTGCCATGGGGACTCACGTCGCTCACGGTCGTCGCGACCGATCCCGATGGCCGCGCCAGCGCCCGGCACCGACCGGTGGACGCCGACCTGGACGTGCAGGTGCAGGTGGAGACCGTGGCCTTGGGCCAACGGGCCCGGATCACCGTCCGCGGGCCCGATGGCGCCCCGGTGCAGGCGCAGCTGGCCGTGAGGGCCGTCGACGCGCGTCTGCTCGAACAGGTGCGCGACGGGGGGCTCACGCCGCTCTGGATGCAGCTTCCGCGCTCGGTGGACTCGGCCGGCGCCTGGGGTGGGCCCCTTCATATGCGCGTGGGGGCGGTCGCCATCAGCGGGGCCTTGCTGGCTGAACAGGCCCGGGTGGCCGAAGCCGAGCGCGCCCGCAGCGCCGCGCGGGGCGACCTGCAAGAGGGGCGCCTCTCCGAGATCATGCGCAAAGAGGAGCCCAGCTACGGCCTGGGCGGCATCTCCACCAGCGGCCTGGGCAGCGGCGGGGGCGGCTTTGGCTCGGGAATGGGCAGCCTGGGCACCAAGGGGCGGGGTGCAGGCGGCATCGGGCTGGCCCCGCGCCTGGGTCCGGCCCACCTCGCCCGCGCCCTCTGGACCGTGCAAGACACGGACCGAAATGGAAGCTTGGAAGTGGATATCAGCGAGCTTCCGCCCGGGGCCTGGCGCCTTCAGGTGCGCGCCCTGACCGCGCAGTCCGCCGGCCTGGCCGACCTCCCGGTGGACAGCGACCTGCGGCCGCGCCTGGTGCTCCCCCCCCTCGCGGCCGCGGGGGTGGACGAGCGGGTGGACGCCCGGGTTCGGGTGAGCAATCCGCGCCCGGAGCTCCTGGAGGCCCTCGTCGAAGGCGCCGGCGACCCCATCCCGGTGCGGGTGGAGCCCGGTGCGGTGACCGAGGTGGCCCTGGGCCGCCTGCTGCCGGGTGAAGGCCGCGCCTTGCGACTGTCCCAGGCGGGCACCCTGCTGGATGCGGCCGAGCTGTTCCTGCCCCTGCGCGCGCCCAGCTCGGCTGACCCCGCGGGCCGGCTGGTGCGGGTGCGGGTGGGGCCGGGAGGCAGCGCGCCGCTGCTGGCCCTGCTGGAGGAGGACTTCGCCGCCCCCTTGGCCGATCGTGCCGCCGCCGCCCGGGCGGGTCGCGCCGCCCTGGCCCTTGCGGGCCGCCGTGCCGCCCACCGAGCGTCCCCAGGTGGAGGCCCGCGCCCGCGCGGCCCTGGAGGCCCTGCGCATCTTGCCCGTCACTGCCGTCACCGCGCAGGACCAGGCCGAGGTCGTGGCCTTCCTGGCCGAGGTGCAGGCCCTGTCGCCGCTGCCCGAGGTCACCCGGGGCGAGGTGGATGCGGCGGTGGCCAGCCCCGGCCGGACCCGCCCGAGGACAGCGCCGGTCGGGTGGCCCAGACCTGGGCCCTGGCCATCGCCGGCCGCCCGGTGGACGCCCCAGCGCTGGGCCGACTGCTGCGCGAGGCCGACCGCCTGGACGCTGAGACCCGCGCCTGGCTGGCGCGGGCGCTGATCGCCCTGGGTCGCAGGGACGAGGCCGCGCCCCTCATCGAGGGTGAAGGCCCACACGCCATTCTCGCGAGACGGTCCCTCTTGGGAGGGGGCCCGGGCCAGCTGGCCGCAGGCGACCTGCCCCGGTGGGTGATCCCGGTCGCGGCGCGGTCCCGGCCGCCCTGGCCGGCAGCGCCCCGACGCCTGCCCAGCGCGGCCTCGCGGTGCTGCGCGTGGAGGGTGCTGAGGCGGGTCGTATCGATCTCGCCACCGGCGGCAGCCTCTCGGCGCTGCCTCGCGCCGACGGCCCGCCTGGCCGTCGAAGGGGCGCCCCTCGCCCTGGTGGAGCGGGGCGAGGTCGCCGATGGGGGCCAGCCCTTGCGCGCCGCCCTGCGCCCCCAGGGGGCGTCGGGCCGCCCGCTGTCGGGGGGCGCCGCCCCCAAGGAGCCGGGCTGCGGCACCCAGGCGGCCCCCTGCAGCCTGCGGGTGGGGGACGGCCTGCAACTCTATGGGGCCCAGGCTCTGCCCGGCGCCCATTTCGGGTCCGGGCTCGTCGGGAATGCGGGCATGGTGGTCGCTCACGCCCCGGGGCTCTTCAGCATCACCGGCCTGGCCAGCACCGGCCGCGCCGACTTGGAGCCCGCCGCCCCGCTATGGGTGGAGGTCGCTCCGCCCGCTGCGGACGCGCCGCTGGGTGGCCTCGACCCCGCCCTCCTGGATCCCTCCCTCGCGCTGATCCTCGCGGAGGAGGCCGCGGCGGTGAGAGACGATCCCCGCCCCTGGCTGGCCCCCTGGCCGGGCTTTGACGACTGGGACGCCAGTCTGCGCCCCCGGGTGATGGCCTTGCGCTGGTCCATGGCCGAGGCCGCCCCCGCCGCCGACCGGGTCGCCGCCTTCGAGGCCCTGCGCGACGCCGATCCCACCGCCTCGTTGACCCTGCCCCAGGTGGCTGGCGTGGCCCGGGCCTATGCCGAGACGGGCCAGGCCCGGCGCAGCGTCGAGGTCTGGCGGGCGGGCCTGGGGGCTGCCTTCCTCGCCGAGGCCGCGCCGCTGCGGCAGATCGAGGCCAGCGTGGGCCGCCTGCCCAGCTTGCAGGCCCTCCAGACCCTGCCCTTGCGCTACCCGGCGGTGCCCGTGGTGGACGAGAGCGAGTTCCACCTGCCCGAGCGCCTGGCCGCCCTCATCGACGATGGGCTGCCCGCCGAGCTTCTGGAGGAGGGCATCACCCCCACCGACGTGCGCCTGCTCGCCGCCGCCTGGGATCGCCGCTTCCTGGCCTTGCACCCGGATTCTCCCCTGGCGCCCCAGGCGGGCTTCCACCTCGCTCAGGCCTTGCTTCGCCTGGGGGCCTCCGAGGCCGCCGCCGACCAGGCCCGGCGCTCGGCCGACGCCGCCCCCGACGCGCCCATGCTCGATGGCCTGCGTTATGTCGAGGGGCTGGCCCTGGCCGATCTGGGCCAGGCCGCCGCCTCACGGCGCATCTTCACCGAGCTGGCCGAGGGCGATCGGTGGCCCCTGGCCAATGGCGCCCGGGGCCTCGCCGGCCTGCGCCCGGACGCCCGCTACGCCCTCGCCCGGCTGGACGAGGCGGGCGGTCGCTTGGAGCGCGCCCTGGACGGCTACCGCGAGGTGGCGGGCAGCTTCCCCGAGGCCGCGGATGCCCGGGTGGCCCTGGAGCGGGTGCTGCTCGATGTGCCCGAGCGGCGCATGTTGCGGCCGGGGGAGGCCACCAGCCTCGACATCGAGGTGGCCAACCTCGACCAGGTCCACCTGCGGGCCTACCGGCTGGACCTGCGCACCGTCTTCCTCCGCGATGGGGGTCTGGAGCACGTTCTCGACGTTCAGGTCAGCGGCGTGAGCCCCGCCTGGACCGGCGAGCGGCGCCTGGCGGCCGGCCCCTACCCCGACCGCGCCACCCTGGTCCTGCCGCTGCTGGGGCCCGGCGCCTGGCTGGTCGAGATCGATGGCGAAGGCGCGCGCGCCCGCACCCTGATCGTGCGCTCCGACCTCGATCTCGATGTGCAGGACGGCGCTGCCGGCCGGCGGGTGGTGCTGCGCCGGGCCGGCCAGCCCGCCCCCAGCGTGGACCTTCGGGCCCTGGTGGGGGCGGCGCGGTGGCCGCCACCACAGACCTGCGGGGGGTGGCGGTGGTGCCCGGCGGTGCCCCGGTGCTCGCCTTCTCCGGCGAACACGTCGCCTTCACCGAGAGCGGGGTCGGGCGCGGCCCGGTCCGGCCCATGGCCCCCGCCGCTGCGCCGCCGCCGGATCTCTTCGACAACCTCGACCGGCGCATCCAACAGCAGCGCATGGACAACGAGGCCGACTTTGAAGAGACCTACCAGCTCAACCAGGACAACGCGATCGACGCGAATATGCTTTAGCCTGGCGGATCGGAGGTCCCGATTCGATGGACGCGCCCGGTGCGCACCTGCGGCCCCCGGCCTGCTGCGCCGCTCCCAGCTCCCGCCCGGACCAACCTGATCTCGGCGGGGCATTGCCCTCTGCCGCCGCCTGGAATCATGCTAAGGGGCAGCGCCCGGTTCTCGGGGCCGGGCGAGGCAGGCGGTGACTCAGGCTTCTGTTGCACAGGTGGCTTCTGGCCGGCGTTGGCCGGGCGCCCTGCTCGGTTTGGCCGCCGCCCTGCTTGGCGGGCTTCCCAGGTCGGCTGCGGCTGCGCCTGCCCACGTCGGGCTGCGCACCCAGAGTGCCATCAGCATGCTCTTCCGGCCCTCCTTCGACCTGCCCAGCGGCTTCACCCTGGACCGCTTCGCGGGTTCGGGGGCTGCGGGCGCTGCGGGCCTTGGTCTGGACCTTGGCCCGCGCTTCGGCCTCTTTGTCGACGGCGAGGGCGCCTTCTGGTTTGACCCGGCCGAAGACGACGGCCTCTCGGGCTCCCAGCGCATCCTGCAAGGCGGCCTGCGCGCAGGCCTGGGCCTGCGACAGGGGCGGGCCCTGGTAGAGCTGGGCGCCGCCCAGGGCTGGTCCACCCAGGTGGCCTTCTCACCTGAAAGCGATGGTAGAACCCGCCTCTCTGGCAATGGTACCACCATCGGCGGCTTCCTGGCCCCGGGTTTCGCCCTGGGCCAGGGGCAAGACCGCGACCTGGTCCTGCTGCTGCCGGTTCAGCTGCAGCGGGACGGTGGCACGGTGTCCTTGCGGGTGGATCTGGCCGTGGCTTTGCGCGGCCACGCCGCCCCTTAGGGCAGCGTCGTGCAGAGGGTGTAGTCGCCGGACCCGCTGTAGCTGCTGACCTGCACCAAGTAGTTGCCGCTGCTGCCCGAGTAGAGGATGGACTCGGTGCTGGTGCTGGACTCCGAGGCGCCCACCCGGCTGTAGCGGCCGCGCCGGTCGGCCTTGTACAGGTAGAGGTCGAAGTCGGTCCCGCTGACGCCGTTCAGGCGCAGGTCGTGGGTGCCGTTGTTGGCGCTATAGGTGTACTGGTCGTCGTCCCCGGCGCCCGTGAGGGTGCCGGTGGTGGTGGTCATGCCGCTGGGGCAGGCCGTGGGGTTCCGCCGCCGCCGCCACCGCCGCCGCCGCCGCCGCCGGCGGGGTCGCTGCCCACGCCCACCTCGTACCAGGCATAGGACACCGAGTCGCAGGTGGTGGTCGGATAGCCCAGGCCGGCGCAGGCGCTCTCGGTCGCGGTGCGGGCGCCCGAGAAGTTGGTGCTGCTGGTCATGTAGTCGGTCAGGGCCGCATACCAGATGGCATAGGCGGTCTGGATGCCGACGCCGGTGACGGTGTTGCCGCTGCGGTAGCTGGCGTTGTGGTGCTGGCCGCCCTCGGACAGCAGGTAGAAGAAGTGGTTGGCGATGCCGCTATTCCAGTGCACGCCGCCGCCGTCCTGGGTGCCGGTGTAGCGGGCCGGGTAGTAGTCGGTCGAGGAGCCGTCCTGGCTGGGCGCGTCCATATAGCGCAGGGCCGGGGCGGCCAACCAGCAGTCTTCGCCGATATCCCAGGTGCTCGCGTTGCTTCCGCCGTCCACCCAGGCCTCGACCGCCGCGGCCAGGATGTCGCTTGCGGCCTCGTTCAAGGCGCCCGACTCGTTGGAATAGGTCAGGTTGGCCTCGTAGTCGGTGACGGCGTGGCCCAGCTCGTGGGCCGTCACGTCCAGCACGCCCAGGTAGCCCGAGTACACGCCATCGCCGTCGCCGGCCGCGAAGTAGCTGCCGCTCCAGAAGGCGTTGACGTAGTTGCGGCCGTAGTGGCCGTATCCAAGGACCTTGGCGCCGCGGTTGTCATAGCTGTTGCGACCGAAGGTGGTGGACAGGAAGCCCAGGGTGGAGCCCACGGCGTTGTAGGTGGTCAACAGGTCCGCATCGGCGCTGTCGCCCAGCGCGGCGTTGCGGATGCGCGTGCCATTCCCCATGTCGTAGACGGCCTTCTCGCTGTCGTTGAGGGCCGTGTTCTTGAGGTTGTCGTAGGCCCAGTCCAGCTCGCCGTCGTGGGCGTTGATGAAGAGGATCGGGCGCTGCGGTTCGCCCTGTGGGGTCTCGACCTCGAGGGTCACGCGCCAGCTCAGGCGATCGCCGTCTTCCAGGGGCAGGACCATCAGCTCGACCTTGGGGTCGGCGGTGAGCTTGATGCTGGGGCTGAGCCGGTCCAGGGCGGCGTCGAGCGCCTGGGTGGCGTCGATGTCGGCGGTGGTGTCCACGTCCAGGTGGGGCCGCAGGTCGTTGGTCAGCCGGAAGAGGGTGCCGTTGGGGGCGATGTGCACGATGGCTTCGCCGCCGAAGACGGGCACGCCGTCTTGTTCCTGCTGGTAGTGCACATGGCCGATGCCGGCGCGGTCGACGCCGGACTCCTTCACACGAAGGCTGTCGATGCCGGCCATCAGCCGGGGCGACCCGGCGACGAGGTCGTTGGCAGCGGCCTCGGCCTGGGCGGCGTCGAGGGGCTCAGAGGCGGTCGCAGTATCGAGGCCTTCCGTGGGCTGCAGCGCGTTGGACTGCTCGCTGGCGCAGGCCGCAAGGCCGATCAGGGACAGGAGGGACAGAATATTGAACCGCATGGCAACCTCGGGGAAGATCCGTGACGATGGTCTTCGAGCGGGGCGAGTCTATGCGTTGGGTGGGCCGAAATTGTCTCATCCTGTCACCGCTCTGATCTTCGCGTATTCACGCGGCTGGAAACACCGGCGTCGGCCGGTGTGGCCGCATCGCTCAGGTGCCGGGGCGGCGGATGTCCCGGGCCTTGACCGTGCGGCGGCCGTCTTCTCGGGCCCTCTCGATGCCCTCCAGGGCCAGCAGCCGCAGGTGGTCGCTCAGCACCTCCATCACATCCGCCGAGGTCTGGAAGTCGCTCTGCTTCTGGATGAAGTCCTTGAGTCGGGACGCGATCACCAGCACCTCCTGGGAATCGGGCGCGCTGTCGGAGGTCCGCGCGATCCGGCGCCGGCCCTCGGGCTCTTCGGTGGGGGCCGGGGCGCTGTCCAGGCTGGTGGGGGCCACCTGCTCGTCTGCCCAGACGCTGGCCCGGTGCGACATGATGGGCACATGGGCATCCCAACAGGCCAGGGTGCAGAAGACCTTGGGGTCGCGGACGCGGTTGCAGGTGCTGACCGAGCAGGAGTAGTAGCGGGCGCCCACAGAGATGGGCTTCTTGCACATCGAACAGGCTCTCCACACACGCGCCATGGGCTTCCTCCGGGGAGTTTTTCTGAGGGTAGCGCGACGGGCGCTGCCTGGCCCGCGTTGCCGGCTCGCCACCGGCCCCGCTTTGCCCCATGCCCCGCCGAAATCGATGCAGCGTCCGCCCTTGCAGGCCCGATGCGTTGCCTGAGGGCAACGACGGCGGGGATGCTGATGGCATCGACGGAGGCGGCGCGGGCGACAGAGGTGCGGATGGGGTCGAAGTGCCGACGGCGCCAACCCTACCAACCGATACCGCCGGAACTGTGCCGGCGGTTACAACACAGGCGACGGGGAGCCCCGGGGGGCATGCCAGGCGTTTTCTTCGTTTTGCTCAACAACCGGCCGCATTGGCGACGCACCACGAAAGCATCGCTCACAACCGCCCGGTCTTCGCGATCCTGGTTCAGGACAGGCCCGGATCGCCGGCCGATGGCGGCGCCGCGCGCCGCTCGGCCAGCAGCCAGGGGTCGAGCACCGTGCCCTCGTTGGCGTGCGGCAGCATTGGCGCCGAATGGGACACGGTCGGCTACATCCCCACCGGGATCCAGATCGTCCCGTGCGGCGCCATCGTGGCCATGGACGAGGGCGCCACCCACCCCAGCCCCTGGTGGTGATCGAAACGCCGGCGCAGGGCTGATCGCCGGTCGCTGGCACAGGGGCCAGGGGGGGCCTGCCGGTCTGCCGAGAAGCCGACGACCCTGCGCTTGTGCACCCATTGCGATCCCAACGGGTTGGCAGCATCCTGCCTCCAAGGGCTGCGCTGCGGCGGCTCCCCCGACATAAACTGCTTCCTCCCCACCGGATTCTCCCTCAATATCTGCTCGAAGCCTCCGAAAACGGGGCGCTCCCACAGAGGCAGCAGTGCCACTTCGCAAGACCCTGGACAACCTCAACCACGACCAGCTCGTCGATCGCCTGGACCTGGCGCTCGAAGGGGCGGCGCTGGGCATCTGGGACTGGGATCTGCGCGCCAATCATGTGCAGTTCGATCGCCGCTGGTGCGAGATGTTGGGCCTGGTCCATGCGGAGACGCCGATGGAGCTGGCGACCTGGGAGAGCCGGGTGCACCCCGACGACCTGGCCCGCTGCTATGTCGACATCAACGCTTACCTCCGCGGGGAGCGCGCACACTACGAGAACATCCACCGCATGCGCCATGCGGACGGGCGGTGGATCTATATTCTCGACCGCGGGCGCATCTCGGAGGTCGATGGGGCCGGCGCGCCCATCCGCTTCACCGGCACCCACTTCGACTGCACCGCCACCGAAGAGGCGCGACGGGTGCTCGAAGACCAGCAGAGCCTGCTGACCGGCCTGTTGCGCGACCTGCCCACCGCGGTGGCCATGGTGGGGCCCGACGGGCGCTATCTCGCCACCAACGAGCGCTGGGACGCCTGGTTCGGCCAGGGCGCGGGCGCGGTGGGCGCGCGGCCGGAAGAGTTGGGGCGGCCATTGCCGGCAGCCTGGGTGGCCGCACTGGAAGCCGCGCACCAGGGGCGGCCCAGTGGCCCCCATGAGGCGCGCTACCAGGTCAACGGGGCGGCGCAGGGCCGCTGGTTGCGCTGGAGCGTCTGGCCGGGCGGAAAGACCGAGAGCGGTGGCCCCTTTGCCATTCTTCGATTCGACGACATCACCGAGGAGCTGGGTGACCGGGCCCGCCGCGAGAGCGAGGCCCGCTTGTCGTCCCTGGGCACCCTCGCCGGCGGCATCGCCCACGAGCTCAATACGCCCCTGCAGACGCTGGTGCTCAACAGCCGGCTGGCCCTGGAGGAGGTGGAGCAGCCCGAAGCCGACCTGGAGCTGCTCAAGGAGATCCTGTCGGAGTCCTTGTTCACGGTCGGCTACCTCGCCGACCTGGTGACCGCGATGCGCATGCTCCGGCGCGAGTCTTCGGGCGATGCGCTGGAGCCGGTGGCCGTGGGCGCCCTGCTCAGCCAGGTCAGCCGGCTGTGCAACTCCCGCTTTCGGTCCAAGGGCGTGCGCCTGGAGCTGAGCTGCCCGGACCCCTCGCTCGCGGTGCCAGCCCGAGAGGCCGAGCTGGCGCAGGTGCTCGTCAGCCTGTTGGCCAACGCCTTTGATGCGGCCTTGGACTCTGCCGACCCCTGGGTGCGCCTGTCGGCCGAGGCCACCGCAGAGGGGGGCGGTCGAATCCTGGTGCAGGACTCTGGCGCCGGCGTGCCAGAGGGCGACAGCCAGTCCATCATGGAGCCCTTCTTCACCACCAAGGGCCCCGGAAGAGGCGCGGGTCTGGGTTTGTCCTTGGGCCTGAGCCTCGCCCAGGGTATGGGCGCATCCTTGTGCTTGGAGGAGGGCGCCGTGCCCACCACCTTCTCCCTGACCTTTCCGGCCCTGGTCCTGCCGTGAGCGTCGCGGGCCGAGACCTCCTCATCGTGGACGACGACGCGCCGCTACGACGCAGTCTGGGTCGGGTCTTTCAGCGCGTGGGATGGAGCACCCGAGAGGCCGGGGACGGCCTTGACGCCATCGCCTGCATCCAGGCCCGCACCCCCGACGTCGTGCTCACCGATATGCGCATGCCCCGCATGGGTGGCATCGAGCTGATCCACTGGTTGCGGGCCAACGGCCATGCCGACATCCGCGTGGTGGTGCTGAGCGGCTACCACGACCACGGCGAGCGCGAGCTTCAGGCGCTGGGCGTGGACGCCGTGCTGGCCAAGCCCATCGACCTCGACCGGCTGCGCGAAGCCGTCGCCCGCGCCGCTCCATAGGGAAAAATAGGTGCCAGGTGTTGCATGTTGAGCCTTCTTCCGGAACCCTCCAGATCCGCCTGATTGCGCCCGCAGTGCTGGTCTTGTGCGGGTGCGCCAGCCCCTGGGTGCCGGCCGCCGACCGCGAGGCCGTCTGGTGGGCGGACCCTTCGGGCATCGAGGCCGCCACCGGCTTGGACCTGGTGGACCTGCCCCGGGGGCAGCCCCTGGGCTACTGGCCTCGACTGGTGCTGCGTCGCGACGGTCTCGACTTCGACAACCGCGCCTGGGCGCTCTCCTTGCCAGACGCGACCCTCTCTGCGCTCGATGCCGACGAGCGCTCTGCCTTGTTGGCGGAGGGACGCGACATCGTCCCGCTGCGCTCCGGTCGCCTGGACCCGGAGCAGCTTCAGGGCAGCTTGATCCCCGCCCTCTTCGACCGGCTGTTGAACCATCGCGAGGACCTGATCGCATTCGCCGAGACCCGGGACCTGGAGCCTCCGGGGACCCTGGTTGTGGTGCCCGACGCAGCGGTTTCCGTCGAGACGATCCAGGCTGCGCTCTATTCCGTGGCACAGGCGGGTATGTTGGATGCCTACGCCCTCGCCGGCGCGAGCGAGGGGCGCCTTCGCTCGGCCACCGCCTCTCAACCCGGCAGCTCCGCCTGTCTGCGCATTCTCCTCGCCGATCTGGACGCCGACGGGGTCCGCCTCCCCCTGGAGGGCTTGCCTCCCCTCGCGGATGCGGCGGGACGATGCCCGCTTCAGCCCCCCGACGCCTGGGCGGTGGTGGCCGACCTCCAGCAGCTTTGCCGGCCGCTCTGGCTGGCCGCCGGCGCGGATCCCGCGACCGCCTGCATCGAGGTCTGGCCGGCCCCCGCGGGCGATCTCTCCGCCGCGGTGCTGCTGCCCGCCCTGTCGGGGCTGGTGGCCCATGGGCCAGCCCTCGCGCTCGGGCCCCTGCTGGGTCGGATCCGAGGGCCGTCAAGCTGCGAACACGCCCTGTCTGCGGCAGCGGCGCGCCCGGACCAGCTCTCGCTGCTCTGTGGGCTGACCCCCGACACCCAGCCGGTCGCTGCTGAAACGTCGTCGCAGCAGCCCTTGTTCGGCCAGCGGGGCCTCGGCCGACGCTTTCATCCCCTGGACGCGGGCGCGGGTCCGCTGTCCGGCGCGGTGGCCGCGGCCTTCCCTGAGTATGCAGCTGCAGAGACGGCACGCCGCCAGCGTGCTCGCGCCGCCTCGGGGCTGCCTCCAGTGGCCCAGGACCCGCTCCAAAGCCCCCTGGAAGGCCCATGAAAGCCCTCACCTTGCCACTCCTGGGCGCGGCCCGGGCCGACATCGCGATCCCCCAGGCACCACCCGTGGACGCAGTTCCCGCCGATCTGCCTCCCCCCACCGGACCGCCGGCCGAGCCATCCCCGGTCCTGATTGCATCGATCTCGCTGGGGCTGGGCCTTGTGTTGGTCGCGGGGCTGTGGTGGGGGCGGCGTGGTCAGAACTGGTAGTAGATGAACTGCGGCCCGGAGATCCCAAAGACCAGGATCACCAGGAAGGCAGCCAGGCACGCCACCGCCCACCTCCAGGTCGGCGCCTCCAGCACTTGCTTCATAACCCGAAAGTAGCGTTCGGCCTCGTGGGCCACAAAGACGAAGAGCACCCACCAGCCGCCTCGGGCGAGCGCGTCGGGGAAGTCCTTCCAGTCGGTGATCACAGCGGCATAGGACTCTGAACCCGACAGGAAGATGGCGTCGATGTAGAGCATGGCCGTGGGCCAGTCGGGGCAACGGAAGAAGATGTTGATGGCGGCAATCAAACAGAAGGTCAGCCAGGAGAAGGTGTAGAAGTGCAGCCGGCCGGTCCACCAATTGCGCTTGGCGGCCTTTTCGAGGCTGCGAAAGGGCGGGCGGACCAGCTTGTGGATGACCATGGTGGCCCCATTCAGCAGGCCCCAGACCACGAAGTTGTTGCTGGCGCCGTGCCAGAGCCCCGACAGGAACATCACCGCCATGATGTTGGCTTGGGTGCGGAACTCGCCCTTGCGGCTGCCCCCTAGGGGAATGAAGATATAGTCCCGAAACCAGTGGCTCATCGAGATGTGCCACCGGCGCCACCTTTCGGGGATGCTTGGGACCACAAAGGGCAGGTCGAAGTTCGGCCGAATGGTGTAGCCCAACAGAAGGCCCAGGCCGATGGCGATGTCGCTGTAGCTGCTGAAGTCGACGTAGATCTGGCAGGTGAAGAGCAGCTGCGCGGCGGCGGCCTCGGCACCCGTGATGCCCCTTCTCAGGATGTCGGCCTCGTACCAGGGCTCGATGGCGCGGGCCAGGCGGTCGGCGATGACCACCTTCTTGACGAAGCCAAGCAGGATGAGGAAGACCCCCTGCTTGACCATGGGGATGGACAGGCGAAAGGGTCGGCTGAATTGGGGCAGCAGGTGGGGGGCGCGCTCGACCGGGCCGGCCACCAGCTGGGGGAAGAAGGCAACATAGAGGGCGAAGCGGGCGAAGTCCCGCTCGGGCTCCTGGATGTCTCCTCGGTAGACGTCGATGGTATAGGCCATCGTCTGAAAGGTGTAGAAGCTGATGCCCACCGGCAGCAGCAGCTCAAGCAGGTAGCGATCGCGGTCCAGGGCCAACCCAAGGACGCCGCCCAGGTCGATCAGCTCCCCTACGAAGAAGTCGTAGTATTTGAAGAAGCCCAACATGCCCAGGTTGACGACGAGCGACAGCCAAAGCCAGGCCTTGCGGCGCCGCGTGTCTTGTGCCGGCGTGGCGGCGATGCTGCGCCCACACCAGTAATCCACGAAGGTGGACAGGATGATGAGACCCAGCAGGCTGGGATCCCAGAAGCCGTAGAAGAGCCAGCTCATGGCCAGCAGGAACCAGACCTTCGCCCGCTGGGGCAGCGGGTAGTAGAGCATCACCACGAGGGCGAGGAAGACGACGAAGATCTTGGAGTTGAACAGCACGGCGGCGGCGCTTCTGCAGGAGGACGGGGCGGACGGCGCCCGCCTTCTAGCATCGGGCCGACCGGCGGGGCCCCGATGCAGGGCGCCCGGTCGGGTTACCCGGTGGGCCCGAATCGGAGCCCCCATGTCCGGCCTGCTCGCCCACCCCGTCGGCCGCTTCCGCCTGATCAGCGGGATCGAGGGTCTGTCCTACATCCTGCTGCTCTTCGTCGCGATGCCCCTGAAGTATGTCGCGGGCGAGCCCCTGGCGGTCCGCATCGTGGGCATGGCGCATGGCTGGCTCTTCATCGGCTTCGTCCTCGCCCTGCTCGCGGCCCGCCGCCCGGCCGGCTGGACCTGGACGCGCACGGTGCTGCTCTTTGCGCTCTCGCTGGTGCCCTTCGGCGCCTTGGCGATCGAGCGCTTCGTGCGGGCAGAGGGGCCGCCGGGGCGGTGAGGATGGGCCAGCACCTGCCGTGCTACTCGTCGGCGAAATAGTCGGAGTCGAGTCTCTTCACCTTGAAGACCTCGACCTGCGATACGCCTACATTGTGGTCGATCATCAGTCGCACCAGGCGCTCTCCGTCGATCAGAACAAGGCTGTCGGAGAGGGAGTACGCGGCAACCCTGGCAGGCTTGGAGAAGGTTGACGTGGTGATATAGATTCCATAGGTCGCGCGCCTTTCGGCGAGTGCGCCGTAGAAGGCCTGGATCTCGGGTCGCCCCACTGCGGTGCCGTTCCAGCGTTTGGCTTGAACATAGACCTTTTGGAGACCGAGTTGGTCGAGGTTGACGATTCCGTCGATTCCGCCATCGCCGGACTGGCCCACCTGGCGGAGGTCCCTGCGGGTGACGCCATAGCCCATCGCGTGAAGGAGGTCTAGTACGAGCTTCTCGAAGAAGTTGGGGTCAACGGCCCTGACCTGTTCCAGCAGCTCGGAAGCGAGCTGATTCTGCATGTCCTGGTAGGCGGCCTCCAGGCGCTCTCGGGGAGACCGGGTCGCTGCCTCTGCCTCGATCTTGACCTCGCTCGCTGCTGCTGGCTCGTCGTCCGGTCCGGGAGTCGGGTCTGCGCCTGCCGCCCCCTTGGGCACCTTGGAGGTACCTTCGGGCCGTGCAATCTCAGTCAGCAGCGTTGGGGGAAAGTCATCGGGGAACCTGGCAAGAAGCCGTCGGCCCTCGTCGGTCAACTGCCAGTAGCCGCGCTTTGCGCTGGTAGAGAGGCCGGCTCGCTTCAGTCGGTCGTGGGCCCAACCGGTCCGGTTGTCGAAGATGCTCTGGGCTCCGCTTGGGAGCAGCTCCTCGAGCACAGACTGCGGGAGTCGCAGCTCGGCGGCAAGCTCTGCGCGCGCGTCGCGCGCACGGATCGGCTCGTCCCTTTGGGCGAGCACCCGCAGCAGCGGGTGAATCAAGGTGTCGTAGGTCGGGACGGTCATGCTGGCTCCGAGCGTCCGCGTATCCTATACCGGTCGGGCCTCGCCCGGCGGGTGGCTCGGGCCCGGCCCGCCCATGCTCGGCCCTTCGTGAACAGTTAGACCTGCTTCTCCCCGACTCACCGGAACCCACCCATGCCCACCCCACACACCGGCTCCTGCCTCTGCGGCGCCATTCGTTTCCAGGTCGATGGCGACTTCAACCGCTTCTTCTTGTGTCATTGCAGCCGCTGTCGCAAGGGGACCGGGTCGGCCCACGGCGCCAACCTCTTTGCTACCCAGGGCACGCTGACCTGGCTGGCGGGTGAGGAGCAGGTGCGAGTCTTCAACCTGCCGGGCGCCCGCCACGGCAAGGCCTTCTGCGCGACCTGCGGCTCGGCCCTGCCCCGCGGCACCCAGCCCGGGGGCCTGGTGGTCGTGCCGGCGGGCAGCCTGGACAGTCCGGTCGAGATTCGGCCCGACGGGCACATCTTCATGGGCAGCCGGGCCGATTGGGACCACGATCTGGACGCGGTGCCCCAGGCCGACACCTACCTGCGCTGAGGCGCCTCGGCCCTCAGCGCCCCGCCATGAGCTGGGCCAGGGCCGTGAAGGCGGCCGCCGCGCCGGCTTGGATGCGGTGGTCTACCCGATGCGACAGCTCCGTCTCGCCGGGGTTGATCTCCACCGTGGTGGCCCCGCAGTCGGCCTGTTCCAGCACCGGGGCGGTGATGTAGGGGAAGAGCCCGCTGGTGCCGACGCTGAAGACCAGGTCAAAGCCCCGGGCCAGCTGCGCTTGCAGGGTGGCGACGGCGGCAGGGGGCAGCAGCTCGCCAAAGAGCACCACATCGGGCCGGATCACGGCGTCGCAGTCGGGGCAGCGCGGCAGAGCCGGCAGTTCTGCATAGTCGGAGACCCGGTCGCGCCAGCCACACCGGGGGCAATGCAGGCCGTGCACGGTGCCATGAATCTCGATGAGGTTGTGGCATCCTGCGGCCCGGTGCAAGCCATCGACATTCTGGGTGAGGGTCCACGTGCCGGGCCGCCGCCCTTCCAGATCGGCGATGAAGCGGTGGGCTGCGTTGGGTTGGGCCCCCCGGCAGGCGCCTTCGATGTCGCGGATATGGCGCCAGGACAGATCGGGGCGGGTGCGGAAGATGCGCCCGGAGAGCGCGACCTCGATGGGCATACCCTCCTCGGTGGGGGCGTCTTCATAGAGGCCGCCCACCCCACGGTAGGTGGGCAGGCCCGAGTCGGCGGAGATGCCCGCCCCGGTGATGAAGAGCACCCGTTCAGCCCCCTCCAGGGCCGTCGCGACGGCCTGGAGGGTCTGGGGGTCGAGGGGACTTCCGGACATCGGGCTCAGGGGGAGACGAAGAGGTAGACCTCGCCGTAATCCCCATTCCACCGAGGCGCCGCCACAAGCAGGTCGTCCTGGGCATCGCCGCTGACATCGCCCACGGTGAGGGTCATGCCAAAGAGGTCGTGGCTGGGGCTGGTGATGGCGGTGCCGGCGGCGGTCTCGTCCAGGGTGCCGACGGCCGCTGCCAGATCGGCCCCGTAGAAGAGGTAGACCGCGCCGGCGTCGCCGCTGGAGGAGCTGGAGCTGCTGCCCGCCGGGGCGCCCACGGCCAGGTCGGCCTTGCCGTCGCCATCGAAGTCACCCGATGCCAGGGCCAGGCCAAACCAGCGGGGGGTGGCGACCCCGGTGATGGTGAGGTCGGCCGCAGACACGCTGACAGCGCCCGTCAGGCTGGCGGCGCCAAAGAAGATGTAGACGGTGTTTGCGCCGGGTGCAGAGAGGGCGAGGTCCATGGCCCCGTCGCCGTCGAAGTCGGCCACCTGGGGGGCGGCGTTGCGGCCGAGGGTGCCGCTGGCCGTCACCCCGCAGATGGTGGCGTCGGCGGCAAAGCTGACGCTGGCGCTGCCGGTGGGCCAGGTGGCGCTGCCGCCCAGAAGGTAGACGCAGCCCTCGTTGCTGCTGACCGGGTCGGCGCCGGGGGCGCCCAGCAGGACCTCGGCCAGGCCGTCACCGTCCAGGTCACCGCCGCCGACGGACCAGCCCAGGTAGTCGTTGCTCGCGGCAGAGCTGAGGTAGAAGCTGCTGTTGGACTGCAGGTCGTAGCTGCCGTCGGTCAGGTTGGCGCCGCTGAAGAAGTACACATAGCTGGTGCTGCCGCTGCCATTGGTTTCGCCGTAGATGACATCGTCGTGCCCGTCGCCGTCGAGGTCGAGGTGGGATGCGATGTGGACCACCTCGCCGCCAAAGGCCGAGTCCACCAGCACCACCGGGGCGTCTTCGGCGTCGCTGTCGGCGAAGCCGTCCACCCCAAAGAAGATGGAGGCCGCCACATCGGAGTAGCCGCTGTAGTTGCTGTACTGGTCGGTGCCGGCGATCACCAGGTCGGTGAGGCCGTCGCCGTCGATGTCGCCCTGGCGCTGGCCCATGGTGCCATAGAAGCCGTAGCTGCCGTCGCCATCGATATAGGCCATGTCGTTGTCGGTGATGGGGCCGGTCATCGTCAACGCCGCGCTGCCATCCACCAAGAAGGCGCCGCCCCAATTCCCGGACTGCACATAGGTGCCGCCGATCGCGAGGTCCAGCAGGCCGTCCCCCGTGAAGTCGCCCATGGACAGCGCGCTCTGCCAGCCCAGGTAGTCGGTGCTCACGCCGGTGACCGAGGCGGTGGCGTCGCCCGACCCGATGTTGTCGTCGATGCCGTCGCAGTCGTTGTCCAACCCATCCCAACGCTCGGGGGCGCCCGGGTAGCGGGTGGCGTCGCCGTCGGCGCAGTCGCCGTCCTCCACCAGGAAGCCGTCGTTGTCGTGGTCGATCTGCGGGCACCAGGCGTTCTGGATGCCGGGGGTGCCGCGGTCGCCGGCGCCGAAGAGGCGCTGGCCGGCGCACCAATTTGCAGAGAGGGCGGCCTGGGCGGCCGTGTGGCGCCACAGGTCCAGGGACAAGGAGCTGCCCTCCACGAGGGGCCAGCCGGTGGTGTAGCTCATGTCGGCCACGGCCAGGCTGTCCAGGTAGAGGAAGATGGAGTCCGTCTCGTCGGAGAGGGAGAAGCCCATGCGGTCATAGGCATAGGCCAGGGTCACGCCACCATTGATCGACGTGTCTGCATTGACGCCCAGGGCCGCATAGCCCCGGGTGGGGACGACGACGTGGTCTTCAATCACGAAGCGGTTGCCATCGTCGGCGGTGACGGTCCAGCCGAGCAGGTCGATGTCGGTGGGGGTGGTGTTGTAGACCTCGAACCACTCGCCCTCCGCGTCGGAGACAGCGACAGGGTTGAGGTGCACCTCGGAGATGAGGATGGCGCCGGCGGCGATGAAGTCCTCGTCCACAAAGCCGTCGCAGTCGTTGTCAACGACGTCTTGGACCTCGGCAGCGCCGGGGTAGCTGCTGGCGTCGCCGTCGTCGCAGTCCCCGTCTTCCACCGTGAAGCCGTCGTTGTCGGCGTCTTCGACCGGGTCGGTGTCAGTGTCGGTGTCGGTGTCGGTGTCGGTGTCGGTGTCGGTGTCGGTGTCGGTGTCGGTGTCGGTGTCGGTGTCGGTGTCGGTGTCGGTGTCGGTGTCTGCGTCGCCGTCGGCGATGGCGCCGGTGTCCACCCCGTCGGCGCCATCGCTGCCGTTGGCGCCGTCGTTGTGGGTGCCGCCCTTGCCGGACGCGCAGGCGCTGATGAGGGTGAGGGCCAGGAGGAGAGACGTACGCGTGATCATTTCGTGCTCCACGATGCAGAGCATCGATGCCGGAAAGGCCGCAGACCGATCGCCTCGATCTGTCCCCAAGGTGCCCTTTTTTGGGCCGCCGGCGGGCCCTCACCAAAGCCTGACGAAAGGCGCCTCGGGCGCCCGCTCGCCCTACATCTGCCGGCGGTAGGCCTCGGCGTCGATCCGCACGCCAATCAGCTGCAGACCGCCCTTTTCAAAGGCGAGCCTCACGGCCTGCTCCACCGCGTCCTCCCCTTCCACCACGCGCCCCTCGCCCCCATAGGCCTGGGCCAGGGCCACCAGGTCGGGGTTGGCAAAGCGCACGCCCCCGCCTCCCAGCGCCTTGCGCTCCTGCTTGAGTTCGATGAGGGACAAGGACTCGTCCGAGAAGACGACCACCACCAGGTCCAGGCCCAGCTCCACCACCAGCCCCAGCTCGCCGAGGCACATCTGCAAGCCCATGTCGCCGGTGAGCACCGCACAGGGGCGGTCGGTGTCCACCAGCCGGCTGGCGATGCCATAGGGCAGGCCGGTCGCCATGCTGCACAAACCATTGCTCTGGAGCTGTTGCAAGGGCTCGTCGGCGATGAAGGCGTGGCTGGCGGTGATGCGGTGGGCGCCCACGTCCATGCAGAGTCGCAGGCGCGGCGGGGCGCCGCGTTGAATCGCGCGGGTGGCGGCCGCCGGACCCGTGGGGCCGTCTTCAAAGGGGGCGGCCCAGGCCGCGCGGTGGGCGGCCAGCTCGGGTTGGGTCCAGGTGCTGGCCTCGCTATCGCCCTCTTCGCCAAAGGCGGCCTCGCGCATCGCGTCGAGGATCTCCATCACCGGCCCGATCAGCTCCTCCACGACATTGCCCATCAGGTCGGGCTGGCCGTGGGGGTCCACCGACAGGATGGGCAGGTCCTCGGGCCAGCCGGGCAGCCAGTCCGGGCGCAGCTCGACCGGGTCCAGGCCCACGGCGATGAGCAGATCGGCCTGGGCCAGCAAGGCCTGCTGGTGCCGATCGACCACCGGAGACAGGCCCATGGGCCCCGCCCACAGCGGGTCCTCTGGGTCCGCCATGCCCAGCGCCTTGTAGGTGCAGAGAGCGGGTGCGCGGGCGCTCTCGACCAGGCGGCGCAGGCCGTTGGCCGCCGCGATGCTGAGGGCGCCGCAGCCGACGATCAGGACGGGTCGCCGGGCGGCGGCCAGGCGGGCGGCGGCCTGGGTCAGGTCAGGGAGATCCACCCGCTGCGCGATGGGGTGCAGCAAGGTGCTCACGCCGGTCTGCACGGGGGCCTCGGCGGCGGCGCTGCTGATGTCGAGGTGGATGGGGCCGGGCCGCCCGCGGTCCAGGGCGTGCATGGCCATCAGGATCTGCATGGCGCCCACCTCTTCAGATATCTGGGCGCTCCGGTGTACCACCGGCTGAAAGAGCGCGATCTGGTCGAGGATCTGGTGGGTGTAGCGGGGCAGCAGCGATGCGTTGGCCTGGCCGGTGATGGCCACCACCTTGCAGCGGTCCAACCAGGCGCCGGCCACCCCGCTCAGCAGGTTGGTGGCGCCGGGCCCCAGCGTGGCGACGCAGACACCAGGGGTGGCGGTCAGCTCCCAGACGGCGGCGGCCATGAAGCCGGCGCTGCCCTCGTGGCGCACCAGGATGAAGCGGATGCCGACCTGTTCAAAGGCGTGCAGCAAGGGCAGCACGTCGCCGCCGGGCATGCCGAAGGCCAGGCGAACACCGCGGGCGTGCAGGGCCTGGGCGAGCAGCAGGGCGTGAGAGGGCGCATCGGTCACGAGGGCTCCGGGCCACCGGGGGCTGGCAGGGCTATCCCAGCGAGGCGCCCCAAGGAGACCGCAGATGCCCGGCACCGCCCTGCTGCAGACCGAGCGCCTGCGCCTGCGGGCCTTCCAGGACCGCGATCTGGACGCCCTGGGCGCCCTGTACCAGGACCCCGCGGTCACCCGATACCTGTGCCCGCCCATGGACCGCCTCACCGCCTGGCGGGCGGCGGCGGCGGCGATCGCCTTCTGCCAGCGGCGGGCCGATCCCCACCAGCCCGGCATCTGGGCGATCGAGGCGCGGGCCGACGGGCGGATGATCGGGCGGGTCGGCCTCTCGCCTTGGGACGATGGGGGGCGCTTGCATTGGGAGCTGGGCTATCTATTGGCCACGGACCAGCAGGGCCAGGGTTTGGCCACCGAGGCGGCGACCGCCTTGCGAGATCACGCGAATACCGTGCTGGGCCTGCCCACGCTGGTCGCCTTGGTCCACCCCGAGAATGAGGGCAGCAAGCGGGTGCTCACCAAGATGCGCTTCTGGCCGCATCCGGGCTGGGTGGTGCAGGAGGCGGGCATGCCCCGCGAGGTCTGGACCTGGCCCTGAGCCCGATTCAACCCGCGGTCGGGCGCCGACCCACCCGCAGGATGCGGTCGCCGCTGCCGCAGGTGCCGCGGCCATCGCAGTTGCTGGTGGTGACGTAGAGCCCGCCGTCGGGGCCCATGATGACCTCGCGCAGGCGGCCATATTCACCGCGCAGATAGGTCTCGGACAGGGTCACCTGGCCCGCTTCGTCCAGGGTGATGCGGTGCAGGTGGGGCTGGCTGGGGCTGTCAAAGCCCATCACGCCGATGAGCACATCGCCCTGCCACTCGGGGATCTCGGTGCCGCGGTAGATGGCGTGGCCGCCCGGGGGCATGGCGTCTCGCCAGGTCATGGCCGGCGCCCGCAGGCCCTCGGCGGCGTCGCAACGGTAGATCTCGGGCCAACCCAGGTTGTCGCCAGGATCCACCACATTGATCTCGTCGTGGCCATAGCGGCCCAGCTCGCCCGAGGGCCCGTGGTCGGTGATCACCATGCGTCCGTCGTCTCGCCAGTCGATGCCCTGGCTGTTGCGCACCCCGCTCACCCAGATGGGGCTGGTGGGGTCGGGGTTGTCGCTGGGGATGCCGCCATCGGGGTCCAGGCGCAGGATCTTGCCGGCGGTGCTGGTCATGTCCTGGGCGCTGTCGGGATCGCGGCCGTCGCCGGTGGCGATGTAGAGCATGCCGTCGGGCCCGAAGCGCAGGCGACCGCCGTCGTGGTAGAGGCCGGCGGGGATCTCGTCGATGATGACCCGGTCCAGCGTGGCGGTCAGCCCGTCCTCGGCCAGGGTCCACCGTTCGACGGTGTTGGTGTCGACGCTGCCGTCTTCACGGGTGTAGTAGAGGTAGAAGAGCCGATTCGACGGAAACTCCGGGTGCAGGGCCAGACCCAGCAGGCCGCCCTCGCCAGACCCGGTGACATCCAAGACGGCGACCGGATCGGCCACCAGGCTGCCGTCGGCCTCTACCCGGCGAAGCTGCCCGTCGCGTTCGGTCACCAGCCAGGCCCCATCGGGCAAGAAGCCAATGGACCAGGGCACGAAGAGGCCTTCGACCACCACCTCCACGGTGATGTCCACGGTGCCGGCCGGGCCATAGCCGCTCGATACCAGCTGGCAGTCGGGATCCACCCCGTCGGTACCATCGGTACCATCGCTACCATCGGATTCGTCGGTACCATCGGTACCATCGGTAGCGTCGCTTCCATCGGCTTCGTCGCTACCATCGGTTTCGTCGCTGCCATCGGTAGCGTCGCCACCATCGGCCCCATCCAACCCATCGCCGCTGGCGCCAGAGTCGGACTTGCCCCCGCAGGACAGCAGCAAGCACAGGCTCATCAGGCTCATCAGGCTCATCGGGCTCATCGGGCGCATGGCGGACTCCCAGAGGGGGGGGCGGAGCATAGGCGCACATCGGACCGGTTGCCAGCCGCGCTGTGCACATTGACCCAGGCGGCTTGGGCGAGGAGGCCCGCCGCTGCCCGAAAAGGCCCCTTCCTGCAACGGCACGGGTCCTGCAACGAGGTGTGTTGGAGTGCCATGAACCCAGATCCCGCCGATAGCCCTGACCCCGAAGTCGCCGCCACCCTGGGGCTGGGCAAGTCCCGCCGCGGCCGCTGGCCCCTCGCCCTCGGCGGCCTCGCCCTGGCCCTGGTCCTGGGCCTCGCGGGCTGGCTGCTGCGGCCCAAACCGGGGGGCGAACGCTTTCTGACCGAGGAGATCAGCCGCGGCACCCTGGAGATCAGCGTGACGGCGGTGGGCACCCTGGAGCCCCTGCACTCGGTGTCGGTGGGTTCGGATGTGTCGGGGGTGGTAGACGCGGTCATGGTGGATACCAACGATCTTGTGACCGAAGGGCAGGTGCTGGTGCGGCTGGACACGACCTTGCTGCAGGCCCAGGTGCGCGAGGCCAGGGCGCGGGTGGGCGCGGCCGAGGCGTCCTTGCGACAGGCGCGGGTGGTGGTCGCCAGCGCGGAGAAGGAGCGCCAGCGGGCCGAACAGCTCTATTCCAGCGGGGCGATCTCCACCTCGCAGCTGGACCAGGCCCGGGACGCCCACGCCCAGGCCGCGGCGTCGGTTGGGGTGGCGGAGGCCCAGCTGGAGCAGGCCCGCGCCTCTCTGCAGGCGTCGGGCACCAGCCTGGACCGGGCCACCATCAAGGCCCCCATCTCGGGCGTGATCCTCGAACGCAACGTCGAGGCCGGGCAGGCCGTTGTGTCCAGCTTGCAGGCCACCACGCTGTTCCGGGTGGCCGAGGACCTCAGCCGCATGAGCGTGGATGTGGATGTGGACGAGGCCGATGTGGGCCGCGTGAAGGAGGGTCAGAGCGCCACCTTCACCGTCTCTGCATGGCCGGACCGTGTCTTTCCGGCCGTGGTACACAAGGTGGACCTGGCCCCGCGCACCACGGTGTCGGATGTGGTGACCTATGTGGCCTGTCTGCACCTGGACAACCCCGAAGGCCTGCTGCGGCCCGGTATGACCGCCTCTGCCGAGATCGTGGCGGAGCGGGTGGAGGATGCGCTGCTGGTGCCCACCGCGGCCCTTCGCTTTGCGCCCGAGGGTGACGAGACGCCGCCGCCGGCCCCCCGCGACGGTCGGCGGGTGGAGCGGGTGTGGGTGGCCGAGGGTGAGCGGCCGGTGGCGGTGGAGCTGCGGGTGGGCGCCTCGGATGGCCGCAACTCCGAGCTGTTGGAGGGAGATCTGGACGAGGGGGACCCCCTCATCGTCGAGGAGAAGGCCCCCCTTCGGCGGGGTCGGGGCGCCCCGTGAGCCCCCGCCTCATCGCCCTGTCCCAGGTCACCAAGGTCTATGGCGCGGGGGAGGCCGAGGTGCGGGCCCTGGCGGGCATCGACCTGCAGATCGACGAGGGCGCCTTCGTGGCCCTGATGGGTCCCTCCGGCTCGGGCAAGAGCACCTGCCTCAATATGTTGGGCTGTCTGGACGTGCCCACGGCGGGCCGCTACCTCTTCCGGGGTGTGGATGTGGGCGCACTCAACGAGAACCAGCGCGCCTTGCTGCGGCGCAACTACCTGGGCTTCGTCTTCCAGGGCTTCAACCTGCTGGCCCGCACGTCCGCAGTCGAGAATGTCGAGCTGCCGCTGATCTACCAGGGGGTGCGTCCCGCCGAACGCCGCCGCAGGGCCTTGGCTGCGTTGGAGGCGGTGGGCCTGGCCGACCGCGCAGAGCACGGCCCCAGCGAGCTCTCGGGCGGCCAGCAGCAGCGGGTGGCCATCGCCCGTGCCCTGGTCTCGGACCCCCAAGTGTTGCTGGCCGACGAGCCCACCGGGAACCTGGACAGCGCCCGCAGCCACGACATCATGAAGCTGCTGGCCGGCCTCAACCGCGACCGCGGTATCTGCATCATCATGGTCACCCACGAGCCGGATATGGCGGAATATGCAGAGAGGGTGGTGCACTTTCTGGACGGTCGGGTGCAGCGTGTGGACGTTGGCCAATCCAAGGCGGGGGGACCATGATCGGCAGCGTCTTGCGCATCGCCCTGCTGCAGCTGGCCCGCAACAAGGGGCGCACCGCCCTGACGTCTTTGGGCATCCTGATTGGCGTGGCAGCGGTCATCGCCATGGTGAGCATCGGCAGCGGCGCGACAGCGGCGGTGGAACAAGACCTGTCGGGCCTGGGCCAGAACCTGCTCTTCGTGACGCCGGGTCAGCACCGAGGCCCCCAGAGCACTGGCGCCCGCCCCTTCTCCGAGGCCGACGCCGAGGCGATTCGCAGCCAGGTCCCCGGCGTCGCCGGGGTGGCCCCCCTCAACCAGCTGCAGGTGGTGGCGGCCGTGGGCGACCGCACCTGGCGCACGGGCGTGGGGGGCAGCAGCCAGGACTTCCTGTCGGTGCTCAACTGGAAGGTTGGCGAGGGGCGCTTCTTCGACGAGGCAGAGCTGCTGAGTGGGGCCGAGGTCTGCCTGCTGGGGCGCACCCCGCAGACCGAGCTCTTTGGCGCGCGGGACCCCCTGGGAGAGAAGGTGCGCCTGGACGCCTTCACTTGCACCGTCATCGGCACTTTGCAACCCAAGGGTCGCAGCACCTTCGGGCAGGACCAGGATGAGCTGGTCGTGCTTCCCTTGCGCACCTACCAGCGGCGCTTCCAAGGCAACCGGGACATCGGCACGCTCTACATCTCGGCAGAGGCGGGGGTTGAGACGGGGCGTCTGGACACCGCCATCACCGCCTTGATGCGCCAACGTCGCCACATTCGACCGGGGGCCGAGGATGACTTTGACGTGCGGGATATGGCCGAGATCGCCGCCATGTTGGACAGCGTGTCTACGGTGCTGACCAGCTTCCTGGCCGCCGTGGCGGCGGTGAGCCTGGTGGTGGGCGGCATCGGCATCATGAATATCATGATGGTGAGCGTGACCGAACGCACCCGCGAGATCGGGATTCGGCTGGCGGTGGGGGCCCTGGCCCGGGATGTGATGCTGCAATTCCTGGTGGAGAGCGTGGTCCTGGCCTTTGTGGGCGGCATCGCGGGGGTGGCGGTGGGCCTGCTGGTGAGCGCGGGTGCTGCCCGGGTGCTGGATGTGCCCCTGGTGGTCTCGCCCTGGGTGGTGCTGGCCAGCTTCGCCTTCAGCGGGGTCGTGGGCATCGCATTCGGCTGGTTCCCCGCCCGGCGGGCCGCGCGCTTGCGCCCCATTGACGCCCTGCGTCACGAGTGAGGGCACCAGCCTGGGCGCCGATCGGCTATTGGGTGCTGTCCGAACCCAAGGTGTCCCATGAAGCTGCTCCGCCCCCTGTCCATTCTCTTCGCGCTGCTCCTCGCCCCGGTGGCTCAGGCGGCCGACTACCGCGCGGCGGGCCACACCGGCATCGGCCTGGGGGCGGGCACCGCCGGCGCGGGGATCTCGATCAAGCACTTCCTGACCGACGGCACCGCCGTGCAGGGCGTCATCGGGGCGTGGGGTGGCTGGGGCTATAGCGGCCTGGGGCTCAGCGCCGACTACCTCATCGAGATGCCGGTATTCGCAGAGACCGAGCCCATCAATTTTGCCTGGAATATCGGTCCGGGGCTGGGATTGGGCATCTACTCCAACCCCAATATGTTGACGGTGGCGGCCTCGGGGGTGTTGGGGCTGGAACTTGGCTTCAATCCCGCCCCCATCGACATTGTCATCGAGTATCGGCCGACGCTCTACATCGGCAATTCGGGCTACTATAACTACAACAAGCACTACAACCGCGGCCTGGGCTTTGACCCCATCGCCTTCAGCGGGCATGTGCGCTGGTTCTTCTAGGGGTTTCTGACCCCACGGTCAGCGATTCTGCACTCTTACCTCACCCTTTCAAATTTGTGGTTTGGGATCCGTTGGGGTGAGGACCGGGTTAGATTGCATGCGACCACTTTCTGGAGTCGCCATGTCCATGCTGCGTTCTGTCTTCTGCGTTGTCACCTGCGCTGCTGCCCTGCTGGCCGCCAACCCGGCGGCCGCCACGGATTACCGGTCGGCAGGGCACTTCGGCATCGGCCTGGGGGGCGGCACCACCAGCGGCGGCATCTCGGGCAAGTACTTCTTTGCCGACGCCATGGCCGTTCAGGGCGTGGTGGGCGGCTGGGGTGGCTGGGGCGGCGGCGGGCTGGGCCTGAGCGCGGACTACCTCTTCGAGATGCCCACGCTGGCAGAGACCGAGCCGCTGGACATCGCCTGGAATATCGGCCCCGGGCTGGGAGTCGGCCTCTTCCCGGCGGCGGATATCGTGGGCGTGGCGGCCTCGGGTGTCCTGGGCCTGGAGCTGGGCTTCAACCCCGTGCCCATCGACATCGTGCTGGAGTACCGGCCCACGGTCTACGTGGTGCCCGCGGTCGCCTTTGACTTCGTGAACTTCAGCGGCCACGTGCGCTGGTTCTTCTGAGGCCGGTGCGGCTCAGCCTCGCAGGCCCGACGCCAGGGTCGAGAAGCCCGTCTTGACCCCCCCGCGCTGCTGCTTGACGTGAAGGCCCACCCAGGCCTCGGTCTGGTGCAGGGCGGGCTGGGCCTCCGGGGCCTTCAGCTCGGCGCCGATCTCCCACTTGCTGGCGCCCACCGCAGCCAGCCCGGGAAGCAGGTCGGCGCGCAGGCGGGCCTCGACCTCAACGGGCTCATCGGGCAAGAAGCCGCCGGCAAAGGTGGGTCCGCGTTGATCTGGGGGCATGTGGAACCAGCCCCCGGCGTCGGCGCGTGCCCAGTCCGACGCGGTCATTGACAGGTGGAGAACGACGTCGGACAGACCGTTCTCAGCCAGGTCGAGGTCGGCGCTGACATCGGTGACGGGCAGGTCGCTGCCATCGGGGGCACGCAGGGTCAGGGCCCCAGCGATCTTGAGGGAGGTGTTGGCCACGGGGGCTCCCAAGGGGTCAAGGTAGAGCGAGAACGAAGAGACTCTGCACATTCTCGACGACAACCTCGACCAGGGAGACCTTGAGGCCGCCGCCCACCTTGATCTCGTCGCTGCGCTGCAGCTCCATCTTGAACTTGGGCTGGAGCTTGTGGTTGATCTCGCCCGATGCGCTGAGCTTGAAGCCGACCTTGACGTCCATGCTCTTGAGGGCTTCGGCGGCCTCGACGCTGGCCTGGTCGATGGCGACGCCGGCGCCGGAGGAGCCCATCAGGAAGTCGGCGTAGGCGCCGGCCATTCGGCCCCCATCCCCTGGACCCAGGTTGGCGCGGGCGGCGCTGATCAGGCCGCCCATGCCCGCGAGGGCGTCGGTGAGGTAGGCGCCACCCAGCACCAGCTCGCTCATATCCTTGCCGCTCATCTTGGTGGAGCCTTCGGCGGAGAGCTTGAGCTTGGCCTTGCTGCCGGCGTCGGTGCTGGTGCTGCCCTCCAAAGACAGGCTGCCCTTGACGTCGAAGTCCTTGACCTTGCCCTTGAGGGTGGCGGTCACCGACGCGCTGGCCTGGGCGCTGGCCTCGTTGGTGACTTCGCTCTTGAGACCGCCGTCCGCGCCTTTGGTGAGCCGGGTCTTGGTGGTGGCTTCTGCTGCGGCGTCGCCCTTGCCGCCCAAGGAGCCGGCGCCGCCGCTGGCCGATGCCGAGACGCCCGCGCTCGCGCTGGCCGACAGCCCCGTCTCGACATAATCGTCCTCGTCCATCATCTCGATGGTCTCGTCGATATAGGCCTTGTCGAAGATGGCGTCGGCGATGGACTCGCTGGCGCCGGCCAGGCGCTCGCGGATGGCCAGGCCCATCAGGCGGAAGCAGGCGGTGCCGTCGTCGCCGGCGGCTTCGATGAAGCCGTTGATGCCGGCCTTGGCGAAGGCCTTGATCGTGGCGATGCCCAGGCCCATCTCCTTGGAGACCTCGACCTCGCCGCCCACCTCGAACTTGGCCGTGACGCCCTTTGCGGTGCGCGAGACGTTGGCGCCAAAGGTGAACCTGGCCTTGACCAGGCCGGCGGCGTCCACCGGGACCTCGATAGAGAGGTCGATCTTGCCCTTGTTGCCGGGGCTGGGCACCAGGGCGTCCACCAGGCTGCCGGCGGTCTTGTAGAAACTGCCGTCCATGGCGGCGATGCTGCCGAGGTCCTCGGCGGCGGTCTGGAGCGCGGTGGGGGCGTCGTCGCCCCCGTCGTCGCCGCCGCCCCGGCTGGGGGTGGCGCGGCTGCTGCGCCGGCCGGTGCCAACCTCCTCCTCCTCCTCTTCGACGGGGGCCTCCTCAGACGAGAAGTCCATCGCTGTGGGCGTGCTGGCCGCGCCATCCGGCGAGGAGGAGCCGAAGAGGGAGTCGAACCAGCCGCCGCTCTCTTCTTTCTGGACGGGGCCGGAGCCGCTGCGTTCGTACTGGGGCATCCACCCTCCAATGGGCGCAGGCTAACACGGCTGTGCCCGACTTCGGGCTGCAGCCTGCTTTCACGTGAGGGCGAGGCCCCCTCGGGCGATCATGGGCTGCAAGACCCGCGCGATCTGATCCTGGGCGCCCTCTTCGACGATGATGCCATGGCAGGGCACCAGCCGTTGAATCGGGCGGTCGAGGATGCGCCGCGCCGATGCCGCGGCTGCCGCCTTGTCCCTGGTCTGCAGGCGCACCAACAGGCTTTGCGCCGGCCGGCCATAGACCCCCACCAGGCTGAAGAGCAGGCGGCTCTGCCAATTCGGGGCGTGGGTGATGTGAAAGAAGAGGTCGGTGACCAGCAGCGTGCCGCTGGCGGCATGAAAGAAGGCCGTCTCGTTCATCCAGGGGATGCCATCCACCCACAGCGGCTCCAGAACGTCGGCCCATGGCGGATCATCCTGCTGCAGGGTCTGCTGGAAGCGCAGGTCGGGGCGCTTGGCCGCCAGGCCCGGGGCCGCCCAGGTGGTGGCGTCGGGGTACCGGGCCGCCACCTCGCCAAAATAGAGGTGGTGCAGCTGGCTGGGGGCCACGATGTGCCGCACGGGCCCCAAGGCGGCCAGGGCCTCGGCCAGGCTGTCCGAGATGGGGATCGGCGAGTGCAGCAGCAGGCCCCCATCGGGCAGGCGAACCGTGGTCATGCGCGCGTTGAAGTGCACGCGACCCGGCAGGAAGAGGTCGTGGTCGTCGGCCCATAGGCCTTCCGCGATCGGGGTGGGGATCGGGGCTCCATCTGGTCAAGGGAGGCTGACGGGTTGATCCTGACCCGAAGGCGGCATATAGTCAAGCATCATTGACGAAATAGCAGCCGGCCCCGGAGCCCCCTTGACCGCCCCCTCCCCTACCGAACAGCAGGCCATCGCGGCGGCCAAGTCCGCCAGCACCGCCCAGCTGCTCTTCAAGTGCGCCCGGCTGGTCAACGAGCTGGCCTTGGAGCGGCTTCGGTTGGCCACCGGGCAGGCCCTGCGCCCCGCCCACACAGCGCTCTTTCCGCTGATCGACCTGGAGGGCACGCGCCTGACCGAGATTGCCCGCCGGGCCGGTGTCTCCAAGCAGGCGGTGGCCCCCCTGGTGGACGAGCTGGTGGCCATGGGCGCCCTGGAGAAGGTCCCCGATCCCAGCGACGGGCGGGCGCGGCTGCTTCGTTTTGCCCGGGGGTCGGATGGCCGCAGCGGCCTGTTGGCGGGGCTGGCCCTGCTGGGCGCCCTGGAGGCCGAGCTGCAGGCCGCCCTCGGCGGGGCGCGCTGGTTTGCCTTGCACGACGCCCTGTCGGCCCTGGAGCCCCTTCTGGAGAGCTGGAAGGCCGAGGACCCGGCCGGCTGAGGGCTTGTGCGGGACCCCAATGATTGATCGAGGATGCTTTGGCAGCGCCGCGCGCATCGTGCCCGCGGTCGACCCCGTGCCGGGCGTGGAGACCCACACCCTGTGGCTCGAGGTCCGGGGCACCCGCGCTCGGGCCGGCTTCCCGCTGCTCGAGACGGGGCCGGGGGCCTGGTCGGTGTCGCTCGCCGAGTCGGGCTTCGCGCTGTCCGGCACCGTGTCCGACTTCGGCGGCGACCTGACGCTGTCCGTGCAGTCGGGCACGCTGTTCACCCACGCGGGGGACGTGTCGCTGGACCCGACCACCCTCGTCCTGACCGCGCTGTGAGGTGAGCCGTGCGGTGCGTACCCCTGACCCTGCTGCTCCTGACCGGCTGCGCGCAGGCCCCGCCCGGGGGCTTGGCGGTGGGCGGGGGGTCGGGGTACGCCCGCCTCGAGCTGATCGAGGACCGGTGGTCGGTCGCGATGGCGGCCTGCGGGGACCCGGCGCCGTGGGAGGTGCAGGACCCCGCGTATCGAGAGGACTTCCGGACCGACACCGCCTGCCAGCAGGCGTTCGAGTCCGACCTGGGGATGAGCCTGGAGAGCATGGGAGGCTCCGAGTACTTCCTCTCGTCCTTTAGACTCTCGATGTTGGAGCTGATGGGAGCGGACCTCGGCACCCTCGACCAGTTGGATGCGCTTCCCCCTGAGGTGGGCACCACGGCGAGGCCGGCGCTCATCGACTCGCTCCAGGCCATCGGGGACGCCACGGGCCGGCCCGAGACCCAGGCCGCCCTCTACAACCTCGTGGCGAGCCTCGTCACTCGACTGGAGAAGGTGGACACCATCAACGACGGGACGGCGACCGGCAGCGAGATCGAGCGGGACACCGGGCGGATGTACACGACGGGGAGCTGTGACCGAGGCGTGAGCCGCTGGCATTGCGCCACCACCCTCGTGCACGAGGCCACGCACGTCTGGAACCAGGTCCGGCACGTCGCGTGCCCAGAGGGCAGGGAGGTCCAGGGCATCGACGTCGCGGGACGGAACCTCTGCGACACCGACTGGAACAGCGCCCGGGGCTTCGAAGGCGGCGCTGCGGCCCTGCTCGACCACCACCTGCCGGCCGGCGGCGCGTACGAGGACGGATACCGCGAAGACGCGGCGTCGATCATCGACGAGGTGCACGCGCTCGTGCTCGAGGACTGACGCGCGCGACCAGCCCGTCCCGGTGGAACCGTGGGGCCGAGCCCCGCGTCGGGCTCCGGCGAGGTGCGCTTGCTTGCAGGTGTCGGAGCCCCGCACGCCGATCGGACTCGAACTCCGAGGACGCCCGCTCACAGGGCGTTGTCACGATACGGCAGCGTCCCGCGATCCAGGCGGCAGCCAGCCCCGCGAACTCAAGCTCGCCGAAAACGATTCAGGAAACGTCGCTCTCAGCGAGTCACCTGGGTCCTTCCTGATTGGTCGGGCTGGGTGGATGCAACGAGTTTCGAACTGGCTGGCGACGCTCGCCGAGGAGGAGGTGACTGGGACGCGGCGGGTGAGTCGGGCATCGCCCAGGCGTCGAGACACGCCAGCTGCCAGTCGCTTGCGGCGCGGATGAGGCCGGGGGCGACGCGAGCCCTGGACATGGCGAACAACCCGAGCAGGTGTGCGGCGAAGCCCACCGCGATCGACTCCGCGGGCGTATCGGGGGCAAGCTGTCCCTTCACGACCGCGGAGTCGATCGCGTGGGTGAAGGCCTGGACCAGGCGGTCGACGAAACGGGCCGTGTGCTCGCGGCTGCGGTCGACCGTCGGAGCCCGCTCCGTGCTCATGCTGCCGATCAGGCAGCCCATGCCGCTGGTGTCTCGAAGTCCGTTGTCGCCGAACCAGTCGATCACGCAGCGCACATCGTCCAGATCGGCTCCGGGCGCCTCCAGCCGCCCGAAGTGCCCCGTGACGACCGTGTCCATATACCGCTCGATCGCGGCGTCGTAGAGCGCCTCCTTGCTTCCGAACTCGGCGTAGAGGCTGAACGGGTTCACGCCCATCGCCTCAGCCAGCTCTCGCGTCGAAGTCGCATGGAACCCACGCTCCCAGAACAGGGCCATGGCCTTGGCGAGGACCACCTCGCGGTCGTAGCTCTTGGGCCTTCCCATGGCCTCCCTCACTTCGGGTCCAGTATTCACTTGTAACCGATCGCTCGCTCAGATATAACAAATCGACCGGTTGGAAACACCATGGCCGGTTCCGCTGGAGTCGCGCCATGCCCTTCGATCGAATCTCCCGCTCACAGCTGTTCTGGATGCGGGTCGCGACGGCATTCACCTTCGGAGCCCTGGGACTCGGGCTGGCGGTCCTGGCTGGCGGCGCGCTCTTCGCCGCCGTGCCGCCAGCCACGCGCTTCGACGGGCAGGTCGGCGGCCTCTTCCTGCTTTGTGCGCTGGTGTACGGCCTGTCGCTCACGAACGCGGGCGCGATGCTGCTCGAGCTGGTGACGGTGCCCCCCTTCAAGATGGCGATCAACGTCCCTTTCGTCGCTGCGAATTTCCAGACGGCGTTGGTCATGGGGCTCGTCGCCCTGGTGTTCGCGGTGCAGCACGCTGCCCGCGCGGGAGAGGCCGGCGCGGCCGCGGTCCTGGTCCAGTGGCTGCTGATGGGCGGGTTCGGCCTCAACCTCCTCTTCGTGCTCATGACGAAGGCCCACTGGAACTTCACCGAGAACACCGGCAAGCCGCTGCCCTAGTTCAGCGAATCGGAAGTCCCGATTCGTTGGACGCGGCCGGCGCATGTGCCGGCCGCCCGGCGGCCTCGCAAGAGGACGCCGTGGGAGCGCCCTTTGGGCGCGGTGCGGGGGCAGGGCCCCCGCCTGAATTGGGCTGGTTCAACGGTGCGCTATTTGCGCATTGTTGAACTAGCGGGCCACAGGTGGGGGCCTGAAGCGGCCTTCCGCGGGACAGGACCACTTCTGCTTCGACCATGGAGTCAATCGTGAACGACATCGGAAAGGTTGCCCTCGTTACCGGGGCGAACTCGGGCATCGGCTACGAGGCGGCTGCCCTGCTGGCGGAAGCCGGCTGGACGCGGGTCATCCTTGGCTGCCGCACCGAGGCGAAGGCCGAGGCCGCGCGGGCCAGCCTGGTCGAGCGGGTTGGCCGCGACGTCTTCGGCGTCTTGGCCATCGACACCTCGGAGGTCTCGTCGGCCCACGCCGCCGCCGACGCGCTGCGGGACCGCGCGGAGCGCGTCGACTTCCTGCTGCTCAACGCCGGGGCCTCAGGCGCGAAGCCACAGCCCAACAGCGAAGGCGTCGAGATCACCTACGCATCGACGCTCGTGGGTCACCACGTGCTCACGATGCGCGCGCTTGCGGACCGTTGGCTCACGCCCACCGCCCGGATCGTGATCGCAGGCTCCGAGGGCGCCCGGGGCAATATGCCCGGCATGTCTGTGCACCCGGTGCTCGACCTCGCAGATCGCTCCTACGAGGGCGACGTCGCCCGCGCGATCGAGGCCCTGTTCCGGCTCGAGGTCCCGGCCCAGTCGCCCTTCGTCAACATGAACGAATATGTCACGGCCAAGCTGGTGGTGGCCTGGTGGGCAGCCGCGCTTTCACGCCGCCTCCTTCCCGGAACGACGGTCAACGCGGTCTCGCCAGGTGGCACGGCCGACACCGGCTTCGGTCGAGACGCGTCGGCCGCGATGCGGCTGATCATGATCCCGATGCTGCGTCTGGCGGGGTCTCTCATGGGAATGAACGGCAGCGTGTCCGCGGCGGCGGCGCGCTACCTCGAGGCGGAGGCCCTCCCCGACGACGCGACCGGCCACTTCTACGCGACCGCCCACCCCAGGAAGGTGGTGGGACCGGTCGCCCCGCAGACATCGCCCCCGTTCTTCCTTGACGAGCGTGGCCAGGAGGCCGCTCTGGCGGCATTGGTCCGGATTACGGGCGTCGACCTTCCGGCGAAGCTCCGGGCCTCTGCCTGAAGGTCACCCGGCCTTCTCTTCCTGCTGGCGGGGCTGGCCCTGCTGGGCGCCCTGGAGGCCGAGCTGCAGGCGGCCCTCGGCGGGGCGCGCTGCTCTGCCTTGACGACGCCTTGTCCGCCCTGGAGCCACTTCTGGAGAGCTGGAGGGCAGAGGACCCGGCCGGCTGAGGGCGCAGACTCGTGCTTCGCACGCTCTGGCAAAGCCTTGGGATGAGAGCGCCGCGGCCGGCCGGCGGTGGCGTCGGCAGCTGCAGGGGGGTCGTCGAGTCGAAGGAGGGGTTCCGGACCAAATCTGACCGCCGGACAACGCCTGTCCGCCTCTCGATCGCCCAGCGCCGTAGCCTCGCAGCACCCCAGCGCACCCCCGCGCTGTGCCCTCGCCTGCGAGAACCGCCATGCCCGGCCCCGCCTCCGCCGCCATCCGCCCGCCTCCCGCGACGCTGCCACCCTGCTGGCCTGGGCCGACGCCAGGGCCTGCGCCACCTGCTCGGCAGCTCGGCGGTCGGGGTGCTGCGCCGCTTCGACGCCGCCCCACCCGACCTGCCCTTCCCCCACACCCACCGGTCATGCAGGTGCTGCTGGAGGTGGACGCGGTGCGCCGGGCTGGACGGTGGGGTGGCAGCAGCGCCTGGGCTTCGCCCTGGAGCGGGCCATCGCGATGGCCGCCCTGGCCAGCGGCTACGCCCAGCGCGCGGAGCACCGCCGCAGCCGGCCGCCGAGCGTCGCCGCCTGCGCCCTCTGGCAGCAGCTTCGCCTGGGCCCTTCGGGAGCGGGGCCTGCCGCGCCGCCCACCTTCAGCCAGCTGCCGCCCCTGCCCGCGGTCGAGCTGCGGCCGACGCTGCCCGGCCTGCGCTGGAAGGCCGGCCCAGGCGCTCCGCTGCATGGGCGAGGACGGCGTGCTGGTCGAGCGGGCCACCGTGGAGCTGGTCCTGGCCGAGGGGGCTTCCGCCTGTCTTGCGCCTGTGCAGCGGACCACGCTCCCGGCTGCCAGGCCCAAAGCGACCTGCTGGCCCTGACCCTCGATCTGCTGACCCACCGCCGGCGCGGCCCAGGCCGAGGCCCTGGGCGCCGCCCTCGAGACGCCGCCCTGGCAGCGCGGTCTCAACGCCCTGACCGCATGCTGGTGGACCTGGGGCTGCAGCCCTCGACCACCGCCCTCGTGCCGACCCCGGCCGCCGCCACCCCGGTGCGGTCGGCGGAGGACCCGGCGGTCGCGGCCTGGCAGCTCCGCACCGAAGACGGCGGCTGGTGGCTCTGTCCCATCTGGGGCCCAGCCCGACGGCCAGCGGGGGCTGGACCACTGGCCCGCCCCTGGCCCACGGCCCCGGAAGGGCGGCGCCTGTCGGCAGAGGCGCTGGAGGATGGCGTCGAGGTGCCCGTTGCAGCCCGCAGCTGGGAAGCGCTCGCTGCGGCCCCCGGGCCGGTGCTGCTCGATGGGCGCCGGGTGGAGATCCGCCCCGCGGAGCTGTCTCTGGGCTGGCGGGCGGTACCGGGAGGCGGCCTGCGCATCACGCCGGTGCTCGACGACCGGGCCTTGTCTCCTCGACGAGGTGGCCGGACCTGCTCGCCCAGCCCGGGGCGGTCGCGGTGCTGGGCGATGCTGCGCGCCGCATCCGTGGGTGACCTCCTCGCGGGGCGTCGCGCCGCTGCTCCAAGGGCTCCTCGACCAGGGGCCCGACTTCCCTCCCCGACCGTGACCCTGTTGCTGCAGCGCGCATATATTGCGTCAGGTGCTGCCAATCCGCGTCGAC
Organism: Deltaproteobacteria bacterium; assembly: GCA_018401435.1. GTDB lineage: Bacteria > Myxococcota_A > UBA796 > UBA796 > UBA2385 > M30B51. Next base: position 17,133 of record JAGYJW010000049.1, on the reverse strand, counting down.
CCAATGCTGCAAGGCAGCCGGGTGCGGGGCCGCCGGCCTGCCGGTCGTACAGCTGACCCCGATGCCCGAGGGTCGGCTGCACATCGGACGGTCTGCGTGCGCCCCTGGCCCGGGGCCCCGCCTGGCCGCCCGGCGCAGGCCCGGTGAGCTTTACGCCGAGGACACCAGGGCGCGCGCCTGTGGTTTCAGCGCGATCTGGCCTCCGAGCCCGGCGTGGTGCGTGCGGCCCTGTCCCCTGGCCGACGCCCTGGGCCTCGGGTCGGTGGAAGGGCTCGCAGACGGAGTTCTCAACGAGGAGGTCGGGCCCTTCCATCGCCTGCATCACCACCCGGACGAAGCCCTGACGCCGTCCTGGCCTTGCAGCAGGCCGCCGGACGGGCCGCGTGCAGGTCGAGTGGACCGCGACGCCATGAAGGTTGGCCGACCCATGCAACCTGACGGGCTCAAAGTGCAGGTACACAAGGACCGCGGCTGGCTGGCGATGGGTGGCACCCTCGAGATCGATGGCCTGTCCGTCGATGTCGCCCGCCTGGAGCTGTTGCGCTCGGGCCGCCGCTACCTGCGGCTGGAGGACGGCACCTGGGCGGCGCTCACCGATCGCCTGCGCCGCGCCTTGCAGGCGGTCGAGGCCCACACCCACGAAGGCGCTGACGGCGACCTGCACCTCAGCCCCCTGGCGGCCGGCCCTCGCCGAGCTGGACGAATGGGGGTGGCCCTGGCAATCCCCGCTTCGCTGGCCCGACAGCGCGACGCCTGACCGAGGCCCAACGCATGCAACCCAGGCCGCCGCCGTCTCTGCAGGCGACGCTGCACCCCCACCGGCGAGGGCATCGCCTGGGTTAAAAACGCCTGGCCCACTGGCGCCCGGGGCCTGCCTGGCCGACGACATGGGCCTGGGCAAGACCCTGCAGGCCCTGGCCCTGCTGCTGCATCGGGCGCCCACGGGCCCTGCATTGGTCGTGGCGCCGACCTCGGTAGCCGGCAACTGGCTGGCCGAGGCGGAGCGCTTCGCCCCCTCCCTCGATGTGCGCCTCTTCCGCGGTGCGCATCGCGCCCCGCCTCGACGATCTGCGCTCGGGCACGGTCGTCGTCACCAGCCACGCTGATGGTGCGCGACCAGGAGGCCCCGCAGGCGGTGAATGGGGCACGGCATGGTCTTCGACGAGGCCCACTTCCTCAAGAACGCCGACGCGGCCCGCACCCAAGCGGCCCGAGGGCTGAAGCGGGCCTTCACCCTGGGCCTCACCGGCACCCCTGAGAACCGCACCGGCGAGCTGTGGAGCCTGTTCTCGGTGCTGCTGCCGGGCTGCTGGGCACGCGCGCCCGCTTCCGGCAGGCTTCGCCGAGCCCATTGAACGCGACAGCTGCGCCGAGGCCGGCCGCCGCCTCTCGACGCTGGCCCCCTTCCTGTTGCAGGTCGCACCAAGGACGCGGTGGCGGCCGACCTGCCCGACCGCAGCGACCATGTGTTGGCCGTCGCCTTGAGCCCGGCCGAGCGCCGCCTTCTACGACGCCGCGCGCCAGTCCGCCATCGAGAGCTGCAGCGCCCCGGCAAGGATCGCCGCTTCGCCGTGCTGCGGGCGCTGACCCGCCTGCGCCAGCTCTCCTGCCACCCGCGCCTCGTCGATCCCCACAGCCGGGTGGCCTCGGCCAAGCTGGGGGGCCTGTGCGACCTCGTGGCCCGGCTCGTCCAGGAGGGCCACCGCATGTTGATCTTCAGCCAGTTCACCCGCCACCTGACCCTCGCCTGCGCCGCCCGGCCGACGTCGCCCCCGCCAGCTCGATCTGCGCGGCAGCACCCCCGCGGCCTTGCGCGCCTTCGCGGTAGCCGCCTTTCAGCGGGGGCGAGGCCGACGTCTTCTTCTTGTCCCCGCGCGCCGCGGCACCGGGCTCAACTCACGGCCGCCACCCGGGTCATCCACCTCGACCCCGGTGGAACCCCGCCGTTGAAGACCAGGCCACCCGACTGGGCCCACCGCATCGGCCAGGACCGCCCGGTGGAGGTCTACCGACTCGTCGCCCAGGACACCGTCGAGGACGGCATCTTGAGGCTGCATGCCGACAAGCGGGCGCTGGCCAGCAGCGTGTTGGCGGGGGCGGCGGGGGTGCCGGCGCCGAGCCTGGAGGAGCTGGTGGCGTTGGTGGCGGGCTAGGGCGCCTTGCGGCGCCAGCGTGGGAAATTGATCTGGATGATGACGCTCGAATCGGCTTGCTGCGGGCCGATCCTGCTCCACGCCCGACGACACCGGTGTACAACGAATGGCACCCGGTCTGTGGCTCATTCAAGCGGCAGCAGCTGCCGGAAGCGGACCTTGACCAGGTCCATCCTGAGTTCTGCCACCACGATGGCACCACCGTCGGGTTGAAGTGCCCCGGACGCAGTTTGACGATTCCGACCAGCTCCTGCCCGCCCCTCACCGCAAGCGTGCCAAAGTCGCTGTCGTGGGTCACGACGACTCTTCCTGTCGACACTGCGAACTCAAGTATCTTGTCGTCTGCCAGCCCAACAAGCCCCGCCAGTCGGACCGACGAGACGTCCCAGCCCTGCTCCGCCAATCCGCGCTGGACTGCGGGGTGGATGTTCTCATCCAGAAACAGGGGAAAGTCCTCCAGCTTCACGCCGAGATCTTCCCTTCCCAGACCACCTCGCTCTTCATGGCACGGGCGGCATAGGCAAGCGCCGCATTGAGCCCGTCCACGCTCATCTGCGGGTAGGCGTCGAGAAGATCCTCCTTGGATGCACCGCTGGCAAGCATCTCGAGCACCAACTCCACCGACAGGCGCGTGCCGCGCACACACGGCTTTCCACCGAGGACTGCGGGGTCGGACACGATTTCACGAGTCATCGCTGCCTCCGCCCGACGGATAGCCCAAATCCGGACCCACCGCTCGAATTGCGCGCGGCTGCGTCGCGCCATCGTGGCGGGTCCGAGACGGTTAGGGGGCGGGGAAGCCACCCTCCTTCCCCGGATCCCAACAATCCCAGCCCAGGGCATCCCCTCGCCCCGACGCTCCGCTCTCGATGGGCACCCGCCTGGCCCATGAGGCCGCTGCGATCATCGGGCAACCCGCCCGCTCAACCGAAGGAGAGACCCATGCGTCCGTGGACCCTGCCCCTGGCTTCGCTGGTCGCCGCCTGCGCGCCCGTGCGCGTGGGTGACTCCTCGCAGACGGGCGCGGTGGACCCCCAGGAGGAGCGCTTCTACGGCAGCGGGACCGTCGTCGCCTTCGTCATGGAGCGGGAGAACGGCGAGTTTACAGGTGTGCTGGACGGATCCGGTCATGACGGCTTCGCTCGGCAGCCCGACTGTGGCTCGCCCGAGAAGCTACAGTTGGAGTGCGCCTTGTTCCAACCTGACGGCGACCCCTCGGGTATTGTCGCCGTCGACCTGGTAGAGGGGTCCTTCTCGTGGCACTTCCAGGACGGCACGAGCTATGAGGGTGTGGTCGAGGACGTCGACCTGGAGTCCAGCCCCGGCTCGACTGTCGGCGCGATCCACGCTGCGTTTGCTGCCTCACTCTACGTTGTATCGGTCACGATCGAGGTCGATCTCTCCCCCGCGCACGCCTGCCCCCAGGCTGGCGGACTCCCCTGACCCGTCGGCTCGATTCAACCCACCCCGCCGCCGTCTCTTCAAGCGGCGGTGCACCCGCACAACGCGAGGGTGTCGCCTGGCTGCGGCGCCGGGCCCACGGGGCGCCCGGGGCCTGCGTGGCCGACGACAGGGGCCTCACCGGCACCCCGCTGGAGAACCGCACCGGCGAGCTGTGGAGCCTGTTCTCGGTGCTGCTGCCGGGGCTGCTGGGCACGCGCTCCCCCTTCCTGTTGCGTCGCACCAAGGACGCGGTGGCGGCCGACCTGCCCGACCGCAGCGACCATGTGTTGGGCTGTCGCCTTGAGCCCGGCCAGCGAGCGCCGCCTCTGCGACGGGCGGGCGCGGCTGCTTCGTTTTGCCCGGGGGTCGGATGGGCGCAGCGGCCTGTTGGCGGGGCTGGCCTTGCTGGGCGCCCTGGAGGCCGAGCATCAGGCCGCCCTCGGCGGGGCGCGCTGGCTTGCCTTGCACGACGCCTTGTATGCCCTGGAGCCCCTTCTGGAGAGCTGGAGGGCAGAGGACCCGGCCGGCTGAGGGCTCAGTCGGGCGCGGGCAGGCCCTGGAGCCAGCTGCGCGCCATCTCGATGTTGCGGGCGATGCCCTTGCGGTCGGCCGGCAGCAGGTTGGGGTCGGCGTGCAGGCCCTCCCAGCGTTGCAGACAGGCGGCCAAGGCGGTGGCGTCGCGGGCCTCGCGGGCCTGCAAGGCGCCCACCAGCAGCAGGGTGTCCAGCACGGCTGGCCAGGGCTGGGGGGGCATCGGGGGCGCGTCCATGGTGGCGACCGCGTCGAAGATCTCCTGGATGCGGGCCACCTCGCTGGCCGCCGCCGCGAGGTCGGGGGGGCGGCGCGTGGCGGCGGCATAGGCCAGGTTGTTGCGGATGTCGATCTCCAGCCGCAGGTCGTCCTGGACCAGGTTCAAGGCGTCGTGCAACATGCGCACGGCCTCGCTCTCTGCGAGAAAGCCTGGATGAAAACGTGCGCCGCTGGCACGTTTGCGGTTTGATGCCACCCCACCCAGGCCCGATGCGATCTGCCGCCATTGCAACACGATGGTGCCCGCCTCCAGCAGGTAGCGGGGGTCCTGCTGGCCGTTGCGACGGTAACGGGCCTCGGTGGCCTGAGAGACTTGATCGTAGGCCTCGACCAGGCGCTCCAGGCTCTCTTCGGGCCGGGTGGTGGCGATGCGTCGGGTGACGACGGCCAGCACATAGTGGGCCTCGGCCCCCAGGGCGCCGCCGCTGTGGTCGAGGGCGGTCCAGGCCAGGTCCCGGGCGTGATCCCAGCGGCCCAACAAGGCCATGACGAAGGCCATGAACAAGAAGCCCTCGCCAGCCTGCTCGCGGCCGGCCGCCCGCTGGACCAGCTCGAAGAAGACGCGCTCCAGGCGCTCATAGCGGGCCTTCTCGTCGCGCTCCCAGCCGCTGAGTTCGGCCACCAGCCGGCGGTAGTCCGCCGAGATGAACTCCACCGAGCAGACCAGGGTGTAGCGGGTGGAGCGCAGCAGGGTGCGGTCGTCCCGGTCCTCGGCGGTCCAGCCCGCGGCAAAGACGCCCATCAGCGCTTGCAGGCGCTGCTGGGACAGGCTGCCCAGGAAGATCAGCTGCAGGCTCTGGCTGACTAGGTCCAGGCGCAGCTCGCGCAGGTTGGCCCGGGCCCGATCCTGGAAGTCCTCGCCCGCGACAAAGCGCACCAGCTGCCGAAGCTGGGGCACGGCCCCGTCGTCGCCCGGCGGGATGGTGGGGTCGTCGCCGGGGTCGGGCTCCACCCCCCAGGGCTGGGTGAAGTCCTTGCTCAGCCAGGCGGTGTGGGGCATCGCGAGGCTCAGCCGCAGCTGCTTGTGTTCGCGCCACAGCCGCTGGATGGTGCGCAGCCGGCGCCGGGCCAGGCGCAGGTAGCGATCCTGCGCTTCTTGGCCTTCGGGGCGATGTTTGACCAGGGCCTGCAAGGACGAGTCCATCTCCGAGAAGAGCGCTTCGAGCTGCTGCAGCCAGTCGGTGCGCTGCTCGCGATCCTGGGCCCCGCGCAGCAGCAGGTCGATGAGCACCTCGTCCAGGCTGCGCAGGTGATCCGGCGCCGTGGACCAGCCAAAGCCGGCGTCACGGGCCAGCTTTCCGGCGGCTTCCCGCAGGCTGGCATCCCGGGTGATCAGCATCACCCGCACCTTCTTGGGGGCCAGCAGGCGGTTGGCGTCCCGCAGCTGAATCAGGCCCCGGGCATCCGCCATCTTCTGGGTGCGGCGCCGGCTTCGGGCGGCTTCGGGGAAGGCGTTGAAGGCGCGGCGCTCCTCGGCCAGGGCCGGCGGCCGCAGCTGGCGCGGGTCCACGCCCTGGGCTTGCAGCAGGCCATCGACGCGGTGGGCCAGGCGGTGGGTGCGCACCAGGGCGCGCAGCTCTCCGATGGCGGTGTCGGCGGTCATCCAGCCGGTCAGCTCACTCACCTGGTCGCAGAGGCCGCTGGCCTCGTCGCGCATCAGGGTGACCAGGGCCCGGTGTTCGGCCTCATCCAGGGCGCCGGGCCGGTCCAGGCGCTCCAGGATGGCCCGGTCCTCCGCCGACAGCTGCTCGATCCAGGCCCGCGCCGCCGCCGCAAGGTCTTCGGCCCGGCGGGCGGTGGCCTCGACCCCTTGCAGGTAATTCCACAGCTCGGCCGCATGGGGCTCCAGCAGCGTGAGGCCGGTGGAGAAGGTGCGGAAGAGGTGGCTGAGGGCCAGGCGCTTGAGCACCCTGCCGTCCAGCTCGTCGGCGGGGCCGATGGCGAGGTCCACCTGGTCGGTTGGGTCCAGATCCTCGTGCAGAAAGGAGTAGATCTCGCTGAAATCAACGACGTAGACCAGCTTTCCGCCCTGTGCGCAGAAATCGAGGTCCGCGCGCACCCGCGCGAGGCTGCCGGCCAGCTGGCGCGTGCGCTGGGCGGTCTCCTGCATGTCCTTGGCGGTGGCCCCGACGGACATGGTCAGGCCCCCAGCGCGTGGTCGAGCAGCAGCATCAGGTCGGGCCCGCTGCTCCACCGGTTGGCCGCGTGGTCCAGCTGGATCCAGCGCGCTTCGGACAGGCGCTGCCGGCTGCGGCGGCCCCCGTCGTGGCTGGCGATCCATGTGCGCAGGCGGCCCAGGGTGCGCTCGACGCCGCTTCCGTCCGGTGCGCGCTCGCAGACCTCGAAGTCGTCGGCTCCGTCGCCGCTTCCGTTGGTGCGGCGCAGCCCCAGACCGGCCTCTGCGCAGGCCAGCAAGAAGTCGCAGAGGGCCCCCTCGTCCAGCTCCCAGGCGGCAAGGTCCAGCAGCCGCAGGCGCCGCCTGGCGTCCAGCTCGTCGAAGAGCTGCGCCCGCAGCAGGTCCACCAGCAGGTCGCCCTGGCCCCGCTCTTCCAGGGTGGCCATCAGCCGTGGCAGGCCCCGGATCCCGGCGCGGAGGTCGAAGCTGCAGAGGGCCCGCCAGGCCAGGGCAGCGCTGCGCGGCCCGCTGAGTTCCGTCTCGAAAATGGGTACCAGGCGCTCATTCAGGCCGAATCCAGACAGGACCTGCAAGGCGCGCAACCGAAGGGCCGGGTCGGGATCGGGGGGCAGGCGCTGGTCGGCGAGCAGGCGGCGGATGGGGTCCATCGCGCCGGGGCAACGCAGCAGGGCGCAGAGCACCAGCAGATCATCGAGGACCTCGGCGCCATCGTCTTGTCCCCATTCCAGCACCAGCTGGGGCAGGGCCTCTTTGAGCGCGTCCCGCAGCGCAGGCGGCCCGGCTTGCAGGGCCCGCGCCAGGGCCACCGAGAAGGCGCTGCCCGGGGGCAGCCGCAGGGGCAGCGGGTCGCGGTGGCGCAAGACCAGGCGCAGCCAGCCGCGAAGCTGGACCTCGGACAAGGCCGCCAGCCAGGGGCCGGGCGCCTGCAGGTCGGCGGCGCTGATCTCGGGGAGGCTCACAGTCCCGCACGCTCCTCGGCAGCTTGGGCCCAGGCGGCCTTATCCGGCGGAGGCAAGGCCGTGGTGCGGCCCAGGGGCGTCACGGTGCAGCGGTCGTCCAAGGCCAGGGGCTCGACCAGCAGCTCGGGCAAGCCGGGGCTGCCATCGCGGAGATTGCGCGTGCGACCGGCGCTCTCGGGCCCGGGCCAGGGCGAGAACCAGGGGCTGTCCCCCGCGTCCAGGGTGGTGGGGGCACGCAGCCCGACACCCTTGAGGCGCGCCTTGGGAATGTGCACCACAACAAGATCCTGGGGCAGATCGAGGTGGCCGAGCCCCAGGGCGTCCCGGGCCCCATCGGCGCTGCTGTCCCCGCGCTGGTCGAAGTCGCGGCTGGGCGTGGCCCAGAAGAAGGGCTTGGCCGTGCGCATCCACCCGGTGTAGTGACGGGGCAGGATGGTGCGCCCCAGGCCGCGCATGACGCGCTCGCCGATGCGATCATCCAGCCTCTCCCCCAGGTCGGTCGCCAGGTGGAAGCTGCCCCAGGAGGTGGCGTCCATCACCCGCACCAGGGGCTGGGGCGGGGGGCGGCGCGGGCTCTGCAGCTGAAAGGTCGCTGGCGCCTGGTCGAGCACCTGGATGGCGTCCCGCAGCAGCAGCGCCCGGGCGTCGGCGCTCAGCCGGTGGGGGCCGGAGGCGGGGGCCAGGGCCGCCCGTCGCAAGGTGGCCCGCAGTCGGGCGAAGACCGCGCAGGGCAGGTTGCCGCTGCCCACATCCAGGACCAGGTTGGCCCACCAGATCCGTCCCTCGGCAGACGCGCGGAGGGCGTGGACCCAGGCGGCGAAGGTGGGGCTGTGGGTGGGCATCCGGGGCGCTCGGCAGGGGGGGGCCCCAGGGCTCAGGGCGTCGCAATCTCCATATAGGCCATCTGGCTCACATAGTAGACCGCGCAGTCGATCGTGCCCTCTTCGATGGGGTCGATGCTGCTGTCGCCGTTGACATCGTTGCCGCTCAGCGCCCACTCCAGGTTCTCGCTGGCTTCGAAGAGCACCTCGTCGCAGCTGGACTCGGCGGCGCAGACCGTGGCGATGCCGGCGCGGTTGGCGGCATAGGTGGCGAAGCCTTCGATGCGCTGGGTGCAGTCATAGGCCCAGTTGGCCAGGTCCTTGACCGGGTGGCCCGGCCCCACCGACGCGCTGGCCGTATCCAGGTCTTCGAGAATGAGCAGGATGAGCCCATCATCGCCGATGATTGGCATATAGCCTTCGATCTGGCCGCTGGTTCCGTCGTCGTCCAGGTCCTCTTCGAGTCCGCGGATGGTATTGGCGATGGCCTCCCCCCGCGCGTTGATCTGGGCCACATCGCTGACGCTGGCGATGGTCTCGTCGGTATAGGCCAGGATGGCCTCCGTCGTGTCCTTGACGGTGCGCAAGGACCCGGCACCTTCGGGGGTGGCGGCGTCGGCGATCAACAGCTGCTCGTAGGCGTCGCGCAGGGTCGGGTCGATCTGGCCGGTCCAGGCCAGCTCTCCTGTCGTGTCTGCGTCGGGGCCGGCGCCCATATAGGCGGTGAAGGTGTCGTAGCCCTCCAGCAAGCCATTGAAGCCGATCTCGCCCTCGAAGACCAGCAAGGTGGCGTCGTTGACCGGGATCTCGCCCAGGGCCACCGGCGCGCCCGCTCCGCCGGACAGCCAGCCATAGTAGGCCTGCCCGGTGCGGGGCTGGGCGGGGTTGTTGATCTCGAGGTGGAAGAGGCTGTTGGCCTCTGCGCCGTCAATGAGGAAGCCGATGCCGGTGCCCGCGGGGCGCCAGGTCTCTTCGCCATCGGTGCCGTCGGTTCCATCGGCGTCGTCCCCGCCATCGGCGCCGTCGGTGGCGCCATCCCCTCCGCCCTTGTTGGCCTGCTCGCCGCAGGCCCCCAGGGCGAGGGTGGCGAGAGGCAGGATGAGGGCGAGAATCAAGGGTCGCATGGAGGCTCCTGGGCCCTGTCAGGGCGATGTCAGCGCGCATGGTAGCGCCTGGCGGGCCTCGCCGGAAGCCAACGGGGGGCGAAGGCCCGCAGCCTCCCCGCAAAATCGGGGCCCTTCCGAATGAAGCCGGCGGGGCCGCGTCGGAGCCCGCAGGAGGTGAAAACATGCGCCCACTGTCCTTCTTCATCGTGGTCTCGACCCTCGCCCTCGCGGCCTGTGACCCGCGCTCCGACGCCGAGCCGACCGTCGAAGGCCAGGACGAGGTGGCCGCCCAGCCCCTCGACCCCCTGGCTGCCGACGCCGCGCGCGAGCGCCTCGCCGCCCGCCTGCGCGCCGAGACCGACGCGCGCCTGGCTCAGGCTGACGCCGATCTGCTGGCCGGCGACGATGCCCTGGCCTCGGCCGCGGCGCCCACAACCCGCTCCCGCTCTCGCAAGGGCGCCCGCATGGGGGGCCGCCGCGGTCGGGTGGGCAGCCCCCTGGCGCAGCGTTGATCGGGCCTGGCCCTTGGAGCCGCCCCCCGGCTCGGGTAGAGTGCTCTTGCCTGCCCCACAGGTGTTTCGGCCGTCACGCCAGGCCCCCATGTACATCCTTCGGGATCCATCTCCTCACCGTGGATGACACGCCTTTCTGACAAGGACCTCAGCAAGCGGTGACACCGGAGCCCCCCTCGTTCAGAGGGGGCCCGGTCCGATGACGACCTCACGGTGGGTGCGGGTCACGCTCCCCCCGACGGCTTCGGCCCCGGGGGGAGCGTCTCTTTCAGGACTCGTCCAGAAGCCCGCTCTGGCGCGCAAAGTCCTGTAGCTCGGGCCAGGCGGACAGCAGCCAGCTGTCTTGGACCTTCAGGGGTTCGGCGGCATCCCGCGCGGCTTGCACCGTGTCGTCGGGTAACCCCGCGCTGCTGGCCGCCCAGGCCCGCAGCAGCAGCGGCAGGCGGCGCGCATCGGGTCGCAGGTTGGCGCCGGTGCGCAGCCGGGCCTGCGCCCAGGCGCCGACACAGTCGCCCCGCTTGAGGGCAAGGATCAGCTGGGCCAGCTCGATGGGATCGCGCAAGGCGGCGGGCGGGTTGCCCAGGGCCGAAAGCTCGGCCAGATGCGCCTCGGCCTCGTCGAGGGCGCCCAGCCCCAGGCAGACCATGGCCCGGCCTTGCAAGACGCCGGGGCGGTGGCGCCGCAAGGCGAAGCGCTCCAGCCAGCCCGACGCCTTCGCCGCGTCCATGCGGGCGCGGGCGTGTTCCAGGCGTCCCTGCAACAAGGCGGCCACCCCCAGGTTGTGCAGGCTGACGGCATGCAGCGTGGGCAGGCCGGGCCGGGCCAGGACCGACAGCAGCAGGGCCTCGGCGCGGTGCCCATCGCCGGCGTTCAGGGCCGCCACGGCCTCGCGAATGGGGGCCCGGGCGCGGAAGGTGAACCACAGGTCCCGAGTGGCCTCGATGACCAGCGGTATCGACACGATGACCAGGCCGATGCCGGTGCAGATGAGCCCCAGCAAGACCGCCAGGGTGGTTCCCAGGGGCCGGTCCGCCGTCAGCCCGAACCAGGCCAGCGTGGGCAGGGTGACGCCCACCCACAGCAGCAGGGGCACGACGATCTTGAGCCGCCGGCGCCAGTAGGCGCGGGGCGTCACGATGTCTTTGGCCAGGGCGGGATCGTCGCGCAAGTAATACCGATGTCTGCCTGGGATGGCGGGGGCCGGTTAATCCGAAGCGGTCGGCGGGGGGATGCCCCGTCGCGCTACACCCTCATCGTGGAGCCCCAATGTCCAGCTACCCTGTCACCGATATCGAAGGCGTGGGCCCGAAGTTCGCCGAGGCCCTTGCCGGCGCTGGCGTCAAGAACACCGCCCAGCTGCTCGCCGCTGCCGCCACCCCCAAGGACCGCAAGGCGCTGGCCGAGGCCTCCGGCCTGCCCGCCGACAAGATCCTCAAGTTCGCCAACCACGCCGACCTGATGCGCATCAAGGGCATCGGCGGCGAGTTCGCCGAGCTGCTCGAGGCCTCCGGCGTGGACACGGTCAAGGAATTGCGCCGCCGCAACGCCGAAAACACCTCCGCCAAGATGGCGGAGGTCAACGCCGAGAAGAACCTCACCCGCCGCGTCCCCACCGCCAAGATGGTGGGCGAATGGGTCGAGGCCGCCAAGGAGCTGGACATCGTCCTGGAGTACTGAAGGCGCGCCGGGCGGTCCCCGCGTTGGGGGGCCGCCTGGCTGTCCTGCCGGTCTGGGCCGGGGGTCTGGCGTCGCGCTGGGCTCCCGGCCTTCGCTTTTCCTGTCGTTGGGTGCCCCTCGGGCCGAAACCGAAGGGGCTCGGTGTTGTCCGAAGTCCTGCCCCTGTCCCGGTTGCCCCGATGAGCCTGCTCGCTGCCGCCCTCCTCCTGGTCTCTGCCGCCTTCGCCCAGGAGCCCGCCGCCGCCCCCCTCACCCTGGCCGACCAGTGGGCGGCCACCGCCCCGGCGACCCTGCTGGAAGACGCGGTGGAGCGGCGCAGCCTGGGAGACTTCGAGGGTGCCGATGGGCGCCTGCGTTGGCTGCTGGCGCAGCAGCCCGGCCCGGCCCCGGCCTACCACCTCGCCCTCAGCCTGGAATTCCAGGAGCGCTATGACGAGGCCGAGGCCGCCTATCGTGACGTGTCTGCGGATTGGCCAACCAGCCCCGAGGCGGGGGACGCCCGCTTCCGCCAGGCCCTCTGCCTGGAAGAGCTGGGCCGCCCGGCCGACGCCCTGGTGCTGATCAAGGCCTTGCAGCGCGAGGGCGACTGGAGCGAGCGGGACCGGCTCACCCTGGAACTGGAGCGCGGCGTCACCACCCTGCGCGACGGCCGCGCCCGCAAGGGGCTCAAGCAGCTGCGCCTGGCCCTGGCCGAGGCCGAAGGGGTGGAGGGCTTGACTTGGATGCAGGCCAAGGCCCACACGGCGGTGGCCCGTCACCTGCTGAGTGCGGCCGCCGAGGTCGAGATGCGCAATGACCGCAAAGCCAAGAAGGCCCTGCAGGATCGGGCGGCCGGACTGACCGGTGCAGAGGCCCAGGTGGTCGCCGTCGCGCGATTGGGAGAGCCCGAATACGCCCTGGAGGGGCTGCTTCTGATGGGGGATGCCTACCTGGCCCTGCAAGACGATCTGTTGGCGGCGGCCCCTCCCCGCAAGCTCAGCCCCGAACAGGTCGCAATCTACCAGGACGCATTGCGCGCGCAGGTCGCTGTATTGGGTCGAAAGGCCTATCGCTACTATGACGAGGGCGTGACCCTGGCCGCGCGCACCCGCTGGCAAGGGCGCCTCGCGGGGGAGCTTCGGGCCCGGCGGGACGCCTTGGAGCCGGATTCAGGTACCCGCTGATCCGCAGCCGCAGTCGCTTGGGGCCTTGGGCCGCCAGTCCACGACCTCTCCTTGCCAGGCCACCTCGCAGCAGGCGTCCAGACGCGCGCGCAGCAGCCTGCGGCCCCGCTGGATGCGGCTGCGGGCCCCCGATGCGCTGATGCCCTCGGCCTCGGCCAGTTCCGCCTGGCTCCAGCCCTCCAGCTCCACCCGGCGCAGGGCCCGGGCGGTGGCTTCGGGCAGGCTGTCGATCATCAGCGGCAGCCAGCTGGCCACCAGGCGGTCCGGGCTGTGATCCCCCGTGCTGCCCGGCAGGCCGGCCATGGCCGTGGGATCGGCCAGGGCATCGTCGGGCAGGGGATCCTCGGGGCGGCTGCGGCGGCTGTGGTCGATCAGGACGCTGCGGGCGATGCGGTAGACCCAAGGGGAGAGCCGCTCGCTCTGTCGAAGGTCGGCCAGGCCCCGGTGCACCCGCAGAAAGGTCTCTTGGCGCAGATCCTCGGCCAGCTCGGTGCTGCAGCCCCGGCGGCGGAACCAGCCCAGCAGGTCCGCGGCCAGGGCCTGCCAGACCTCCTGGGTGCCGGGCGCGACGCCGGGTGGGACGCGGGCCAGGGGCGCGCTCATCCGCAGCAGGCGGGGGGGACGGTCTGGGCAGCTGGCTCTGGGGCAGCCGCCGCCGTGGGGACGCAGCAGCCGCCGCCGTCGGGTGCGAGCTTCAGGGATTCACCGAGCACGGTGTAGACCTCCCAGGCGTTGCCGTCGGGGTCGGATAGCCAGACCTTGTCCTGGACGCTATAACAGCAGGCCACCCCCTGCTCCGGGCGGAGCGCAAGGCCCGCGGCATTCAGGCGGGCCTCGGCAGCCTGCACGGCGGCGCGGTCGGCCAGCCGCAGGCCCATGTGGTCGACGCGCCCGGCGGGCAGCTCACCGATGGCGGGCCGCAGCGCGAGGACCAGCGGCGGGTCGGCGACGGTGAAGCGGGCATAGTCGTCGTGCCGTTTGTCGGGGGCCGTGCCGAAGAGGGCGCTGTAGAAGCGGACCGACGCGTCCAGGTCGGTGGCGAGCAGGGAGAGGTGCAGGTAGGTCACGGGGCGCTCCAGGGTGGGTACCGGTAGAGACGCGGGCCCTGGGCGAGTGACGCAGGTCGAAGAGGATTTGGCGCGACGATGCCGTCCCCGGGTCGGCGGGCTGCGGGTTGTGCCGATCCCAGCCATGCTTGCAGAGTCGGCGGTGGACGGCCCCGCCCCTGCCCGTTGCCCGCCCCCTGCTTGCTCCGCAGGCGCCGGATCACTCTGCGGCGGTGGTGAAGTTCACGTCCAGTGCAAGGCCTGATGAAATACCGTAGATTACGGTCGCGTTGTACGCATTGTCATGGACCAGCAGGTCATCGGGAGTAAAGGTGACGCGATAGGCAAACAATCCCCCCGCGTAGCCATCGTCGTAGAAATGCTTCGTGGTCGCAACAAACGTGTGGTAGTCCGGCGGAATGACCAGCCAGAGATTCACATCATCAGCCGTCATGGGTCTTTCCGAAACAAGCGTTGTTTCCAAGACCACATCTACCGGCACGTCTGTTGATCCGTCGCGGGGGGAGAACGAAGTCACTTGGGTGTAACTCTGACACTGACGCTCCATCCATTCCCTGTAAACGACGCCCTCAAGCCGCTTCCCGCAGCATCTCGACGCGGCCGACCCGGTCTCGGTGGAGCCGGTCCCAGGTCACGTCGAACTCGCCCGACTGCTGCCGGCTGCGCAGGGTGAGGATGGCTTGACCGCCCTCGTGGCCCCAACGCATCCCGCTGCGCTTCATGCGTGTCGACGCGAGGGTCTTGCAGGCGGCCTCGACGACCCCGGACCCGATGGGGAGCCCCTCAGCAGCGACCGCGGCGTACCGCATCCGTGCTCGGTTCTTGCGGAAGTAGCCGAGCTCTGTGCGGAGGGCCTTGCTCCGAGGGTGCTTGCGGGCGAGGTGGCGGAGGGACCGGATGACCTGCTCGACGCCGTCGTCGTTGTCCCTAAGCTTGTGACGCAGCCGCTTGTGGATGCGGTGGAACTCACGCGAAGACTCGCCGTAGGCGGCGGACAGCGCCCGCGAGAGGTGCTCCACGGCGTGGAAGTAGTCGAGGACCTCCACCCCTTCGGGGAGGGCTTGCGACAGGAAGGTCCAGTTGTCGAGGGCGCCGTCGGCCACCTTCACCAGGCGCAGGTCGGGCCGCTTCTCCAGGATGGCGTTCAGCCCATTCTTCAGCGATTGCTTCAGGCTCGCCTTCCCGCGCTCGGGCATCCGGGCGAACCGGCGGGTGGCGAGACGCTCGCCCCCAGCGTCATACAGCGTCAGGGTCCCGCAGCCGACCTCTCGAAAGCCCGCAGGTCCGCTGGGCGGACGCCCCTTCGTGCGGGTCGCCGCCCGCTTGGCGGCTCGGCCACCGTCCTTCATCGGAACCATGACCCCATCGAGGGAGATGGCCACCGACGCCGCCTCGTCCGGGAGCTCCACGGCGGCGTCCAGCGCCCGCTCGTGGCGAAGACGGTGCGTCTCCCAGTCCTCGCTCACCACCTTGGGCAGGCGGTCCAGGGTGCTGCGGGACGGGGTCATCCCGCCGACCCGGACGAGCATCTCCTCCGCCATGCCCGGCGTCGTCTCGCCCACGAGGAAGCAGGCCACCATGGCCGCACGCGGCGTCACCCAGCCATCGACGATGCCCCCGAGCACGTCCACCGTCGTCACTGCCCGGCCCTCGCCCGACCGGTACAGGCTCCGCTCCACCCGGACCTCGCCCGCCCCCGTCAGGTAGGTGGCCTCGTGGCGACCGACACGGCGGTGCCGAACGCCGTCGATCACGACCTGCGGCGCGTCGACGTCGAGGTGCTCAAGCACCATCTGGACCGAGGCGCGCTCCACGGCCGCCACCAGCTCCCGGACCTGACCCTCGACGTTGAGCAGGTCGACCTCCTCCGGCGGTCGCGAGGTCACCTCGGCCAGGGCCGCCCCCAGCTGACGCAACGCGGTGGCGAGTGGAGCGGGCAAGTTCGAGTGGGCGGAGTAGTCTGGATGCACGGGCCTCTCCCTGGTGGCGGTGGCGATGTCATCCATCCGCTACTCCAGGGAGGGGACTCCCGCTTCTCCACCCCGGCTCAGCTGTCATGCAGCGACGGAAGTGACCGCTCGCGCCCTGTCTGCGCGTTGAGAACGCCCGCGCCATCGGTCAGAGTCAGATCTACACCCAAGTCACTTCCCCATACGGAACATCTGAACCGTCCCCGCCGGCGCCATCCCCGTCGCCGCCATCGCTCGCACCGTCGCTCCCGTCCGTACCGTCGTCGCCCCCATCCGCGTCCGCCGCGTCGCAGCCCGATGCACAAGCCGAATCGGAGCCGGCATCGGCACCCGGACCTTTGGGGTCGGTACAGCCAGCCAAGACGAGGACGAGGATCCCGAGCAGGCTTTCAACGGAAGGCGTGCTGTCGTTGGTAACCATGATGACTCCACGTTGCTGATCGAAGACCGCGCATCAAGCCGACGTGCTGCACCATGGCCCGGCTGAAGGGTACTCGAAGTCAATGACCGTGACAGCAGCGGGAACAACTTGTTTCTGGGTACACCTGCTGCCCGTCACACAATATGTTGCTCCTGCTCCTACGACGCCCACCTGGGGTGCCACACAAAACCCATCGGTGCCGCACCGTACGCGCGGCGCCCCGGAACCCACCCAGATCCGCGTGTCCAGGTACGAGACATTTGAAGGGAGATCCGACCCTTCCGATTCGCCCATATGAAGCCACCGGGCATGGTCATGCACGGACACCGACGGCCCCTCCCCGCTCGCTGCCCGTCCGCTGCATGCATCGCAGACGCGCGATCACTCCGCGACGGTGGTAAAGTTCCAGATTGCGACCAAGCTGTTTGATGAGTAGCCTACCGCCACATCGGCATCGTAGAAAGCGGCGTAACGGAGCGGATCGTCGGGAGTGAGCGTCGCGCGAGTTGCTTGCAGACCACCCTCCGCGGGGCCCTCATCGTACACTTCAGTTGTGGCCGGGACAGGATTGTCGTAGTCTGGTGGCAGGTACAGTCTGAAATTTACGTTGTCATTCGTCAACCGTACCTCAGAAACGAACATGACTTCCAACACCGCGTCCACAGCTACATCTGTTGCGTTGTCTGTTGGATAGATCGACGTGATGTCCAAATACGGTACATCTGAACCATCCCCGCCGCCGCCATCCCCGTCGCCGCCATCGCTCGCACCGTCGCTTGCGTCCGTATCGTCATCGCCTCCATCTGCGTCCGCCGCGTCGCAGCCCGATGCACAGCCCGAATCGGAGTCCCCTACGGGCCCCGCGCCCTTGGGGTCGGTACAGGCCGCCAGCGC
>JAGYJW010000048.1 GCA_018401435.1 Deltaproteobacteria bacterium | reverse complement strand
TCAGGCCCATGGCGACGCGGCGCGGGCCCCGGGCCGCGACTGCAGCGACTGCCACGAGGGCCCCGCCTGCGTGCGCTGCCACGATGACCGCGGTCCCCTGGCCATTCAGCCGCACGGACCCGGCTTTCGCGCCACCCACGGCGTCGAGGCACGGGTGGACCCCGCCCGGTGCAGCAGCTGCCACATCGGTGACAGCTGCACCGCCTGCCACCAGCGCGGGAGCCTGCCATGGTGAGGCTTCCATTGGCCCTTCTGCTGCTCTTGCCTTGTGTGGCTTGTCTGGACGAGGAGACCTGCGCGGAGGGTCCCATGACCGAAGGTGCGCAGGGCCTGTGGGTCACCGCCGCCGAGCACGGGGCGGCCTGGGGGGAGGCCGACTGCTGGGGCTGCCATGTCCAGCCCTTGCTGCACCGAAGCGGCTGCAGCCCCGACGTCGATCTGGGCGAGATCCGCGCCGAGGTGGCCCAGAGCGGCCTGGCCGGCTGCGCCGCCTGCCATGGCGACAACGGGGTCCGCCCATGACCGTGCCTCGCTTTCAGAACGCGGTCCTGCTGGCGGTCTTGGTGGCGGTCCCCCTGGCGTCGGCCCGGGCGGCGGCGGGCAGCCCCCATGGCGACCCGGCGGGTTGCGCGGCCTGCCACACGACCGACCCCCAAGGCGGGCGGGGACCGGCAAGAAGCAGCGCCGAGACCTGCGTGGCCTGCCACCCCACCGCCGATATGCACCCGGTGGGCATCGCCCCCTCCACCGTCTCGGTGGCGGCGGGCTTCCCCCTCGAAAATGGGCTGCTGAGCTGCATCACCTGCCATGTAGAGCCAGCCCATGGCGGCGCAGCGGCGGTGCCAGCACCCTACCATCGGGGGGGGCCCTATGCCCGGACCCGCGACCTCTGCTTTAAATGCCACGAGGAGGAGGGCTACCAGCGGGCAAACCCCCACCAGCCCGCCGATCGCGCCTGCGCGGCCTGCCATGTTGCCCCGCCGGGTCCCGGCGTCCTGCCCGAGCAGGCTCGGCTGCGCGCGGACCCCAAGGCCGTCTGCGCGGGCTGCCATGAGGGCCCGGTGCACACCGGCCTTTCGGCCCACCTGCAGGCGGCAGCGCCGCCTGGCGCGGGCCTGGCGCTCCCGGTGGATGGCAGCATCCAATGTTGGACCTGCCACGACGTGCACAATCACGCCGCCCGATCAGATCCTCCTGAATCTCCCTTTGTATCGGGCTTGCATGCGGCCGCCCGGGGGGGAAGCTGGGCCCGGCTGCCCCCCGCAAAGGCGCGGGAAGCCGCGGCCGCCCCCCCCTTGCTCGCCCAGCCGGAGAGCGGCGCGGCCCTCTGTGCGGCCTGCCACGGGGAGGGGCCATGAGCGCCTTGCCTTGGATGCGCGCGGCGGCGGCCGCCCTGGCAATCAGCCTGGGGTCGGGCTGCTATGAGGCGCCCCAGCTGCCCCCCATGGCCGAAGGTCCGGCGACGGTGGTGGTGACCGTGTTGGCCGACCGGGCGATCGCGGTACACGGCGCCTCGGATCTGCGCGCGCTGCCCGGCGGCGGCGCGGTGGTGCTGGACGGCCAGGGCGGGCGTCTGCTGCCTTTCGACGCCGCCTGGTCGCCCCTGGACCCGGTGGCCTTGCCCGCGCCCGCGGGCCATCCCGCGCGGCTGGCCGATGCCGCCGCGGGGGCCTGTGGGTGGTGGACCCCGAGGGCCCCTTGCGGCGCGTATCGGTGGCGGGGGAGCTGCTTCAGAGCCTCGTGCCCGAGCCTCCACCCAAGCCGCGGGCCAGCCACCCCATCGCCCTGCTGGAGCGGGGAGACGCGCTCTGGGTGGCGGACCGAGAGGGCTGGTTGCGGCGGCTGGATCGCGACAGTGGGCGCCTTCTCGGAGAGTCCGCCCTCCCTCGGGACCAGGGCATGCGGGCGATGGTCGTGGACCTCGTGCCGGGCCCGCCCGGCGGGCCCGCGGTCCTGGCCGTGGATGCGCTCTCGGCCGCGGTGCTCAGCCTGGACGAGGCCGGCGAGGTCGTGGGTCGGGCCGGGCGCTATGGGCGATGGGCGGGCACCTTGGACCACCCCAAGAGCGCGGTGGCCCTGCAGGGGGGGGCGCTGATCGTCGCCGACAGCAGCCTGGACGCCTTGCAGCTCTTCTGGCCGGGGGAGCCTGGCGGCTTCGGTTTGTTGGCGGACGCAGACGCGCCCTTGCGCCCCGACCACCCCCTGGCCCTGCGGCCGGGCCCGGATGCAGACACGGTCCTGGTCCTCTCTGCATCTTCTGCGGGCGCGCGGCTCCAGGTGCTGGCCCTGGCACCCGCCAGCCTGGAAGCAGCGCGGGAGCAGGCCTCCTTGCGTCGTCTGCGCACCCAGCTGGGGCAGGAGCACCCCGTCGCGAGCCCCGAGGGCTGCGGGCAATGCCATGACGGACTCGTCCAGGATGGGCGCGCTGCCCTCGATCCCGCGGGGATCCACCATCCGGTCGGTGCGGTGGCCGATCCCGCAGCCGGGCTGCCCCTGGACGGCGATGACCAGCTTCAATGCGCCACCTGTCACACCGCGCACGGTGACCCCGCATCGGGGGGCTTCTTGCGCGAGGGCCTGACCGACGACGCCCTCTGCGTGCGTTGCCACGCCGAGGATCCCCACCGCGAGGCGCAAGCGGCCCAGGGCGGGGGGCGGGGCCACAAGAGCGGCGCCGCCTTGCGGGCCGCCCTCGCCGCCCGGGGGGAGGGCGCGGGCGCGGGCTGCCTGGCCTGCCACAGCCCCCACGCCGCGTCGGGGCCCAAGCTGGCACGGGGGGACGAGGCCGCGGGCGCATGCCTGGGCTGCCATCCCGACCAGGTGGGCGGGGACGGCGACCACCCCATCGGCCTGGCCACCACCGCAAGCCCCGGCAGCGCCCCCGCCTGCGCCCACTGCCACCAGCTGGTGGGCGGGGTGGGCAAGAGCCTGCTCAAGAGCCCGGAGAGTGGGCAATGCAGCGGCTGTCATGGGCAGTCCCAGGCGGTCGCGAGAGGAGGCCACGCGGCCCTTGGCAAGAAGGCCCAAGGACCCTGCCTGTCCTGTCACAGCCCCCACGACGCCGCCCGGCCCGATCTGCTGCAAGCCTTGCTCAAGAGCAGCGCCGCCGATCCTGCGGGCTGCGCGCAATGTCATGCCGGGGTCGGGTCCGCCGGGCACCCCCTCGGGCCAACCCAGGATGGGATCCACCCCAGCCTGACCTGTGAGAGCTGCCACGACGTGCACGATCCCAGCGAGACGCCCAGCTGCGCCAGCTGCCATGCGGAGCCCGCCGCGGCCGGCGGCCATGGCCAGGGGCCAGGCGCGCCCCAGTGTTTGACCTGCCACCCCGCCCACCGCAGCGCGCCCATGGACCGCGCCAGCGGACGCGAGCCATCCCCGCGATGCGGCCTGCTTGTCTTGCCATGCGCCGGGGCGGGCCAGCGCCGGCGCGCCCACCGTGGCGGCGTGGACCCACCCCCAACCCCTGTCTGCGGCGGATATGGAGCGGTGGTCTGCCCTCTCGGGCTTGCGCCTCTTTGACGCCACGGGGCAGCCGGCGGCAGCGAATGCGGGGGGGACGCTCACCTGCGCCTCTTGCCACGCAACCCATGGCCCGGCGCCCGACGGGGCCGACCACCTGCGCCTCCCGGGCTGGAAGGCCGCCTGCTCCGCCTGCCATGGGCCCGACGCCTTGCTGCTCTACCGCAGCTTCCACCGTCGGGAGGCCCGGCAATGACGCCAACGCTTCGCACCCTCATCCTCGCCCTCTCTGCATTTGCCATCGGCTTCGTGCTGGTGGCGGGTTTGGGGGCTTCGCTGCGCTTCCTCTACGTCGCGTGGCAACACGGGGGCCTCTGAATGTTTCAAGGTCTTCGACAACTCATCCAGCGCAGCGTCTCCCACCTTGCGGCCCGCCCCCTTCATATGGGTGGTGTCATCGGCGCGCTGGTGCTGGGGCTGGCCGCCGGCAAGCCCGTCGGGGACGACGTCT
This sequence comes from Deltaproteobacteria bacterium, assembly GCA_018401435.1. GTDB lineage: Bacteria > Myxococcota_A > UBA796 > UBA796 > UBA2385 > M30B51. The sequence goes on along the minus strand of JAGYJW010000048.1, from coordinate 49,538 downwards.
TCACCTATCTGTGGGCCGATGACCGCTTCTGCGACGACTGCCATGTGCACGACTATGCCAACGAGGCCTTCACCCGCTCCGCCCATGTGGGCATGACGACCTGCCACGACTGCCACCGGGTGCCCATTCGGCACTATCCCCGAAACCTCTGGGTGATGGTCTTCGACCGGCCCCAGGGGCCCGAAGACATCGACGTGCCCCATGTTGCCAACGAGGTCTGCGAGGACTGCCACAGCCGGTCGGGGGCGGCCCACGCTGTCTCGGGGCCCCTCCCCGACGCCTTGCGGGCCCAGGTGGTGAAGATCGACGACAGCAGCTCGCACCGGGCCCACCTCGACGCCGAGGCGGGCGAGCAGGGCCCCATCACCTGCATGAGCTGCCACGGCAGCGCCCATAACCGCGCCCACCAGTTCCGCACCGACACGGACACCTGCTTGGATTGTCACAGCGACATGCTGCCCGGTAAGCACCAGGCCGGCGCATTGCCCTGTCGGGAGTGCCACTTCCTGGGCTTCGCCGGGCAGGCCCCCGCTCCCTGAGGCGGCGGCCTCTGTCGGCCCAGACTCAGGGGCGGAGATAGCTGCTGGTGGATCCGCCCATGTCTTGCACGCCGTCAATCAGCAGCTGGGCCATATAGTCGAAGTTGTGGGCCCAGGCCCCGGGGTCCTTCTGATAGAGCTGGTAGTTGAAGGCCGCCTTCATCAGGGCGGGGGTCCAGGCGCTGAAGCTGGAGGTCTCGCCGGGGTCGCAGGCCCCGTCCGCATCGCTATCGACAAACCAGTAGGGGTAGGCGTCGCCGTTGTAGCAGATGGCCGCGGCGGCCTGCATTTGGAAGAGCAGGTCGGCGGCGATGTCGGCCAGCTCGTCGCGCAGGGGCTCCGTGGCGTTGCCGTCGCCGTCGTGATCCCCGCTGTGGCGGTTGCGGATGTCGCCCAGCTCGGTCGCCGTGGTGTGGCAGACGGTGCAGTAGTCGAAGTTGTCCACCGGAGAGAAGCTGTGGTCGGTGTTCACCGGGTCGTGGCAATCCGTGCAGTCGCTGCCCCCGGAGTGGGTGGTCCAGGCCGCCGCATAGGTCTTGCCCGTGTATTCATAGCCCACCTGGGCGTCCGTCCCGGCCACCACCGATGCGGCAGGCAGGTAGTGCACATTGATGAAGCGGAAGCGCCCCGAAGCGATGCTGCTGTCCACCGATGCCTTGGATGCCCGGCCGCTGTGGCAGGTGCCGCAGAGGTTGGACGGGCTGCCGGGGTCCGACAGCGTGATGCCGCTGGGGTAGAGCACCTGGTTCACGGTCAAGGTGCTCCAGGCCGGGATCGTGTCGTGGCAGGTCTCACACTCCAGCCCGTTGTCCGGCGCCACGTCGTTGCGTCCCACTCCATATTCCAAATAGAAGTGCAGACCTTCGGCGCCGCCATGGCACTTGGAGCAGGTCGCCGAGACGGCCTCGTGGCTGTCCCAGTAGCGGGCGGCCTGGCCCGCTCCGTTGAAGTGGCCCGGATCGTTGCGGTCGAAGCTGGACAGATCCGCGGGGGCGCTGCGCGCGCTGTTGATGTCCTGCAGCGCATCGTGCAGCAGCTGGATCGTGTATTTTGCATTGTGTGCGTAGCTGCCGGGATCCTTGGTGGCCATCTGGTAGTTGTAGGTCGCACGCACCAGGCGCGGCGTCCAGGACGCCCAGGCGTTGGCATAGGCGGCCTCGGCGGCCGAGCAGCTCCCATCGGCGTCGGTGTCGGTGAACCAGTAGGGGTAGGCGGCCGCGTCATAGCAGAGCTTGCCCAGCCCCTGTTCCGATGCCAGGGCTTGGATGGCCGCGAGCAGGCTGCCCCGCAGGCCGCGGATCTCCTGGTAGATGCCCTCGGTCAGGTTGCCGTCGCCGTCGTAGTCCCGCCCGGCTGAGGCGACCATGCGGATGCCGCGCAGGTCTTCCACATCGGTCACGCCCGCGTGGCACTCGGCGCAGCTGTCAACCTGCACCTCCAGGCTGTGGGGGTCGTGGCATTCGACGCAGCTGTCCTGGCCCTGGACATGGCGGAAGCGCCAATCGTAGACCTGGCCCGAATACTGGTAGCCGCCTTCGACCTCGCCCGCGAAGATGGTGGCTGCGGCAGGGTAGTAGTGGATGTTGTTGAAGGACAGCTCTGCGCTCACCGTATCGGGCGCGTCCGTGAGCCCTGCGGCTGCGATGGCCTCGTCCACGGTGGCGCCCGACGACCGGCCCTGGTGGCAGGTGGCGCAGCGGGCCTCGGGCCCGAGGTGGTCGATGGTGGTGCCCGAGGGGAAGGTGACGGTGGAGAGGGCCTCTGCCGCGCCGTTGTGGCAGGTCTCGCAGTCGATCACCGAGTCGGTGGCGGCCGCCGCCTCGACCGAGCCCGCGGCGCTGCCATCGGCCCCCAAGAAGTCCAGGAAGCCCGCCTTGCTGTGGCATTGTGCGCAGGTGTCGGGCACCGCTCCATCCTCGTCCCAGTGGCGGAAGGCCTCTGCGCTGCGATCGGCGTGCGCTGATCCCAGCCATTCTGCATAGTGGGGGATGTCCGACCCAACATAAAGGCCGATGGTGCCCGTGGCGGTCGAGTCCAACCCCGTCGCGGTGATCCAGGCCTCGCCGTCGCTGACCCCGGTGACCAGGCCGGCGCTGTCCACGACGAGCACCTCGGGCGCCGAGCTGCTCCAATCGTAGCTGGCGTCCGTGGCGTTCAAGGTCACGGCGGTGAGCTGCAGGGTCTCACCTGGGGCCAACGAGATGCCCCCCGTCACCACCACCAGCGCGTCGGCGTCGGCGTCGGTGTCGGTGTCGGTGTCGGTGTCGGCGTCGGTGTCCGTGTCGGCGTCGCCATCCGTCCCAGCGCCGCCGGTGTGTTCCGCCTTGCCATTGCAGGCGAGGCTGAGCAGGGAGGCGAGCACGATAAAGGGGGGGAGGCGACGCATCGGCAGTTGTCCGGGTTGGGCGGCCCGCCGATTATGACATCCCGTGCGGCCGCCTCGGAGCAAATCAGCCGGATTGCGATCTGGGTCAGGTTCGCGGGAGGCGGGCCGGCTGCATCAGGGCCCGTCCGTCCCGTCCTGCCCGATTGCAGGGTGCGCCAACGGCAGCGGGCCGTGCGCGCCCCAGCGACCCGGAGGTCACCACGCCGCCCGCCGCCCCGGGTGGCGATGGGCCGACCCGCCAGGCCGAACCGGGGGCCACCTGTCGGCGCCTCCCATCCGCTCCCCGGCCATGGCGCCGGCGCTTCTCGCCAGGCGTCCTCTGCGCCGGGCTTGCGGGCCCGCACCGCCTGCGAGAGGGCAACGCAGCTGCGGAGCCAGCCTTCGGACCGCCCGGCCGCCCCGCCAGGCACCGATCAACCGCCCGGACATTCTGTCCGTTCGGTCTCCGGCGCTTCTTTTCTGATGGAGGAGGGCGCTGTCCTCCCCCATATCGGCAGCAACATGCGGCCTCCCCTCCTGCGCCGCTTGATGAGCGGCGGGCGCCTCCGGCGCCTCTGGAGGTGAGGTCGCCGGTCAAGTGTCCGCTGATGGTCCCCGATGAGCCGGTGCCCCCCGCCACAACGGGGCCCCCGCGCCGCCAGCCGGGATAGGGGCCGACCCTCGACCCCTGGAGCCCCATGCCCGCGCTGCTGGACACCACCCCGGAGTGGAAGGAGGCGGTTGCGGCCTGGCGCGGCGTTCCGACCGCCCCCCGCCGCCTACCGCAGCCGTTCCAGGGCTTCCAGGTGCTGCAGAATCGCGTCTTGGAGCGGGTCTTTGGCACCTCGCACTGGGTGATGCCCGGCTTGTGGTTCCTGCCCATCATCGGCCTCTGCCTGTGGGACGGCCTCCAGCGCGACGGCCTGACCGCCTCGGTCACCGTGGGCTGCGTGCTCGGCGGCATCCTCACCTGGACCCTGGTGGAATATGTGCTGCATCGCTGGCTCTTCCACCTGCCCCCCATGAAGAACCCGGCGCTGCGCGAGATCCAATATATGATGCATGGCTACCACCATGACTTCCCCGATGACCCCGGTCGGCTGGTCGCCCCGCCCATCCTGTCCTGGCCCCTCGCCCTTGTTGTGGGCCTGTTGCATTGGGTTGCTCTGGGTGAGCTGTGGACCCTGGTCTTCGCCGGCACCCTGATTGGCTACCTCGCCTACGATTGGATGCACTACTACACCCACCACGCGGTGCCCAAGACCCGCATGGGCCGGTTCATGCGGCGCTTCCACCTCGAACACCACTACCGCACGGCCCACAGCCAGTTCGGGCTCTCCAGCCCCCTCTGGGACCTGGTCTTTGGCAGCTTCTGGACCACCCGGGCCTTCCAACACAAGCGCGGTCCGGCTTCCAGTGAGGGGGGGCAGGACTGAGCTTGGGGCGAGGGGGCGCATGCGAGCAGCGCTGGCCCACAGGGCCCGTGCTGGTGGCCATTTTCGTGGACGGTGCCCGGATTCGGTACCCGCTTCGGTCTGAAGCCCCCGCCTTCCAGGGGCCCGCGATCACCCTGCCGCGCGTGTCGAAGTCGGCCAGCCGCGCGGCGGTCACCGCTCGCCGCCGGTCGGCTTCGGGCAGGTCACGAGATGCGTCGGAGATGCTGTCCCGGAGCTGCGGGAGGGGGCGCTGTCCACGAGGTGCCGCCGGAGGATGGCCACCTTCCGGGTGGCTGTGAACGGCCGATGGGGCTGGCCACACATCGACTCTCCTGGGACCAGCCGCCGCTCCTATCGCGGCAGGAAGGAGAGCCGGTCTCCGGCGGGGTCAATCGACGGCTACCGGTGCTTGCCATCCACCCAGGTCCGCCTCTCTGGTAGACTCCTCCGGTGCAGAGGATGGAGGCCTACATCACCGGACAATCTGGGTCTCCCCGACCTTTGCTGCAAGCGAAGGCCTTCCATCCCGCCCGGTCCTCGCGATGGCCCCCAGTCTCCCTCCTCCTGTTGGCAGCCGCAACGCAGCCACCCGCGCAGGCCAAGGAGCCCAGGCCCAACCCTGACGATGCGCCGGACCCGCTTCCTCTCGTCGAGACCGCCGACTCAGCCCTCGGTTGCGTGCAATTGGACGCCATCCAGGTCGAGGCCGCCGGCTATGCTCAACAGCTGGGCGGACCGTCCCCGTCCGACCTGGAGTTTCTGCTTCGGGTGTCCGCCCCCACAGATGACGACCGCCATTGGACCGTCACCCTGGAGTCTCGGCTGCTGGGCGAACAGCCCCAGGCCCCGGACACCTGGCGGCCCGAGTCCTCGGATTGTCCTGCGGTTGCCCGCCACATCGCCGTGCGGGCCATCAGCCTGCAGCGGCTCTACCCGGTCGCGCCCCCGCCTCCGCTGCCCACCCAGCTGGTTCTGGGCCTGGGATCCGACCGTCCCCTGGGGCTGGCGGAGCTGAGCCTCTGGCAAGGGCTGGGGCGCGCGTGGCTCTGGCCCGCCATGGGCCTTCGGGTCTCAGCCTCATCCACCCGCGTGGACGTGGGCGTCCCCCGAGTCCAACAGCTCTCCGGTCTGCTTCTGGCGGGCTTCGGGATGGGGCGACCCGGCCTGAACCGGAGTGTGTGGGGCCGCTTCGCCCTGCACGCTGGCCCCCGTCGCGCCTGGCAGGGCTCCCAGCCCTTGATGCCCGGCCCGGTCTCCGGCCCCAGCGGCCTGTCACGACCGGGCTGGCTGGTCTTCGGGGCCACCGCCGAGGCCAATTGGACCCTCGCACCCACCTGGGGGCTGGGCTCCCAGCTGGGCCTGCGCTCGCCCACCTTGACCGATGACTCCGGCTGGCACAGTGCGACCGCCTGGATCTCCGGCCAGCTCTTGTGGACGCTGGGAGGGCGGGGATGACCAGACCCACTTTTCTGGATCAAAAGGCGAACGACCCGCGAGGGGGAGCTGTGGAGGTGGTCCTGGCCCGAGTCGAACCCATATTGCAGGCCCTGGACCTTCAGCGAGAGCTCTTCGACTGGTTGCAGCGGCGGCGCAGGCGGACCGTTCAGAAGATGCGAATCTGGGACCCCTTGGACCAGGAGGAGTATTGGAGCCGGGTGGTGGAGCGCTGCCTGAAAGAGGCCAGCACAGAGAGAGCCTGGCCCGAGGATGACCAGGGGCGCTGCACCTACCTCCGGATCATCCGGTGCCAGGTGGCCGCTGAGTACCACCGCCTCAAGAAGGACCGCATCTGGCGCGAGACCACCCAGGGTTTCAGCCCGTCCTTCGAGGATTGCGGGATCGACGCGGCCGCCGATGCGCTGCTGCCCCACTCCATGCGCAACGACTCGGTCGAGGACCTCGCAGCGTCCCGGCAGCTTCTGTGGCGCGTGGTCGAATATGTCCGAGGTCTCAGCGAAGCCGAACGCGCCATCCTGCTGACCCGATGGGGCGCGAGCAAGTCCGATGCCATGGCCTTGTCCGGGAAGTCCGCGAACACGATCCGCAAGGAGGCCCTGGTTGAGTTCCGGCTGATGCGGGAGCAGGTGCTTCCCAAGGAGCGATGGCCGGTCCACGGCTCCTTTGTGGCCGGCTGGCTCTTCTTTCAGCGGCGCGTGCGGCGCCTGCTGTCCTGGAGGTTCCAAGCCACCGCTTCGGGTGTCCTGGGGGGCGTTGTCACCCCGACGCCAGCCGGGGCGCTCATCCACCCAGTCCAGCACCGCGCCGGCGCCGGGATCGGTGGGGTCATAGCGCACGCCTTCGGCGCTGAAGGTGATGGGGCGCACCAGCAAGTCCGGCGGCAGGCCGACCCCGGGCTCGATGCCGATGTCGCCGGGCAGCTTGTACCGGGCCACGGTGAGCTTGAGCCGGGCGCGCTCCTCGGGCCCTCCCCCCCGCACCGTGTAGAGCTTCTGGACGGTGCCCTTGCCATGGGTGCGTTGGCCGATGAGCACGGCGCGGTTGAGCCGCGACAAGGAGCCCGCGAGGATCTCGGCCGCCGACGCGCTGCTCTCGTCCACCAGCACCACCACCGGGGCGGTGGACTCGTTGGGTTCGGGGTGGGCGCGGTACTCCCGCAGCAGGTTGTCCACCCGCTCGCCATCGCGGCCTTCGGTGCGCAGCACCACGCCACTCTCGACGAAGAGGTCCACGCTGCGGCAGGCCTGGATCATCGATCCACCGGAATTGCCGCGAAGATCAAGGACGATCCCCCGCAAGGGCGCCTTTCCGCTCTCCATTTCGACCAGGGCCTGGGTGAGCAGCATGGCCGTCTGCTCGCTGAAGTGGTCGATGGTCACGACCCCGACCCCCGAGGGCCGCCGGCGCCAGGTGACATTGGGGATCACCACGTCCTCGCGGGTGAGCACGAGGTCGAATTCTTCGGGCTGGGGCCCGCTCTCGCGACGGATGGACAGAAGGACCTGGGTGCCCACGGGGCCGCGGATGTGGCGCACCACCTGGTTGACCGACTGGCCCAGGGTGCTGTGGCCGTCCACCCGCAACACCACGTCGCCGGCCTTCAGCCCGGCCTCGTCCGCCGGCCCGCCGGGGAAGGCCTCCTTGACCACCAGGCGCCCCTTGACCGTGCCCATGCGCGCCCCCACCCCGCTCAGGCGCCCGCTGATGCGCTCGTCGAAGCTCTCCAGGCGGCTGCGGGCGAGCACCGTGCTGTGCTTGTCCAGGGCCCGGGTGAGGCCGCGGATGAGCTCGATGGGCAGGTCCACATCGTCGGGCAGGGCCCCTCCGGCCCGAATGGCGTCCTCCATCGCATCCAGCGCGGCGGCGAGGTGCAGGGTGCTGCCCAGCGGCCCCTCAGGGGCGCTGAGTTCGCCGATGGGGCCGGTCGCGCCATGGCGCAGGATCAGCTGGGTGCCCTCGCCTTCGGTCACCAGCCAGGGGATCGCGTCTTCGGCGGACTTGGCCGCGCCGCGCCAGGCTGCGAGGCCATCCAGCGTCGCGACATCGAGGTAGTGGGCCTGGATGAGATTGACCGTGCGGTCATAGAGATCGCGCTCTCCCGCCCACGCCGGTCGCGCTGCCGCCCCGAGCACCGTGGTGCCCAAGGCCGACAGCAGGACCGGCAGGAGGTAGGAGCGGGCAGCCATCACTTTTAGAATCTCACACCGTTCCGCCCCCTGCGCCACGCCGGGTGCCCCCGACGGCACCCCGCGTGCGCCCCCCGGAACCCGAGCGCGAGGCCCCCATGTCCGACCCCGAAGAGCTCCGCCGCATCCTTCAAGCCGTGTCCACCGGCAGCACCGATGTTGACAGCGCCGTCGCTGCCATCTCTGCCGCGGCCCCTTCGATGGACTTCGCCCAGCTCGACCTCCATCGGCCGGCCCGAACCGGCAACCCGGAGGCCGTCTATGGCGCGGGAAAGACCCCTGAACAGGTCATCGCCATCCTCCGGCACTTCGCCGCCGCCCGCCAGGATGGGCTGGTGACGCGCGTCTCGGACGAGATGGCCACCAAGGTGATCGCGGCCTTGCCCGCCACCGAGTGGCTGCCCGTACCCCGGCTTTTGCTGCAACGCAGCGGACCCCCCAAGGCCGCCCGGGGCGGGGTCGCGGTGGTCTGCGCCGGCACCAGCGATCTGCCCGTGGCCGAGGAGGCCTCGGTCACGCTGGAGCTGCTGGGCAACCAGGTGAGCCGCCTGACCGATGTGGGCGTGGCCGGCATCCACCGGGTGCTCGGGCGCCTCGACGAGCTGCGCGCCGCCCGGGCCGTGGTGGTGGTGGCCGGCATGGAGGGCGCCTTGGCCAGCGTCGTGGCCGGCCTGGTGCAGGTGCCGGTCGTCGCGGTGCCCACCTCGGTGGGCTACGGCGCCGCCTTTGGGGGCCTGGCCGCCCTGCTCGGCATGTTGAACTCCTGTGCCCCCGGGGTCAGCGTCGTAAATATCGACAATGGCTATGGGGCGGCCGTGGTCGCCAGCCGCATCAACCAGGCCGGCCTGGGGCCTGCCCCGTGACCGGGCGGCACCTGCACCTCGATCTCATCGGCGGACTCGCCGGCGACATGCTGGTGGCCGCCCTGCTCGACCTGGGCGCCACCCTCCCCTCCCTGGTGGCAGCCCTGAAGGCCCTGCCGGTCGAGCCCTTTGAGCTGGCGGCGCCCACGGTCATCCGGGGGCCCTTTGCCGCCCGCGCCTTCCAGGTGCTGCTGCCGGCCGAAGCTGCGCCCGCGCGGCTGGTGGCCTTTCGCAAGGTGGAGCCGGCCGAGGACCACGGGCATGACCCTGGGCACAGCCACGACCACGGGCACGGACACGGGCACAGCCACGGCCACGACCACGGCCACGGACAGGCCGGGCCGCCGTCGCGAAGCTGGCGACAGATCCGCAGCCTGCTCGAGGCCGCCGACCTGCCCCCGCGGGCCCGCAGCCGCGCCCTCGCCGTCTTCGCGGTGCTGGCCCGCGCCGAAGGCAAGGTGCACGGCATGCCCCCCGACGCGGTCACCTTTCACGAGGTGGGCGCCCTGGACTCGATCATCGACATCGTGGGCGCCTGCCTGGCCCTCGAACAGCTCGACGTGGACCAGATCACGGTGGGGCCCATCCCCCTGGGCAGCGGCAGCACGCAGAGCCAGCACGGCCGCATCCCCTGCCGGCACCCGCCACGGTCGAGCTGCTCCTGGGCTTTCCGGTGGAGCCCGGCCCACCCGGGCGAGAGCTGGTCACGCCCACCGGCGCCGCCCTGCTGGCCGCCCTGGCCCGGCCGGGCCGTCCGCCGGCCCAGCGCCTGGTCGCCCAGGGCTATGGCGCCGGCACCCGCGACCCCAAGGACCGCCCCAATGTGGTGCGCGCCTTGCTGGGCGACCCGCAAGCCCAGGCCCAAAACTCCGAACGGGTCAGCGTGATCGAAGCGCAGATGGACGATCTCACCGGGGAGCACCTGCCCCCCCTGCTGGACGCCCTGCTGGCCGCGGGGGCGCTCGACGCCCTGGCCCTGCCCTGCCTGATGAAGAAGGGGCGCCCGGGCCTGCTGGTGCAGGTGCTCTGCCGCCCCGATGACCGCGACGCCCTGGGCCGCATCCTGCTGCGCCACGGCAGCAGCTTCGGCCTGCGGCACCACGACTGCGATCGGGTGGTTCTGGACCGGTGGCACGGGACCGCACAGACGCCCTGGGGACCTGTGCGGGTCAAGGTGGGCGCGCTGGACGGCGAGATCCTCCACCTCTCCCCCGAATTTACCGACGTGCAATCGGTGGCCCAGGCTGCCGGGCAGCCCGTGCCTCGCGTACACTGGGCTGCGGTTCGCGCCGCCGATCCCGAGGCCATGGCGGCTTCGAGGCCGGAGGCCCCCGCTCCGGAAGAATGAAGCCGGTCCACCTCCTCTCCCCTGTCCCTCCCGCGCTCCCGGCCCTGCTGGCGGCGGCGGGCTTTTCAGCGGCAGAGAGCGCCCTGCTGGCCATCTCCCCCTGGCCCGGCGCCCCGGTCGAGCCCGCCGGCCCGCTGACGGTCGCCTTGCTCGCCAGCCCGGAGCTTGCCGGAGATGCCCTGGCCGCGGGGGCCGTGGCCGCCTTCTGCTTGCCCCAGGCCCCAGACGCCCTGGCCGCGCTGCTGGACCCGCTCTGGGCGGCCGCCCAACACACCGACCGTCGAATCCGGGCGATGGAGCGAGAGAATCGACGGGCCCTGGCCGAACTCCAGAGCACCCGCGACCTGCTGGGCCGCCTGATTGACGCCACCCCCAACCCGGTGATGGCCGTCGATCTGCGCGGCAGGGTGCTGGTCTTCAACCGCGCGGCCGAGACCGCGCTGGGCTACGACGCCGCCTGGGCACGCGCCCATATGCACGTCACCGAGGTCTATGTGGACGCCTCGGAGGCCCGTCGGGTGCTGGCCGAGATTCGCGCCAGCCCCGACGGCCTGGTGCAGGGCCTCTCGGCGCGGCTGCGGGCCCGCTCCGGGGAGCAGGTGCCCGTGCTGCTGTCGGCGGCCGAGGTGCACGCGGCGGATGGCATGCCCATCGGCACCGTGGGCGTCTTCCAGGACCGGCGCAGCGAGCTGGCCTTGCGGCTGCGGCTGGAGGAGACCACCGGCCAGCTCATCGAGAGCGAGAAGCGTGCCGCCACCGCCGAGGTGGCCGGCGCCGCCGCCCACGAGCTCAACCAGCCCTTGACCGCGGTCATGGGCATCCTCGAGATGTTGGAGCTGCGCAGCGACCTGCCCGAGGACGTCGCGCAGCGGCTGGGCCGGGCCACCCTGCAGCTGGAGCGCATGGCGGACCTGGTGCGGCGCCTGGCGGCCACGACCCGCAGCCGGACGGTCGGTTATGTGGGCCAAACGCGTATTCTCGACCTTAGCGGCGAGGGCGGCGACAGCTGACCCCGCAATCCGGAGCCCCGATGTCCGACCTGATCCTGACCCCCGCCTTTCCCACCGCGCTGGTGATGTTGGCCCTGGATGACCGCGACGATGCCCTGCTGTCCGCCATCTCAGCCTTGGACGAGAAGCTCGGCGTGCAGCGCGTGGTCGTGGCCCATGTCTATGCGCGTGACCCCTTTCCGGGCTTCATGGCGGGCTCCAGCCACGGCGCCTCGGGCGACCGCCCGGCCGCCTTGGACCAGGCGATGGACCGTCTGAAGGCCTCCTACCCGGCCCTGGAGATCGTCGGCGTGCACGCGGTGGGCGACCCGGCCGAGGAGCTGGTCCGCATCATCCAGCAAGAGGATGTGGACCTGCTCGTCATCGGGCGAAATCTGCGCGTGGGCGACGATCCGGGCTGGGGGCCCTCGGGCCTCAAGCTGCTGCGCACGGCCGGCGTCAGCGCCCTGGTGGTGCCCCGCGGCGCGTCGGTGCGCTTTGACCGCGTGGTCTGCGGGCTCGACTTCTCGCACACCAGCAGCGACGCCTTGAAGGTGGCCGTCTGCATTGCCGACCGCGTCGAGGCCATCTTCCAATATAGCCACTCCCCCCTGGGCCTGGAGACCCACAGCCGCGCGGAATTCGAGGAAGAGATCCGCCGCAACGCCGAAAAGCACTTCAACAACGTGGTGATGGCCGACCTTGCCGGCCAGGTCCGCCCCACCCTGGAGCTGGTCGAAGGCACGGCCGCATCCCAGGTCCTGGTGGAGCGCGCGGGCACCGATGCCATCGTGGTCGGGTCGCGGGGCCTGAGCAAATTCGCCGCCCGGCTGCTGGGCAGCACCGCCGAACGCCTCGCCGGCTACGCAGACGGCCCGGTGCTGATCGTGCGCAAGAAGGGCGAGAGCCTGAGCCTGCTCGAAGGCCTCTTCCACCGATGACCGCGCCCCGGCTCTTGCCCGGCCTGGCGCTGCTGCTGGCCTTGCTGCCCCGCCCCGCCGCAGCCACGCGCATCGCCGTGCGCGCGGTGGCCTGCCCCGTCGGCGCTGGCACCGTGCGCATCTACGAGCGCCTGTCCTCGGACACCCATGGCGGCTTCGACAGCGATCTGGCCGCCTACTCCTCAGAGGGCCAGTATCGCGAGTATGCGGTTTCAACCTGCACCGACAGCCTGTTCAGCCTCTATGGCGCCGACATGGAGCGCCTTCCACTGGACGCCGAGATCAAGGGCCGGCTGAGCGCCCGGCTGGACGGATCCGCCCGTCCCTTTCCTCCGGTTGAGCGCATCGAGGTCTGGGACCGCTACCGCATCGCCGCCGAGATGTACCGCGTGTTGGGCCGGGACCCGGTCTTCATCGGGGACCTGTTGCACCGCGCCAGCTGGACCGCCCGGGACCGCGCCGTGGGCATCTTCGAGGGCTCTCCGCCCCATCGCCGCCCGGCTGATGCTGGACCAGGGCCAGACAGAGCTGGCCAAGAACCTCGATCCCCACCAGCGCAAGATCCTGCTGCACAACCTCGCCCGGGTGGCCCACCGGGGTGGCTGGTCCGAAGAGCGCGATCAGCTGCTGGCCGCCTTTGCCGCGGTGGGATCTCAGCCCCAAAGAGGCCGAGGTCCCTGGCCACCTTCAAGCAGGCGGCCCAGGTGGTCGAACCCGCCCTGCAAGACGAGGCGATCGCCGCCTACCGCAGCGCGCTGGCCCAGCCCAGCCTGGCCATGGACGAGAAGGTGCGCGTGACCTTCGTGCTCGCCGATCTGCTCCGGCGGAGGGGCCGCTACTCCGAGGCCCAAGCCGCTCTTTGCGCGGGTCATGGTGGAACGCGGCGCGCCGCTGAATCTGCGGGAGATGGCAGGCTTCTTGTCGCGCGACATCGTGGAGCGGCACCCCAGCGCGACGCCGACCGGCAGCAAGCCGGGCTGAGCCGGCATAGGTGCGGCCGATGAACCTGGGCTTCCTCCTCAGCCATGTCGCCGCCCTCGACGCGACCTGGAGCAGCGTGCACCTGGTCAAGGCCGCCTTGGATCAGGGGCACCGTCCGACTGCTGGAGCCCTGGGCCACGAGGTCCTGCCCACCGGCCGGCTGATGGCGCGGGCCTGGCTGCTGGATGGCCCGGTGGGCGACTGTGACGCGCTGGCCGCCTGCTTGCGGACAGGGTCGCTGCCGCGCCGCTTCATCGACGTGGCGGCCCTCGACCTGCTCCTGCTGCGGGTCAACCCCTTCAGCCCAGACGCGCTGCAATTCGCCTTGTTGGCCCAGAGGTGCGGCGTCACGGTCATCAACGACCAGCTTAGGGTCAGCCGCACCCGCACCAAGGGCTGGCTGGCCACCCTGACGGATGTGCCGCGCCCCGACACCCTGGTCACCGCCAGCCGGGCCTCGGTCGAGGCCTTTATCGCCGGCCGGGGCGCCGACACCCTCATCGTCAAGCCCGCGGCGGGCAGCGGCGGTCGGGGCGTGAGCCTGGTGCCGCCGGGCCGCCGTGACCTCCTCGAAGTCGCCGTCAGCCGCGCCCTGGACCAGGGGGGCGGACATGTGGTCATCCAGCAGTACCTGCCCGAGGCCGACCTGGGCGAGAAGCGGCTGGTGTGGGTCGATGGCGAGATCATCGGCGGCTACCTGCGGCAGCGGGCAGACGGCGAGTTCCGGCACAACCTCAAGCGCGGTGGCCACCCCCACCCGGTCGTCATCGACGACGCCGATCGCCGACTCTGCCAGGCCCTCAGTCCCCACCTTGCCCGCAATGGGATACGCCTCGCCGGCTTGGATGTCATCGGTGGTCGCCTGATTGAGGTGAACACCCTGAACCCCGGCGGACTTCACTGGTCAGATGCCCTCGGGCACCGCTCAGGATGGATCGCCCAGCGGGCCATGCACGCGCTGACCGGACCCCCCGGCCAGCCCCTCTCCTCCCCGAAAACTGAGGCAATCCCCGCATGATGCGTCGTCGCCAACCGATCCAGCGTCCCGACGAGGACGAGGGGGAATCCACAGGCGCGCTGACCCGCAAGCAGATCCAGGACGCGATCCGCCGCCGGGAGAGCCTCGCCGATGCCGACCTGCGGGGCCTGGACCTCAGCGGGCTCAACTTCGACAATATGAACCTGATCCGCTGCAAGCTGGCCGAGGCCAACCTCACGGGCTGCTCCTTCCGCAACGCCAACCTGACCGCCGCCAGCTTGTGGAGCGCCAACCTCCAGGATGCCGCCCTTGACGGCGCCACCCTGGACGACGCCGACCTGGACTTCGCCAATCTCAACGGCTGCACCCTCAAGGGCGCCCGCCTGCGCAAGGCCGTGCTGCCCAACGCCCGGAATGTGCACGAGGACGTTCAGCAGGCGGTTCGCACCGGCCAGCGGCTCCGCATCGCGGATGTCGGTTCTCCCAACTGAGCTTCCCCGACAGGCCGGATGTTCTTCCCCTTCTTCTTCGCCATGGCTCGCGGTCCGACCGACGAAGAGCTGGTGCGGCGCTTCAAGGAGGGCGACACCCAGGCCTATTCGGAGCTCGTGCTCCGCTACCAGGACCGCATCTTCACCCTCTGCCTGCGGTGGATGCACGACCGGCAGGTGGCCGAAGAGGTCGCGCAGGACGTCTTTCTGGCGGCCTATCGGGCGCTCGGGCGCTTTCGGGGCGACGCCAAGTTCAGCACCTGGCTCTTCAAGGTGGCGGTCAACCACTGCAAGAACCGGCGGCTGTACCGGCGGCGCCGCCGCAGCGACAAGCACGAGCCCCTGGAGGGCGTGCCGCGCGACGACGGGCCAGAACGGCAGATCGCCTCGGACGGACCGGGAACCGATCGGGGGGTTCACAGGTCTGAAGCGGAGAGGCTGCTGCAAGAGGCCTTGGACGAGATGGACGAGGGCTATCGAAGCATCGTCGTGCTGCGCGACATCGAGGGCTTGCCCTATGAAGAGATCGCCGAGATCCTCGACCTGCCTCGCGGTACGGTGAAGAGCCGGCTCCACCGCGCCCGGGCCCAGATCGCCCGGGCCCTGTCCCGGACCCTGGGCCGGGACGATATCTTCGAGTAGGCAAATGGACGCATTCTTCGCTCGAAATCGACTGTCTGCCTACCTCGACGGCGCCCTGGGCGACGCCGAGATGGCGGAGCTGTCCGAGGCCATCGAGCGAGACCCCGCCTTGCGTGCCGAATACGAGGCCATGTTGGGCGCTGTCGAGCTGCTGCGCCGCGAGGGTCCCACCCAGGCGCCCACCGGCTTCCATGCCCGGGTGATGCAGAAGGTGGCCGACGAGCCCGGCGCCACCGGCACCGTGGTGCGCCTGCGCCAGTGGTGGAGCCGTGTGCCGGTCGAGGCCCTGGCCCTGGCCGCCGCCGCCGCCGTGGTGGTGCTGGTGATTCAAGGCCGCCCCGATGGCGAGAGCAGCGCCACCGCCACCGCCGACGACCTCGCCACCTACCGGTCGCCCCGCGACCGCGTCGCCCCCGAGGCCGACCCCAGCGCAGAGGGCGAGGACCTCGCCCCGGCCAGCGCCGGCGCGGGCCCCACGGCTGGGGCCGATGCCGGGACCCCGGCCCCTCCGCTCGATGCCCAGCAGGCCAACAAGGCCCCGGCCCGGTCCACCAGCAAGAAGGCCCAGCCCAGCGCCGGCCCCGATGAGCCCCATTACGCCGAATGGGAGAAGACCGAGAAGGGCGGCGACCTGGCCACCAGCTTCGGCTACCGGCTGACGGTGCAATCCCCCGAGATCCTCTACAACCTCAGCAGCATCGCAGAACAGAGCGGCGGCAAGGTGCGCGACAGCAGCGGCCGGGCCCTCAGCCCGCATATGTTGGCCGCCGAAGACGATTTTGCCCAGGTGCTGCTGGTGGTGCCCCAGGACCGCGCAGACGCGGTGCACGGCCACCTGCAGGCCATGGGTGCCCAGCGCGTGGCGCCGCCCCCGTCAACCCCGCTCTTCTCGGGGTCCTATGGGGTCTTCCTGGTCGAGGTCAGCTACCTCCCTTGAGCGCGAGCGGCGCAGCCTGGCCCCCTGCCCTGCCGAAGCCCTGCCGAAGCCCTGTCGAATGCCTGTCGACTGGCGACCCGGTTTTGCGGGGGCCTTGCCACAAGCGACTGAGATCGTGTCGGCACGGAGCTTGCATGTGTGCTCGGCGGAGGCCGAATGCGCGCACGCGAACACTACACGATGATTGGACCCGAACGGCTGGGTGATGCCGACCTGCTGGCCCTGGTCCTGGGCACCGGCACGGCTCAGCGGTCGGCCCCGGCCATCGCCCGCGACCTGCTGGAGCGCTTTGGCGGGCTGGTGGGCATCCTCAACAGCCCGGTGGCCGCCCTCGCCGAGGTGGCCGGGGTGGGGCCGGCCCGCGCCGTGCGCCTGCACGCCGCACTCCAGGCCGGACATCGGGCGACCTGCGCGGTGCTGCCGCCCCGGGTGGTCTTGGGCGGGCCGGCAGACGCCGCCAGGCTGCTGCAGCCCGCCTGGCCCCCTTGCCGGTCGAAGAGCTCCATGGCGTCCTGCTGGACCGGCGGCAGCGGGTCTGTCGGTCCAGCGGCTCAGCCGGGGCAGCGACGCCAATACCATCGTGGACCCCCGCGCGGTCTTTCGCCCCGCGGTGCAGACGGGGGCGGCGATGGTGCTGCTGGCCCACAACCACCCCTCGGGGGACCCCAGCCCCTCCCCCCAGGATCGCGCCGTGACCCTGCGCCTGGTGGAGATTGGCCGCATGCTGGGCGTGCCGCTGGTAGATCACCTGGTGATCGCCTCGGGGGGCTGGGTGTCCATGGCCGCCGAAGGGCTGGTGCCCAGCTTGCAGGCCCCGGCCGACAACTGGGTGCACTTGCCTGGACTGAGCGCATGCAGGGCGGGGCAGCAGGGCGGGCCGCACAGGCCCCCTACTTGCGTCCCCTGGCCAGCATGGACGCGCGGAAGATCCGCACCCGCTCCGGCTTGCCCAGCACGATCAGCACGTCGCCGGCCTGCAGGCGGCTGTCGGCGTTGGGGGTGACCTCCATCTCGCCCTGGGCGCGTCGGATGGCCACGATCAGCACCTTCTGCTGCCGGGAGATGTCCAGCTCGGCGATGGTGCCCGAACACCAGCGGCAGTCGGCGGTCACCTCGATCTCGTCCATCTGCAGGTCGTCGTGCACTGCCAGGGTGGCCAGGTCCAGGAAGCTGGTGGCGTGGGGGCGCACCAGGCCGTGGGCGATGCGCCAGCCCCCCATGGTGTAGGGGGAGACCACCGCGGTGGCGCCGGCCCGGCGGGCCTTCACCGCGCTGGATTCGCTGTCCACCCGGGTGAGGATGGGGATCTGGGGGTTCATCTGGCGCGCCGACAAGGTGACGAAGATGGCGTCGGCCACCGGGGCAGCCGTCACCGCCACCCCCGCGGCCTCGCCGATGCGGGCCTGTCGCAGGCAGGCATCATCGGCACCCTCGCCCTGCACCACCGCCAGGCCGGGAATGCGCTCGGCGTCCTCGACCGCGGCGGGATCCCGCTCCAGCACACAGACCTTGTAGCCGGCGTCCCGCAGCTCCTTGACCACCACCTGCCCCAAGCGCCCATAGCCGATGACGATGTAGTGTCGTTCAAGCTGCGCTGTCATCTGCCGCCTCCGGCGCTGGCGCACCATCTCCATGAAGTTCTGTTCGAAGAGGATGCGCGTGAGCTGGGTCATCGCGTAGGTGCCGACGCTCAGTCCCGTCATGATCAAAAAGACGGTGAAGACCCGACCCAGGCCCGACAGCGGCTGCACCTCGCCATAGCCGATGGTGGTCAGCGTGATGACCACCATCCACAAGGCGTCCGAGGCCGTCCAGCCCTCCAACAGCATGTAGCCGGCCGTGCCGGTGAACATCACCGCCAGCAGCATGCCCATCGCCAGGATGAGGGGAGAGCCGGTTCTCAAGGGCGGCGGCTCTCCTCAGTGTCCCTCGGACACCTCGTTGCGCTTCCACTTGGGCAGCTCGACGACGACATCGACCGACCCATCGGGCACGCACTGGCAAGACAGGCGGGAGCTGTCGCGGACTGCCGGCGCGAAGTCCAGCATATCCTCCTCCTCTTCGATCGCGGGCGGGGCCGAATCAAAGCCCTGCTCGACATAGAGGTGGCAGGTGGAGCAGGCCACCACCCCGCCGCAGGTGTGGTCGATCTCGATGCCCCGCGACAGCAGCAAGGACAGGATCGACCCTGGCCGGCCCTCGTAGCCCTCGGGCAGCTGCTGGGGGTCGACAGGGATGACCTCGCCCGTGTTGCGCACCGTCAGCGTGTAGGCCCGCATGGGCGGGGGGGGCGCTTCGGCGTCGATATAGGGGTTCTTGCCCATGGAGTCCTCCGGTTGGGAGCCGACTAGCCCGAATGGCCGCTGGCGCACGGCGGTCTGGCGGCCTTCCGTGTCCGGTGGGGGGGCGCGACGCCGACCCCGCCCAACAAAAAAGCCCGGACCCTGAGGGGATCCGGGCCAGAGATGGCACGGGCGGAGGGACTCGAACCCCCGGCCTGCTGATTTGGAATCAGCTGCTCTACCAACTGAGCTACACCCGTAGCGAAGCGCACTTATGGACCCGCCTTGCAGATGTCAAGGTGACGCGGAGCGGGTGGGTGCCGGGGGCTCAGGGGGCGAAGATCCCGAGGCCCAAGGCCAGCAGACCCACCGGCCAGAGATACCAGGCGAAACCCGAGAAATCGCCGTTGTTGACCAGGCGCAGCAGCACCCGAAGCGCGACATAGCCGCTCAGCGCAGCGGTCGAGAAGCCCACCAGCAGCGGCAAGGCGTTGGCCCCCTCCACGTCGAGGTGCCGGGCCTTCAGCAAGAAGGCGCCGCCGATGGCCGGCACCGACAGCAGGAAGGAGAAGCGGGCGGCGAAATCCCGCTTGAGGCCGAGAAAGAGCGCCGCCGCGATGGTGCTGCCCGACCGGGAGATGCCCGGGGTGATGGCCAGGCCCTGCACAAAGCCCACCGCCAGCGCGCGCCCCCAGGTCATGGATCGCTGGTCTGCGGTGCCCACCGGGGCGAAGCGGGTGGCAAAGAGCACGCAGCCGGTCACCAAGAGGGCCACACCCACCGCGATGGGGGTGGCGAAGAGGCGCTCGAAGACGTCTTCGAAGGCCAGGCCGATGATGGCGGTGGGCACGGACCCCAGCGCCACCAGGGCCACCAGGCGCAGGCCGGGGCGCTGCAGCAGGGGCCCCTCGCCCCGGGTGGCGTCCGTCAGCACCGCCGCCAGGTCGCCGCGGAAGACCCAGAGCACTGGCAGCAATGTGCCCAGGTGCAGGACCAGGTCGAAGGCCACGGGGTCGCCCACCACTGGCAGCCAGCGCTGGAAGAGCACGAGGTGGCCGGAGCTGGAGACGGGCAGGAATTCGGTGAGGCCCTGGACCAGGCCCAGCAGGCCCGCGGCGACGACTTCATTCAAGGGCGCTCCCGGTGGGGCCCATCGGCGCCCGACGGCGCTGCCCTATTTCGTCCGCGGGGTGCCGTCCTGTCGGCACACGGTCGGGATCAGGGGGCCTTGCTGCGGAGGAAGGCGACGACGGCATCGAGATCCTCGCCCTGGAGCTGGCCAAAGCCCATCATCGAGGTGCCGGGCTTGCCGGACTGGATGACCTGCTTGATGCTCTCGTCGCTGCGGTCCTTCCAGAAGTCCGCAGAGGTGAAATCGGTGGGGCGGGGCTTGAGGGCAGCGGCGGCGGGGCCCTTGCCATCGGCGGCCACGCCGTGGCAGGCCAGGCAGCTGGCCTGGTAGACCTTCTGACCCCGGGTGAGGTCTGCGGCGGCGGCGGGCGTGCCGAACACGCCGAGCAGCAGGGCGGGGACCGCGGCGGAGAGCAGGCGCTTCATGGAGCCTCCAGGGGCGAGGGCCAGGGGCCCGGGTTGAGCTAGGCTGCTGGGACGGTCCAGCCTGCACGATCTTCGCCGGCCTCAGTCGCCGCCGCCAGCCTCGGCGTCCGCGTCGTCGTCGGGCACGGGCGTGGCGGGCGCCGCATCGCCCACCCGCCGGATGCGGTTGCCTTCGGGGTCGTCGCCTGTGGCGGGGTCCAGGCCCTCCAGCCACAGCAGGATGCGCCCGCTGTCTTCGCGGTCCAGCACGGCCAGAAAGCCCGGCATGGCCCCCTTGCCCGTGGCCACCAGGTCAATCCTGGCCTCGCGGTCGGCGGGCGATCCGCGTCCAGCCAGGGCCGGCGCGCTACCCCCGAGCAGGGCTGCGGAGGGCCCATCCCCCAGGGCCATGCGTCCGTGGCAGGCCCAGCAGTGGATGTCGTAGAGGTCGCGGCCGCGCACCCGGTCGGGGGGCAGCTTGGTGGGCATGTCGGCCGCCAGGGCTGCGCCGATGCAGAGCAAGAACCACATGCAGCGCAGGTAGCCTGCAGCGGCCTGCATGGCGACGGAGCCGGCCGGGGACCCGGCGATCCAACGAGAACGCCCCGGAGCGACCGAGGCTGCTCCGGGGCGTCGATATGGCGGGATTGACGGGACTCGAACCCGCGGCCTCCGGCGTGACAGGCCGGCGTTCTAACCAACTGAACTACAATCCCACGTGGACCCTGAACCAGCGATGAAAAGAGCAGCTTGGGAGGGTAGGCGGAACAGGGCTTGAACCTGCGACCCGCAGCTTGTAAGGCTGCTGCTCTCCCAACTGAGCTATCCGCCCGAAAGGACCCGTCACACGGGCCCCCAAGAGCGACCGACATCTAAAGAGCCCGGCCTGCCGTGTCAAGGCGAGCCGGCCGAATCCTCAGCGCGGAGCCCCGGACTGAAAGCCCACCGAGCGTTCGGTCCGCGCAAATGCGCCTCGCCCGCCCTTCCAGGCGAGGGCCTGGTCCAGGACCTCGTCCATGTGGCGGACCAGCTCGATGCCGATCTCGGCCCGGACGGCCGCGGGCACATCCTCGAGATCCTTCTCGTTCTGCTGGGGAATCAGCACCGTGGCCACCCCCTTGCGGTGGGCCGCCAGGATCTTCTCCTTTACGCCGCCGATGGGCAGCACCCGGCCCCGCAGGCTGACCTCGCCGGTCATGGCGATGTCGCGCCGCACGGCGATGCCGGTCAAGGCCGAGGTCATGGCCGTCACCATGGCGATGCCGGCGCTGGGGCCGTCGGCGTTGGCCGAATGGCCCGGGTAGTGCACGTGGATGTCGGTCTGGGTGTGGAAGCCCTTCTTCAGGCCCAGGTTGTCGGCCCGGGAGCGGATATAGCTGAGGCCGGCCTGGGCGCTCTCTCGCAGGGTCTCGCCCAGCCGACCGGTCAGGATCAGCCGCCCGCTGCCGGGGACGGCCGTGACCTCGATGTTGAGCACGACCCCTCCGGTGCTGGACACCGCGAGGCCCTGCACCAGCCCGACCTCGTCGCTGTCCTCCAGCTGAGCCTCGGCGAAAGGGGGCACCCCCAGGAGCTTCTGGAGGTTGTCGCTCGTGACGCGCACATGGGTCTCGGGGCCCTTCCACACCACCCGCTTGGCCACCTTCCGGGCGACCTTGGCCAGCTCGCGTTCGAGGTTTCGCACGCCGGATTCCCGCGTGTATTCGCGGATGACGCGCTGCACGGCCTGCTTGGTGAGCACCAGGTTGTCGGGCTTGAGCCCGTTGCGCTCGACCTGCTTGGGGATGAGGTAGCGCCGCGCGATGCTCAGCTTCTCTTCTTCGGTGTAGCCGGGAAGCTGGATGATCTCGAGGCGGTCCCGCAGCGCTTCGGGGATGCCCGCCAGGGTGTTGGCGGTGCACAGGAACATCACCTGGCTGAGATCGTAGTCCAGGTCGAGGTAGTGATCGACAAAGGAGTCGTTCTGTTCCGGGTCGAGGACCTCGAGCAGCGCGGCCGAGGGGTCCCCCCGGAAGTCCGTGCTCATCTTGTCGATCTCGTCGAGGAGCATCACCGGGTTGGACGAGCCCGCCTTGCGCAGGCTCTGGATCAGCTTGCCGGGGAGGGCGCCGATATAGGTGCGCCGGTGGCCGCGAATCTCGGCCTCGTCCCGCACGCCACCCAGGGCCTGCCGCACGAAGGCGCGGTTTGTGGCGCGGGCCACGCTGCGGGCCAGCGAGGTCTTGCCCACGCCCGGCGGGCCCACCAGGCAGAGGATGGGGCCCTGCTGCCGGTCCACCAGGCGGGAGACGGCGAGGTGTTCGAGGATGCGCTCCTTGACCTTGGTGAGGCCATAGTGGTCCTCGTCCAGCACCCGGGCCGCGTCTTCGATGTCCAGGCTCTCGTCGCTATAGTCAAACCAGGGCAGAGACAGCACCCAGTCGATGTAGTTGCGTACGACGGCGGCCTCTGCCGACATGGGGCTCATCATCTTGAGCTTGCGCAGCTCGCGGGTGAGGCGCTCGACGGCCTCCTCAGAGAGCTTCTTTTCGAGGATGCGGCGTTCCAGCTCGTTGAGTTCGGCCTTGAACTCGTCCTTTTCGCCAAGCTCCTTCTGAATCGCCTGCATCTGCTCGTTGAGGTAGTACTCCTTCTGGCTCTTCTCCATCTGCTTCTTGACGCGCGACTTTATCTTGCGTTCAACCTGCAGAATCTCGATCTCGGATTCGACGAAGCGCAGCACCCGGTCCAGGCGGGCCTCGGGGTTGACCAGCTCCAGCAGGTCCTGTCGCTCTTCGTGCTTGAAGCCGAGCTGGGCGATGAGGGTGTCCGACAGCCGGGAGGGCTCGTCGATGGACTCCAGCCGCAGCAGGATCTCGGGCGGGATGGACTTGTTGAGCTTGACGTATTGTTCGAAGGCGGTGCGAACCGAGCGCACCAGGGCCTCGACCTCGGCCGGGTCTTGGGGGGCGGGCTCTTCGAGGGGCTCGAGTGCCACCTCGAGGTGGCTCTCGCCCTCTTGCCAGGCCTTCACCACCGCGCGGTGCTTGCCCTCGATGAGCACCTTGAGGTTGTCGTCGGGCAGCCGCAGCATCTGGATGACCACCGCCACCGTGCCCACGTCGTGCACATCATCGGGGCCCGGTTCGGCGGTGCGGCCGGTCTTCTGGGCGGTCAGAAATATCTGCTTGTCGCCCTTGAAGGCGGCCTCTAGGGCCGCCCGGGAGCGCTCGCGTCCAACGATCAGGGGCACGACCATATGGGGGAAGACCACCAGGTCACGCAGGGGCAGCAGCGGCAAGGTCAACGCGTCGCTGCCCTTGCTGCCTTTGAGCTTTCCGAAGAACACGGGTTGACTCCCTCGCGGAGGCGGTCGGCCGTGGCAGAGGCCCGGGGCCTCAAGCCCACTCGGCCTCGTTCTCGTAGACCAGGATGGGGTCCTTCTTCCGCTCGACCACCTCCTCGGAGATGATGCACTCGCGGATATTGTCCTTGCTGGGCAGGTCGTACATGACGTCCAGCATGATCTCTTCGAGGATGGCGCGCAGGCCGCGTGCGCCGGTCTTGCGGGTGATGGCCTCTCTTGCGATGGCGTTGAGCGAGCCATCGGTGAACTTGAGCAGCACCCCCTCCATCTCGAAGAGCTTCTGGTACTGCTTGGCCAGGGCGTTCTTGGGCTCGACCAGGATGCGCACCAGCGCAGCCTCGTCCAGAGGTTCGAGGGTGGCGCAGACCGGCAGGCGGCCCACGAATTCCGGGATCATGCCGAAGGCCAGCAGGTCTTCGGGCTCCACCATGCTCAGCAGCTCGCCCGTGCCGCGGGCCTTGGCGCGACCGGTCTTCTGGCCAAAGCCCATGCCGGACTTGTTGACCCGGTTTTCGACGATCTTGTCCAGGCCCACAAAGGCGCCACCGCACAAGAAGAGGATGTTGGTGGTGTCGATCTGCAGGAATTCCTGCTGGGGGTGCTTGCGGCCCCCCTTGGGCGGCACATTGGCCACCGTGCCCTCGATGATCTTGAGCAGGGCCTGCTGCACGCCCTCGCCCGATACATCGCGGGTGATGCTGGGGTTCTCTCCCTTGCGGGCGATCTTGTCGATCTCATCGACATAGATGATGCCCTTCATGGTGCGCTCGACGTTGTAGTCGGCGGACTGGAAGAGGGAGAGGATGATGTTCTCGACGTCTTCACCGACGTAGCCGGCCTCGGTCAGGCTGGTGGCGTCCACGATGGTGAAGGGCACGTTGAGGAAGCGGGCCAGGGTCTGGGCCAGCAGGGTCTTGCCCGTGCCGGTGGGACCGATGATGAGGATATTGCTCTTCTGGAGCTCGACATCGTCGTGGCCGCCCCGGCTGTCAATGCGCTTGTAGTGGTTGTGAACCGCGACAGAGAGCGACTTCTTGGCGGGTTCCTGGCCGATGACGTATTCGTCGAGGTGGGCCTTGATCTCCTTGGGCTTGGGGACCATGGCCCGAGAGGCGTAGTAGTCCTCCCGCTCGTACTCTTCGGTGACGATGTCGTTGCAGAGCTCGACACACTCATCGCAGATGTAGACCGACGGACCCGCAATGAGCTTGCGGACCTCACGCTGCGACTTGCCGCAGAAGCTGCAGCGAAGATCCCTTCCACTCTGACCAGTGCGGGCCACGGTGTCTCCAAGCTCGATTCAGGACTCGACGTTGACCATAGCCCCTCTGCGCAGAGAGGCCGGCCTGCAATTGTCCGTTGGGGGCGTCGGGGCGAACCGAAGGGCCCGCCAGCGGCCGACCTACTTCTTGTCGGCTTCGGGCTCGTTGTTCTTGTGGGAGATGACCTCGTCAATCAGCCCGTATTCGGCAGCTTCGGCGGCGGTCATGTAGAAGTCGCGCTCGGTGTCGGCCTTGATCTTGTCGAGGGGCTGGCCGGTGTGGGCGGCCATGGACTCGTTGAGGGTCTGCTTCATGCGCAGGATCTCGCGGGCCTGGATCTCGATGTCGGTGGCCTGGCCGCGGGCGCCGCCCAGGGGCTGGTGGATCATGACCCGGGCGTGGGGCAGGGCCCGCCGCTTGCCCTTGGCGCCGGCAGAGAGCAGGAAGGCGCCCATGGAGGCCGCCTGGCCCACGCAGATGGTGGCCACATCGGGGCGGATATACTGCATGGTGTCGTAGATCGCGAGGCCCGCCGTCACGACGCCACCGGGGCTGTTGACGTAGAGGAAGATGTCCTTTTCGGGGTCCTGGCTCTCGAGGAAGAGCATCTGGGCGATGACGGCATTGGCCACATCATCGTTGATCTCGGTGCCGAGGAAGATGATCCGGTCCAGCAGCAGCCGAGAGTAGATGTCGTAGCGGTTCTCGCCCCGGTGGGTCTGTTCGTGCACAACGGGGAGGTAGTAAGAGGCGCGAGGAGTGACGGGCATCGGGGTCCTTTGTCCCAGGGGGACAGACGGCGGAGACAGAGGGCAAAGACAGGGCGCAGAGACAGGGCGCAGAGACAGGGAGAGCGCGGCGTGGCGACCGGGCGCCCCCGACGTGCCCTGTGGCTATCGGAGCGCCTGGGGGGATGCGAGGGCGGAAACGACGACGGGCCGCCACGCATGTGGCGACCCGGTAGGCCTTCGTCAAGGGCTTCAGCCGCCGTGGGCGGTCAAAGCCTCCAGAATGTCGGCCTTGGTATTCTTGGAATTGACGTCCAGGCCCAGCTCCTGGGCGATGGCGAGCAGCTCGTCCTTCTTCATCTTGGCATTCCATGCAGCGGGCTCGGCGGCCGCGGGCTCGGCGGCAGCGGGCTCGGCAGCGGGCTCGGCGGCGGGTGCAGCCTTGGCGGCCTTGGGGGCCTTGGCAGCAGGCTTCTCTTCGACCTCGGCACCGGGCTCGACCACCTTGAGGTCGGCGTGCTCCAGCAGCCACTCAAGGGTCTTCTCTTCCGCGATGCGGGTCTTCAGCACGCCCATGGCGCCTTCGCGCTCCAGGTAGCCCCGGATGGCGGCGGGAGCCTGCTGCCGGGAGCTGGCGATCTCTTCGATCTTGGCGTCCATGTCGGCGTCGGTGACGGCCAGGGACTCCTGGCGGGAGATGGCGGCGAGCAGCAGGGCGGCCTTGGCCGCAAAGCGGCCGCGGTTGTGCAGATCGGCCAGCTCGGCGTCGCTGAAGCGGATGGAGCGGGGATCCTGGCCCTGGTAGGCCCGGCGCACCTTCATCTCTTCCTGCAGGGCCTCGAACTGCTCGTTGATCAGCGATTCGGGGACGTCGAAGTCATTGGCTGCGACCAGCTTTTCGAGCAGCTCCACCCGAGAGGACTGGCGGGCGTTCTCTTCGAGCTGGGCCTGCAATTCCATGCGGATGGCGGCGCGCATGCCTTCTGCGCCGCCCTCGTAGCCCAGGTCGGTCGCGGCCTCGTCGGTGAGGGTCGGCACGGTGCGGGCCTGGATGCCCATGACCTCGACGGCGGCATCGACGGTCTGGCCCTGCAGGTGCTCATAGACGCTCTTGGCGCCGATGGTCACCGAGCCGGTGCCGCTCTCGCCGGCGCTGAGGCCGATGAGCAGGGTCTCGAGGCCGGGGTAGAAGCGGTCGCCGGCCGTGAAGATCTTGGTGCCGAACTCTTCGGCGAGGATTTCGGCGGTGGCGCCGGCCTCGGCGTCGGCGGCCAGGGGGCGGGTCAGGGTGACCTTGGTGAGGACCTCGTCGCCGGCCTGAACCGGGCGGTCGGTGACCTCCTGGATGCGGCTCTGGCTGGCCAGGCGGGCGTTGACCCGGGCGTCCACCGCGTCGTCGGCCAGGGTGGCGGAGCGGAAGGCGACCTGGATGCCGGTGTAGTTCTTGACCTCGATCTCGGGGCGGACATCCACGCCGATGACGAAGGTGAAGTCACCGGCGCCAAGGTCGCTGCTGTCTTCGAGGCTGGGCTGGCCGGCCACTTCGAGCTTGGGCGATTCGAGGCGCCAGGCGCGGTCGACCAGGCGGCCGGAGACCTCGCCGCGAATCTGCTTGCCGAAACGGGACTCCAGCAGCTTGCGGGGCACCTTGCCGGGGCGGAAGCCCGGCAGGCGGACCTTGTTCTTCAGGTCGTTGAAGGCGAGGTCAAGCTCGGCGCTGACCTGCTTGCCCGACAAGGTGAAGTGCAGGCGGCGGCGGATGGACGACACATTTTCGACGTCAAGCTGGTACTGCATCGGCTCCTCGGTGACGGCGCGGGGGGGGGCCGCCGGAGGGTGAGTGTGGGCAGGAGAAGAAGGGGTGATTCGAGCCAGGACCGTCAGATGTGGGGCATCGGGGGCCAGGATCCTGAAGAGCGGGGGTGCGAGAAGGGGGACTCGAACCCCCATGGGTCTCCCCACCGGATCCTAAGTCCGGCGCGTCTACCAGTTCCGCCATTCTCGCGGGCGTGGTGGGCCTCTCCAGGTTTCCCCGGGCCGTAGACGGCAAAGGGCCGACCCTTAGAACACGGCAAAGGAGGACTGGCAACCGACGGACGGCCCTTTGGCCGCGGCCGGGACCCCCACCCGTGGGAATCGGAGCGCGCTCCGAAAACAAAGACGCCGGAGGGGTGACCTCCGGCGTCGAGATGGTGGGCCCACCAGGAATCGAACCTGGAACCTGCGGATTAAGAGTCCGATGCTCTGCCAGTTGAGCTATAGGCCCGCAAGGGTCGCACAGACGGCAGCGCCGCCCAGACAACGACCGCCGCTTATAGCGATCGTCCGAAGCTGGCAAGGGCCAAGCGGCGCCCAACCTAGGGCAAGAGGGGCAGTGGCCATCGAGAGCGGGGGATCAAGGTCGGAAGACCCGGGATCTCGACCCCCGGCGGCAGCTCAGGGGCCAGATCCAGATCGGCCTCCATGGCCAGCACCGTGGCCTCGACGAAGCGGGGTCCGGGGGGCTCGGCGCCGGGCAGCACCTGGGCCAGGAGGGCGGCCACCAGGGGGTCCTCGTCCAGGGGTAGCATCCAGGGCCCCGGACCGATGGGCACCCCGCCGCCCTCGAAGGAGGCCGGCAGCCAGGGCAATGCCAGCTCTGCCCCAGGGATGGGCGTCCAGGCCGCTCCGTCGATGGGGGCCACCTCGCCCAGGGCGACCAGCAGGTCAATGGGGCGATGCCAGGGCCCTTGGGGGTCCCAGGCCGCGGGATCCAGCTCGCTGCGTCCCAGGGGCCCCCGCGGTCCCGCACTCTCCCAGGGCCAGCGCCGGACCCCGGAGGTGGGTGCGCCAGAGACGGGATCCAGCGCCAGGTCGCCAAAGACCACGGGGCCCGCCGCGAAGATCTGAAGGCCCCCCCCGGCGCCGGCGAGGTGGGCTGCACCCGAGTCCAGGCGGCCCAGCGGGGTGGCGTGCAGCGCCACCGCCCTGCCCGCGGCATCCACGACAAAGCGCGGATCTCCGCCGATATGCACCAGGGCCTCGTCGCCGCCGGGGGTGCTCAGGCCCAGGCTGCGATCGGCGCCGGGCAGCCAGAGCTGGTCTTGGCCCACCCGCAGCAGATCGCCAGAATTTCCGATTGAACCTGGCATCCAGCGAAGTGCGCGCCGGCCACCGGTGGGGTCCTCCACCGCGTCCAGGCGCCCCAGGGGGTCAAAGCTCAGGCGCCAGCGCTGCCCAGCCGAGACCACCTCCACCAGGCGGCCCAAGGGGTCGTGGCGCAGGCGGGCCACGCCGCGGTCACCGGTGAAGCCTTCGATGGCGCCGTCCTTGTCGCGGAAGACGGAGAGCACGGCATCGGCCACGCCCCAGGTGGGCAGCAAGCCCGAGACCCGGGCCTCGGTCACCTGCCCTGCCCCGTCTCGCACCAGCAGCTCCTCCCCGGGGCCTTCGATGGCGTCGGGGGCCCAGGACCAGGCAGAATCCAGGCCCTCTTCGATGGCGATCAGCTGGTTGAGGGGATCGTAGCTCCATGCGGCCCGCTCGCCGCCGTCCTCTTGCACCCACAACGTGCGCCCGTCGGCATCCAGGCCGACGCTGCGTCGCAGCAAAGGCTGGCCCGAAGGCGCGTCCACCTCGACATGAAGCAGGTCGGGACCCCAGCCCACCCGGGTGAGGGTGCCGCCGGGGTGGCGCAGCAGGGTCACCCGCCCCAAGGCGTCGCGATCGATGCCGGCCCGCAGCCCGTCGGGCCCTTGCACCAGCTGCAGCTGACCGGCGGCGTCGCGGCCGAAGCGCCAGCCCGACTCGCCCAGGCTCACCCGGTTGATCCAGCCCCGGGGGTCGCGCAGCACCCGCAGCTCATCGGGGCCCCGGGCCTCGACGATGACATCGCCCAAAGCGTCCCGCTGCAGAACCAGATCGCCATCGCTGCCCCGCCAGGCGACGGGCAGACCCGAGGCGTCGTGCTGGATGCCCACCACCCAGGACCCTGCGCTGGCCCCCCACAGGCGCCCGGCGAGATCGCGCTCCAGTTCGATGTGAAGGCCAGGCGCATCCACCGCTTGCACCCGGCCCACCGCGTCGCGGGACCAGCGCACCGAAGCGGCCCGCAGGGGCAGGCCCTCGGCGCTGCGCTCGATCTCGACGCCCTCTTCGCCCAGGGCCACCCAGCGCAGCTCCCCTGCCGCGTCGCGCTCCATCGTCACGGTGGAGCCATCAGGCCGGAGGATCCGCACCACGCGCCCATGTCCATCGCGGGCCAGACCGGTCTCTCGTC
Source organism: Deltaproteobacteria bacterium (assembly GCA_018401435.1). Classification (GTDB taxonomy): domain Bacteria; phylum Myxococcota_A; class UBA796; order UBA796; family UBA2385; genus M30B51. Next base: position 19,971 of record JAGYJW010000048.1, on the reverse strand, counting down.
CATCGGGTGCCCGCACCCGGCTGATCTCGCCGTCCCCTCCCCTGGCCAGCTGGGTGCTGCCAAAGACGCTGTCCTTGAGCCGGATCACGCGGCCGGCGCCATCGCGTTCCAGACCCAGGCTGCGGCCGCTGGGGTCCACCACCTCAACCACGCGGCCCATGGCATCGCTGGAGAGCTCCCAGCGCGCGCCGGTACGCGTGATCACCGCTCGCAGCCGGCCACTCCGGTCGCGCTCCAGGGCCAGCAGGTTGCCGGCGGCGTCGGTGATGCCGACCACCCGGCCCTGGGCATCGCGGGCGACGCGGGTGCTGGCGCCATTGGGCGAGACGACGCTCTGCAGGCGGCCTGCGGGATCCCGCTCGAGATCGGTGCGGCGCCCGCCCTGATCCACTGAAATGACCTGCCCATCTGCGTTTCGGAGCAGGCGAAGCATCCGGCCCCCGGGATCCTGCAGGCCCACCATCCGCCCGGCCTCATCCCAGGTCCAGGTCCAGGCGCCGCCATTGGGGGCGGTCAGCACCTTCAGTCGGCGGTCCGGATCCAGGCGCAGCTCCCACGATCGCCCCGAGCTGACCAGGGACAGGCCCTCCTTGCCGTGGTCCAGCCGGCTCTGGTTGCCCCGGGGGTCTGACCAGGACAGCAGGCGCTCGACGCCATCTTGCTGGGCCCAGGTGCTGAGGGCAGCCCGACCCGCACCGTCGATGACCTGCACGGTGCGCTGGCCTTCGGGGTTGGGTGGATCGGCGCGCACCGTCAGGCGGCCACCGGGCGCCCGGTCCACCTCCAGGTCCCTGCCCCAGCGGTAGCGATGCAAAGCCCGCCCGGGGCCACGGGTCTCCACGACGCGGTCCTGGGCGTCGTAGGCGATGTCCACCCGGGCGCCGCCCTCCCAGCTCATGCCCACGAGGCGACCGGAGGCGTCATAGCGGTAGTCGCAGCGGCGGCCCCAGTGGCTGCTGCTGGACTCCAAGGCGCCATCCGGGCCCAGCTGCAGGCTGAATCCCTCGCGAATCGGCCAGTCATCGGTGATGCCGCCGCCCCGAACGGTCCACCTCCGGCCATCCCAGATGCGCTGCTGGCCGGGGGCGTCCCAGCTCTCGACCCGCAAGGCGCCCGTGATGGGATCGACCACCACCACGTCGCGGTCCACGCCCGCGAGCGTGCTCTGCTGGGGCGGGAGGGGTCCCAGCCAGGTCGGTCCATCCGGGCCCAGGAGGGCCGGGGGCACCGCAAGGGCAACCCCCACGACTACGCCGATGAGCAGCACGCTCAGCTCCCGGGGGACCGCCTGTGGCTAGGGCCTTGCGTAGAGCATCAGGGCGCCCCATTCGCCGGGGTCATCTTGGTTGAATTCGTTGATGGACGAGCTGATCAGCTTGTCCCGCGCCTCCCGCGCCGACGCCGCCGCGCTGCGGTCCCGGTTGATGGCCTCGTAGAAGCCATCAAAGAGGCGGTCGAGGGTCTCGGGGGGCACGGTCCAGGCGGTGACCATGACGGCCTTGGCGCCGGCGTCCAAGAAGGCCCGGGCACGCTGCTCCTGCACCTCGACGGGGGCATCGGCGGTCACAATCACCAGCTCAGCCCGCATCGGCGTCGTGCGGATCCGGGCGATGCTCAGGGCGCCATCGGCCAGCATCAGGCCACCATCCGGCGCCATATCCACCGTGGAGATATGGATGTAGCGCGCATTCTCGGCGAGCTTATCCCAAGACTCCAGGCTGGCGGCGCCGCCCGTCACGATCTTGCGGAAGTCGTCGCCGAACTGCCGGCTGGCCGCGCCAAGATCCTGGGGCAGGTTGGCGTTGGCCCGGTGCCGCCGCAGGAGGTCCTCGTCGGTGGTGCCGCCGCCATCGACCTTGTCGGAGGGTGTGCTGGGAGCGGCTGCGGGCGCCTCTGCCACGGCCTCAGCCGCCTTGGGCGCGCCCAGGCCAAAGAAGTCCGGAGAGTAGGGTTTCTCCACCACGGCCTCTTCCCCCTCTGCCTTGGGAATGCGCACAGAGCGCAGATCCGGCGACATCGCCAGCGTGCGGATGGCAGCCAGCCAGCGCAGCCCGTCGGCCTGCTCGGGGAAGGTGATGAAGGGGAAGGGGAAGGCCTCGCCGGGAGCGATGACGAGGTAGCGCCCATAGCCGCTCAGATCGTTCATGAAGGGGTCGATGAGCATGGAGCGCAGGCCATCGCCGGCGCCATGGCTGGCCTTGCTGTCGTTGCCGGCGGCGGCCCGCAGGGCCTGGCTGTGTCGCGAGGCCAGATCAAGGGCGCGGTCGGTCTTTCCGAGAAAGCGAGCCGCCCCGCTGGTAGCGGTCAAGACCGCGCCATGCACCCGGTAGGGGCCCACGGCGTAGGAGAGCAAGGCGCTGCCGTCGAGGGCCCCGCGAAGCTCGGCGATGCTGGGGGGGCCCACCGGGAGCAGCCGCGCGAAGACCGGCACCTCTCCGGCCTTGGCTTCGGCTGCTGCCAGGGCCTTGAAGTCGTCGGTGGGCAACGGACCAGCCCCCAGCAGGTAGCGCAGCATGCTGGCGCGGCAGCGGGCCGCTGCGCCAAAGAGGGCCTCCCGCACCTCGGGATCCAGGCCAGCGGAGAGATCCCGGCCGGCCCGGTCGTCGGCCCGCGCAGCAGCCAGCCGGTGGCTGAGCTCGTGGACGGCCAGCACCGCCGGAATCGCGGCGGCAGGCGCACCCTCGGCCCCGAGCGCGGTCAGATCCGTCTCGAAGTCCAGGCCGTCGGAGCCGTCCAAGGCGGTGCCGCTGTCCAGCGCCCCCCTGCGGTGAAGGGGCAGCAGGCCGAGGGCGCGCCCATAGGCGGCCGAGGCCGCGTCGGGAGCACCCGTCGCCTGGGCGCGGGCCTGGGCCCAGACACCCACCCCGGCCGAGAGCGGATCGTCGGCCGCGACGCCAGCGCCGCCATTGGTCAAGGCCGCCCAGTTGGCCGCCACGCCCTTGTCGCCCACCAGGCTGGCCTTGTCTCCGGCGGAGAGGCTGCGGGCAGCGACCTCGGCGCGCAGGCCCGCGCCGGCGGGCCCCTCGACCGCCATGCCGAGCAGCTCGACCCGCACCTTGGCCGCCACGGCGTTGCGGCGCCCGCGTGCGGCCTTTTCCAGACCCAGGCGGGTGGACAAGGACAGACTGCGGTCGCCGGTCTTGTCGGCCGCCACAACGGCGGTCTGGAGGTGCTTGAGGGCACGGTCGGGATCGATGCGGGCGGCCGCGAGGGCGCCATAGGCCAGATCCCGGGCGTCCAGGCCCGAGAGGTCCAGCAGCGCCACGGCGCCAGCGCGGTCCCCCTTGAGGTCGAGGAGCATGGCGTCGGCGACCTTCTTGCGGGGGCCGGTCAAGGCGGCTGCCCCGGCCTCCGCCGCGGCGATCCGACCCAGGGTCCAACCCGCCCAGGACTCCTGCCAGGCGGCGTCCGCCAGCAGCGCGGCGTCCCCGCCATCGGCCAGGGCCTGGCGCGCAGCGCCGGCGGCCTCGGCGGCCAACAGGGGCCTGCCAGCGGCGAGGGCACAGCGGGCCAACAATACGCCCGATTCGCCGATGGCAGGCTTGTTTTCAGCGGCAACGAAGCGCTTGTAGGCGGGCTCGATCAAGGCCACGGCCTCATCGGCCTGCAGGGCCATCAGCGAGGCGCGGGTGGCCAGCGTGAAGGCCGACATGGCCTGACCCGCCAAGCCAGCGGCCACGGCGGCCTCGCCCGCCTTTCGGGCCCATTGGGCGGCTTCGGGGGCGCCCGCACCGGGCAGGGCGGGGCCCTTTCGGTCCAGGACCAGGGCCGCGCGGCCGAGGTTGCCGGCGAGCACGGCCCGCACATCGCTGGACTCTGCCGCCACACCGAATTCGCGCAGCGCGCCCGCAGAATCCCCGCGGGCAGCGAGCACGCTCCCGCGCAAGGCCGCAGCCCGCCAGCCCGCCACCGAGAGCGCGGCGGCCTCGAAGGGCTTGGCGGCGCGATCATTGGCCCCGGCCGCCCAGCGCGCCAGGGACTCGCCAGGGCTGGGGTCGGCGCCGGCTGCATCGGGCAAGGCAGCGCCAGCTTGCACGGCCTGGGCCATCAGCGCGGCCGCCGCGTCGGGCTCCTCCGCCAGGGCGGCCATCGCGGCGCTCAAGGCATCGGCGGGGCGTTCGGCGGCCAGGGCGAGGGTGGCCCGCAGCGCTCTGCTGACCGGCGCGTCCGCCGATGGCTTCGCCCCCCAGCCGATCCAGCAGCGCGCCCGCCTGACCCGCGGCGATCGCCTGCTGCTCCAGCGCGATCCAAAGGCCATCGTCTTCTGGCTTCTCGGCAAGCAGGGCCTCGGCCTTGCTCACCGCACCCGGGCCGTCACCTGCAAAGGCGAGGTCGCCGATGCCCGCGACCTGCTCTTCGAAGGTGGGCGGCGGCGGCGGCGCAGGCGCCTGGGCGGCGGAATTGGCATCCGCGGCGACCTTGGCCGGATCAGCGCTGTCGTCGAAGCAGGCAGCGAGTGCAATCAAGAGCAGCACGTGGGTGCGCATGGGGTCCTCCCGAGCGTGGGATGGATACCACAGGCGGCGCCGTCGATGGGCGCGGGGCGCCTACTCGCAGGTCGAGGAGCCGCCGGCGAAGCAGCGGAATGTCGCCGCGCCCGTCACCCGAACCATGGCCAGGCGGCTGGCATCCGAGGTGCGCCCGATCACGCGGCAGGGGCCCGCGGCAGCCGCCGGCACGACCACCTGGGCCCCCCCCGACGCCTCGCCTTCGGAGCAGCGGATCTCGAGCGCCGTGACAGCCGGATCCGCGGACTGGAATTGCACGCGGAAGGTGGTCGGTGCTGGCGCGGGGCCGGCGCGGGAGCCGGCGCGGGGCCGGCGCGGGAGCCGGCGCGGGGGCCGGCGCTGGCGCGGGGGCTGGCGCGGGAGCCGGCGCGGGGGCTGGAGCGGGCGCGGGCGCGGAGCGGGCGCGGGAGCCGGCGCGGGAGCCGGCGCGGGAGCGGCGCGGGGGCTGGAGCTGGAGCGGGCGCCGGGGCCTCGACCGGCGCGACCTGCTCGGGCTCCTCCAGGGGCTCCGCCGGCGCGGGGGCCAGATCCACCGGCTCCTCCACCCGCCCCTTGTCGGGCCGGTCGAGCAGCCCGCTGAGCCAGATCAGGGCCAGCACGGTCATCAGCACCACCATGCCCCCCGCCACCAGCGGGAGCAGGTTGCTGGCCGGCCCCTTGCCGGCCGAGTCGGTGCCAATGGCCACCGGCGCCGCCACCGGGCCCTCTTCCGCCGGGTTGATGCCGAAGTCCAAGAGCCCCGAGGGCGTGACCAGCTCGCTGGCGGCCCCGGGGTTGATGCTGCCCCCTCGAATGGGCGGCGGCGCCAAGGTCGTCGGGCGGTCCTGGGTCTCTTCCCGGGGGAGCAGGAAGGCCGGCGGAACCGGCCCGCCCAGCGTGGTGGGGCGGTCCTGGGTCTCTTCGCGCGGCAGCCCCGAATCCCGGCGGGGTCGCTCTTCGGTGGGGGCACGCGAGAACAGCCCCGGCTCTGGCCGCAAGGCGGCCGAGGCGATGGCCGGCGGGCCCAGAACGGGCTCTGGGCGCGGGATATGGCGCATTGGCGAGGGGGCGACGGTGGTGGGAGCCCCCTCGTCGGCGTCGGGGTCCAGCTCCAACTCGAAGGAGGCCCCCGCGGCCTGGCCCAGGCCGAGGCTGCTGACCAGGCCGGGGCCCTCCAGCCGCACCACGATGCCTTCCAAGGCCCGCACCAGCGAGGCCGGCTGCAGGCGCACCCGGGCCTCCCAGGCCAACGCGTCCGCCAGCAGGGCGAGCAGGGTGGGCGGCGGGGCCTGATCGGCGCGCTCTTGGACCGCGTGCTGGAGATCCTCGACCACCTCGGACCAGGAGGCGGGATCCCGCGGCCGCGGCGGCCGGCTGCCGGTCAGCAGCTCGGCCAGCAAGGCCGCCAACCCGAAGGAGGCCCGCGACGGCCCGACCATGCGTTCGGGGGGGACGGCGCCCAGGGGGCCGCCAGGCGGGTTGTCGCCGCGCCGGAAGACCCGCAGCCCCAGCAGCTTGACCTCGCCGTCGGGGGCCACCTGCAGATCGTCCAGGGTGGGGCCGGGGTGGTAGAGCTGGGCGCCTTGGGCGTCGGCGGCTGGCAGCGTGGCCAGCACCCGGGCCACAGGGAGCAGCAGCTCGGCCACCAGGCGGAGGGGCACCCGTCCCGACGCCCAGGCGGCCTGGACCAGGGTGCGCGCCCCGGTGCCACCGGCATCCAGGTAGACCAGCGCCGCAGCGCCATCCAAGGTGGTGGGGCCCAACACCCGGAGCACGTTGGGGTGGGTCATGCGGGCCAGCAGCGCGGCATCCTGGCGCCAGCGGGCCGGGTCGGTGGCCGGGGCGGGCTCGTCGGCGCCCACCGCACGCAACAAGACGGCGGACTCCTGGCCATCGGCCTGAACCAGCGCACCCCGGCGCACGCCCGGCCGGTCGGTCACCCGCGCCGCTTCCAGCTTGATCCGCATCCTCGCCACGTGTTCCGCTCCGCGACCCCCAAGGCCGGCGGCACGTTAGCACGCCAGGATGCCCGCGCCGAATCCTCCGCCCGGCGCCCCTTCTGCCGACGGGCCCGGGTCCGGGCCGCTGGGTGATCGACCCCTTACGATGGCGCCCGCACATGGGGCGCGGGGCTGGCGCCCCGGGGGCCCACTGTCGCCGGGGTGGGTCCCGGCTGGCGCCTCTGGGATACCGCGGCAGGCCTCGCCCGGATAGACGCCGTCGGAGGCCGCGCCCGACGCCTCGCAGACGGCGTGGACCTCGAACCCAGCACCAACACGGGCGCTCCTTCCTTTCGTCGCCGGCAGCCCTGCCGCGGTGGACTGGCTTCTGCACCCGGATCGGCTGGGCGCCCTCCCCGCTCGCCGACGACCCACCGAGGACACGATGGCCCAACGCCGCGCCCCGCTGCCCGCCCTGGTGGGCGCCCCCGCTCCGTCCCCTTCGCGCGCACGCAAAGGCGCCAAGACCGTCACCCTGGACGAGGATGGCAACCCGGTTGAAGAGAGCGACGACAGCGGCGACGACGACGACAGCGAAGACGCCGACGACGACGACAGCATCGACGGCGATCCGCCCGACGACGACGACGACAGCGGCGCTTCGGTGCCGTCGGTCACCCGGGGCAGCGGCCTCGCCCGCAAGGGCGATCTGCTGTCCTACTACCTGGCCGAAGTCCGTCAGTACCCGCTGCTGGAGCCCGAAGAAGAGAAGACTCTCGCGGTTCGCTACCAAGAGACCGGCGATCCGGAGGCCGCACACCGCCTGGTGACCTCCAACCTGCGCCTGGTGGTCAAGCTGGCCTTTCAGTACCACCGCCAGTGGTCCAATGTCCTGGACCTCATCCAAGAGGGCAATGTCGGCCTGGTCGAGGCGCTGAGCCGCTACGACCCCTACCGGGGCATCCGCTTCTCCAGCTACGCCCAGTACTGGATCCGGGCGATGATCCTTCGCTTCTTGATGGACAACTACCGCATGGTGCGGCTGGGCTCGACCCGGCACGGCCGCAAGCTGTTCTTCCAGCTTCAGAAAGAGCGCGACCGCCTGATCGCCCAGGGCATCCAGCCCAGCACCCTGGCCCTGGCCGAGGCCTTGGACGTGCCCGAACAGGAGATCGTCAACGTCGATCAGCACCTGCGGGCCCCGGCCCTGTCGCTGAACGCCCCGGTGGGCGCAGACGAGGGCCGGATGTTGTCCGAGGTGGTGTCCAACCCCTCCGATCGCGGACCCGACGAGGCCGTCGAGCGGGGCGAGCTGGGCCATATGGTGCAGGAGCGGCTCACCGCCTTTGCCGGCACCTTGTTGGACGAGCGGGAGCGCTCCATCTGGACCGACCGCCTGACCAGCCAGGAGCCCGAGAGCCTGGCGGCCCTGGGTGAGCGCTTCGGCGTGAGCAAAGAGCGCATCCGGCAGGTAGAGGCGCGGGTCAAGAAGCGGCTGCGCGAGTACCTCACCGCTGAACTCGGCGACGAGATCGCCTTCGAATTCGACGTGCCCAGCCCCTGAACGGCCGAAGCTCCGTCGAGGCCCTCCGATCAGGCGCTCCCTGAAGCGGCTGCCATTGCGCGCCAGGATGACGCTGGGCATGCCGGCAGGTCGGGCCACCCGGCGCTGGGCGATCTCCACCTCATCGCCGGGCTCCACCTGGGGCAGGCCCATGAAGGCCAGGTCGGCCCGGGCCGAGCGAGCGCGGATGATCGGTGAGCACCGTGGGCGTGTAGACACTCAGGAGCATGCCCAGGCCACCGGGTTTCGCGGTGACCGGGGGCGGCGCGGTCTCGCTCACTGCCGACCTGGGAACTGTTCCAGCAGGCGCTCGATCTCCAGGCTGGCTTCGGCCTCGGCCTGCACATCCAGCCCCGCCTGCTCCAGCTGGCTGATGTCCTCGGCGAGGTTGTCCATGGCGGTATCGGCGAGCTGCCGATCGCCCAGCTCGGCGAGATCGCCCAGGGCAGCCAGGGCCTCGCTGACCTCTTCCAGGATGCCTTCGCTGCCGGCCAACCCGTCCACTCCCTGGTTGGTGCGTTGCACCACCTGACGGGTGAGGCAGCGGTCGGCGAGGTAGCTCAGGGTGTCGGCGAGGCGGTCCATGCGATTCTGCAGGGCGATATAGGTCTCTCGGGCGCGGGCCTGTTCGGCGCGCACCGCCGCGCGGTCGTCGCCGTCCAGCTCGGCCTCGCTGGGGGGCGGCGGCACGGCCACCGCGAGATCGGCCAGCCGGGACTCGACGTGGATGACATAGGCGCGCACCCGCTCGGCCGCGTCTTCGTAGCGGCCGGCCGCCCGCTGCAGCTGGGCCTCGGGCACATCCGCACCGGGCAGGCCGTCCAGATCGGGGCGGGCCCGGGCCGTGATGGCCACATGGGCCCGCAGCACCAGGATGGCACGAGACCGCCACACCAGACCCATGACCCGGCGCATGCTGGCGGCCCGGGTCTCGAGCATGGCGGCGTCGGCGCCGTAGCGGACGACGAGGTCGCTGCCTTCGTCCTTGCTGGACAGGCGCTCGGCCCGCGACCGCAGGTGGGCGGCCTGGTCCAAGGCGTCGGCGTGGCTCTGCTGCAGGCGCCCTTCCAAGGCGGCCAGGCGCTGCGGATAGCCCAGCAGATCCTGCCCGCTGCGCCAGGCCGCCCCGACCGGCAGAGCGGGCGGGCTGCCGTTGGGAGGCCGCACGCGCCGGCAATGCGGTGGGGTCGGGGTGCTGGGCTTGGATGGCCCGGCGACGCATCGCCCGCAGCAAGGCGTAGACGGCCCAGATGGAGAGCCCGCCGCCCCCGACCAAAAAGGCGATCAGCAGGCCGACGAACAGGGGGATGGCGCCGAGGACGAACACGGCCGCCGATATATCTCGGTCCGGCTTTGGTGGCGGCATTCCCCCTGGGTGCGAAGCTGGTTACGCACCACCACCCCCTGCCCCGAGGCCCCCATGGCCCTGTCCCGTCGCAGCCTGCTGGCCCTCGGCTCCGTGGCCGCCGTCGCGGCCGCAGGCGGCGTGGGCATCTGGACGAGCACCCAGTGGTGGGACCGCCCCGTGGCCACGGGCTACAGCTGCCTCTCCACAGAAGAGGCCGCCTTCTTCCGGGCCTTTGCCGAGGCCACCTTCCCGCCCACCCGCTCCATTCCGGTGGGCGCCGCCGACCTCGACCTCGACCACTTCTTCGATGCGGCGGTGGCGGCCCTGCCCGACGCCAACCACAACCTCATCCGGCTCTTGCTGCACGCCTTGGACAGCTGGCCCAAGGCCACGCGCCTGAGCTCCTTTACGGCCCTCGACCGCGACGCCCGCAGCGCCGTGATCGATCAGTGGGCCAACCACAGCCGGCCCGAGCTCCGCCAGGCCACCAGCTCCTTGCTGTTGATCGCGGGCATGGGCTTCTGCACACACCCCAAGGTGGTCCCCTTCTTCGAGAAGTGGCACCGCTGCGGCTATGGGCGCTGACGCTCCCTGCTGGACGACCCATGTCCGACCCCGCGACCGGTGCCGGTCTCTCCTCCGCCCCCCGCATCCCCGCCTACCCGGCCCCCGGCCCGTCGGTGATCTTCGCCCCCTGCCACGCCGACGGCTTTGACGCCGTGGGCGCCGGCCGAGAGCTGACCTGCGACGTGGTCATCGTGGGCAGCGGGCCCGGCGGCGCCAGCGCGGCCCGGGTGCTGGCCGAGGGCGGGCTCAAGGTCGTGGTATTGGAGGAGGGCCCCCCCCAAAGCCGCTTCCGGCCCAACCAGGCCAATACCGCGCGCTACCACATGCAAGAGGGCGGCGCGATGGTCGCCCGCGGCCAGTCCATGTTCCCGGTGGCAGCCGGGCGCGGCGTGGGCGGTGGCACGCTCATCAACTCCGCCCTGAGCTTTCGCACCCCCGACGCCGTCCTGCAAGAGTGGGAAGACGTCCTCTCCGACCCCTTCTGGGGCCTGAGCAACGTGGGGGAGGCCCTCGACGAGGTCTCCGAGATCGTGGGCGTTTGCATCACCCCCGAAGAGATCGCCGGGGGCAACAACCTGCTGATCAAGCGGGGCATCGACGCCTTGGGCCTCGAAGGCGGCATGGCCCCCCGCAGCACCCCGGGCTGCAAGGGCTGCGGCATCTGCAACTACGGTTGCCCAACCATGGGAAAGGCCAGCACGAACCTGACCTTTCTGCCACGCGCGGTCAATGCGGGCGCCTTGATTCAGGCCGATACCAAGATCACCGAGGTGCTGGTGGAGGGCGGCCGCGCGGTGGGCGTGCGGGGGCGGGCCTACCACCCCGACACCGGCGCCGCGGGGGGCGAGGTGGTGGTGCGGGCCCCCCGGGTGATCCTGTCGGCTGGCGCCATCGGCACCCCCCGGCTGCTCTGGCATGCCGGCCTGGCCCAACGCATGGGCCCCGCGGTGGGCGAGGGCCTGCACATCCACCCCGGCAGCGCCGTCCTTGGGGTGGCCGAAGAGGTGATCGAGCTGTGGAAGGGGGCCACCCAGGGCGCCTTCTTCCACCACCCCGACCTGCCGGGCGTGCTTCCGCACACCTTCACCGCCCCCCCCGAGGTCTGCCTGACGGCCGCCGGCTTCATCGGCGACCGCCTGCAGGCGGGCCTGGACATGCTGCCCCACCTCTGCGGGCTCATCGTGCTGGTGAGCGACAAGGGCAGCGGGCGGGTGCGGGCCACCGCAGATGGCCGGGCCGACATCACCTATGACTTCGCCCCCACCGACCTCGACCGGGCCAAGGCCGGCCTGATCGAGTCCGCAAAGGTGCTCATGGCCGGCGGCGCCTATGAGATCACCGCGCCCATCTTCGGCCTGGGCCGCTACCGCAGCGTCAATGAATTTGCCGACGCCCTGGCCGATCGCGTGGTCACCGACCTGGTGATGTACTCGGCCCACCCCATGTCCAGCTGCCGCATGGGCACCGATCCCGCCTCCAGCGTGATCAACCCTTTTGCAGAAGCCCACGGCATTCCGGGCCTCTTCATCGCCGACGCCAGCATCTTTCCCACCAGCATCGGCGTGAACCCGCAGCTCACCACCATGGCCTGCGGCACCCTCATCGCGCGGCGCATGCTCCAGCAGGCCTGACCCGAGGGGCGCCGGACGGGATAGCGGGGTCGGCACGCCGCTTGGAGTCCGATGCGCCCGCTGCAGCCCGGCCTCACCCTGCGCTCCTATCGCCTGGAGCACCTGCTCGGCTTTGGGGCGAGCGGGCAGGTCTGGCTGGCCAAGGACACCAAGGGCCGCGAGGTCGCGCTCAAGGCCTGCCCCCGCCGCGGCGACGACGAGGAACAGAGCTTCCGCCAGGAGTTCGAGAAGCTGCGCACCCTGCGTCTTCCCGGCGTGGTGCGCGTGCTCGATGCCGGCGCCGACCAGGGCTATGTCTTCTTCACCATGGACGTGGCCCGGGGTCAGGCCTTTGACGCCTATGTGCAGCAGGGCGTCGATCTCTCCGATCGGGTGAGCCGGGCGGCCAATGCCGGCGCCCAGGTCGCGCGGGCCCTGGCCTCGGTGCACCGCCTGCGGCTGGCCCACCGCGACATCAAGCCCGCCAACATCATGGTGGACGAGCACGGCCGGGCGACGGTGCTGGACTTTGGCACGGCCCGCTTTGGCGCCGGCCAGGACAGCAGCGACACCCGGGCGGGCACCGTCGCCTATATGGCCCCGGAACAGCGGGTGGGCCTGCCCCACGACCACCGGGTAGACGCCTATGCCTTGGGGGTCACCCTGCACCAGGCCCTGGTGGGCGGTCATCCCGGGCGCTGGAAGCCCGGGCGGCCGCGACCCACCCTGGCCACCCTGGGGCCCGACATGCCCCTGGCCTTCTGCTGGTTGATCGACCGGCTACTGGCCTTGGACCCGGCCTCTCGGCTGTCGGCAGAAGAGGCGGAGGCCATCCTGGCGGCCATCGCGGTGGGCGACAGCCTCGCGCCGGTGCCCTGGCCCTCCCCCGCCGCCTATGCCGGCGACCCCGCGCCCCTTCTGTCCAAGAGCGCCGCAGTGGTGGGCCGAATGGGCAGCGGCCGCCGCCGGCTGATCCAGGAGGCCCGGTGGGGCTGGTACCGCAAGGGCTACCGCTCCATCGCCGGGCGCTGCGAGGCCGACCGCCCCTATGGCGCCTTGCGCGACCTGCTGGCGGAGCTCTTCGCCGAACAGGACGCCGAGACTCGCGCGGGTCTCGCAGGCCCCGAAGCCGGCCTGCTCAAGGCCATCTGGCCCGAGCTGCCGGTCAAGGTGGCTACCGTTGCCCAGGCCCTGCCCGACCCCGAGGTGGCGGCGCGGGCCTTGCTTGCGGTGCTGCAGCGGGCGGCCCCCATCGCCGTGGTCCTCTGGGAGATCGACGACGCGGACGCCGGCAGCGCGCCCATCTTGCGGGCCCTGGCCCGAGAGCTGCCCGAGTCCATCCTGCTGTGGGCCACCGCCCGGGGGCCCGTGGCCGGCCTGCCCCAGATCAGCCCGCCCGACTGGAGCGCGGCCAGTGAGCGCGCGGTGCTGCCCGACATCCTGCCGCCGGGTCTCTGGCCCGAGCCCGAGGCCCTGGGCAGCCCCCTCGACAGCTGCGCCCGGGCCTGGCGCGCCCTGGCGCGGTGGCGCGGAGATGTGGGCCCCGTGAGCATTCCCAGCCAGGGCCTCATCCAACTCTCCATCCTCGATGAGCCCTTCCCCTACGCCGTCGCACGGGCCCTGGCCCCGGATGTGGACCGCCTGCTGTTGGCCGGTCACCTGGTCGCCCGCCAGGGTCCGGGCCTGCCCACCCGCAGCCCCGGCGCCAGCGCGGATGGCGACGACGAGGTGACCGAGACCAGCGGGCTCTTCGACCGCGGGCGCCGCCTGGACGACACCGACGATGTGCTGCCCGAACAGCGCCTCGCCTTCGCCGATCGGGGCAGCCGGCGCATCGCCCGCGCGGCCTTGCTGCGCCCAGAGCTGGCCCACGCCGCCGCCGCGGAGGCGTGGCAGCGGCCAGCCACGAGCCGGGCGGGCGCTGCGGGTGGCCAGCCACCTGATCCGCGCCGGCCGCCCCACGCCGGCCGCCCTGTCCGCCGCGATGCGCCTGCAGCTGGACCGCGGCAACCCCGGCGAGGTCGATCGTTGGAACCACCTGCAGAGCCTGCACTTTGGGCCCGGCACCGACTTCTTCAGCCAGTTCGCCCGGCTCTATGCCGACGCCGAGCTGCGGCCGGGGCGGGTGCAACGCGAGGCCATCAAGGCGCTGGGGCGCCAGGCCAACAACGCCGAAGAGCGGGGCATGGCGGGCTATCTGCTGCTGATGCACGACGCCCGGGGCGCCGACCGCGGACAGGCCATCGCCCAGGGCCGCCGCTGGGCCAACGCCCTGGCCCCCACCCAGCCCGCCCTCGCCGCCGCGATGCTGCGCGAGGTGGCCCTGGCCCGGCTGGCCAGCGGCGACCCGCCCGGCGCGGTCGAGGACTGTCGCGAGGCCCTGCGCATGGCCCGCGAGGCTTCGGCCCGGGCCAGCGAGGCGACCAGCGCCGAGCCGCCGGATGTGGGCCTGGCCGAGGCCGATGTGCCCCTCACCCAGGCAGAGGTCAACGTCGCCACCACCCTGTCGGCTGGCTTGATCTACACCGGCCAGCTGGCCGAGGCCGCGCGGGTTTGTGACGCGATGGCCCGCCGCTGCAAGAGGCCGGCTGCCCCGTGGCGAAGGCGCCATGCTGGCCAACCTCGCCATCGCCCACTTCCACATGGGCAACCGGGGCCGGGCCGCAGAGGCCGCCGCCCGCTGCCGCGCCGTGCAGCCCCGCCACCGCGACCCGGTGATTGCAGCCGTCTGCCTGAACCTGCAGGCCCGCCTGGCCGTCGAGCTGGGAGACCTGGGGGCCGGCCGCCCGCTGCTGGACGAGGCCGCCACCGCCGCCCAGGCGCTGGGCCTGGGCCGCCTGTTGGCCGAAACCTGGACCTTGGTCCTCGAAGCTGCGCTCCAGCGCTTCGATCACAGCGAGGCTCGCCGCGCCCTGCAGGGCTATGGCGCCGACGGGGCCCACAGCGAGTTGGACCACTGGCCGGCGGTGCTCGCGCGCTGGCTGTGGTACCGCGGAGATCTGGACGGCGCCCTGCGGGCCACCGAAGAGCCCCGAACCGGGCATGCCGGCTTCGTGGTGGAGGCCGAGCGCGCCCGCCTGCTGCTGATCAGCGGGCGCTACGAGCAGGCCTGGACCCTGGCGGAGGATCTCCACCGGCGGGCCCGGGACGGGGAGAGCACCGAGGTCGCCCAGTTCGCCCGCCTGGTCGCAGGGGCCGCCCGGGCGGTCTCGGATGCCGACTATGCGCCCCTGCTACAAGACACCCGGAAGAGCCGCTGGGTGCACCTTTACCTGGGCGCCCTGCACCTGGACGCCATCCGGCGGCGCCTGCGGGGCGAGCATGTGGGCCCCCTGGTGCGGCAGCTTCGCGCCCGGGCCCGAGACGTGGACCACGCCTTCTACACCGCCCTCGCCCGCGAGGAGGGCTGGTAGCCGGCACCCCCGTGTTGTCCCGCAGGGGTGAGCCTCGGGCTGCCGCCGGTTAGGCCCTGCCTTTCTTCGATCGGAGCGCGCCCCGTGGCAGAGGTCCTCCCCAAGTCCTTCGGTCGGTACCGCGTCGTCGAGCGCATCGCCGAAGGCGGCATGGCGGACATCTTCCGGGCGCGCCTGGACGGTATCGGCGGCTTTCAGCGCAGCTGGGCCATCAAGCGGGTGCGCCCGCACCTCAGCGGGCACGGCGACTACACCGATCTGCTGGTCGAAGAGGCCAAGATCGGCGGGCTGCTCAACCACGCCAACATCGTCGTCATCAACGAGATGGGCGAACAGGACGGGCAGCTCTACCTGGTGATGGAATTCGTGGACGGGCCGGATCTGGCCCGGGTCTTGCAGCATTGCCGGGACAAAGGCATCACCTTGCCGCTGCCCGAGGCCGTCTTCATCGCCATCGAGATGCTCAAGGCCCTGGAATATGCGCACAACCGGGTGGTCAGCCAGGGCGGGCGCGAGACCCACCTGAACCTTGTTCACCGCGACATCACGCCCAGCAACGTGCTGATCAGCAAGCAGGGCGAGGTCAAGCTCACCGACTTCGGCATCGCCCGCAGCAGCATTCGGGGCCTGGAGACGGTGGCGGGGGTGGTCAAGGGGCGCTTTGACTACCTTTCGCCCGAGCAGGCCGACGGCCGCCCGGCCGACCAGCGCAGCGACCTCTTCGCCTGCGGAGTCGCCCTCTACGAGATGCTCACCGGGCAGCACCCCTTCCGCCGACGCAGCGAGGCTGCCACCCTCGAAGCCATCCGCCTGGCCGACACCGACCCGCCCTCCAGCCTCAACCCCGACATCCCCGTCCAGGTCGAGCAGGTGGTGCAACGCGCCCTGCAGGCCGACCCCAGCCGCCGCTACCCCTCTGCCACCGCCATGAAGGAGGCCCTGGACGCCTTCATCCACGGGGCGGGCTTTGTGGTGTCCAATGCCCGACTGGCGGCCTTTCTCAAGAAGCTGGAGGACAGCGCCTCCCCCGATGAGGCCAGCCCGGGCCCGCCGGTGGTGGCCCCGCGAGAGTCGGCGGAAGACCCGGCCACCGGGGACCGCCCCCAAGGAGCCCGGTCCGCGCTTCACCATCGACGGCGGCAAGCGCCCCCGCCCGCCGCGCCCCCGCCGCCGCCGCAAGCGGCCGATGCGCGCCCCGACAGCCTGGCCCGCCGCGCCAGCGAGATGCTCGACAGCCTGCCCGAACTGCCCCCGGCGCCGGCGGCCCGGCGAAGGGGGCGGCGAAGAGAGCACGGTGATCCGGCGCAATCCGCTGACGGACGATCCCAGCGCCTGGGGCGATGGCCCCACGCGCATTCACGACGAGGCCAAGGCCGGGGCCCGCGCCGCCGCCACCGACGACGAGGACCTGGAGCTGCCCGATCCCGAGGCGCCGCCCGAGGTCCATGTGGGTCGGCGACGCCCGCCGCGCCCCGAAGAGCTGAACCGGCGGCGCAAGAGCGCGCCCGCTCCAGCGCCCGGCCCCGCCCCAGGCCCCGCTGCCGCCGCCGGCCGCGCCGAAGGGCGCCCTGGCCGCCGGGCGCCCCTGCCCACCCCGAGGCCGCCGCCCGGCCCCCGGCCGGCGGGTGGCGCAGCTGGCCTGGCTGGTCTCGGGCGCGGTCGTGACCGTGATGGTGCTGCTGGTGGGCTACTTCCTTGGATTGCGGGCTGCCGAGCTGCGGGCAGACCTCAGTCCCCGTCCGGTGTCGGCGCCCACCGAGGTCGAGCTGAGCTGGCCCGCCGATGTGCGGGTGACCGTCAACGACAAGCAGGTGGCCGGCAGCTCTCCCCTGCGGCTGCCCCTGTCGCGGGATGCCCGCATCGACATGAGCGCGACCCACCCCGATGGCCCGACCGTGCGCATCGACGTGGCCGAGGGCGCGATTCGCGCGGTAGACCTTCGGGCCGGCGCGCCGGCTGCCGACGCCCAGGAAGGAGACCGATGACGACCGAAGCAGGGGTCCCGGCCCCGCCCCTGGGCCCTCGCGGGCCCTTCGACCTGCTGAAGGCCGCGCTCCAGGCCCTGCGCCCCAAGCAGTGGGCCAAGAACGTCTTTGTGCTGGCAGCGCTCATCTTCAGCATGAACTTCACCCAGGTCGAAGCCTGGGTGAAGACCCTGCTCGCGGTCGCGGCCTTCAGCCTGGTGTCCAGCGCCGGCTACATCCTCAATGACGCCCGCGACGCCGAGGCCGACCGGCACCACCCCAAGAAGCGCAAGCGCCCCATCGCCTCGGGCCGCCTGCCGCTGCCGCTGGCCTATGTCGAGCTGGTGGTGGCGCTGGCCATCGGCGCGGGCATCGCCTGGTCGGTGTCGCCCTGGCTGCTGCTGGTGGTCGGGCTCTATTTCACCACCACCATCAGCTACTCGCTCTTCTTCAAGAATGTCGTCATCCTCGACATCATGTTCATCTCGGCGGGCTTCCTCTGGCGGGCGGCCGGCGGCGCGGTGGCCATCGACGTGAACATCAGCCCCTGGCTGCTGCTCTGCACCGCCTTCGTGAGCCTCTTCCTGGGCTTCAACAAGCGCCGGGGCGAGCTGGCGTTGATGCGGGCCTCGGCAACGCAGACCCGGGCGATCCTGGCCGAATATAGCGAGGAGATGGTCTCGGAATTCCAGGCCATCACCACCTCGGGCACCATCATCAGCTACGCCTTGTACACGGTGCTGGGCTCTCCCACGCCCTGGCTGCTGCTCACCCTGCCCTATGTGCTCTATGGCCTCTTCCGGTACATCTACCTGGTGACGGCCAAGAACGAAGGCGGGGCGCCCGAAGAGACCCTGTTCAAGGACTGGCCCATGCTGTTGACGGGCCTGCTCTATGGGGCCACCGTGGTGGCCATCCTGGTCCTGGCGCCCCACCGCGGGCTGGGCTGAGCCCTTGGGCGCGCTGGAGCGGCATGTCGGCGGGCCGCTCCCGCCCCGGCTGGCCCTGGGCCAGTGGCCCGTGCCCTGGACGCAGCTGCCCGGGCCGGAGTCCGGCGCCCTCTTCGTCAAGCGTGAGGACCAGTCGGGGCGGCGCTATGGCGGCAACAAGGTGCGCAAGCTCGAGTTCATCCTGGCCCGCGCCCGGTCCCTCGGTCAGGACCAGCTGCTCACCGGCGGGGCGGCGGGCTCCCACCATGTCGCCGCCACCGCCCTCTATGCAGCGGATCTGGGCATCGCGGTGCACGCGGTGCTCGTCCCCCAGCCCGACAGCGCCCACGCCCGAGAGATGCTGCGGTTGTCGGCCGCCCGATGCGCCAGCCTCATCCCGGTGGCCCGCCCCGCGGATCTGCCCGGGGCGCTGCTCGCGCTGGGGCGCCGCCTGGGTGCGGGCTGCGCGTCGGTGCCCATCGGTGGATCCAGCCCGCAGGGCCTGCTGGGCAGCATCGACCTGGGCCTCGAAATCGCCGAAGACATACAGCAGGGGCTCATTCCCATGCCGGTCCGCTTGCTGTTGCCCCTGGGCAGCGGCGGCAGCGCGGTGGGGGTCTGGCTGGGCTTGCGGCTGGCGGGTCAACGCTTCCCGGTGTGGGCCATCCAGGTGAGCCCTGGGCCCTTCGCCCGGCGGGGCCGCTTGCGGGGGCTGGCCCGCCAGGCCCTGGCCCTCTTGCCCCAGACATCCCATCTGGAGCCCGATCTGGAGGGCCTGGTGGTGGACCGTCGCTGGTCCGGGGCGGGCTATGGCAGCCTGGACGCCCCCACGCTGGCCGCGCTCGACTTCGGCGGATCGGTGGGCCTGGCCGGCATCGAGCAGACCTATTCGGCCCGCGCCCTGGCCGCAGCCTTGCACCACCGCCAGGATGGGCCCCAGATCTTCATTCACACCGCCAGCAGCCGGCCGATCGCCCCCTTGTTGACAGGCGAGGCCCCCCGCCTGCCCCCTGCCCTCGCCGCCTTGCTGGGCGGGCCCCCATGAGCCCCGAGAACCGCGGCAAGGCGGCCCTCGTGGCCGTCCTGACCCTGCTGCCCCTGCTCCTGGCCTGGCCCCTGCCCCGGGTGCTGACCACCCACCTGCTGGCCGCCCCCGACCAGGAGGCCGCCACCCACAGCTGGGGCCTCTGGGCCGCCTTGCACACCCGCAGCCCCCTGGTGATTCGCACGCCGCTGCTCACCTTTCCCGATGGGGTCGAGCTGGTGCTGGTGGACCCGGCCAACCTGCCCTGGTTCGCCCTTGGGCTGCCCTTGGGGCCGGCCGCCGCCTACAACTTCACCTTCTGGGCGGGCTTGCTGCTGATGGGGGTCGCTGGCGCCCTGCTCGCGCAACGGCTGGGGGGCAGCCCGGCCCTGGGGGCGGCGGTGGCCATGGCCTCGCCCACGCTGCTGGGCAACGCCGCAGACGGCATGAGCGAGGGCTTCGGCGTGGGCTGGGTGGGCATTCAGCTGGCCTTGCTCCTGCGTTACCGCGACAGCGGCCGCCCCCGCGACGGCCTGCTCGCCGCGCTGGCCCTGGCAATGGCCTTTTATGCTGGGCCCTACAATGGGGTCTGGGCGCTCATTCTCGATGGGGCAGTCGGGGTTGCGGCGCTGGCGGCGGCCCGGCGAGCAGGCGCCTGCACCCCCTTGCGCCTGCTCGCCGTCGGCGCCTTCGCCGCCCTGCTGGTCAGCCCGCTGCTGTGGGCCATCGAGACCCACCGCCAGGACCACCTCCCCGGGTCCCTGGCCCGCGCCGGCCTGCCGCCCGCCAGAGACCAGCCCGACATCTTCCGGGGCGGCCTCCAGCATGGCGCGGATCTCAGCGATCCCTGGCTGCCGGGCCCCTTTACCGGCGGAGAGGCCCCCGTCAGCCACACTGCCTACCTGGGCCTGTGGGTGCTGGCCTGGGCCCTCGCCGCGGTGCTGTTGGACCGGCGGCGCTGGCCCTGGCTGCTGGGGGCGGCGGCCTTCTCGGCCCTCAGCCTGGGCCCGCGGCTCTACTGGATGGGGGACGCGGTGGACCTGGGCGGCCGATCCTGGCTGGGCCCGGCTGGGGTCGCGATGCTGCTGGTGGCCCCCTTGCAGCGCCTCACCCGCTGGTACCGGG
>JAGYJW010000047.1 GCA_018401435.1 Deltaproteobacteria bacterium | reverse complement strand
TCAACCGCCCGGACATTCTGTCCGTTCGGTCTCCGGCGCTTCTTTTCTGATGGAGGAGGACGCTGTCCTCCCCCATATCGGCCGCAACATGCGGCCTCCCCCTCCTGCGCCGCTTGATGAGCGGCGGGCGCCTCCGGCGCCTCTGGAGGGTCAGGTCGCCGGTCAAGTGTCCGCTGATGGTCCCCGATTTGACCGGTGCCGGCTTCGGGACAGCGTGAGGCTCGCCCCCTATCGGGGAGGCGCCCATCGCTTTCATGGTCTGGATCAAGGCGGGAGCATAGGGGTGCGGAGGTGACGTGGCCTGGGCTTGGCCCGATCGGGCGTGCCACCTCTCTGCAGGATCGCTGCTGCTGCGGTGGCCGGACGTCATTGAGCCGTGAATCGAATGGAGAGGTATGAACGCGGGATTTCAATACCGGGAGCGTATTGACCGCCGCGGGGCGGGACAGCGCCTGTTGAACTACCTCGCCGACCGCTATCCCCACTCCACCCGGGGGCGCTGGGTCGAGCACCTGGATGCCGGCAGGGTCACCCTGGATGGCCCGACGGCCCGGGGGGACGAGCTGCTGAGCAAGGGCCAGCGGCTGATCTACTCCCGGGAGCCCTGGGAGGAGCCGGAGGCACCGCTGAAGCTTGGGCTGCTCGCGACAGGGCCCGGCTGGGTGGCCGTGAACAAGCCCAGCGGGCTGCCGACCTTGCCCGGCGGCGGCTTCCTGCAACACACCCTGCTGCACCAGCTTCGGCTGCAACACCCCACGGCGGCGCCGCTGCACCGCTTGGGGCGCTTCACCTCGGGGGTGGTCTTGTGCGCCCTCGACCGCGGCACCGCGGCGCGTCTCACCGCGCTCTTTGTGCAGCGTGCGGTCTTCAAGCGCTACCGCACCCTGGCCTCCGGTTGGCCGCAGCTGGACCGATTCGACGTGGATGAGCCCATCGGGTCGGTGCCCTATGGGCCGCTGGGCACGCTGCATGCAGCGTCTGCGGCGGGTCGCGCCGCGCTGTCGACGGTATTCGTGGTGGAGCGGGCTCCGAACCGCTTCCTGGCGGATGTGGTGATCGCGACAGGGCGCCCCCACCAGATCCGAATCCACCTCGCGGCCGCCGGTCATCCGCTGGTCGGCGACCCCATCTACCGTTCCGGCGGGCTGCCCGATCCCGATGGCAGGGCCGTGCCGGGTGACGGGGGCTATCTGCTGCATGCCGCGGAGCTACGGGTCGCCGAGATAGCGGTGCTGGCGCCCTTGCCGCCGCCGCTCAGGAAGCTCGCGAGCCCCTGAGAATGCAAGCCATGCGCTGGCGAAGCGACGGCAGGAGCCAGGGACGGCGGGAGAGGGTCTGCGCGCGCGCGCTCGTGGATCCGGGCCCCAGGAGTTGCGGCAAGGCGCCATCCCGGCCATAGGGTCGGGTGAACACCTTTCCCTCCCTCGACCTCGCCGACCACCTGCTGCAGTCGATCCGTGATCTCGGCTTCGACAGCCCCACGCCGATCCAAACCCTGGCCATCCCGGTCATCCTGGCCGGCCAGGATGTCGCGGCCGAAGCGCAGACGGGGTCGGGTAAGACGGCGGCCTTCGTCCTGCCCATCCTGCAGAGGATCTGCGCTGGGCCGCCGATGGACCCTGCGCCCATTCGGGTGCTGACCCTTGCACCCACCCGCGAGCTGGCGCTTCAGGTCGCGGGGGTCTACCGCAGCCTCGCGCGGCGGGCCCCGCGGAGCATCAAGATCCTGGGGGTCATCGGGGGCGAGCCCACCGAGCAGCAGATCGCGGCGCTGGCGAAGGGCGTGGATGTCGTCGTGGCGACGCCGGGCCGGCTCTTGGACCTCATCGGCCAGTCTGTGCTCGACCTGTCCAGGATGGAGGTGCTGGTCCTCGACGAGGCCGACAAGCTGCTCGACCTGGGCTTCAGTGACGCGCTGGCGGCGCTCTTGCCCTTGATCCCCGCGCGGCGCCAGACCCTGGTCTTCTCGGCCACGTTGCCGCAGGCGCTGCTCGACCTCTCTGCACCCATCCTGCGCGACCCCGTGACGCTTCGCGTGGATGACGCCCCGGTGGGCCCGGTCGGCATCCAACAGCGTGTCATCGAGGTGGACGCGGATAGCCGTCGCATGTTGCTGCAGCATCTGGTGGAGGCCGAGAGCTGGCAGCGCGCCCTGGTCTTCGTGGCGACCCAACGCGCCAGCGACCTGCTCGCTGCCAAGCTGCGCAAGGCGGGCATCTGGGCCGCGTCGCTGCATGGCGGACTGGATCAGGAGGACCGTGCAACCGTGCTGGCTCGGTTCAAGAATGGCAAGCTTCGGATCCTGGTCGCCACCGATCTGGCGGCGCGTGGAATCGATGTACCCAAGCTAAGCGCAGTGGTGAATTTCGACCTGCCGCGGTCTCCCAGCGACTATCTGCATCGCATCGGGCGCACGGGGCGTGCAGGCGCGACGGGCGTGGCGGTGACCTTCATCGATCACAAGTCGGCGGCCCACTTTCGCGTGATTGAGAAGCACAGCCAGATCCAACTCCCGCGAGAGCAGCTGCTGGGATTCGAGCTGTCGGGAGAGGCCCTCCGGTCGTCAAAGGGGCCGGCGCCCAAGAAGGGAGCCCGCAAGAGCAAGAAGGACAAGCTGCGGGAGCTGGCGGCCCAGGACGAGACGATGGCTGCCCGCTCCCCGCCGACTGAAGCTGGCTGATCCAGTTTGCCCGGCGCTGAAGCACCCAGTCAGGGCAATCGCATCTTGACGGGGCCAGCGCGATAGGGCGGGCAGATCACCCAAAGCCCTGCATCGGTGGGGATCAGGACAGGTCTGCTTGTAGGGCACCACGAGGCCAATGCCGTCGTGGGTCAGAATCCTGATGTGCGTTCGCCGACGGGACAGGAAAACAAAGAGGTGGCCGGCGTACAGGTCGAGTCCGGCCTGGACACCCGGCAAGCGAGGCGGTCAAAACCACCGCGCATGTCGACGGCCTCGGTGGCCAGGTAGATCTGCTGGGTCCGGGCTGGGTGTCAGCATGGCGCGAGCGCGCCTGGACCACCGCCGCGGAGGAACCAGGCGGCGGGCGACGGGGTGTCGAAGTGCAGAGCACGTGCCCGCCAACGCGCACGGAGAACGCAGGCGTGGCCGGCGCGGGCGGCGCGGCCACCTGCACGAACCGGGGCGCCTCGGTCGCGGCCGGGGAGCGCCGGACGGTGCCGCGCAACCCAAGCGGCGAAGGTCGCCTGGGCCACGCCGTGTTGTCGGGCGAAGGCCGACATCGACTGGTCAGCCACCGCGCCACTGCGCGACGGGGGCCCTGCTGGACCGCCGGCGTGTGTTTGCCCATTGAAGTCTGCCTCCTGGGACACCGTCACACGGCGATGTGGGCCCGGGAGGGGGGGCCAGGCTGAGCGGCAAGCTGCACCCGGCGGACGTCCTGATGAAGTGGCTGGCAGCACTGGACGCCGAGCCCAAGGCCGACCGCGCCGGCGCCCGTGCCCAGGCAGAGCTGGCCCTGCGGACGGGGCTTCGCGCCGAGAAGTGCCGCCGCCTGACTTGGGCCTGGGTGGAAGCCGCCCCCAAAGGTGCAGGCGTGCCGGCAATGCTGCGCGTGCCCGCGGCGGCTGCAAAGACGCGCCGCGAGCGGGTGGTCGGCCTGACCCCGGAGAGCCTCATCCTGCTCGCACAGCTCGCGGAGGGCCAGCCCGACGACATGCTGCTGCTGGCCGGCGACCACAAGCGGGCCTTCCGTTCTGCCGCCAAGGCCATCGGATACCCCAAGCGCATCACCCTGCGCGACCTGCGGCATTGCCACGCCACCTGGGCCGCCCAGGGCACCGGCGACGCCGCCGCGGCCCAGGCCGCACTGGGACACACCGACCTGCGAACCACCCAGCGCTATATGACCGCAACCACCGCGCGGGTGGCCTCCGCAGCGGTCGCTGTGGGCGCCATGCTGCCCGCTCCCTCCAAGGCCGACGCGGAGGAGGCCTCACCGGCTGGCGACGCCGACGATGACCATTCCAGCCCTGGTGCCCCCGTTGGTGCCCCGGCAGGGCACCAGATCGAGGCACCACCCGAAAGTCCCCCGGCGAAAACCCAGGTTCAAAGGGTCGGGGAGACAGGATTCGAACCTGCGACCCTCTGCTCCCAAAGCAGATGCTCTACCAGACTGAGCCACTCCCCGGTCGCCCAGCCCTATTTCACCGCCGGCAGGCCGTCAACGCCGCCGCCAGAGGCCCCGCCGATTCAGCCGTTGCTGCCGAGAAGTTCAGAAGGGATCAGCCGCGCAGCGCATGGCGATGGTGCCCCCGAAGTCGTGGGGATGGCCAAGGAAGCGGTCCGTGTTGCTGCACCCGCTGGCTGTGCCGGCGTACCAGGCGCAGCCCACCTTGGCGGTGACTGGCGCGCCGTCCTCCTCGTGCAGCATCACCAGGGGCGCGATCTCGGCATCTTCAACCCCATCGATGCGAAAGACCTCCACGGGCAGCATCCAATCGGCTGAAATCTCCGACTCTGCAGCCCGGACAATCAGAAAGCCGCGGTAGGCGAAGGGCTCCTCGGCCTGAAAGTGCACGGACCCTGCCGCCAGCGCCCCCTCGTGCAAGACGACACCCCCGCGGAGGCCGGCAATCTCCAATTCCAATGCCGCCGGGCTTCCGGCGAGAACATTGATCAGTCCCCCGCTGTCGGCCTCGAGCAACAGCCCCTCCGCAGCCCGCGCGTCCATGAAGCCTGCAAGATCGAGGGACAAGCCCGGGTCGGCCCACTCCCATGCGTTGCCAAGCTGGTCATAAGTGCCGAATGGGCCCACACAGTCGGCGAGGCTTCCGGTGGGAAGCAACCCATCGTAGATTGGGCGCCCATCCTCGTCGGCGACGGCACAGGCATCACCCGGCCAGGCATCGCCGGTGGGATAGGCCGCGCCGCCTGGACCCGGCAGGCCATCCGCCGCGTCGCGCCACTCGGCCAGGGTCGCGAGGCGCTTCTGCCCATGCGACGCGCCCCCGGCGTCCACCACCGGCGTCGCGGCGCAACGCGCACGGGCTTCATCGAAGGGCAAGCCCACCCGGGGCAGCTCTCCTGCGACCGACGCCGCGCCGTCTCCCGCGTCGATGCCCTCGTAGCGGTCGATGCAGAAGAGCGGGTCGAGGTCGGGCACGCCGACCATATCGTCGGGACAGCGGGCCGCGGGCGGCTGTCCGCTGTCGACAGCCGGGCCCACCCCCGCGGTGTCGTCGGCGATGTGGTCGGCGGTGTCGTCGGCGCCGGTCGGCGGGTTGGAGGCCGTACATCCAAGGATCAACAGGAGTGCAAGGGCGCGCATACGGGCAGTGTAGATCGCGAGGGCATGATCGCGAGGGCATGATCGGGGGTATTTGGGGGCGATCGCAGCGCTGCTCCCCTCGCAGGCGCCAATCTGCTACGGTGCGCCGACCGCCTGGAGGCAGATCGATGCGCACCCCTTGGATGGCCCCGCTGGCCTTGCTGGCCCTCGCCGGTTGTGACGACACGCTCTACGGATCGACCGAGGTGGTCGAAGGCGAGGGCTATGACGCCGTGGTCAGCGTCTTCGACGGCAGCTGCGTCAGCTGCCACAGCGACGCCGGGGCGTCCAGCTTTGGCAACCTCAGCCTCGAAGGCGATCCCTGCGACATGGTGGACGCGCCCGCGAGCGCCTATGCCACCGACAGCAATGGTGACCCCGCCTACCTGATCGTCGCGGGGGACTCCGGCGCGAGCGTTCTGTGGCACAAGGTGGAAGACAGCGGCGCATTCGGTGGCGTCATGCCCCCGGGCGCCAAGATGGACCAGGCCAACATCGACATCATCGCAAACTGGATCGACCAGGACGCCGCTGGCGACTGCGCCGCTCGCTGAAGGACGGACCCATGCTCCTCACCCCGCTGCTGCTGACCCTGGGCGTCGCCCACGCCGAGATCGCCCCCGAATGCCAGGACGTGGCCCAACAGGGCCCGCCCGACGACTATGCCGAGGCCGATCAACAGGACTACCTGCTCAACTTCTTCTCGCTCTCCACCACCCTGTCGCCGCTGCATGGCCCCGTGCCCCACGAGCCCGGCCACGGGTCGGTCTCCTTGGAGGCCTCGGTCATCCCGCCCCTCAGCTGCGAGCGGCGTCTGGTGCTGGCCTACACCAAGACCGAGGACACCAACAAGGCGCCGGTCCTCCCCCGCCCCCGCCTGCTCTTCTCCTTCCCCAAGCTGGGCCCCCTGGTGCCCTATGCGGGCCTGGCCTATGTGCCGCCGGTCACCGTCTTTGGCACCCGCAACGTCATCGTTTCGGGTGAGGTGGGCCTGGGCCTGCCCACCGAAGGCGCCTGGAGCTTTGGCGGACGCTTCCACGCCACCCTGCTGAAGACCACCGCCGAGATCGCCACCCCTTTCAACGCTGGCGACCCCGCTTACGATGACTTCTACGTGGGCTCCACCTTCGGCGTCGATTTGATGGCCGGCCTCACCCTGGGCGAAGGTTGGACCCCCTACGCCGCCCTGGGCTTCACCGACGTCAGCACCTTCTTCTTCATCGGTGACGACAACTTCGTTGGAAACAACACCACCCCCTACTCGGGCCTCACCAGCTCATTGGGTGTGGACGTCAAGGTGGTGAAACACTTGTCGCTGGCCGGCGAAGTCTATGCGGCGCCCTACAACTTCCAACGCACCCACATCGACACGGGGGTGGTGAACAACCGGCCCAGCAGCCTGCTGACGGGACGGCTGCGGGTGGGCTACCGCTGGTAGCCCGCGCTGTTCCGAGCCGGCCGGTGCGCCGGGGGCGACAGGTGGGCGCATGCGGGGCTCGCGGCTGGGGGGCAGGCCGGCCTATTCTGTTCTGGTTGCGACGGGGGGCAGGGCAATACACCCCGCTCGCCCCCGTCGTCGCCGTCCCAGCCCCTACTTGACGCTCTTGGCCTCCACCCAGCCCTCGTCGCCGCTCAGCGTCACGACGCGCATCATGTCGGGCCCCTCCTCCACCATATAGACTTTGACGCCCTTGGGCAGGTCGGCGACCTTGGAGGCTGCGGAGGGGTCGCGGTCGGACCAGAGCTGCACCGGCTTGCGGGTGATCATGGCCTGGCCCTCGGGGATCTCGGGGCACATCGAGTAGTCGGGGTCGCCGACCGTGTATTCCAGGTTGTAGGCGGTGCGCAGCGCCTCGATCTCGCGCTGCCGCTGCTGGGCACCCTGAAGGCGCTCCAGAGCGGTCTTGTCGTTGTTGACCGAGGCCGCCTTCTGGTAGTGCTCCGTCGCCGCAGAGACGTAGCCGAGGCCCTCGTGAAAGGCCCCCACCGCGAGCATGGCCTCGACATTGTAGGCGTCCTGGGCGGCGACCTCGCGGGCCGCGCAGAGGGCGAGCTGCGGCTGGTCCTTGCGGTGCAGCTCCATCACCTCTTTGAGCTCCTTGCTGCGCTTGAAGTCAATGCGTTCGGTGGCCCAGTAGGGGGCGAATTCGTTTGCGATGCGGGCCCCGATGCCGGTCAGGGTCTTGCCGGCCAGCTCGTCCTTGGAGGCCAGGCTGCCGATGCTCGAACCGCAAGCGGTGTCGCTGACGCGACGGGGGAAGGACCGCTCGCCCAGCTGGTTGCCGCTGCCGTCCACGATGCGCCAGCGAATGTCGGTGGTGACCGTGCGCTTCTTGCAGGGCACCTCGACATAGACGGTCTTGCCCTTGGAGTCCTTGACGACCTTGCCATTCCCGTCGCGCTTGGCTTGCTTGGCCTTGAAGCTGTCCACTTTGTCCGAGACCGTGATGGTGCCCGACACCTTGGCGTCCGCCTCGCTGGTCACCAGCTGGTAGACATCCGCCTTGAGGCCGTCGTCAACCCGGATGACCTCTGCGCCAACCGAGCCCGCGACCGCGTTGATCCCGCCGCCCACCAGGCCGCCCAGCAGCTTGCCGCCAATCCCGCCCACGGCGTTCTCGACCTCGGCGCCCAGGGCGTCCACGCCCAGCTCGACCAGATCGCCCAGGAGGCCGCCGCCAGCGTCCCGACCACCAGAACGCTCCGGGTCCTGAAGCGCCTGGCGCAGGTCCGAAGCCACAGCCTCGCCATTCCAGCCGTCAAAACGGTCCACCTCGATGCGGCTCACGCCCTCGAAGACGGTCGAAGGGGGCACCACGCGCTGCACCTTGACGGCCGGGCTGAGGGGAGCGGCCATCGCCGAGCCGAAGAAGACGGAGCAGAGGTTGAGCACGAACATGTAGACTCCACAGGGTTGGCACGCGAGATCGCACCCATGAAGCTGGGTATGCGGCATCGGGCGCACTGGTCATTGGGCCGAATCAGGTCGAATGTTGCGATGGGCCGCACCCTCAAGAGGGTGCGAGGCGCATCCTGCGGTCGCCTGCTGGGGCGATTCGCTTCGTTGGGGCAGCCAGAGAGTGCCCCAGGGTTGAATCGCCCCCGACCGTTGGCCGGATAGCGATCGCTTCTTTCACTGAATCTCGATGTAGATTGGGTTCTCTGCCCGCCAGTGATTCCAGTCGCCGGTGGGTTCGGCGCAGACGATGAAGAACTCCTTGTAGTCGCCGCTGCTCGCAGCGCTGAAGCTGCTCGCGCTGGGCCATGCGTACCAGCTCACCGTCTTGCTGCTGCTCCCAGAGGACCAGGTGAAGCTGGTGCGCGCCAGCGACGAGCTATAGGAGCCGGTGTAGCTGCCGGTGCGGATATGGCAGCTCTTGCTGGCCGACATCGACGTGCCGTCGCACTTGCGAAAGGTCGCGGTGACGACCGGGTAGGTGTAGATGTCGCTCAGCGAGATGCTGGAGGTGCGGAAGATGTCGCGGCTGCTGCCCGAACACCAGGCGCTGCTGTCGGTGCTGTCTACGGCTGTGTTGCAGGAGGAGCTGCCATAGCAGTCGCTGTCATCGCAGTCGGCGTCGCCGTCCCCGTCGTCGTCGCTGCCATTCGTGCAGTTCTCGGTCGAGGTGCAGCTCGACGTGTTGAAGGCGCAGCTGCTGGTGCACCGCAGGGTCCCGCCGCTGTAGCCGAGCGTGCTGCAGGTCTCACCGTCGAGGTCGGAACCGTCGCACTGCTCGCTGCTCTGGTTGACGGTGCCATCGCCGCAGCTGACGCACGAAGAGCTGGACGCACAGTCGCTGTCGTCGCAGTCCGTCCGCCCATCGCCGTCGTCATCGCGTCCGTTGGCACAGTCCTCGGCGTTGGTTTGACAGGCCGCCGTGGTGCTGGATGTGTCGACGCAGACCTCGCTCCCCACGCAGTTGTCCGCGCGCACGCCGAGCGTGCCGCACTCGTTGTAGGAGTAGACGTCGTCGCTATCGCACTGCTCGAAGGCCGCGGGGCTGCAATTCAGCGTCTCGACATCCACCGCTGCGTCGCCGGTGCAGCCTTCGCCGTTGCGCACCCACAGGCCCAGGGATTGGGTTCCGTCCGTGAAGGACCAAGCAGAGAGGTCGATGGTCTCGTTGATGGAAGCAGTCGTCCGGCCATCGGAGAAGTCGGATCCGGCGATGGTGGTGCCGCCGAGGACCAGCGACCAGCGAGAGACGCCATCGGCAGATGCGACGTTGCCCCGCACGGTCAGAGTGCCGTTGTTGAGGTTGGCGCTGGTGAGGCTTCCCGACACATCGCAGTCGCCCGAGGTGCAGGACGCCACATAGGCGTTCTGGCTCTCGTAACATTCGGCGTTGTGGGTGGTGGTGGTGCAGGGGTCGCAGCCGCTCGGGACCGGGTCCAGCTCCGCAAAGGAGGGGCTGCGGATGCGGGCGTTGGCGGCATCTCGCTGTTCGTAGTGGAGGTGGTCGCCTGTCGACTCACCGGTGCTGCCGATGACGCCCAGGGGGTGGCCGGCGCACACCTCTTCACCGTCGGAAACGAAGACCCGACCATGATCAAGGTGGGCATAGATCGTATAGGTCCCATCGGGATGCCGCAAGAGCACGAAGTTTCCGTAGGATCCAGAGACGCGGCCCGTCACGCCGGTCTCCAAGCCCACCACCGTTCCGGCGGCCGAGGCGACCGCGTGCAGGCCCGCCGAGGACTCGTAGGTGCCGCCCGCCACGTTGAAGTCGATGGAGCCCTGCAGCGATCCCGAGTGGCCCAGACAGCTGGTGCCCTGGGTGATGCCCATATGCGCGCCCTCTGGGTAGGGGAGCTGGTGCTCGACGGGGCCGCCGGAGTCGGGCCATTCCCATCGATTGGCTTCTTCGATCAGGTCGGCGATTCGGTCCTGTTCATCGGTCGAAATCTCCATTTCCGCGTCGGTCCCGGAATCCCCCGAGTCAGGTCCCTCCCCATCCCCGCCATCGCTCGTGCCTTCGCATTCCCGAGAGCCGACGCAGCCGGCATCGTCACAGTCAAAGTCGCCGTCCCGATCGTTGTCGGCGCCATCGCTGCATTCGCCGCTCTCGTCGCCTTCGTAGTCTGGCTGGGTTGTGGTGGTGGTGGACTCTCCGGCAGAGTCCGCCTTGTTGCCCGAGAAGCAGCCGCTCACACTCAGCTTGAGGGCGACCAGGATGCACAGCGACACAAGGGGCAGGCGCAAGGATGGCGAGGCGGGGGGGGCGCGCATGGTGTCTCCGGCAGGGTGATGGGACCCGACTCTCCGGGGCCCACCTCCTCACCTCGACGGCCGCTCCAAATGTGATCCAGAATCTTTCACCCCCGGTGCGCGCAACCCTGGGTTGAGCCGCCCCTATGGCAGGGCGGTCATCCGCACGGTGCGGACTTCGTGGCGATTGTAGAGCTGTCCCGTCGAGGCGGAGAAGCCGATGTAGCCCCGATCGCCGGGTGGGTTCCAATCCTCGAGATCCAGCACGGACGCTCCGTCGATTCGGACCTCGAGGTGCCCGGTGCGAGACTGGACGACCAGGCGCTGCCACTGCGATTCGTCGAGCATGGGGGCGCCGCCCACCGCGAGCGGCTGCGTCAGGTCGCCGTCGAGGATGACCGAAACATGCGGATAGTCGGGGTCCACAATGCCGGGCAGCTCTTCCACATCGTTGTGGAAGGTGTCCAGTTCGATCGCCCATCCGGTCATGCCGCCGGCGTCGCCATTCCACAAGCCCATGCATCCCCCTGCCCAGCCCGACCACTCGGGGGGGCCAGCGCGGTCCAGATCGAGCCAGACCATCGCGATGCCGTCGGCGCGGCGATCGGTGCCGTCGCGGATTCGGAATTCCGTGGACAGCTCCCACCCGGAAGGCGGCCACTCCTCATGGGTCGCGAAGGCCGCGCCCACCATGGATCGCATCGGCGGAGTCAAGACCAGGACCTCACCGATCTGTTCGGCGTTCCCCGCCATCAACCAGGTGCCACCCAAAGGTGGGGCACCCGAGTCGGCCCAGCCGTCCAAACCGGGTGGGTGGACCCGGTCCTGAAGGTTTTAATCGGAGCATCCGACACAGAGGGCGCAGGTCAGCGCGATGCACAGGTCCAGGCGAAGTCCACGGGGCTGAGCTGGAACCAGATGCGCTCCACCTCGTGTCCGGCCCCGCCGGTGATCAACACCAGGCGCCGGGGCGATGCGATGCCAGCCAGCACCTCGGCCTGGGTCCACAGCTCGACTGTCACGTCGATGGTGGCATCGCCGGCCTGCCATGTTCCCTCTGCAATATGCTGCGGAAGTCCGATGGTATCACAGGTCGGTTCCAGGGTTCCAAAGTCCACAAGCCACCAGTAGAAGGTGGTCGAGGCCGGCGAGCCATCCGCCTTTTTGAAGCGCAGGGTTGCGGTGCGGCCATCCTCTGCGACCAGCTGGGCGTTGTAGAGGCCATGGCAGGCTGGACTGTCGCTGCAGTCGCAGGCGACCATCGCTTCGAAAGCCTCGGTCCATTCGCCAGTGGCGAGGGAGGCGTCGATGCAATCCTGACCCGCAAAGGGGTCGCCCGCCCCCGTGTCGGCGGGGCGCGTGTCTGCCGAGGTCTTCAGTTCCACCTCGCTCTCTCCGCAGCCGATCAGCGCGAAGAGGAGAGTGATCAGCGAAAGCTTCGGCGCGCGCGGCATGTGGCCTCCTGCTCTTTTAGGGTGTGGCGCAGGCTGCGCTCGGATTCGGACCGACGGAGGGCCCGCAGGTCAGCGCAGCGTCCCTGTTCGGTCAGCGCACGGGCACGCAGGATCAGGGCCTTCTGGGTCAAGAGACGCGGCTGGTTGACTTGAAAGAGGGATGCGACAGCCGACTCGACCTCTTCGGGGCGGCTCGCAGCCAACCAGGCTTCGGCCTGGGCGAGCGCCGCATCTGCGGCGAGGCCGCTGTCGGGCCACGTCTGCCCGAATGCCCGCAGGGCCACGGCCCGAAGGCCCGGGTCGTCCGTGGAGAGCGCCGCATCGAAGGCATCGATCTGGCGGGTCAAGGGATCTGCCGGAGGCGTCTCTGCGCTGTGCGGGACCGGCAGCTGCGATGGGGCCTGCGGCGTGGGCACAAGGGCCGAAGCGAGGGCGACCGCCGAAAGGTCGGGAATCGCGGCTGCGGAGGCTGGCGCGACGATGCGGCCGCCGCGGGTCGGGCCCGGGGGCGCTGTGGTGGCGGCCGAGTCGCTGCTGCCTTCCTTGCTTTCTGGCAAGGGATGCAATGTTGCGGTCATGGGCTGAAGGCTGGCCGGCCTGGGGTCCGGGGAGAGTTTGCCAATGGGGGCCGCGTCGGCCAGGGCGGAGGCGGTCCGAAGCGGCGCGTCGGGGGCGCGCCAATCATCGAAGGCCGCCGTCAGCACGGCGCCCCCAGACACCCGAAGCGGTGGCTTGGAACCTCCAGGGACAGCAGGCGCCGCACGCGCCGCTGAAAGAAGAGCCAGCCGGCCACAAAGGAGCCGGACCGGCCATCGCTCCTTGGGAAGCACCTGCTCCCGCATCAGCCGGAACTCAACCAGGGCCTCCTTGCCGGATCGTGTTCGCGGACTTCCCGGACAAGGCCATGGCATCGGACCGCGCGCCCCCATCGGGTCAGCAGGATGGCGCGTTGGCTTCGCTGAGACCTCGTTTATTCGACCACGCGCCACAGAAGCTGCCGGGACGCTGCGAGGTCCTCGACCGAGTCGTTGCGCATGGAGTGGGGCAGCGCATCGGCGGCCGCGTCGATCCGCAATCCTCGGGACGGGCTGAAACCCTGGGTGGTCTGCGCCAGATGCGGTCCTTCTGAGGCGGTGGTACTCAGCGCCACCTGGCACCGGATGATCCGGGAGGTAGGGTGCAGCGCCCCTGGTCATCCCGCCAGGCTCTCTCTGTGCTGGCCTCTTTCAGGCAGCGCTCCACCACCCGGCCCAATACTCCTCCTGGTCCAGGGTCCCAGATTCGCATCTTCTGAACGGTCGCCTGCGCCGCCGCTGCAACCAGTCGAAGAGCTCGCTGAAGGTCCAGGGCCTGCAATATGGGTTCGACTCGGGCAGGACCACTCCAGCCCCTCGCGGGTCGTTCGCCTGATCCAGAAAGTGGGTCTGGTCATCCCCGCCCCCAGCGTCCACAAGAGCTGGCCGGAGATCCAGGCGGTCGCACTGTGCCAGCCGGAGTCATCGGTCAAGGGGGCGAGCGCAGGCCCAGTGGGAGCCCCGCCCCAGGTGGGTGCGAGGTCCATTGGCCTCGGCGGTGGCCCCGAAGACCAGCCAGCCCGGTCGTGACAGGCCGCTGGGGCCGAGACCGGGCCGGGCATCAGGGCTGGGAGCCCCGCGGCGCGACGGGGCCAGCGTGCAGGGCGAAGCGGCCCCACCAGTTCAGGCCGGGTCGCCCCATCCCGAAGCCCGCCAGAAGCAGACCGGAGTGTTGGACTCGGGGACGCCCACGTCCACGCGGGTGGATGAGCTGGACCCGAAGGCCCATGGGCCAGAGCCACGCGCGCCCCAGCCCTTGCCAGAGGCCTCAGCTCCGCCAGCCCCGGGGACGGTCGATCCCAGGCCCAGAACCAGCTGGGTGGGCAGCGGAGGCGGGGGCGCGACCGGTAGAGCCGCTGCAGGCTGATGGCCCGCAGGCGATGTGGCGGGCAACCGCAGGACAATCCGAGGACTCGGGCCGCCAGGTGTCCGGGGCCTGGGGCTGTTCGCCCAGCAGCCGAGACTCCAGGGTGACGGTCCAATGGCGGTCGTCATCTGTGGGGGCGGACACCCGAAGCAGAAACTCCAGGTCGGACGGGGACGGTCCGCCCAGCTGTTGGCATAGCCGGCGGCCTCGACCTGGATGGCGTCCAATTGCGCAACCGAGGGCTGAGTCGGCGGTCTCGACGAGAGGAAGCGGTCCGCGCATCGTCAGGGGTTGGGCCTGGGCTCCTTGGCCTGCGCGGTGGCTGCGTTGCGGCTGCCAACAGGAGGAGGGAGACTGGGGCCATCGCGAGGACGGGCGGGATGGAAGGCCTTCGCTTGCAGCAAAGGTCGGGGAGACCCAGTTGTCAGTGATGGAAGGCCTCCATCCCTCTGCACCGGAGAGTCTACCAGAGAGGCGGACCTGGGTGGGATGGCAAGCACCGGTAGCCGTCGATTGACCCCGCCGGAGACCGGCTCTCCTTCCTGCCGCGATAGGAGCGGCGGCTGGTCCCAGGAGAGTGATGTTGGCCAGCCCCATCGGCCGTTCACCACCCGGAGGTGGCCATCCTCCGCGGCACCTCGTGGACGCGCCCCCTCCCGCAGCTCCGGGACAGCATCTCCGACGCATCTCGTGACCTGCCCGAAGCCGACCGGCGGCGAGCGGTGACCGCCGCGCGGCTGGCCGACTTCGACACGCGCGGGCAGGGTGATCGCGGGCCCCTGGAAGGCGGGGGCTTCAGACCGAAGCGGGTACCGAATCCGCACCGTCCACGAAAATGGCCACCAGCACGGGCCCTGTGGGCCAGCGCTGCTGCATGCCCTCGCCCCACTCAGTCCTGCCCCCCTCACTGGCCGGACGCGCTTGTGTTGGAAGGCCCGGGTGGTCCAGAAGCTGCCAAAAGACCAGGTCCCAGAGGGGGCTGGAGAGCCCGGCTGGCTGTGGGCCGTGCGGTAGTGGTGTTCGAGGTGGAAGCGCCGCATGAACCGGCCCATGCGGTCTTGGGCACCGCGTGGTGGGGTGTAGTAGTGCATCAATCGTAGGCGAGGTAGCCAATCAGGGTGCGGCGAAGACCAGGGTCCACAGCTCACCCAGAGCAACCCAATGCAACAGGCCCACAACAAGGGCGAGGGGCCAGGGACAGGATGGGCGGGGCGACCCAGCCGACCGGGGTCATCGGGAAGTCCATGGTGGTAGCTCATCATATATTGGATCTCGCGCAGCGCCGGGTTCTTCATGGGGGCAGGTGGAAGAGCCAGCGCGATGCAGCACATATTCCACCAGGGTCCAGGTGAGGATGCCGCCGAGCACGCGCCCACGGTGACCGAGGCTCAGGCCGTCGCGCTGGAGGCCGTCCCACAGGCAGAGGCCGATGATGGGCAGGAACCACAAGCCGGGCATCACCCAGTGCGAGGTGCCAAAGACCCGCTCCAAGACGCGATTCTGCAGCACCTGGAAGCCCTTGGAACGGCTGCGGTAGGCGGCGGGGCGGTCCGGAATGCGCGCCAGGCCGCAAACCGCCTCCTTCCACTCGGGGTGGTGTCCAGCAGCGCGGGCATGGGGCTCCAGGGGGTCGAGGGTCGGGCCCCTATCCCGGCTGGCGGCGCGGGGCCCCCGTTGTGGCGGGGGCACCGGTCAAATCGGGGACCATCAGCGGACACTTGACCGGCGACCTCACCCTCCAGAGGCGCCGGAGGCCGCCGCTCATCAAGCGGCGCAGGAGGGGAGGCCGCATGTTGTGGCCGATATGGGGAGGACAGCGCCCTCCTCCATCAGAAAAAGACGAACGGACAGACCGGGCGGTGAGAGGCGGGGCCCGAACCAGCTGCCGCGGCGGCGGCGCAGAGGACGCTTGGCGAGAAGCGCCGGCGCCATGGCCGGGGGAGCGGGCGCGACAGGGGCCCCGGTTCCCGGCCCGGGGCGGCGGGCGGCGTGGGACCGCCGCACGCCCCGTTGGCGCACCAATGGGCAGCGAGAGGCCGATGCAGCGTAAACGCTCAGCGGCCCGGGTCCCACGCCGTGTGACGGGCGGAGGCAAACCGGGCAAACACACGCCGGGGTCCAGCAGGGCCTCCGGAGTGGCCGGCACGAAGATCGGAACACGGCCCAGGCGACCTCGCCTCGGAGGCGGACCGAGGCCCAGGTGGCCGCCGCCGGACCGTTCTCCCCGTGGCGGGCACGCGCATCGACCCGCCGCGGTGGCGGGGTCGCGCTCGCGCCATGGACACCCAGCCGACAGCAGAGAGGCTGCGACAGCCGGGGTTTTCCGGTGGTCCAGGCCGACCGACCCTACGCGGCCACCTCTTGTTTTCTCCCGTCGGCGAAGCACATCACGACAGACGGACGGGCGGTTGCCCTCCGCGGTCCCCGCACGACGCTGGACGCGGCCGATTGCAGGGGGTACAACGAGATCGGGCGGTGCGAGACGCGGCGCGATGATGGGCCCGACCACGCTGCCGACGCAGGCGGCAGCCACAGAACCCGCGATCCCGGCGACGAGCTCGCCCGGGCTCGGGCGTGAGGGGCCGCAGAGGCGGCGGACCCAGCTCATTGCGGCGCAGGAAGAGACGACGCCCGAGGCCCAGACGGCCACCGAGCATGGAGGTCACGAAGGACCGCATGACCAGCTTTGGCACGTGTTCGGCAAGCGATCCGGAACGGCAGAAGAAGACGCCGACCCCGCAAGGAGGCGCGGAAGCGGCGTCTGGCCGAGAGCAGCGGAAGGCCGAACGCGAAAACGGGAGCGGATGCGTTGCGCACCAAGACCGTGGATCCCCCCCCGCGCCGGGATGATGGCGCGGCGAGCTGGTCCAGCCGAAGCGGGTGCCCGACGGGATGACCACCACCGCCGCCCCAGGTGATCGGGGTCTACGGCCCGGCCACGCCAAGGTAGGGTCAGGACGGTGCCCTTGCGGCGGCTGAACGGGCTTTGACGGGGGGGCGCGCCGATCTCGGTCATCGCTCCACCCAGCGCGGGGCGGTCGCGGTGATGGCCGGGCGCTCGCACGCGGCGGACCCGTGGACGAGAACGCGAAAGGTGGATGTGAGACGAGGTGGCCACCTCCGGGTCGCCGATGGGGGCGCGCACGATCGATGGACACACGGGCTAACCGTCACCCAGGCCGCGGCAACGCGGGTGCTGCGGCCGTCGGGGGGAGGGCAGTGACGAGGGCTGGATGGCTGTCGTGGATAGGCGAGCGAGCACCCCTGTCGAGAACGCGGCACCACCGCACGAGACAGGAGCGGTCGGCCGGTCGCCGCGCCCAATCGAAGGCGGGCGCTTTGAGCAGCAGCACGATGGGCTACCCAGGGGGGCGCTTGACGGATGCGCGATCCACAACACCAGAACGGGCCCGCACGGGCCCTGGGAAGAGGCGCGACGAGGGCGGGAGCACCCGATGTCGATGATGGCGACCAGCATGGGGGGACCCGAGCCGTGGCTGGAGACTGATTGCGGGCGCCCGCCCTTGAAGACCCTTGAACTGGAGGAGGGGGCCCGATCCGCGCGGGGAGGGCGGCGCGGGGCAAAGGGGGAGGAGCGGGAAGGCCCGGCGACGACCCAGATCGCAATCCGGCTGATTTGCTCCGAGGCGGCCGCACGGGATGTCATAATCGGCGGGCCCGCCCAACCGGACAACTGCCGATGCGTCGCCTCCCCCTTTATCGTGCTCGCCTCCCTGCTCAGCCTCGCCTGCAATGGCAAAGGCGGAACACACCCGGCGCTGGGACGGATGGCGACGCCGACACGGACACGACGCCGACACCGACGCCGACACCGACACCGACGCCGACGCCGACGCGCTGGTGGTGGTGACGGGGGCACTCGTTGGCCCCAGGTGAGACCCTGCAGCTCACCGCCGTGACCTTTGAACGCCACGGACGCCAGCTACGATTGAGCAGCTCGGCGCCCGAGGTGCTCGTCGTGGACAGCGCCGGCCTGGTCACCGGGGTCAGCGACGGCGAGGCCTGATCACCGCGACGGGGTTGGACTCGACCGCCACGGGCACCATCGGCCTTTATGTTGGTCGGACATCCCCACTATAGAATGGCTGATCAGCGCACGCCGATCGCAGCGCAGAGGCTTCGCCATGGGACGGGAGGAGCGGTGCCGACACCCGCGCACAATGCCACAGCAAGGCGGGGCTTCCTGGACTTCTTGGGGGCCGATGGCAGCGCCGCGGGCTCGGTCGAGGCGGCGGCCGCCACCGACTCGGTGATCGACTGCGAGACCTGCCACAACGGCGCGGCAGAGGCCCTCTCCACCGTCACCTTCCCCGGGCACCACCATCGACCACCTCGGGCCCGAGGCCCGCTGCGCCACCTGCCACCAGGGCCGGTCGTCGGGCGCCACCGTGGACGAGGCCATCGCAGCCGCAGGGCTCACGGACGCGCCCGATACGGTGAGCGCAGAGCTGTCCTTCAACAACATCCACTACTACCCTGCCGCAGCCACCATCTTCGCGGGCGAGGTCGAAGGCGGCTACCAGTATTCGGGCCCAGGTCTACGATTGGCGCTTCCGCCATGTCCAGGGCCAGGACAGCTGCGTCGAAATGCCACGACCCCCACAGCCTGGAGGGTGCAGGTTGACAGCTGCGCCGAGTGCCACGCGGGCGTGACCGATGTGGAAGACCTGCGCGGCATCCGCATGGTCGCCTCAGCCGGGCGGGACACGACGGCGACGGCAACCTGACCGAGGGCATCTACCAGGAGATCCGCGGCCTGCGGGGCAGCCTGCTCGCGGCCATCCAACCTGCATCGGAACAGGGGCTGGGCAAGCTCTGCTATGACGCGGCCGTCCTACCCCTACTGGTTCACCGACACCGACGCCGATGGGAGCTGTCGGCCGCCGAGGCCGCCTATGCCAACGCCTGGGCGTCCTGGACGCCGCGCCCGGTGCGTGCGACCACAACTACCAGATGGCCACCGATCCCGGCAGCTACGCACAATGCAAAATACCGATCCAGCTGCTGACGATGCGCTCAGGACATCAAGCGCGCGCAGCGCCCCCGCGGATCTGTCCAGCTTCGACCGCAACGATCCGGGCCACTTCAACGGAGCGGGCCAGGCCGCCCGCTACTGGGACAGCCACGAGGCCGTCTCGGCGACCTGCTCAAGTGCCATGGCGGCGCCGAAGGTCTGCACTCTATTTGAATATGGAGGGGACGCAACGACGTGGCGCCGGACAACGGGCTGGAGTGTGAGACCTGCCGACACGATCCGGCCTGAGCACCTTGACCACCGTGAACCAGGTGCTCCCCAGCGGCATCACGCTGTCGGACCCCGGCAGCCCGTCCAACCTCTGCGGCACCCCACAGCGGCCGGGCATCAAGGCATCGGTGGACAGCAGCATCGCTTCGGGGCGCTTCGCTTCATCAATGTGCACTACCTGCCTGCCGCATCGGTGGTGGCGACGGACGCCCAGGTGGGCTATGAATACACGGGCAAGACCTATGCGGCGGCCTGGACCACCCACTCCGGGCAGCGACTGCACGGATTGCCACGACCCGGTGAACACCGACCACAGCTTCTCTCCGGTGGAAACTTCGACTACCACCGTCTGCCACACCACGGCGACCGAGCTACGGCGACATCCGCAACCGCCAGGGGATCACGACGGCGACGGCAACGCCACGGGAGCCCCTGCGCGACGAGCTGGCCGACATCGCCGCCGACCTGCTCTTCCAAATGCAGGCCGCCGCGGCCATCTGCTACAACGGCGACGCCTACCCTACTGGTTTGTCGATAGCGATGCGGACGGGGCCTGCGACCCCGGCGAGACCTCCAGCTTCAGCGCCTGACCCCCGCCCTGATGAAGGCGGCCTTCAACTACCAGCCTCTATCAGAAGGACCCCGGGGCCTGGGCCCAACTTCGACTATGGCCCAGCTGCTGATTGACGGCGTGCAAGACATGGGCGGATCCACCAGCAGCTACTCCGCCCCTGAGTCTGGGCCGACAGAGGCCGCCGCCTCAGGGAGCGGGGGCCTGCCCGGCGAAGCCCAAAGTGGCACTCCCGACAGGGCAATGCGCCGGCCTGGTGCTTACCGGGCAGCATGTCCGCTGTGACAATCAAGCAGGTGTCCGTGTCGGTGCGGAACTGGTGGGCGCGGTTAGGGCGCTGCCGTGGCAGCTCATGCAGGTGATGGGGCCCCTGCTCGCCCGCCTGGCGTCGAGGTGGGCCCGGTGCGAGCTGCTGTCGTCGATCTTCACCACCTGGGCCCGCAAGGCGTCGGGGAGGGGCCCCGACAGCGTGGGCCGCCCCGACCGGCTGTGGCAGTCCTCGCAGACCTCGTTGGCAACATGGGGCACGTCGATGTCTCGGCCCCTGGGGCCCGGTCGAAGACCATCACCCAGAGGTTTCGGGATAGTGCCGAATGGGCACCAGGCAGTCGTGGCAGGTCGTCATGCCCACTGGGCGAGCGGGTGAAGGCCTCGTTGGCATAGTCGTGCACATGGCAGTCGTCGCAGAAGCGGTCATCGGCCCACAGATAGGTGAAGACGTCGTCCCCGACGGCCGGCGCAGCCCAGCACCAGCGCGCCGATGACACCACCCATATGAGGGGGCGGGCCGCAAGGTGGGAGACGCTGCGCTGGATGAGTTGTCGAAGACCTTGAAACACCAGAGGCCCCCGTGTTGCCACGCGACGTAGAGGAAGCGCAGCGAAGCCCCCAAACCCGCCACCAGCACGAAGCCGATGGCAAATGCAGAGAGGGCGAGGATGAGGGTGCGAAGCGTTGGCGTCATTGCCGGGCCTCCTGACGGTGGAAGCTGCGGTAGAGCAGCAAGGCGTCGGGCCCATGGCAGGCGGAGCAGGCGGCCTTCCAGCCCGGGAGGCGCAGGTGGTCGGCCCGTCGGGCGCTGGCCATGGGTTGCGTGGCAAGAGGCGCAGGTGAGCGTCCCCCGCACTGCCGCCGGCTGCCCCGTGGCGTCAAAGGGCGCAAGCCCGAGAGGGCAGACCACCGCCCATATCCGCCGCAGACAGGGGGTTGGGGGTGGGTCCACGCCGCCACGGTGGGCGCCGGCGCTGGCCCCCCGGCGCATGGCAAGACAAGCAGGCCGCATCGCGGGGATGGCTCGCGTCCGCTGGCGCGGTCCGGCGCGCTGGGTGGGCGGGTGGCAGGTCAAACTGGGGCGCGCCGGCCCCTGGCCATAGCCGCCGGCCGCGGCGGGCTCCGCATGGCAGCTGGCGCAGCTGGGCGTCTCGCTGGGATCGTGCACGTCGGGCAGCTCACAGGTCAGGCTGGGGTGATCCCATCCTGGGTTGGCCTGAGGGGGTGCCCGGCGGACCCGACCCCGGCATGACATTGCGCGCAGCCCGCAGGATCGGCGGCGCTGTCTTGAGCAAGGCTTCAGCAGATCGGGCCGGGCGGCGTCGTGGGGGCTGTGACAGGACAGGCAGGGTCCTTGGGCCTTCTTCAGGGCCGCGTGGCCTCCTCTCGCGACCGCCTGGGACTGCCACGACAGCCGCTGCATTGCCCACTCTCCGGGCTCTTGAGCAGGCTCTTGCCACCCCGCCCACCAGCTGGTGGCAGTGGGCGCGGGGGCGCTGCCGGGGCTGCGGTGGTGGCCAGGCCGATGGGGTGGTCGCCGTCCCCGCCCACCTGGTCGGGATGGCAGCCGGCACGCGCCGCGGCCTCGTCCCCCCGTGCCAGCTTGGGCCCCGACGCGGCGTGGGGGCTGTGGCAGGCCAGGCAGCCGCGCCCGCGCCCCCGGGCGGCGAGGGCGGCCCGGCGCCGCTCTTGTGGCCCCGCCCCCCGCCCTGGGCCGCTTGCGCCTCGCGGTGGGATCCTCGGCGTGGCAACGAGGGCGTCGTCGGTCAGGCCCCTCGCGCAAGAAGCCCCCGATGCGGGGTCACCGTGCGCGGTGTGACAGGTGGCGCATTGAAGCTGGTCATCGCCGTCCAGGGGCAGCCCGGCTGCGGGATCGGCCACCGCACCGACCGGATGGTGGATCCCCGCGGATCGAGGGCAGCGCGCCCATCCTGG
Source organism: Deltaproteobacteria bacterium (assembly GCA_018401435.1). GTDB lineage: Bacteria > Myxococcota_A > UBA796 > UBA796 > UBA2385 > M30B51. The sequence continues at coordinate 31,710 of JAGYJW010000047.1, read as the reverse complement.
ACGAGTCCGTCTCATGGCATTGCCCGCAGCCCCTCGGGGCTCGCGACGGGTGCTCTGCCTGCCCCAGCTGGGTGCGCAGACGACGCAGGAGGCCTGCTCCGCGCTGCTTCCAGGCTGGCGGGTGCCAGGGCCAGCACCGGAGCCGCGCCGCCCGCAGAAGATGCAGAGAGGACCAGGACCGTGTCTGCATCCGGGCCCGGCCGCAGGGCAGGGGGTGGTCGGGGCGCAGGGCGCGTCTGCGTCCGCCAACAAAACGAAGCCGCCAGGCTCCCCGGCCAGAAGAGCTGCAAGGCGTCCAGGCTGCTGTCGGCGACGATCAGCGCCCCCCGCAGGGCCACCGCGCTCTTGGGGTGGTCCAAGGTGCCCGCCCATCGCCCATAGCGCCCGGCCCGACCCACGACCTCGCCGGTCGTCCAGGCTGGAGCACCGCGGCCGAGAGCGCATCCACGGCCAGGACCGCGGGCCCGCCGGGCGGGCCCGGCACGAGGTCCACGACCATCGCCGCATGCCCTGGTCCCGAGGGAGGGCGGACTCTCCGGAAGGCGCCCACTGTCGCGATCCAGCCGCCGCAACCAGCCCTCGGTCCGCCACCCAGAGCGCGTCTCCCCGCTCCAGCAGGGCGATGGGGTGGCTGGCCCGCGGCGGGTGGGAGGCTGGGCACGAGGCTCTGAAGCAGCTCCCCCGCCACCGATACGCGCCGCAAGGGGCCTCGGGGTCCACCACCCACAGCCCCCGCGGCGGCATCGGCCAGCCGCGCGGGATGGCCCGCGGGCGCGGGCAAGGGCCACCGGGTCAGGGGCGACCAGGCGGCGTCGAAAGGCAGCAGACGCCCGCCCTGGCCGTCCAGCACCACCGCGCCGCCGCCGGGCAGCGCGCGCAGATCCGAGGCGCCGTGTACCGCGATCGCCCGGTCGGCCAACACGGTCACCACCACCGTCGCCGGACCTTCTCGGCCATGGGGGCAGGCGCCTCATAGCAGCCCGACCCCAGGCTGATTGCCAGGGCGGCCGCCGCCGCGCGCATCCAGGCAAGGCGTCGGCCCCCTCCCGTGGCAGGCCGCGGGGCCGCGCCGCTCTCCGGCTGGGCGAGCAAGGGGGCGGCCGCGCTCCGCGCCTTTGCGGGGGGCAGCCGGGCCCAGCCCCCGGGCGGCCGCATGCAAGCCCGATACAAAGGGAGAGATTCAGGAGGATCGATCGGGCGGCGTGATTGTGACGTCGTGGCGGTCCAACATTGGATGCTGCCATCCACCGGGAGCGCCAGGCGCGCGCCAGGCGGCGCTGCGCCTGCAGGTGGCCGAAAGGCCGGTGTGCACCGGGCCCTCATGGCAGCCCGCGCAGACGGCTCCGCGCGCAGCCGAGCCTGCTCGGGCAGGACGCCGGACCCGGCGGGGCAACATGGCAGGCCGCGCAGGCGCGATCGGCGGGCTGGTGGGGGGTTTTGCCCGCTGGGTAGCCCTCCTCCTCGTGGCATTTAAAGCAGAGGTCGCGGGTCGGGCATAGGGCCCCCGATGGTAGGGTGCTGGCACCGCCGCTGCGCCGCCATGGGCTGGCTCTACATGGCAGGTGATGCAGCTCAGCAGCCCATTTTCGAGGGGAAGCCCGCCGCCACCGAGACGGTGGAGGGGCGATGCCCACCGGGTGATATCGGCGGTGGGGTGGCAGGCCACGCAGGTCCGGCGCTGCTTCTTGCCGGTCCCCGCCCGCCTTGGGGGTCGGTCGTGTGGCAGGCCGCGCAACCCGCCGGGTCGCCATGGGGCTGCCGCCGCCGCCCGGGCCGACGCCAGGGGACCGCCACCAAGACCGCCAGCAGGACCGCGTTCGAAAGCGAGGCACGGTCATGGGCGGACCCCGTTGTCGCCATGGGCGGCGCAGCCGGCCAGGCCGCTCTGGGCCACCTCGGCGCGGATCTCGCCAGATCGACGTCGGGGCTGCAGGCTTCGGTGCAGCAAGGGCTGGACATGGCAGCCCCAGCAGTCGGCCTCCCCCAGGCCGCCCCGTGCTCGGCGGCGGGACCCACAGGCCCTGCGCACCTTCGGTCATGGGACCCCTCCGCGCAGGTCTCCTCGTCCAGACAAGCCACACAAGGCAAAGAGCAGCAGAAGGGCCAATGGAAGCCTCACCATGGCAGGCTCCCGCGCTGGTGGCAGGCGGTGCAGCTGTCACCGATGTGGGCTGCTGCCGGGCGGGTCCACCCGTGCCTCGACGCCGTGGGTGGCGCGAAAGCCGGGTCCGTGCGGCTGAATGGCCAGGGGACCGCGGTCATCGTGGCAGCGCACGCGGGCGGGGCCCGTAGTCGCTGCAGTCGCGGCCCGGGGCCCGCGCTGTCGCCATGGGCCTGAATCCAGGCAGCGTCGTGGTTCTGGGGGATGAGGCTGGGGCGGTCGGCGTGGCAGCTGCCGCAGCTGCCGCCCACCCGGCGGGGGGCGCCGGGCAAGGTGCCGAGGTGGCAGCCATGGCAGGCTTCCAGCGGCGTGGGAAGGGGGTCTACCAGCGGCGCATCGGCCGCGGAGACCCAGCCGACCGGGTGGCAGCCCACGCAGTCCAGGCCGACCTTCTTCAGGCTGCGGCGGTGCCGCGCGTGGTCAAAGGGCAAGGGCGTCACCAGCGGTGGATCCGCCGCCACCGAGGTGGCCAGCAAACCCAAGCCAAGGCCGAGGAGCAGGATGGACAGGCGGCGCGTCATCCACGGCCTCCAGCGGTTAAAGCGACCTTCGACACGGCGCCGCCACGCACGAAGGGCTGCAGCAGCCGATCGACCCCGCCGGCGACCTCGGCCCGCAGAAGGAGCTTGTGTTGGGGGGTAGCCGACCCCAGGGGCGCGCCCGCGCGCAGCCGAGCCTCCCAGACCGTCGCCCCCGGGCCGGTGGACGCCTGCAAGCGGTAGCAGCCCAGATCCGCATTCAAACGAGGGCCTTCTCCGCCCAGGCCCGACTCGACCACCGCGCCCACCAGGGCCGCCGCCCCCGCCGCGCCCCAACCAGCGCGAGGCCCAGATCGGGCCCCCTACCGCCGTTGAGGCCCACGGCCAGCCGCCCGATGCCCCCCGTCTCGACACCGGGCTGCTGCCGGTGCAGGGTGGGGCCGCCCTCTGCAGAGAGGCGCCAGGGGCCCAGCCGCCGGCTGCCCCGCACCGCCGCTGCGCCATAGCCCTGGGGGCCAGCCAGGCCATGGGGCTGCGCAGGGCCGCAGGCAGCAGGTCTTCGGGCAGGTCCTCCCAGCGCAGATCGGCGCCCAGGTTGGACCGCGACAGGGGCAGATCCCCCCCCAGCTGCAGGCGGCTGCCAGGATTCCGACCCAATGCAAGCTCGGCCCAGGGCCCGGCCGGCCTGCCCCCGGGCGCCCCGCAGCCCGTATGCACCAAAGACCCGAGTCTGCGCGCCCTGCGGCGCCAGCCGGGCCTCGGCCCCCAGGCTGAGATCGCGGCCGGGCGCCAGGCGGTGGTCCAGGCCCAGGCCGCCGACCCAGGTGGAGCCCGGCCGCCAGGTCTCGGGATGCCAGAGCCGACCCGACCACAGGGCGAGGGCCAGGTCATCGCGGGGCCACTCCAGGCTGACCCCATCCAGGTGCAGCGCCCCGCGCGGATCCACGCGCACCTGCCTTCCGGCGCGCAGGGTGGATTGGGGGCCCTGGCGGGTCGCCGACAGGGCGAGCAGATCCCCCGTGAGGGGCGCGTCGGGGGCGGCGGGATCGCGCAAGGCGCCCTGACCATCCAAGGTCCAGCGCTCGTTCAAGCGGAGGTGGGTGCCCAGCTGCTGCTCCATGCGGAGCTGGGGCCGACCGGTGAGATCCGGCCGGCTCTCCACCCCGGTCGCCATCCAGGCGGCGTCGGCGGCCGGGCCCCGGCCGACAGCAGCACGGCCAGGGCGCAGAGCAGCGGGGTCATGGCGCCACCCCGTGGCAGGCGGGGGCGCAGCTTGCCGGCAAGGCGCGGGCGGCGGGCGCGTGGTGACAGCGCAGGCAGGTGGCCTCCCACCCGACCGGCCTCGGAGATATGCCCGCCAGGCCAGTCTTCTGGGTGTGGCCAGGCCTTGTGGCAGCGGGTCACAGGAGACACCACCGGCGCTGCCCCTCCGTCCGGCCCCCATGGCAGCCTGCGCAGGCCGGATCGGCCGACCAGGCCGCCCCATGCACCGCGGCTTGAAGCCGGCCGGGTGCGGCCAGGCCAGGTGGCAGTCCGCGCAGCCCACGCCCACAGAGCCCCCGGCGAGATCGGCGCCATGGCAGGCGCCACAGACCACTGTGGCGTCGCCCCGCGCCATCGCGGCCCGTCCGTGGGCCCCGGCCTCGGCAAAGCCGGGTGGATGGGGGCCAGGTGCCGCGACAGGCGGTGCAGGCGGCGCTCGGTGGCCACCCGACCGGGCACCGCGTGGCAGCCGTCGCAGGCCGCGCGGTCGCCGCCCTCGCCCCAGGTGCCCGGGCCATGCAGCGCGCCGGCGCCGAAGCCTTCGGGATGCGGCCAAGGAGGTGGCAGTCTGAACAATCGCCCGCCGTTGCGCCCTCGGCGTGGCAGCTGTCGCAGGCCCCGATGCCCCGGGCAAGGGCCTCGGCCCCATGGCTGGCCGCTTCGGAATAGCCGACGGGGTGGGGAAAGACCGCGTCGGGGGGATCCGGCGCGGTCCACTCGGCCAGCCGGCCGCAGCCGCTGAGAAGCACAAGCCCGAGAATGAGCGTCCATAGCACGTTCACGGGTAGATCCCCTCAAAGGCGACCTGGTGGGCCTCGTGGCTGGCCCGCAGGGTGGGATCGCCATCGGGGCCCGGGAAGGCCACGCCGCTCAACCCGAATCTCCAGGAATTCCAGGCGTGGCAATCGCCGCAGGCGTGGGCCGGAAAGCTGCCAAGGGGCAACGTGCTGTCCGCGCCAAAGACCGCGACCGTCTCTGCAGGCGGCAGGGCGCGCATGCGGTGGCTGGCCAGGTCGCCCGCCCCCGACCGGGCGTCCCACCACAGACCGCCGCGTGCCGGGCATACGCGGTGCAGCGCCCCGCCTCGGTGATGCCGGCGGGGTCAAAGCGCACATGGCCGCACCGGCAAAAGCATCGTCGTCGAAGTCCAAGGCGCCATGGCAACCCAGGCAGAGCCCGTTGTCGCGGGATGGCACCCGCAGCATCCCCTGCCCTGCCGGGTCGGACGCGGGGCCATGGGGGGCGTGACAATCTTCGCAACGCAAGCCCGCTGCACCGTGGGTCGATTCGGCGTGCTCCTCCACCTGCATATGGGTCGGCGCGGCTCCGCCGGCCCGAGGCTGCCAGCCGGGCTGGCGTGGGCATCCAAGCGGTCGCCGGGCCGATAGCCCGTCTCGTCGGAAACCGGAAAAGGCAGGCCGCTGCCATGGGCCGCTGTATTGGCATGGCACTGGCCGCAGACCGCCGAGGCCCGATCCGCGTCCAGCAGCCCGGGGTGGACGATCTCGCTGCCGGCGCCGAGGCAGCCGCCCGACGGTGGTCGCTGCCGGCGCCGTGGCAGCGCTCGCAGCCCACGCCGGCCTCCATCCAGCGCCCCTCCCCCCGCTCGGCGGTCATCACGGCGCCCCCATCGGCCTGGGCGGCCAGGGAGAAGCCGGTGGCATGGCAGGGCAGGCAGCGGCCCGGCGCTCTGGTCTGGCTGGCGCGCGATCAGGCGGCCCTCTGCATCCAGCCAGCGTTCGACCTGGTAGGGCAGCAGCAGCCCCCCATCGGCCAGGTAGTCCGGGCGGGAGGGGTCGGCGGCCACCCAACCCACCGGCAGCGGCCAGGCCCGCCCGCCCTCTTCGGTCCAGGGCACGGTGGCCCGCTCGGGCCAACCGATGAAGCCGGCCACCAACCAGCGCCCCTGGTCGCCATCGCTATCGGTCAGGCGCAGGTAGAGGGCCTCGCCCTCCTGCTCCAGGGTGGCCTGGGCGGCACCCAGGGCCACCTCGGCCCCTGCCGCAAAACGCGCCTCCAAGGCGCTGCTGACCGGCGCATCCAGGGCGTGGGCGTGGGCCGTCCGGCTCCAGGTGCTGGCCTGGTCGGGGTGGCAGGCGGCGCAGGCGGCCGATCCAAGGGTGCGCGCGCTGGCACCCGGGCGCGCCGACAGGGTGCTGTGCCACTGATCGCCGCCCGCCGCATCAAGACGGCCGAGATCCAGCTCTGCGCTGACATAGATGCCAAGCGGATCTTCGATGCTGAGACGGGAGGACTGACCGCCAGGCAGCCACAGCGTGGCCCGCCCGTCTGCATCGGTCCACGCCGCTTCGCCGGCCCCATCGCGCACCGAGATGTCGGCCAGGGGGTCGCCCGCGGGGTCGGCCACCCAGACCTCCACCCGGGCCCCCGCCGGGGGCGGCGGCGGCAGGCGCAAGTCCAGGCGAAGCGTGTCCCCCAAAGCGAGGACGATGGGATCGGAGCGCAAGTGGGCGCCGTCCAGCGCGGCGATGACCACCCGCGCTCCCGCCGGCAGCGGGGCAAAGGCGTAGGCGCCTGTGGCGTCGGCCTGGGCCTCGTAGCCGCCGGGATCCAGCACCAGCCAGGCCCCTGCCGCCGGCTGGCCGTCCGCGGTCTGCACCTGCCCCACCAGGTAGGCGTGCAGCTCCTGCCCGTCCCCGTCCGAAGGCCCGGCGGGCACCCCCGCCTGGGGCAGGACGCCGCAGCCCGAGAGCAGGCCCAGGAGGATTCCAGACAGGCGGGGGAGGATGGTTGCAGCTCGAGGGAAGGCGGGGGGGGGATCCCCACTATGGCAGGTCGGGCGCGAGGTCGGCATGATCCACCGCAGGGGCGGGCCCGCTATGCCCCCGTGCCGCGCCAATGCCACCGCGCGGCGGCGGGGCCTTCAGCGCGGGGCCGGCGCCGCCGCGGGGGGTGACAGCCCCACCGATCCGGCGCCATGCACATAGACCAGCTCGCCCCCGTGGTGGCCCGTATCGAGGCCCAGGCCCGCCGTGGCCAACGATCCCAGGACCCCGGCCGCAGCCAGCTTGCGGGCCAGGGGCTCCTTGGGCAGCAGCGCCGCGCCCACAAAGACCAGGAGCAGGGCCAGGCCGGCATAGCTGAAGGCCTCGGCCGCCTCCTCGTGCTCGTGGATGGCGTCGTGGCCGATGGCCTCCTCCACCCGCTCCTCCTCGTCCTCCCCGGTCTCCATGGCGACGAAGCTGCCGGCCACCACGACGACCTGCAGCAGCACCGCCAGCCACCAGGCGAAGCGGGGCAGGCGTCCGGTCCACCAGCCGGCCAGCACCAGGGCCGCGACCAGCGGGAGGATCAGGGCCACGCCCAGCGGGAGGTGCACCAGGGCGGGATGCAGCGGCAATTCGACCATCTTGGGATCCAGGCAGCGCGGGGAGGCTTGCGAGCTAACGCGAGCCCGGCGCCGGGTCAGCGAAGGTGGAGGATCTCGTATTCCACCCGGCCCTGGGGGCTGTCCACCGCGAAGCCCTCGCCTTCGGACAGCCCCGCCATCGCGCCGCCCAGGGGGGAGTCCAAGGAGATCATGCGCAAGGTTCGTTTATCTACCTGCACTTTGGGGCCGCCAATGGGACCGATGAAGACCCAGGCGTCGCGGTGTCCGCCCAGCTCGACCAGGGCGCCGACCTCGACCACATCCCGCGGGACCGTCGCGTCGAAGACCTGCATCCAGGCCGAGAGGCGCCGAAGTTCGGCCACGCGCCAGGCCTGGCCTCGGGCCAGGTAGGAGGCCTCGGTGGCGCGGGTGTCGTATTTGCCTTCGGCCTTGGACTCCTCGCTCGACGCCTCGTCCCGGGCCATGGCGGCGACCCGCTCGACGGCGTCGAGCTCTGCGGCCACCTCGGCGGCAAGGGCCTTCAACACTGCGCTCTTGTCCATCGTCACGCGCGCGCTCCTGCTGGGCCGGCCACGGTAGCGCGTTTCTGTGTGGCGCACCTGTAAGGACCACGGCCCCGCGGCGTTCTCCCCACGACCCCCGCAACGGAGCCTCCCATGTTCGACGCCCTCCTGGCCACCGCCCTCTTCGCCGCCCCCGCCTTCGCCGACCGCGGCATCGACAGCACCATCCAGGCCGTCGAGCAGATGCCCTGGTCCTCCGAGGTCACCGGCATCGCCGCCCGCCACGGGCTCTCGGTGCTCAACGTCACCTGGGAGGACACCGGCCGCAGCAAGGGCTCGTCCGTGGGCCCGAATATCAGCGATATGACCATCGGCGTGCGCGATTCCAACGGAAACCTGCACCCCATGCCTGTCTTCCGCTTCGATAACTTCAACGACGTCAGCGCCGACCTCTCCCCCGAGGACTTCTTGATGCCCGTGGGCAACGCCTGGGGCGAAGACGAGCTGCGACCGGTCACCCTCAGCGAGATCCTGCGGGACACCCGCCGTTACCTGCATGATCCCCGCTCCTGGGCGGGGACCGGGCGGGGCCTGTGGAGCAGCCGGGATCGCGACGTGCTGGTCTCGGCCCAGGCCTGCTTCCTGCCCGTGCCCAAGGCGGGGGAGGCCACGTTTACGCCGGTGCTCTACAACTACCAGTCCTCACCTGGGAACCCCGCGGTGCTGACCCTGGTGGCCACCCGACAGGGCACCAGCATCCAGATCATCGAGAATGCGGGCGGCTATATGTCCGAGCCCCTCTTCTTCAACGCCGACGGCGAGCGGGCGCCCTTCACCGCGGCCCGCCTGTCCGATGTGCGCAGCGGGCGGGTGGACCCCGGCCCCGGCGGAGCCATCGCGGCGGGGGGCGAAGACGGGGCCAACGTGGTGCTGGTCATCCAGGTGCCCCTGAAGCAGCGGCAGGCCCACCGCCAGATGGAATATCTTGGATATCTCGACGCTATGCCAATGGAAGCCCCCGCTGCCGAAGCCGGCGAGTCCCGGCGCGGCAGCGATGTGGAGGCTGCGGTCATCAGCCATGGCGCGGTGGAGGGCCCCTTCAAGGAGATTGGCGGCCTGGCCATCGAGCGGGATGATCGCTTCCCGGTCCGGGTCACCGTGCAGTTCTACAAGGCCACGTCCAACGGGGTGGTGACCGAGGCCGATGTGGCCGACATCCGGCGGCAGATCGACCGGGTCTACGCCGAAGCCAGCTGGGTGGGCAGCCTGGTCACCCAGGGTCATACGGGCCGCCCCACCGAGTGGGTGACGCCTCCCGCCGAGCCCCGCGCGTCCTGGGCCGCCCCCGCCTTCGGCTGGCTGAAGGCCTGGTAGGGTCCGTGCAAGCCGAGACCTCCTGGGCTATCCCGCCCCAGGAGGTCTCCATGCGTTTCACCACCCTGCTGCTCGCCGGCGCCCTTGTGTCGGGCTGCAGCAGCAAAGCCGATGGCACCGGCGGCGCCGAAGACAGCAGCGCCGATGGCAGCGACGGGGTCGATGGCAGCGACGGGGTCGATGGCAGACGACGGGGTCGATGGCAGCGACAGCACGGATGGCAGCGACGGCAGCGACGGCAGCGACGGCACGGATGGCAGCGACGGCACGGATGGCAGCGACGGCGGCTCTGCCACCAATGGCACCCCGCCCGACCGCGATGTGCCCGCCCCCGACTTTGTCGCCACCAACCGGGACGGCACGGGTCGCGACCGCGAAGACCTGCTGGGTCACCCCACCGTCATCTGGTTCTACCCGGCCGCGGGGACAGCCGGTTGAACGGTGGAGGGTTGCGGGTACCGCGACCTCCAGTCCGACTTCGACGCCCTGGGCGTCGTCATCGTGGGCGCCAGCTTCGACAGCCCGGCCGCCAACCAGGCCTTCGCCGAGGCAGAGGGCTTCCTCTACGAGCTGTGGACCGATGGCGACCGCACCCTGGCCTTGACCTATGGGGCCGCCACCAGCGCCTCGGCGTCCTTTGCCAGCCGCCGCACGGTGTTGCTCGATGAAAACGGCGATCTGCTGCTGGAATACAATGTGGGCAGCGCGATCGCCACCCACCCGGCCCAGGTCCTGGAAGACTGCGAGCTGATCTTTGGGGGACGCTGAAGATGCGCCTTGTCCGCCGACTCTGCCTTGTGTTTCCGGCCATGGCCCTGGCGGCCTGCTCGGGCAAGGCGGACACCGGCAGCTCCGCCGAGGGCGAGGCCGACGCTGACACGGATAGCGACACCGACGCCGACACCGACACCGACACCGACACCGACACCGACACCGACACCGACACCGACACCGAGCCTGATCCCCCGGGAGAGGGCTTCGACTGGTCCGCTGGCTGGTACCCCGCCGAGAGTGGCGAGGCGTCCTGCGTTCCCGCCGATGCGCTGGTCGCCTGGAGCTTGCGGGCCCGGCGCGACGGCAGCGGCGGCTGGGGGCGGGCCATCGTCTTCTTCGGCGACTGGCCCGAGGCCGGCCCCTACACCCTGGTGAGCTTCAGCGCGGGCACGCCGGGCCCCGGCGAGGCCTTCCTGGCCATGGCCGACGAGCGCGACGGCTCGCTCTATTATGGCGACCCGGGCGGCAGCCTGGATGTCAGCCTGCTCGACGATGGGCGCACCCAGGTCCTCTGGCGGGACGGCGTGGTCAGCGACCCCTTCTCGGGCTCGGTGCAGCCCTTGGACTACGGGCGCTTCGCCTGCCGGCCGGACGACAGCCCCGACACCGGAGACAGCGCCAGCCACAGCGCCAGCCCCGCCCGCCGCTGAGGCTGCGGCAGCGGGTGCGGGTGCGGGGAGCGGCCTCAGTCCACCGTTGCGCTGTTCACGTCGGCCAGCGCCTTCTTCTGGGCCTCTTCGGCCTTTGCCTTCTCCTTGTCCTGATCGGCCGTCCACTGGGTGAGGTCGGCCACGGCGTTCTCGATGGCGTCCTTGGGGGCGCCTTCGATCTTGCCGGAGGTGAAGTTCTTCCAGAGCACGCCCCGCTGCGCCGTGCTGAGGTTCTTGAGCCCCGGCATGCTGCGGCAGAAGCTCTGGAAGCTATTCCAGGAGTTGCCGGTGCGGCCGCCGGGCAGGAGGAACTTGGTGAGCCGCCCGCCCAGCTGCTTGTCGAAGAACTTGGTGCCGGCGAAGGAGAAGACGCTGCCGAAGACGCCGGCTGTCAGGAACTCGCTCCAACTCCAGGACTCGGAGAAGAGCCCGATATCGGTGAGCTGGTCGGCGAGGCTGCCGCCCCAGGACCCGATGATGCCGCTGGCCAGCGGGCCGACGACGCCGGCCAGGCCCATGGACAGGGCGCCACCCACCGCGCCGACGATTCCGGCCTGCAGGTAGTCCATGCCGGAGCTGAACTGGTTGGACCAGGTCAGCAGCGACTTCGTGGCGTCTCCCGCCAGCTTTCCAGCGACAGCTGCCGCAGCCCCCGCCACCGCGCCAGCAGCGATGAGCACCACGGCACCCGCACCGAAGGTGGCGACGATGAAGGCGGCCACCGCCACAAAGACGATGATGCCCACCACGATGCTGGCGATGACCGAGGCAACCGAGGCGATGACATCCCAGGCCTTCTCCCACCAGGACTTCTCGACAATCTCGGCGGCGGCGGCGGTCGCGGCCTTCTGGGCCTCGCCCTGCACCTTGCCCAGCGAGCTGTCCAAGGTGGCGATCACCTTGTCCTTGGATTTGTCGAGATCACCCAGCCACTGGGTCTGGGTGGCCGATATTGCAGAGACGGCGCCGGCGACCGCTTGACCGGCCCCCTTGATGGCCTGGGCCGTGATGTCGGCGAGCTGCCGGGTGGCGCCGGCCGTATACTTGCTGATGCCAGAGACCAGCGTGTTGGCCGCGTCTTTCACCGCCTGGACCGAGCGGGCGCCGGCCTGGGTGGAGTCGGCGATGATGCCGTCCTTGGTCTCTGTCGCGGCGGCCAGGGCGGCGGTGGTGCTGCCGTCCAGCTCTGCCATGCCCAGGTTGCGGGCCTCTTGCAGGCTGGCGAGCTGCTGCTCCATCAAGCTGTTGATTTGGGCCAGGGTCTCGTCTGCGGCGGCATCGGTATCCGCCAACGAAGGGGGATCACCCTGACAAATCAGGGTCTGGAGCTGTTCGAGGGCCAGGCCATAGCTGCTGGCCAGCTCGGTGCCGGCGGCCGCGATCTGGGAGGACAAGGCGTCCCCGGAGGCGGTCAAGGCCTCGGTGGCCTGGTCCCGCGCGCTCTCCAGGGCGGTCTTGGCGCTCGCCTGCTGCTGGGTGAGGGCGTCCTGGGCGTCCTTGCCCACGCCGCGAATCTGCGTCTTGGCCGACCGCGCCTGCTTCTCGACCTCGGCCCGGGCCTGTTGTGCGGCGTCGGTCAGGGCGGTGCCGGCGTCGATGCGGGCCTGGGCCACCTGCTCGGTGACCGGTCGCACCAGCTCGTTGACGGCGCCGGGGATCTGGCTGAGGCCGCCGGCCAGGCTGTCCGCGGCAGCCTTTGCATTGTCGCGGATGTCTTTGGCGAATTTGCGCCCCACATCCAGGGCGGCCTTGCGCCGGGCGTCGTTGCGTTCGACCTCGATGCCCTCGCCGCCGGTCCACCCCTGGGCCAGGGCCTTGGCCGCGTCCATGGCGGCCTGGGCCTTCTGGGCGCCGGCGTCCCGAATGGCCTGCACGCGGTCGCCCCAGGCACCAGTGAAGGCCTCGATACCGTTCTTTCGGGCGGCCTCCAGGTCCTTTTCGGCCTGGTCGAAGCCAGCGGCAAGCTCTCCCTGGCGGCTGGACAAGGCGCCGTCGATGGCGGCCAGAGAGCGCTGCAGCTCGCCGTCGATGCGGCCCACGGCGGCATCCACCGCGGCCTGCACCTGGCCCCGCAAGCCTGAATAGTGGGTGGCGATCTCGGCGATCGCGCCGTCATAGGCGCCGGTCACCTGGCCGATGCGGTCGGCCACGCCTTTCTGCACCTCGGCGCCCATGCTGGCGGCGGTGGCTTGGACCTGCGCTTCGCTCTGTTGGGCGAGGGCGGTGACCTCGGCGAAGCGGGTGTCGGCGTGGGCGGCCTGCTCTTCGGGGCTGCTGCCCATGGACAGGGCCCAGACCTCGCTCACCAGCGGATCGTGGGGGGCCACCGGGCTGCCAAAGGCCAGGGTGCCCGGCGGCGGCCCCTCGGTGGCCACCGCGTCGCCTTCACCCTGGGCCAGGATCACCGGGCCCGGATCGTCGGACTCGACCTTCTGGCCCACCTCTTCGGCAATGTCGGGGCCGCCGGAGCCCAGGCCACCGCCGGACCCTGCGCTGGTGCTGACCGACAGGCCGTCGGTGCCGCCCGGATCGCCGGAATTGCCGCCGGTGTCGGTGTCTACCGGGCTGTTGTCCTCTCCCAGGGCCGCGGCGAGGTCGGGGGGGCCCTCGTCGCTGGGCGGGGGCGGGTCGTCGGGAGGGGGCTCCACCGAGTCGTCGGCCGCCGTGTCCTGGGCGTCGCTGTCGAGGTCCGAGTCGCTGTCCTGTTCCTCGTCCTCTTCCAGCTCGCCGTCTTCATCCAGAACCGTGTCGAAGGACACGGGCATGGGGTCGAGGGTGGGGTCGGGCCCGTCGTCGGGGTCCTCTTCGACCGGGGTCTCCATCAAGGAGAACTGCATGGCCGAGACGGGCGGACCGCCCTCTTGCTCGACCTCTTCGACGCTCTCGGTGCTGCTCAGCCAGTCCTGCCCATAGGAGGTCGCTTTCTCGCTCTTCTGGGCTGCGGTGAACTTGGCCATGGAACACACCTCGAAGGCCTCACCCTATCACCAGTTCAGGGGCCTGCCGCATCAGTAGACAACCTCCTTCTCGTCCAGCTCGGGCCAGACCGCCACCACCTCCACCGTCATGACGGTCCAGCTGCGCTGGTCCATCGATCGGATGGCCACCTCGGTGATGAAGCCCAGCGCCTCATCGTAGCGGATCTCGATCCCCGGCAGGCCCATGGCAGCCAGGGGCGCGAGCTGGGCGAAGAGATCGTAGACCGTGTCGCCGTCCAGAACGGGCATGCCGTTGACCGAGGCCGACTGCACCTCGCCGCCTTGCACAAAGGACTGGGACTGCAGCGGATCGCCATCCACCCCCGCCACCATGGTCTCGCGGGTCATCACATAGGCGGGCAAGGCGTTGGCGTCCCAGAAGGCGCAGGCCGACGCCAGCTCGGCCAAGGCCGGCTCCTTGAGTTCAGCCGCGTTGAAGGCGGGGCAGGCCTGCCCCTCGGCCTTGGGCGGCGCCCCGCAGGCCCGCAAGGCCTCGCCGGCGTCGGCGCCGGCACCGGCCCGCGCGCAGTCGGGCTGAAAGACCAGCGCACCACTGGCCATGGGCACGATCTCGATGGTGCGCGGGCCGTCGGCCGGCACCAGCAGCGGGCTGCGGGTGACTTGCAACCCGGCCGCGTCGGCCGAAGACCGGGCCGCGGGATCGCAGGCCAGGGCGAAGACAGAGAGGGCGCAGAGGGCGGTGGGGCGGAACATGGCGACGTCCAGGGCTGGCGGTGTGCAGAGAGGGGGGAGTGAGGATGCAGAGAGGGGCGGAGCTTGGCCTTCAGTCGGCCCAGCGCCCGCGGCTCTCTTGGGGGCCCACAGCGAAGAGGTCGATGGTGACAACGTCCCAGCCGCGGGTGAGCCCGGCGTCGAGGGCGATCTCGGTGATCATGGGGCGCTCCTTGTCCAGCGCGATGGCGTGGGCAGCACCGGGCAGCAGGGCCACCTCGAAGGCCTGGTCGAAGATGTGGAAGGCGTCAGGGGGATCGGTGAGCGCAGCCCCGTTGATGGTGGCCCGCACCACCCGGCCTTCCAGCACGAGCACCTCGACGCGGATGGGCTCGACATCGCGCCCGGCGGGCTGCATCTCCCGCACCAGCCGGTAGGAGCGGGGGCCCTGCTCCAGGAAGGCGGCGCAGGCGGCGGCGACCTGCTGGGCGAAGGGGCCGTCCTTGGGTTGGGCGACCGGGCAGAGGGCGTCGGCGGGTTGCACCCCGCCCACCCGCGGCGCGCCGGTCACCAGATCGGTGCGGAAGTCGGCACGGTCCACGGGGATGCGCGTGCCGGGGGGCGTGATGCCCTCGGCGAGGCCGGGGCTGTCCCCCGCCTCGATCTCGGACGGGGGCGCGCAGGCGGCGAGGGCGAAGAGGGCGAGGGCGGACAGGCGGGCGGTGGGGGTCATGGGGCACTCCGAGAGGGGTCGGCCCGAGCTGGGGCACACCTGTCTCAGAAGCAAGGTCCATACCAGCCCCGCCCATCGGGACCGGGCATGGAGACTCTGCGCGTACTTCGCCGATCTTCGCGCCCCGCGCTGGGCAATTGAACGGGGGAGGCCACAAGAAACGATTCGGTTTGAATCGATTATTGTTTCAAACCGAACCGGCGGCGGGGCTCACGGGGCGGGCACGTCCGCGCGGGCGGCCGAGCTGCGCAGCTCCAGCTCCAGCACCTCGACGACGGGAGCGTCCAAGGCGAGCAGGGCGCCATCGCAGGCCTCCGCCAGCTTGGGGCCGCTGCCTTGCAAGGCGCAATGCAGGTCCAGGGGCATGGCGGCGCCGGCGGTCAGCAGCCACCAGCTGCGGCCCTCGCCCCAGACCGGCTCCACGGTCAGGACCAGGCCCACGGGACGGCCGGGACCGCCCAGGGGCAGCAGCCCGGTGTCGAAGTCCCGGCGGCGGTGGGCGCCGTCCAACTCTCGCTCCTGGGCGAGGGCATGGGCGAATTCCGGTGGGAGCTGCGCCGTCCGCCGCCCCCAGGCCCAGGTATAGCGGAGGGCCATGCGGCCGGGCAGCTGGTCCCCGGCGGCGAGGAAGCCGTCGAGATCGGGGGGCAGCTCCGGCGCCGGGCGCAAGGTCACGGGCTCATCGGGGCCCGATCCAAAATCCAGCGGCCCGCGGCTGACCCACCAGTGGCGGTGCCAGGTGTCGTCCTGAACCCGCAGGCAGGCCCGGGTGCTCCCGCGGACCAGGGCATAGGTCCCGGCGGGCAAGGCGCTGGGCATCGCGGGACTCCCACAGGCAGACCTCCGTCTTTTCGGTCGAAGGCGCGGCCGACTGAAGGGCACCCCCACTTGCGACCGTGATGCGATAAGCGCGCCGGCATGTCCCTGGCTCTGGTTGTCGCCCTGCTGCCGGTCCTGGTCGGCGTCTTGCTGGGCCTGGGGCCGGTCTATGCCCGGATCAGCGGCCCGGCCGCGACCTTTGCGCTGGCCGCCGCTGGGGCCGTGGTGCTGCTGGACCTCTTGCCCACCAGCGCCCAGGCCCTGGGCGTCTGGGGCATCGCCCTCTTCTGGGCGCCCTGGTGCTGCCGGCGGTGGCAGAGGCGGGCCTGCGCCGCCTGGGCGCCCGCCGCGAGCTGGGCGCGGGCCTGGGCCTGCTGGGGGTGATGGCCCACCAGGCGATGGACGGCCTGCAGATCGGCGCCACCTGGTCCGCGGGGCCCGGCGCCGGGGTGGCCTTGTCGGTGACCGCCCACGCCTTGCCCCTGGTGGCAGTGGTGGTGCAGCCCTTCGCCGGGTCGGGCTGGCGGCGCATCGGCACCTTGGCGGCCGCTTTGCTGGGGGCGACCGCCCTGGGGGTGATCGCTGGAGCCCAAGGTGCCAGCGCGCTTCCCGGTGCCACCACCTGGATGCCGGCGGTGGTGGGGGGCCTGCTCTTGCACGTCATCTGGCATGCCTTGGGGGACCGGCCTCCTGGGGGCGGCCGGGCCCGCAGCGCAGAGCTGCTGGCCTTCGCCTTGGGGGCGGGCCTGCCGGTGCTGGTGATGGCGCAGGCCGAGGCTGAGGCGGGCGCGAAGCTGGCGCACCCCGACCTGCTGCACCCGTTGCAGCACCTCACCCTGGCCCTCTCCCCTGCCCTGTTATTGGGCGTCGGGGCGGCGGCCCTGCTGGGCACCGGGGCCCGTTCGCTGCCCGAGATCGCGGCTCTTGCAGACCGACGGGGGCCGCTGGCATCGGCCGTCCTGGGGATATGGCTGGCCTTGCGCGCACCTGCCAATGGCAGCAACTTGGACACGGCGGCGCGCCGGCTTGTGCGCCATCGCGCAGCGCCTGCCCTGGTGGTGGCCTTCGTGCTGGCGGCTCCCGAGCTGGGCCTCGACACCTTCACCCTCACGGCGTCCCTCCTGGGGCTGCCCTTCGCCCTGGCGCGCCTGCTGGGTGCGGGGGTGGCCGCGCTGGTGGCTGCGGGGGTGCTGACCCTGGGCCGGTCGGCGGGGCCTGGACAGGACCGGGCGGGCCGGCCGCCAACAGCCGTCGTTCACAGCACCTTTGTCGAGAGCCTGGACGCCACGCTGCTGCAGATCGGGCCCTGGATGGCGACCGGTTTGATCGCCGCCGCCTGTGTTCAGGCCACCCTGCCCGCCGCCACCTTCGTGGACTTGCAGGCCTCGGGCCTGGCCCTGCCCCTGCTCAGCCTGCTGGCCATTCCCACCTTCATCTCGGCGAGCGCGGCCACGCCGATGGCGGCGGTGCTCCTGGCCAAGGGCCTCGCAGTGGGCCCCATCCTGGCGGCCCTGCTGTTGGGGCCCGCGACCAACCTCGCGACCCTGCGGCTGCTCTCGGGGCTCTATGGCGGCGCGGCCACCGCGCGGGCCATGCTGGCCTATGTGGCCGTGGCCTGGGGCCTGGCGGGCCTCGCCGCCTGGGGTCTGCCCCCCGCAGCCGTGGACATCGGCCCCCTCGCCCCCACCGTCGCCCCGGGCCCCCTTCATTGGGGGAGCGCGGGGCTCCTCCTGCTCCTGCTCCTGCGCAGCCTCTGGCAGGTGGGCCCCCGGGCATGGGCCGCCACCCTGGCCCGCCAGGGCGCGCGGATCAGCGCCGCTCCGCCAAGGGATTCTCTGGGATGACCGCCGTGTTTCGGGTCTTCATCCAGTGGTGCAAGGACATGCCACCCACCATCGCCACCCCAAAGATCAGGGTGTCGCCCAGGGCTGGCAGGGCGGCGGTCACGGCAGGGCCCGGGCAGTAGCCCCCCAAGCCCCAGCCCGCGCCGAAGAGGGCCGCCCCCAGCAGCAGCTCCTTGTCCAGACGGCTGCGCGTGGGGGTGCCGGCCTTGACCTGATCGGGCGCCAGGCGCTGGATCAGCGGACGAAGCAGCATGTGGGTGCCCGTCGCCCCCGCCAGCACGAAGGCCAGGGTGGGATCCCAGCCTCCCAGCAGGTCCAGGAAGCCGATGACCCGATCGGGGCGGGTCATGCCCGAGACCACCAGGCCCGCGCCGAAGATCAGCCCTGATAGCAGCGATATACCAATGTCACGCTTGATGTTGCGGCCCTTCATGCGACCCCTCCCAGCAGCTGCCCGAGCAGCGTGGCCACCACCATTCCGGTGGTCAAGAAGACACCGACCGCAGCAAAGGAGCGCTTGGAGAAGCGGGCCATGCCGCAGACCCCATGGCCGCTGGTGCAGCCATTGCCCAGCCGGGTGCCAAAGCCCACCAGCAGGCCCGCGATCACCAGGGCCCACAGGGGGCGCCCGCTGCTGCTGAAGCTCTCGGGCAGGATGGGTGCGAGGGCCAGCCCGGCCACCACCAGGCCCACGGTGAAGGCGACCCGCCAGCCCCGCTCGCCGGGGGTGGGCTGCAGCAGCCCGCCAACGATGCCGGAGATTCCGGCCACCCGGCCGCTGCCGCCCAGCATCAGCGTGGCGGCCAGGCCAATCAGCGCGCCACCGCCAAGGGCGATGATCCAGGCATTGGGATCGACGATCATGGGGCCTCCTCGACCACGGCCGCCGTGGACTCGGCGGGGCTATCCGTCTTGCCCAGCTCCTGGTAAAGCACCATTCCGCCCATCAGCAGCACGAAGACGGCGAAGCCCTTGCGAAGGGCCGGTCCGGGCACCCTCGCCGACAGAGCCGTGCCCACCAGGGAGCCCGCCACCGTCACAGCCGTGAAGCCCCCCGCCATCGCCCAGTCGATGTCGACATGGGTGATGTGGCCCGCCAGGCCGGCGCCCGACTTGAGGGCGATGACCAGCAGGGAGGTGCCGACCGCCTCCTGCATGGTCAACCCGCCCAGCAGCACCAGGGCCGGCACCACCAGGAAGCCGCCGCCCGCGCCCACCAGGCCGGTGATGGCGCCCACCAGCAGGCCCTCCCCCAGGATGAGGGCGATCGGGTGGTCCTTCTTCACCACGGGGCCGGTGGGCTCTTTCCGGCCCTTCAGCATGAAGCCGCCGGTCAGCAGCATCATCACGGCGAAGAGCACCAGCAGCACCGTGCCCGAGAACCAGTCGGCGGCGTAGCCACCCAGGCCCGCGCCCACCATGCCTGCGCCGCTGAAGATGAGGCCGGTCTTCCATCGCACCCGGCCGCCCAGGGCGTGCTGGATGGCGGCGACAGCGGCGGTGGCGCCGACCACCACCAGGGAGGTCGCGATGGCCTCCTTCGGTGGTATATCAAGGATATAGACCATGACCGGCACCGTGAGGATGCTGCCGCCTCCACCAAGCAGGCCGAGGGTCAGGCCGATGAGCAGCGCGAGGGCCGAAGAGAGCCACATCTCAGACCCCCAGGTCGGCGTCGACCACCGGCAGCTGGGCGGCGTTCCAGGCGAGCATGCCGCCTTGCAGGTTGAAGACCCGCACAAAGCCCGACCGGGCCAGCAGCTCGGCCGCCCGGCCGCTGCGACCGCCAGACCGGCAGACCATCAGGGTCAGGGCGTCCTTGTCCCAGCCCGCCAGGGCCTGGGGCACGGTGGCGAGGGGAGCGCTTTGGGCCTCGGCGATGCGCCCCAGCGGGCCCACCAGCTCCTCGGGCTCCCGCACGTCGATGACCTGCAGGGCGCCCAGCCAGGCGTGGGCCTTCTCCGGGGCGAGATCGCGGTAGCCGACCCCCGCATCCACCGAC
This sequence comes from Deltaproteobacteria bacterium, assembly GCA_018401435.1. Lineage (GTDB taxonomy): Bacteria > Myxococcota_A > UBA796 > UBA796 > UBA2385 > M30B51. The sequence goes on along the minus strand of JAGYJW010000047.1, from coordinate 12,106 downwards.
AGGGCCACCAGGGCCTGCTCCGGGTCCTGGGGCAGGCCGCAGCGCAGGTTGGCGGGCACCGCCTCCTGGATCTTCTTGGGCTGGGGGAGCTTGAGCTCGCCCATCAGCTGCACGAAGGCGTCGCGGTCGCGCCCCGCACCCAGCCGCGCGTTGTGCGCCTTCTCCCAGCCGATGGTGCTGGCGAGGTTGCCCCGGTAGTCGTGGCCCGGGAAGACCAGGGTGTTGTCCGGCAGGCTGAAGAGCCGCTGGTGCACGCTGTCGTAGAGGGTGGCGGCGTCCCCCTGCTGGAAGTCCGTCCGCCCACAGCCACCGATGAGCAGGGTGTCGCCGGTAAAGACGCGGTCGCCGGCCACATAGGAGGTGCAGCTGCTGGTGTGGCCCGGCGTGTAGCGGGCCTGCAGGACCACCTTGCCAACAGCCAGGCTGTCGCCATCCTGCAGCTTGATGTCGGCGCATTCCGCGCCACCCGAGGCGTGCATCGCGGTGAGGCTGCCCAGCCGCTCGCGCAGGCGCCCGCCCCCCGACACATGGTCGGCGTGCACATGCGTCTCCAGGGTGTAGCGCAGGCGCAGACCCAGCCGCTCCAGCAGGGCCACGTCGCGGTCCACCTGCTCCAGCACGGGGTCGATCAGGATGGCCTCGCGGCTCTCGGCGTCGGCCAGCAGGTAGGTGAAGGTGCTCGTCTCGGGGTCGGTCAGTTGAACGAAGATCATGGGGGCTCCGGGGATGCCATTCTTGACTGCACATTCCATGCCAGCGCTTCGGGCGCCGAGAAGGCCCAGTGGCCGGTCGGGCTGGTGCATGCAACGCGACGCTGCTATGTTTCATGAAACTTGGAGTTGCAGCCATGAAACGATCCGAACGTCCGACGCCGGTCGAGTTCCACGGCATGGTGACGGTGGCGCCCGCCATGGTCGCCCTCTTTCAGCAGGTGCAGCGGGTGGCCCGCACCGACTCGTCGGTGCTGATTCGGGGGGAGACGGGCACCGGCAAGGAGCTCTTTGCCCGCGCCGTGCACGATCTCAGCGGGCGGCGCAGCGGGCCCTTTCGCGCGCTGAACTGCGCCACCTTGACCCCCGACCACCTCGCATCCGAACTTTTTGGCCACGTCCGGGGTGCATTCACCGGCGCGGTCAAGGATCGGCCCGGCCTCTTCGCCCTCGCTGACAAGGGCACCCTCTTCCTCGACGAGATCGCCGAGATCCCGCTGGACCTGCAGGCGCGCCTGCTGCGGGTCCTGCAAGAGCGGGTCTTTGTGCCCCTTGGCGGCAACAGCCCCCGCGAGGTGGATGTGCGGGTGCTGGCCGCCACCAACCGGGCCCTGCGCACCGAGGTCGCCGCCGGTCGCTTCCGGGAGGACCTGATGTACCGGGTGCGCGTGGTGACCCTCTACCTGCCCCTGCTGGTGGAGCGCGAGGGCGATGTGGCGGCGCTCAGCTGGCACTTCATCGACGAGTTCAACAGCCGGGCGCTCGCCTATGGGGGTCGGCAGATCGACGAGATCGAGGCCGAGGCGCTGGCGCTGATGGAGGCCTACCCCTGGCCCGGCAATATCCGCGAGCTACGCAATGTCATCGAGCAGGCCTATGCCATGGGCGAGGGGCCGCGGCTGCAGGTGGCCGATCTGACCCCCGAGCTGCGGGATGAGCCGCCCCCGGACCGAAGCCAGGCGCGGCAGCCCACCCTCGGGCCGCCGGCGGGGGCGCAGACCGCCCAGGTCGAGGCGGCTGCACCCCCCTTGGACGAGGCCGCCCGCATCCGCGCCGCCCTGGGCCACGCCGGGGGCCGCAAGGCCGAAGCCGCCGAGGCCCTGGGCCTGAGCCGCACCACGCTCTGGCGCCGCATGAAGGCGCTGGGAATCTGAGCCCGGCGCCGCTGCCCTGCACTACGATGGGTCAAAGGAGGAGCCATGGAGCCTTCGGCGCCGATTCTGCTGCAAGGCGGCCGCGTCTTTGACGGCGCGGCGGTGCCCGACCCCCGCGACCCGCGGGCAGGCGGTGTGGTGGCCGACCTGCTGCTGGAGGGCGGGCTGGTGCGCGCCATCGACGCCACCATCGCGCCCCCACCCGGCGCCCGCGTGGTCGACGTGGGCGGCTGCTGGGTGATGCCCGGCTTCATCGATCTGCACACCCACTACGACGCCGAGATCGAGGTGGCGCCCGCCCTCAGCGAGTCGGTGCGCCACGGCGTCACCACGGTGGTGCTGGGCAGCTGTGGCCTGTCCATGGCGGTGGGGCGACCGGTGGACCTCGCCGACATGTTCTGCCGGGTGGAGGGCATCCCGAGGGCCACCGTCTTGCCACTGCTGGAGCGCATTCAGGACTGGTCCGACCCCGCCGGCTACCTGCGCCACCTCGCAGGGCTACCCCTGGGCCCCAATGTGGCCTGCCTGCTGGGTCACTCCACCGTGCGGGCCCACATCCTCGGCATGGACCGCAGCCTGGATGCCCGCATCCGACCCAGCGCCGCAGAGCAGCGCGCCATGGAAAGACTCGTCGAAGATGCACTGGAGGCCGGCTATCTCGGCCTTTCCATCAACACCTTGCCCTGGGACAAGATGGACGGGGCGGCGCACCGTTCGCTGCCCACGCCCTCGGTGCACGCCAGCTGGCGCGAATACCGGGGCTTCATGGCCTTGCTGCGCCGGCGGCAGCGCGTGCTGCAAGCCGTGCCAAATCTGGCCACCAAGCTGAATATCCTGCTCTTTCTGGCGGCGGCGACCGCCCTGGGCCGGCCCCAGCTGCGCACCACCCTGCTGGCCTTGATGGACCCCAAGGCCGACCGCCTGGCCCCCCGCGCCGCCGCCTGGGGCGCCCGCATCGTCAACGCGCTGCTGGGCGGCGATGTGCGCTTTCAAGCCCTGCCCTGCCCCTTTGACCTGTGGACGGACGGGCTGGAGGTGCCGGTGATGGAGGAGATTGGCAGCGGCACCCGGGCCCTGCACGAGCAGGACCCGGAGCGCCGGAGCGCCCTGCTGCGGGATCCCGCCTACCGCGCCCGTTTCAAGCGCGACTGGCACCAGTGGCTGACCGGCCGGGCCTATCACCGCAACCTGGACGACACCGAGATCCTCAGCTGTCCGGACCGCGCGGTGGTGGGCCTGTCCTTTGGCGATGTGGCCCGGCGCCGGGGCCAGGACCCGGTGGACTGCTTTCTGGACCTGCAGGCCGACCACGGCGACGCCTTGCGTTGGTACACGGTGGTGGCCAATGACCGACCGGCCTTCTTGGAGTGGATCCTCACCCGCCCCGACATCCTCATCGGCTTCAGCGACGCCGGCGCCCACCTGCGCAATATGGCCTACTACAACTACGGTCTGCGGCTGCTCTGGCGGGTGCAGGTGGCGCGCCAGGCCGGACGGCCCTTCTTGAGCCCCGGCCAGGCCATTCACCGGCTGACCGGCGAGATCGCCGACTGGATCGGCGTGGATGCTGGCCACCTCGCCCCAGGCCGGCGGGCGGATGTGGTGGTGGTGGACCCGCGGGGGCTCACCGCCCAGGTCGAGCAGGCCAGCGAGGCCCCCATGCCGGGCTTTCCGGGCCTGCAGCGGGTGGTGCGGCGCAACGACCGGGCCGTGCGCCAGGTCTATATTCGCGGCCGCCTCGCATGGGACGGCGACCGCACCACCGAGGGCTTCGGCGAAAACAAGGGCTACGGCGCCGTTCTTTACGCTCGCTGAGCCCAGCGCACCATACCAGCGATATTGGCCTCCACCATCTTGCCTGCGCCGGCGTCTGCACCCGTGGTGAGGGCGGCGAACTTGAGGCGCCCGACGTCGTCGCGCCGGGGGGCCGAGGACAGGGCATAGGCCACCGCGTCGGGGCGAATCAGCCAGGCGCCCAGGTTGTAGTCGGTGCGGGCGCCCATGCGCGGGTTGAGCGCGCGGGTGGCCTCGTCGTGCTGGTGCCAGGCCAGCACCCGAAAGCCGTCGCGCATGCCGAAGTCGGTCAGCACCAACTCCATCTGCAAGGCACCCAGCACGGGCACCTTGATGCGCTGGTAGAAGCGCACGGCCTTGGGGGGCACGGCGGTGGGGTCGGCGACCACCCGGCTCTCTTCGACATAATCGACGTTGCCGGCGTAGTGGCCGACATCCACCAGTCGGCCCACCAGCCGGTCCACATCCACCGACAGTCCGGGCTGCAGGCCGACGCCTTCGTTGGTGGGCCGCCCCGCGTGGCGCCAGGCCTCGAAGCCGAAGCGGCTGCCCGTCAGCCGGGGCACGTGGGGAAAGACGCGGTCGAGAAATTCTGCAGCGCTCATGGGCCGACCTCCGAAGGGAGGCCCCAGTACCGCGTTCGCGCCCTCTCCGCACCCGACGGGGCCCTCACCAGCGCACGCCGCGAAGCTGCGTCTGCAGGCCGAGCCTGCCCTCGGCATCGGGGGCGGGCAAGACCGAGAAGGACCACTCACCCGGCAAATCCGGCAAGACGCGCCCCAGGACGCCGCCCTTGTACGCCGCCAGGCGGGGCGCAGGGGCCGGACGGCGGGACTCCACCAGCCCCCCCGCGACAAAGCCAAGGGTGCTGCCCACCAGGGCCCCGCGGGCGGCGTCCCGCCCTCTGGTGCTGAACATCAAGGCCCCCAAGGAGCCCAAGGTGGCGCCCCCCACGCCGCCCAGCTGGGGGATGAGGCTGCGCCGGGGGTCAAAATCCACCGCAGGAGAGACCAGCACGCTGCCCAGCACGAGGAAGCCATCTGCCGCCAGGGTGCTGACCAGCACGAGGTCGGCGGCGGTGCCCTGGGACTCCAGGGCGATGGGCAGCAGGCTGCCGTGGTAGGCGCCCCAGGCCGTCGTAGAGGCGACAAAGCCCACGTCCAGGGGCTGGGGGTCGATGTGGGGCGCCAGGCCCGTCACCACCAGCCCCGTGGCCGCGCCCGTGGTCAACACCAGGCCTTGAAGCTGGGAAGTGTTGAGCCCCACCTGCCGATCTACCAGCCAGGCGCCCACCGCGGTGGCCTCCAGCAGGCCCAGGGGCACGCTGAAGGCCAGCAGCGCCTTGTCTCCACGCTCCAGCGGGATCTTGGGGGCCAGGGCGGCGCCGGCCACCGCGCCCACCACCCCCGTGGGCAGCATGGACATGGTCGCGACGTCGGGGTCAGCGGCGGCCAGCAGCGGCACGCCGGCCCCCAGGCCATTGCCCAGCAGCGCCCCCCAGGCGGCCAGAGCGGACTGCTCGGGGCTGGGGTCGATCAGCTGGGCGAGGGCGAGGCCCCCGGCCGCGCCCCCGAAGATGCCGATGCCGATGGAGCCCGGTTGCACATCCCCGACGGCGGCGGATTGCGCCCAGCCCGTGATCCAGCCGGCCTCGGCCGCCACCAGCTCTGCCAGTGATATATCAGCCCTATCGGGTTCCCAAGAGGCGCTCACCAGGCTGCCCACCGCCAGGCCCGCCGCCGCGCCCGCGAGGCCGCCGCCCGCCACCGCGCGGCCACTTGCCCCACCCCGGTGGCCGGGCTGCCGCCGTGCCGATGGTCATGCCCAGCCCCAGGCCCAGGCCGCCCAACAGGTCCTGCTCGAGCACATCGATGGGCTTGGGGTCATGGCTGCGAATCTGCAAGGCGCCCGACAGCACGCCCGCCGTGGCCCCCAAGGCCCGCATCGCGGCGGCTCCACCCTTGGCGCTGCCGGTGCTGTTGTCGCCAAAGAGCGTGTACTGGGCGAGCACACCTCCGGTGATGCCCCAGGCGGTGTCGCTGCCATAGCGCAATGCCTGGCCATTGCTGAGCGGCCGGTTGGCCAGCCAGAGGCCCGACAGACCCGCCCCCAGGCCCGCGCCACCCACCGCGCCGATGCCCACCGCCAGGTCGGATTTGCCCCAGACGCCAATCGAGGACATCAGCACGCCGCCGGCGCCCGCGCTGGTGGTGAGCACCGAGGCCACGCCCACCGGCCGGGTGCGACCCCGGGGGCGACCCTGCTGCTCCAGCAAGGCCGGGTAGCGCTCCTGCAAGACGCGCAGCGCCCCCTCGCTCCACGGCGCCGGGCAGCCTGCCGCTGGCCATCGCCGCATAGAGGGCCTGGCCGGCCTCGGGGCGCTGCAGGCTGCCCAGGGCCTCTGCGGCGAGGATGGGGGTCTCGACCTCGCTGGCGTCCCTTGCCTGGGCGTCGTTCAGGATGGCGGCCAGCCGGTCTACCGCGCCAGGCAGGGGGCTGAGGCCCAGGCCCGCGATGGCCGCCGCCCGCACCTGGGACCGCCGCGAATCGGCCGCCCCTGCGAGCAGGGCCAGTGCGGCGGGATCCGGGCGCCTCCCAAGGCGCGGGCCGCCTCCAGCCGCGCGGCCGGGTCGCTCTCTGATCGGCCAGGGGTCGGCCCTCGCCCAGCAAGGCCCGCAAGGTCGCGAGGCTCGGCGGCGCCCTGGACCTGACCGGCCCGGCCGCGGCGAGGCGGCGCTCCAGGTCGGCGCGGGCCTCGGCATAGGGGTCCACCGCGACCGTCAGCGCGGGCTCCGGCGGGGCCTCCTGGGCCCACACCGGGAGGACAGACAGCAGGGGCAGCAGCAAGGTCGGCATGGGGTCTCCACCGCCGGACGAGCGGGCGGATGCGGGCCGCGGAGGGCGCCAGCGGGCAATCGGAGGCTTCCTGACCGGAGGTTGGCAGGCGCCGCGCCTCGTGGAGGCTAACCTCCCGATGCGAAGCCCGACGCCCGCAACGGAGCCCCGATGTCCCCCTCTCGCGACGTTTTTGGCCTGGTGCTGGCCGGCGCCGCCGCCCTCGGCCTCTTCGCCGGGCGCGATCTGCTCTCGGCCGCCCCCACCATTTCGCAGCGTCCCGCCCCAAGCCCCATCGCCGGCCAGCGGCCCGCCCCCACCGAACACTGGCTGGGGGTGGACGCCGAGGGGCGCAACAAGACGCGCCGCAAGGCCTTCTTGGAGAGCATCCACCGAAGCGCGCCGGGCACCGACTGGCGCGAGATCGAGCGGGGAAACGGCCTGCGCCAGATCAGCAAACGCAACGGTATGCCGCCCCCGGTAGCGGGCGATGGCAGCTGGACCGAGCGAGGCAGCGAGAACCAGGCCGGCCGCACCCATGTCTCGCGCCTCTCGGCGGACGGGCAGACCCTCTTCGTCGGCTCGGCCCTGGGGGGCCTGTGGATGGGCCCCTGGACGGCAGCGACTGGCAGCCCATCGGCGACAACCTCTACGGGGGGGCCCACTGGCTCGAGGTCATCCCCGATGATTCCGGCGGTATATCGCTGGTAGCTGGCACCGATGGCGGCGCCTTGCACGTCTCGCCCGACCTGGGCACCACCTGGACCGCGGCCCAAGGCCTGGGCAGCCTCTACCGAATCCGCCGGCTGACGATGCCGCGCAACGGCGAAGGCCGGCTCTATGTGGTGGTGGACGGCTGGGACGGGCCCAGCTTGCGGCGAAGCGACGATGGCGGCGCAAATTTCACCCAGATCGCCGACCTTGCGGGCCTTCAGGGCGATGTGTGGACGCCGCGCGATGGGGGCGACGCCCTCTACCTGGCGGGGGCCGGCGGCCGGCTGCTCCTCAGCGAAGATGGGGGCGACAGCTTCATTCCCAAGGGGGTGATCGACGCCGCAGCCGGCCGCATCGAGCTCACGGGCTCCGAGGCCGGCGCGCCCACCCTCTATGCGGTCGCCGATGGCTTGCGCCTCTACCGCTCCGACGACGCCGGCGACAGCTGGGCCAGCCTCGGGGAGATCTCCGACTACTGGGGCGCCCTCAACGCCTCCATGGTGGACGACCAGCTCTTCGTCTTTGGCGGCATGGAGCTGTGGGTCAGCCGCGACGGCGGCGCCAGCTTCGCCAAGAAGAACGGCTGGGGCGACTACTACTCCGACCCGGCCAACCGCCTGCACGCCGACGTCATGGGCATCGACGTGGAGCCCGACGGCGAGACCGAGCACTGGTATCTGCACACGGACGGGGGCGTCTACCGGTCCTCGGATGGCCTCGCGACGGTGGACAACCTCGCCCTGCGGGGCCTGCGCATCAGCCAATACTACGACGTGCTGACCTCCTCGGCCGACCCCAGCCACATCGCCGCCGGCGCCCAGGATCAGGGCTACCAGGTCACCCATGGCATGGAATCCGAAGGCGACCGCCTGCGCTTCAACCAGATCATCAGCGGCGACTACGGCCACCTGACCTCGGGCGATGGCAGCCACGACCTGGTCTACAGCGTCTATCCAGGCTTCACCCTGGTCCAGATCGGCGAAGACCACCCCGAGCTGAGCTATCTGGACTGGCCGCCGGTCGAGAACCACAACATCTGGATGCCGGCCATCGTGGCGGATCCCAGCGACAACGCGGTCTTCTATTTCCCTGGGGACCGCATCTACCGCTATGAGCGCACCAGCCACTGGGAATGGGCGCCCACACTTCATTCTGAGCAAGATTTCGAGGGGCGGGACGGCGAATATGTCTCGGCCATGGTCTTCTCGCCCGTGGACCCCGACCGCGTCTATGCCGCCACCAGTCTGGGTCGGGTCTGGGTGAGCGACGACCACGGCGTCAGCTGGGAGCAGACCGCGTCGGTCGATGCCGGCGAACACTGGCTTTATGGCCACGCCCTGCTGGCTTCGGCCGAGGATCGCGACCGCGTCTATGTGGGCGGCGGCGGCTACAGCAACCCGGCGGTCTACCGCAGCGACGACGGCGGCCAGAGCTGGACGGCCTGGGGCCAGGGCCTGCCCCAGACCCATGTCTACATGCTCGCCGAGGCCCGCGACGGCTCGGGCCGGGTCGCCGCGGCCACCGAGACCGCCGCCTACCTGCGGGACGAGGCCCAGGGGGAGTGGGCCGACATCACCGGCAATGCGGCCCCGGTCACCCTGTACTGGAGCGTCGAGGCCCTGCACGACAGCGACACCTTCCGCTTTGGCACCTATGGGCGGGGCATCTGGGACTACAGCCTGCCCCCCTGGGAGCCTGGATCGGGGGATGATGGCGACGGCGAGGGCGACGGCGACAGCGGCGGCAGCGGCGGCGGCAACGGCGGCAGCGGCGATGGGGACGGCAGCGACGACGGCGCGGGGTGACCCCTGCGACCGGCGGCGAGGACCCAGGCTGTGGCTGCAGCAGCACCCGCGAGAGCACGCCGGCCTGGCCCGCCCTGGCCCTGCTCTCGGGCATTGTTGCGGGTGCCCTGCGGCGCCGCCGGCGATAGGCCCGCGCCATGCACCTGCTCCGCCTCTTTTTCGCCCTCCTGTTGGGCCTGCTGCTCGGCAGCCCCGCCTGGGCCGCCAAAGAACCCATCCGCGTGGTGCCCGTCGGCATTGAAGATGTGCGCCTGGGGCTGGGTTCCGCCAGCTTCGGTCTGGTGGTCCAGGCCGAACGCCTCAAGGGCCTGCCCGTGCGCCTGCGCAGCCTGGAATACGAGATCGAGGTGGCCCGCACCCGGGTGTCGCAGTCCCGCACCGACTACGAGGGCATCAAGCTCAAGAAGGGCCACCCCGTCAAGATTGTCGTGCCAATCGAGCTCAATGCGGCAGAGGCCCTGTCCCTGGCGGCCCGGGGCCTGCAAGGGGGGGAAGACCTCCGGCTCCGCATTCGGGGCTCCGCCAAGGTCCGCGTGCTGGTCTTCCCCCTTCGCCTGCCCTTCAAGGCGGAGCTGCTCGGGGGGGGGCGCTAACCGACGGGCTATGCCCGGCGGGCGGGCCTGTGGTACCTAGTGCGCCCCCCTGGTGCTCCCGGCGGTGCTCCCATGTCCACTCCGCATCGGCTCAGCAGCCCCGCCCAAGCCCTGGCGGAGCCCCTGCTCCAGCAGGCCCGGGCGGCCTTCGAGCGGCTGGACAACGCAGAAGGCCTCGCCCTGTTGCAGGCGGCCCTCGACCAGCTCGACAGCCTGCAAGACGCCGAGGCCCAGGCCATGCGCCATCGGCTGATCGCCTTGCGCCTCTACCAGCAGGGTGAGGTGGACGCCGCGCTGGCCGAACAGGACCGGCTGATCGCCGCCCTGGGCGAGCTGGGCGACCGCGCGGGCCTGGCCGAGGCCCTGGTGCAGTCCGCGGGCGCCCGCATGGCCACCGGCCGGGACGGTGCGGACGCTGCTGGCCTCCGGTCTGGCCGAGGCCCGCTCCATCGGCGACCTGGGCCTGCAGGCCCGCGCCTGGTGCACCGAGGCCATGCTGGCCCACCGCCGCAGCCGCCCCGGAGAGGCGGTGGTGCACGCCGCCGCCGCTGCCGAGGCCGCCCGCCGCAGCAAACCAGGCCGAGTGGCTGGCGCGGCCCAGGCACCGGCAGCGCCGCCGCTTCGACCTCGGGGACCTCGCGGGCGCGCGGGCCCTGGCCGAAGATGCCATCGAGGGCTCGACGCTTGCCGGAAAACACCGCGCCACCGCCGATCTTCGGCTGGGTCTGGTCTCCGTGCTGATCGCACTCGACGCCCTGCCCGAGGCCGCCGAGCAGATCGAGGCCGCCGCGCGCTTGAGCGAGGACCCCCGCCTGCGCGCCAAGATCGCCCTCGCACGCGCCAGCCTCGCCCGGGCCGAGGGCGACGCCGAGACGGCCGAGGCGCGCGCCCGCGAAGGCCTGAGCCAGTGGACCCTCCTCAAAGACCGCAGCCACCTGGCCACCGCCACGGCCCTGGTCATCGAGATCGCCCTGGAGCGGGGGCAGGTCGCCGAAGCCGCCGCGTTGACCAGCTCGCCCTCCTTCGCCGGGGCCCCCCTGCCGCTCCGGGCGGTGGTGGCCGCACGGGTGGCCCAGCTGGCCCTCACCCCCGATATGGCCCTGGAGCGGGCGGTCACAGCAGCCGACATCTGTCGCGGAGAAGGCAGCGCAAAGCTGGAGGATGAGGCTCTACAGCTTGCGATCGTGGCCGCGCATCGGGCTGATCGCCTGCCCGACGCCCTGGCCATCGCCCTGCGCCTGGCCGACGCCCGCCAGAGTGCCGCCCGCCGCATCCAAGACGTGTCCCGCGCCGCCCGGGACGCCGTCAAGGCCGTGGTCGCCGAGGCCTCGGCGGTGGATCGCCGCACCGGCGCCGCAGCGGACGAGGCCCGCAGCCGGGCCGATCGCGAGCGGCAGATCTCGGCGCTCGAGTCCGTCGCCCACAGCGCCCGAAACACCCTGGCCGCCATCTCCGCCAGCGGCGAGATGATGGCCGCCGAGCCGCCTCCGGTGGACCGCAGCGTGCTGCTCGCCCGCCTGCTCGATGGGGTGGATCGCCTGGGCGCCCAGCTGGAGCGGGCCTTGGACGAGGCCCGGGGGCGGGAGCTTCCGGCTGAAGACACGGTGACCCTGCTCGCCCCCCTCGCCCACCGCGTCGCCGATGTCTTTGCTGCGGCCGCCAGCCGCAAGGGCATCCAGCTCCAGGTGCGGGTGCGCGACGCCCTCACCAGCAGCGCGCCCCCCGACGATGTGCGCGAGATCCTGGAAAACCTCGTCAGCAACGCCGTCAAGTTCTGCTCATCGGGCGATACCGTGCGGGTGTCGGTCTACCGCTTCGGCGTGCTGGCCGTCCTCGAGGTCAGCGACGACGGGCCGGGAATCCCCGAAAGCGACCAGCCGCGCTTGTTTTCGCGCTATGGCACCCTCAGCCCCCGCCCCACCGGAGGCGAGGCATCGTCGGGCCTGGGCCTCTCCCAGGTTCAGCTGCTCGCGGAGTCCCATGGCGGCGCGGTCACGGTGCGCAGCGCGCCGGGACGAGGCAGCTGCTTTCAGGTCACCCTGCCCCTGGGCTGACCCCCGGGGGGCGGCGACGGGGTAAAAGGCGCTGCCCGCCCCCCACCTGGAGCCCTGGATGCGCGATGTCCTCGCAGAGCTGGTCAGCCTGCTGACCCTGGAACGCCTCGAAGAGAACCTCTTTCGCGGGCAAAGCCAGGATCTTGGCTGGGGGCAGATCTTTGGCGGCCAGGTGCTGGGCCAGGCCCTGTCTGCCGCCGAACAGACGGTGCCCGAAGGACGCGGCGTACACAGCCTGCACGGCTACTTCTTGCGCTCCGGCGACGCCCGCCGCCCGGTCATCTACGAGGTGGATCCCATCCGCGACGGCAAGAGCTTCACCACCCGCCGTGTCGTCGCAATCCAAGGCGGCAAACCCATCTTCAGCATGTCGGCAAGCTTTCAGGTGACCGAGCCCGGCTTCAGCCACCAGGAGTCCATGCCCCCCACCGCGGGCCCCCATGGCAT
>JAGYJW010000046.1 GCA_018401435.1 Deltaproteobacteria bacterium | reverse complement strand
AGCAGCGCGTTGCAGTCGTTCTGCGGGTCACACTGCTGGCCCCCGGGGCTGCAGGGGTCGCCCACCGCCTCGCTGTCGCAGAGGTCCACGCCGTCAAAGGGCCCCGAGTAGCTGTTGCAGACGGGATCGCCGCAGGTCAGGTACCACTGGAGATCGGCGGTGGGGGTGCCGCTCTCGTCGTCCCCGTCGTCGCCGTCGTCGCGATCGCCGCAGGCCAGCGTGGGCAGGAGCAGGAGCAGCGGAAGCAGCCGATGGGCGACAGACATGGGACACCTGGGGAATGTGGGCGAAATGCCCCAGCGGTACCGGGGCAACCCGCCCACAGATTAGCGGCCTTCCGCCTCGCTGGCGCAGGAGATGCAGCGATCCGCGGCGGGAATCGCCTGGAGCCGGGCCGCGGGAATGACCTCTCCGCAGGTCTCGCAGCGGCCATAGGTGCCCTGCTGGATGCGGGCCAGGGCCACCTGGAGCTGCCCCATCTCCTCGACGGCATCCTCATCGAGAGCACCCACCACTTCTTCATTCCCGAGAAACTGCGCGCGGTCCTGGCTGTCGTCGGGCACGCTGCGATCGGTGTTCTTGAGGTGGGCGTCCAGGCGCTGGTGGCGGGCTCGCAGCTCTTGCAGGCGGGCTTCAATCTGGAGGCGGGCGGCGTCGAAGTTCATGGGGGGCTCCATTGGTGACCCCACCCTGTCATGCAGGGACCGTGCCAGGCCCCGAGCCCGCCCGGCGCAGGATAGCGGCCCCCATGGACCTCGCCCCCGCCGACCTTGCCGCCCGCCTGGCCGATGTGCCCTGCTGGGATGCCGCCGTGCAGGCCATCTACGAGGCCCGAGGCGAGCCCCTGGCCGATGTGGCCCTGCAGAATCGGGCCGAGCTGGTGGCCTTTGCCGCCTTCATGCGGGCCCATGGCGTGCGCAGCTACCTGGAGCTGGGCACCTGGACCGGCCGCAGCCTCTGCGCCTTGCAGGCCGCCCTGGACCTGGACCGGGTCGCCGTCTGTGACCACGGCTATGCCCAGCAGCTGGGCCTGCCCCTGCACCTGCCGCCGGGCTGCCTTCACCTGAAGGCCGACAGCGACAGCGACGCCTACCGCCAGTGGCGCGCCGGCCTGGGCCCCCTCGACCTGGTGCTGATCGACGCCAACCACCACTACCGGGCGGTCAAGCGCGACTTCGAGATCAACCGGGCCTTTGACCAACGCTTCATCGCCTTTCACGACATCACCGGCAGCAACCGGCACACCCGGGGCGTGGCGCGGCTGTGGCAGGAGCTGGAGGGCTGGAAGCAGGAGCTCGTGCTGCCCCACGCCGAGCTGGGCCTGGCCCACAGCACCATGGGCATCGGCATCTGGGCGGAGCGCGCCCCATGAGCCCCACCGACGACCCCGAGGCCCTGCGGCGCAAGCTGGCCAGCGTGCGGCGCCTGCGCGATGCCGGCAGCACCCCCGGAGAGCGCCGGGCCGCCCGCGCCGCCGAGGCCCGGCTGCAGGCGCGGCTGAGCGGCCAGCGACGCCCCGTCCCCAGCCCCCCTGCAAGACGCCCCCGGCGTGTCCTTGCCGCCCACCGCGCTGCTTCTGGGCTGGCTGGAGGACTGGGAAGCCGGCCGCGCCGACCGGGCAGCGGTGCGCCTGCGCGCCGCCTTCTATGTGGACAAGCTGGTCTTGCCCGAGCTGCCCCAGTCCGACCCCCGGTCGCTGCGGGTGGAAGCCCTGCTGGAGCTGTCGGCCCGGGGCCCGGGCGCCATTGGCCAACAGGACCGGAATGCGCTCAGGGACTTCATTCTGGGCGAGTCCAACCCCGAGGCCGCCTGGGCCGCCTGGTGGCGGTGGCGGGCCGGCCAGCGGCCCCGACGCCTGCGCTGAAGGCAGGCTGCATCAGGGCAGGGGACGGCGCTGCCGGGCCTTGCGCAGGGCGTCCCGGTCGATCCCCAAGGACCGGAAGATATTCTGCTCCTGCCAAGCCTGGAATACGCGAAGATGCTGGTCTGCCGCGTATTGTCCCGTCGTGAGGTAGATGAATGCCCGCAGGGGTGTGGACAAGGAGTCGGCGTGGATGGCCTGGTGGGCATTCCAGAAGAGGCCCTCCACCGACCGGTTGTTGCCATACCAGTAGCGGGCGAGGCGCAGGTAGGCCTTGAAGTCCCGCCGGGTGCGCTCGTTGTAGACCTCCAGCAGGGTGGCCTCGTCGCTGAGGGCGTCGGGCTCGCTGAAGAGGCGCAGGACCGTCAGCGCCGCGTCGCAGCCGCCCCGCACCGCCGCGTCTACGCCGCCGGACAGGATCGGGTCCACGAAGCAGGCGGCATCGCCCAGCAGCATCCAACCCGGCCCGGCGAAGCGGCGGTGGGTGAAGGACCAGTCCCGGGCGAAGTAGAGGGGCTGGTCGGGGGAAGGTCCGGGCAGGCGGGTGGCGCCGGCCAGGGGCAGGGCCTCAGCGCCCGCCAGGATCTCGTTGAATCGATCCAGGCGGATGCGCTCCTTTCCGCGGTTCACCACCCCCACGCTGGTCACGCCGGCCGAGGTGGGGATGAACCACACCCAACCCTCGGGCACGGTGATGACCAGCTGCACATGGCGGCCCAGCACCCCGGGGACGCCCCCCGCATCGGCGAAATAGGCGTAGGTGGCGGTGGCGCGCAAATCGACAATGGGCTCCTGCAGCCCAAAGGCGCGCCCCAGCAGGCAGCCCTGCCCCGATGCATCCAGGACCATGTCGGCGCGCTCTTCGACCTCCTCCCCCGAGGGCAGGCGCAGCCGCAGGCCCACCACCCGCTCCGCCTCCAGGAGGGGGGCGAGGGCCTGGGCGCCAAAGACGACATCGGCGCCTTCGCGGGCGGCGGCGCGCAGCAGGATGTCGTCGAAGCGGGCCCGGTCCACCTGCCAGGCGTGCTCGTAGCCGCCCGACAGCAGGCCGGCCTCGTCCAGCCCCTGCCAGTCCGCCTCCAGCCGGGGATCAAAGAGCACCCGCCAGGGTTCGCGGGTCTCGCCCCAGACATAGACGGCGCCGAATTTGTGGGCGAAGCCCTGGGCCGCCAGCTCGGGACCCAGGCCCAGGTGCTGGTCCAGAAGGGTGGTGGTGGCGGGCTGCAGGGACTCGCCGACGTGGTGGCGGGGGAAGGGGGTCCGTTCCAAGACCCGCACCGACGCGCCGGCCCGGGTCGAAGACCTCATGCCATGGCGCTTCAACCAGCCGTCAAGCCTCGCCGCATAGGGCCACGCCGTAGCGCTTACGCAATAGCACTTTCTCTCATCGGGGCAGGGGCCTCCACCAGGGACGCAGGGGCCCGACCGCCGCTGCGCCTCCCCGCAGGGGACGGGGAGGACAGGATAGTCTGGGGGTCAGGCCCGCGCGGAGGTTGATGTGCCCCACCCTAGCCCCTCGCCGGCGCCTCGCCACGAGGACGCCGCCGTCCGGGACGTGCTCACCGCCGGAGTGGCCGAGCAGCACGCCGCTTTGAGGGCCTGGGGCCTGCCGCCCGTGCGGCTGCTGGTGCTCTACAACCCCTGCGCTTTCCGGTGCTTCTTTTGCGCGAGCGCGGGCACATCGGACCGCGCCGCAGACGACCGCACCCCCTGGGCGCAGATCGCCGGCCACCTGTCTCCGGCCCTGCCCGAGGAGCAGGGGCGGCTGATCGTGGCGGGCAACGAGCCCCTGCTGCACCCCGACTTTGACCGGCTGATGGACCTTGCCGCCGACCGGGCCTTCCACCACATCGAGCTGATGACCTCGGGCACCCCCCTCTCGGACCCGGCGCGGCGGACGCGCTGGATCCAGAGGGGCCTGCGGGCGGTGGCGGTGCCCCTCTATGCGGCGGTGGCCGACGAGCACGACGCGGTGGTGGGGGCGCCGGCCTGGGACGGCCTGGTGGCGGCCCTGGACGCGGCCCATGCCGAAGGGGTGCGGGTGGAGGTCCACAGCCTGGCCCTGCGGCGCACCGCCAACGCCCTGTTGCCCCTCGCCCGGATGGTGCAAGCGCGCTGGGGGACGACCCTCGCCATCGCCCCCCTGCGGGACAAGGAGGGGCAGTTCGACTGGGCGCGCGAGGCGCTGCCCCTGGACGCGCTGGCCGACCGCCTCGCGGCCTGGCCAACCGATGTGGGGGTGCGCCTGGTGGGCTTCCCGTTCTGCGTGGCGCCGGAAGCGCCGCGGGGGGCCGCCGATACCATCGGCCTCTACTTCCGCACCCAGCGCCGGGCCTTTGCGCCGCTGTGCGCGGCCTGCACCGCACGGCCCCGCTGCCCGGGTGTGGTCGAGGCCCAGCTGCGGCAGCGGGGCGACGCCGGCCTCAGCCCCTTTCGGGCCCCGAGTCCTGGGACAAGCCCGGGCTCCACAGGGGGATGACCCCGTCTGGAACGACGCTTTGAAGCCGGAAATCGCAGCATAGGGTGATGCGGTCCCGCTCGCTGTCATTGCTGGCCTCGTGCAGCTGGCGGATGTCCATCAGGCGGGCGCTGCCCTCGGGCCAATGCCCCTGTTCGGCCGGGGGCAGCTGCAGGCCCAGGTGCACGCGCAGGACGTGGTCCTCGCGGTGGTCGCGGTGGGGCAGCACCCGGCTGCCCGGCCCCAGGCGCATGAAGCCCGCGACCACCAGGTCGGGCAGGTCGGCGAGGGCGGCCCAGCTGCGGGGACAGCAGGCCCGGTTCCGGGCGAGCAGGGCCTGGGGGAAGTCGTCGGCATAGGCGTCGAGCTTGAGCAGGCAGACCTCCCAACGCCCCCGGGTGTGGGAGGCGGCGTCGGGCAGGGGCAGGAAGACTTCGTCGGGCAGGGCGCGCACCTCCTCCAAGAAGACCGGCGCGGAGGCTTCCAGCCGGTCGAGGAAGGGCAGCTGGCTGCGGTCGGCGGGGTCGAAGCTCATGTGGGAAGGCCTTGCTCGCGGGCCCGCTCGACCACCAGGTCCACCGCCGCGCCCAGGGCCACATTGGCAAAGAAGACCTCGCGGGCGGGGCCGGTCAAGGCCTCCCGGGTGCGCTCGGCCAGGGCCGCCAGCGACCAGCGCCGGCCGGTGAAGCGCGCCCCCAGGTCGCTGAGGTGGCCGATGCGGTAGCTGCGCTTGAGGCTGGGGCTGCGGCGCTCGTGAAAGAGGGCGCCCACCTGGTAGACGCTGCCGTCCACATCCACGATCATGTCGCCGCAGAGTGGAGCGGGGTCGGCACCATTGGCCCAATTCAACAGGCGCAGGCCGTCTGGATGGGCGCGGTGGTGGTCCAACACAGCGGTCAGACCCGTCAGGTAGGCCCGCTCCTGTTCCGGGCTCCACGCCATGCCTGTGGCGTAGTTCAGCTGCAGCATCGGCAGGCCCCGGGACCGCGCCCAATGGTAGCGCTGCTCCACCTCGCCCGCCGCCGCCGGGGGCAGGGTGGCATTCATGAACCAGCTCAGGCCGCTGGCTTGCAAGGCGTCGATGGCGGCCTCGGTGGCCCGCCAGGCAGCCTCTGGGGAGGCGGCGAGGGGGCGCCGAAAGCGGCTCTGGCGGGCGTCGCCATCCAGGCTGAATTGCAGGGTCAGGGGCAGGCCGACATAAGGCGCGAGGCGGGCAGGGCTCAGGCTGAGGCCGTTGCTGGTCAGGAGGAATTCGAGGGGCCGGCCCCGGCGCTTCGGGTGGTCCAGGGCGTAGCGCATGGCGGCCCGCACATACTTGCTCCGCCGGGTGGGCTCACCCCCGAAAAACTGAATTCCAAGGCGGTCTCTTTCGGATCGCATCAGCCAGTCCACGGCGGCCTGAAGGGTGCTGCCGGACATGTCGCCCACGGGCTGGCCCGGCACCTCCTGCTGGGTCACCGGGTCGGCGCGGCCGCTGTGGTCCACGCCCCGCCCGTCCTCGGTCAGGCCGACAAAGCAGTAGCTGCACCGCAGCTCGCAGGAGCGCGTCAGCATCAGCATCATCCGGTCCTGGGCGCTGCTCTCCCCCAGGTTGAGGCTGTCGCGGGCCAGCATGACGGCGACATGGGCCTCCACCTCGGCAGGGGAGGGCAGCCAGGCAACCGGCGACATCAGGGCGCCAGGGCCGCCGCGCGGCGCGGCGCGGGGGCGGACTCTCCGCGCAACCACAGGCAGAAGCTGCGCATCAGCTTGCCCACCGCGAGGTTGTTGCGGGTGATGTCGGGGGGGTAGCTATATTGGAGCAGCAACTCGTTGCTGGGGGCGTCCAGCCAGTAGCGCTCAAAGCCCCGGGCATCGTCAAGGTGGCCCACCACAAAGCGCTCCTTGTGCTCGGTCTCGCGCAGAAAGGCGTTGCCCCCATAGATTGTGCCGTCGTGGTCCACCGTGACCTCGCCATTGAGCCGCACGGGCATGGGGCGGTTCTCTGCGTTGATGAAGACCAGGTCGTCCCCGGCCGCCCACCGTGTCTTCAGCTCGGCGCCAATGCGGAAGAGGGCCTGGCTGAGGGCCTCGACCTGGGCGGGCTTCCACATCGGCCCCAGGGCCGGGTTGATCTGCAGGCGCCGGAAGCCCAGCGACGCGATGTGAAAGAAGTTCTGGTCGAGGAGGTGGGCGTTGAGGGGGTGCACCACCATGATCACGTCATGGGCCAGCCCCGAGGCGAGGATGGCGTCGGCGCGCCCCGCAATGCTCACCGCGTAGCTGTCTTCTCTTGGCAGTCGGGAATGGCGAAAGCGGTTCTGGGTGTCTGCGTCGCCATCCAGGGACAGCTCCAGCTTGACCGGGTGCCGGGCCAACCAGGCCAGCTTCTCGTCGTCCAGGGACCAGCCGTTGCTGGAGAGGATGAACTGCACCCGCTTCTTCAACCCGGCGGCCCGTTGCAACGCATAGCCGATGCCGTGCTGGATGCTTGGGTACTCCAGCAGCGCCTCGCCCCCGAAGAACTGAAGGATGAGGTCGGTGTGGCGTGAGGACAACAACAGATCGATGGAGCGCTCCAACACGGATCGCGACATCACCCGCCCATCCTGCTTGGGAATGTAACAATAGTTGCAACGCAGCTCGCACTGCCAGGTGGGGATGACCACCAGGCGGGGGGCCACCTCTGCGACATGGCGCTGAAAGGCGGGCAGCCAGTCGGCGCTGGGCCCAAGCAGCTCCTCGGCCAGGGCCAGGGCGGTGGCCGTCTTGGGCGCGCTCGGCCAACCTGTCGGCAGCGCGCCGTGCTCACCCTTGCGGGCATCGGCCAGCAGCTCGAAGACAAGCTGCCGGGGCAGATCGTCCAGGCGCCGCAGCAGGGGCTCGGGCGCGCCGGCTGCGGACCAGATCTCGCGCAGGCGCAGCAGGCTGCCGGTATAGCAGCCGGCATCGGTCAGGAATCCCGCCTGGACCGCCGCGGCCACCAGGGGATCATCGGGGAGGTCATGGTCGATGAGGGGGTAGTCCAGCTCCGGGAAGCCCGGCGCCGCCAGGTGGTCGATGCGGGCCACCGAGTCCAGCCGACCGCCCCGCACCTTCTTGCGGTAGGTTGCGGTGGGGAAGTAGGACACCAGGTGGGGCACCACCGGAAAGCGCAGGTGGAAGTGGTCGGGGTAACGCAGCTTCAGGCGGCACAGCTCCACCACGCTCTCCACCAAGTCCTCCGCCGTCGTATCGGTGTTGCATTGGATGAAGTAGGCGTCGTGGTGCAGGTCCCGTCGCGACAGGGCATCCACCACCGCGCGGATATGGGCCACCCGGTAGCCCTTGCCCAGGCGGATCAGCTCCCGCTCGCTGAAGGTCTCGACCCCAATCTGCAGGTAGCTGCTCCAGCCCCGGTTGTGGTGGTCGGCCCGCCGCTCGGCGCTGGAGACGCGGCGGTGGGCATCGGCGAAGCACTCCGGATCCAGCACCCGAATCCAGTCCGGGTCCACCCGCGGCTGCAGCACGCCCAGCTCGTCCCGCACACAGAGATCCGCCACCGACACCTGGATGGAGGACAAGCGAAAGGGCGTCTGGCGAAGCTGCTCGAAGAAGGTGATGGCCCGCGCCTTGTCACAGGCGAAGTCGTCGTCGGCGATGTGCACCCGAAAGGCGTTGGGCGGTATCGGGTCGTCCCCGAACATCTCCGCAAAACGAGCCTCATAGCTGGACAAAAGGTCGAAGATGCCCCCGGCCGAACGCGCCTGGTAGCTCTCGCGACCGATGATGCTGCAGAAAGAGCAGCGGTGCACACAGCCCCGCGAGGTGGTGATCTCGATGCCCCCCTGCACATGGCGGGGCTGCAGATAGGACAGGTCGAGTTCGACCCGGTCCAGGTCCTCGACCTGCACCGTCTCGGAGGGCCGGGCGCCGATCAGACGGCCGCCGGCCCGGTCCACGGCGATCAGCCCGCGCAGCTGCAGCAGGGCCTCGACCTGAGCCGGCGTGAAGGCCGTGTCGATGTCGGAGTCGCCCAGAATGGCGACCAGGCGAGGCACGAAGTACTCCCCGGCCCCCCGGGCCACAAAGCTGACCCCGGGCAGGTGGGCGGCCACGTGTTCGGGGGTGAGGGTGGGCATGACGCCGCCCACCGCGACATGGGCCCGGCAGCCCAGGGCCCGCAGGTGCGCGATGAGCTGCACCGCGCCGTGCCAGTAGCCCTCCAGCAAGGTGATCAAGACCAGGTCGATGCCCTCGCGCAGGGTCTCCCCAAGGTGGTCCAGTCCGATGGGCGGGCGCTCATCCCCCACGATGGGCATCTTCACCTGGGCCAGCAGCACCTCGACGCCCTGGCCGCGCAAGGGGCTGAGGAGGTGAAGCACCCCCTGGGAGATCTCCTTGTCGTTGTGGGGCATGTCGGTGTTGAGCAGGCTCTCGAAGGCCAGCAGCCGGCGGGCCGGGCGCGGGGCCGCCGCGTCGGCGGGGGCCCGGCAGTCATCGGGCCAGGTCTCCGGAAGGCCGCCGCCACCGCGACTTCCAGCGCGTGGTGGCTCGGGTCGATAAGCGCGCCGGCCGCATCCAGGTGCAGGGTGCCGCCCTCGGGTGCAGCGGGGTGCCGGGGCCCCCAGCCGCACCCGCAAAGGAGGGGCGCCGGGCCGTGCCTCGGCAACCCGTCCGGCAGCCGCGGCGGCCCGCAGCCAGGCGGCCACGGGCAGGGCGGCGGACCCCGGCTGGCTGCAATCCTCGACGAGGACGGCCGCCCCGTAGCCGTGCAGGCGCCGCGTGAGCGGGGCCCCCTGGGCATCCCGAAGCAGGCGCGTGCCCTCCACCCAGGCGCCGTCATCCGGCTCGTGGACATAGAACCAGCCCCGCTCGATCGCCTCGCGCTCCCGTCCGCTCACAGCACCTCCGCCCCCACCCTACCCAGCTTTGCGAGGGGTCGAGGGCAGCAATGTCGAAGGCGCGCGCACTCCTGCACTAATGCGAGATTACGTAGCCCTCGGGGCACTCACAGGCCTCGATGGCGTCTGGGTTATATAGGTCTTCATTGTCGATCACCATGACGCTGTCGGCACTCTCGATCAGGGTGTGGGTGTCCAGGGTGGTGTTGTAGGGCTCGACGACGCCTCCCGGAATGCAGACATAGGCAGTGTAGTCGCCATGGGCCTCGTGGCTGGAGACCGCCGCGGCGGCCACGTTGATCATCACCGTGGGGTTGGCGGCGCTGCTGGTCATGTGGCACATCGCGACCTTGTCACCCGCCAGGGCGGCGCCGGGGGCCAGCAGGAGGCCGAGGAGTGCGAGGCTGCGAATCGGGAGAGTCATGGACATTCCTTTGTTGTGGGATCCCGCCGTTACGGGACTGCACCCTGCCACGCGCTCGCCACCCAGACCGAAACCCCGGCCGAACAAGGGAAGCCGACCGTTCAGAACTTGGCTTTTATCTTAGATTGTGGCCGGAATCGTGCAACAGGCGGAGGGCGATGCCGCTTGGCCGGCCAGCCCGGCTGAGCCCAGCCGACAAGGACCTCGCCATCCCCCTTCACGCAGATGCGCCCGCGGTCGGCCGCCACATCCGCGACGGTCACGGTGGGCACATCCGGAAGACGCGCCTCGACGGTCCGTGGACCCGCAGCACCATCCAGGCCAAAATGCCGGCTCAAACCATAATGTATTCCGGCGCCCGATCCTCCCGCCACCTGGCGCATCCGACGCTGGCCGCCCGCTGAGACCTGCACCGCAGCCCCGATGGCGGAGCGCTCAGACCGGTGCGGGGGCAGGCAGGCGGCTGCGGAGCTTGCGCAGCAGCAGCGATGGCGCGAGCAGACGAAGCCAAGGAGCCAGCCCTTCTTTGCCGGCGATGACGATGCGGCGTTCGCGGCGAATCACGCCCCGGAGCACCTGCCGGGCGACCGCATCCGGATCCATCCCCTGCTCGATCTCGGGATCGGCGCCGCTGCCGCCCACCGCGTCGTGGGCGATCCGGGTGCGCACAAAGCCAGGAAAGACCATGGTCACGCCCAGATCCTGGTCGTAGAGCTCGACCTCGGCGGCCTCGAACCAGCCACCCAAGGCGAATTTGCTGGCCGAGTAGGCCGTGCGCAGGGGCGTGCCCACCATGCCCGCGACGCTGCTGATCACGACCAGCTGGGTGGGGCCTTCGGTCTCCAACATCAGCGGGGCGGCGGCACGGGTGAGGTTGGCTGGACCAAAGAAGTTGGTCTCCATCACCCGACGCTCGTCCTCGGGATCGGTCTGCAGCAACCCTGCCCGCTGCGAGATGCCGGCGTTGTGCACCAGGATGTGCAGCCGGCCGAAGCGTTCCCGCACCCGCTGCACCGCGGCGGGAAAGGACGCCGGGCGGGTCATGTCGAGCGGCACCACGGCAACGTCCTGGCCGCTGTGACGGCCGTCCAGCTCCTGCTGCAGGGCGACCAGCCGCGCCAGGTTGCGCCCCGAGAGCACCAGGCTGGCGCCCGCCGCCGCGAAGGCCCGGGCGAGGTTGGCGCCGATGCCACTGCTGGCCCCCGTGATCCAGACCACGCGCTGGCTGGGAGAGAGGGTGGGGCTGCGCATGGGGGCTCCGGTCTCGACTGGATTCGTGAACACCGTTCATAACGTAAACGGCGTTTACCGATCCAGCAAGGGCGCGCGAAGCCCTCACCGGCGAACCGGGCCTTGATCGGGCGCAGCGCGCGAGCGCCGCGGTGAGGCCGGGCAGCGGGGCCGCTACCAGCCCGGGTGGGCCCAGCCGACCTGCACGCTGCCGTCCTCCTTCACCCAGATGCGCCCGCTGTCGGCCGCCACATCGGCGACGGTCACCGTGGGACCCCCGGGAAAGCGCACCGAGACCGTCAGCGGGCCCGCGGCGGCGCCCAGGCCGAAATGCTGGGTCAAGCTGTCTTGTACGCCGGTTCCCGAGCCGCCCGAGACCTGGCGCAGCCAGCGCTCATCGCCGGCTGTGACCTCGACCACCGCGCCGATGGCCGACCGGTTGCTGAGGCCACCGCGCCCGGCGTCGCCCACCGCGGTCACCTGCAAGGAGCCACCCGCCTCCGCCGTGTCGTTCCGGAAGAGGGCATAGGCGACCAGGTCCACATCCCCGTCCTGGTCGTAGTCCGCGGCGGCCGAGCCCCAGCCATTCTGTTGCACCAGGCCGCTCTCGTGGTTGTCCAGCCGGAAGTGGCCCGTGCCGTCGTTGCGGTAGAAGTCGCTGTCCCGACCGGCATAGACCGCCGTGATGAAGAGGTCGAGGTCGCCGTCGTTGTCGGCGTCGAAGAGGGTGGGGTTGCTGTGGGTCTCGCGGTAGTAGATGCCCCGCTCGTCCCGCTCGTCCACGAAGCCGCCGGCCCCGTCGTGGATGAAGACATTGCTCCGGTCGGAGAAGCCATAGTAGAAGGGATGGGCGAGGTTGCCGACCACCAGGTCAAAGTCGCCGTCGTTGTCGATGTCGCCGAAGGCCGCGCCGATGCTGTGGCCATAGGCGCCCCGGGACAGATCCCCCCGGGTGCCGTTGTCGTTGGCAATATCGGTCAGGGTGCCGTCGCCGACATTCTCCAGAAAGAAGTTCTTGTCCAGCCGGTAGTTGGCCACGTAGAGGTCGGCGTCGCCGTCCTGGTCCACATCGCCGGTGGTCACGCCGCGCCCGGCCTGGTTGTCCTGGGGGATGCCGCTGTGCAGGGTCCAATCCTCGAAGCTGCCGTCCCCCCGGTTGCGCCAGACGCGGTCGTCGTAGTTCTCGAAGTAGTCGAAGTCGCTGGAGCACTCGTAGTTGGCCATGTAGAGGTCCAGCCAGCCGTCGTTGTCCAGGTCGAACCAGGCAGCGCCCTCGGTCGGGGCGTGCTCGGCCAGGCCGTCGCCATCGCAGTCGCGCTCGGTCTGGAGGTCGTCGATACCCGACAGGGCGGTGACGTCGCTCAGGGTGCCATCGCAGTTGTTGTGCAGCAGCAGCTCGCCGGCGGCATAGCTGGTGCCCTGGCCGAAGAAGTCCAGGCAGCCGTCGTTGTCGTAGTCTCCCCACACGCCGCCGCCCGACCCCACCAGGGCCGAGATGGCCGTGGACGTGACATCGGTGAAGCTGCCATCCCCATTGTTGCGCCAGAGCTGGGGGCCATTGGTCATCAGGTCGTCGTCGCCGTCGTTGTCGTAGTCCCCCCAGGCCGCCCGGCTCGACGCGCTCAGGGCCTCGTCCACCTGGAAGGGCTTGTCGGCCGCCGCGATGTCGGGCTCATAGACCACGCCGATGCGAACACGGTTCACATACCAGCTGCTGCTGAGGCCCAGGTAGTACAGCTCGTCGTCCACCCCCAGGAAACGCACCCCGGCAAAATAGGGCTCGCTGTCGTTGAAGAAGTCCTCGGACAAGATGGCCGGACCGCCGCCGCCCTCCTCCCGCCGGAAGCCCGCGAAGACGTGCAGGGCCTGGGGCACATCGATGGCCTCGGGCAGCACGTGGTCCACCCACTCCCCGGCGTCGCCATCGGTGAGGCAGCGCACGACGACGGCGCTGGGGTGCTCGGTGTCCCAGAAGTAGCCATCGCTGCTGAAGTCGGGCCAGAAGTAGAGGGGGGCCGCGGTCTCCCGGAGGCCCAGACCGGCCCACTGGGCCCGGGCGGCCACCACCCGTCCCGGGCGCTCCAGCCTGAAGCCGTTGGCCGCCTCCAGGGGCACGGTGTTGAGGTCATAGGTGCCGTAGCTGCCCTCCCAGGCATCCGACAGCACCGGATCCCCCAGGCTGAAGGTGACCTCGGAGAGCCCATCCAGCTCGATCCAGGTGACCTCCTCCCAGCTCAGGCCGTCGGGCAGCGTCGCGGCGGAGTCCTCGACACAGGGCTCTGCGCCGTCGGCTCCGTCGGTTGAGTCGCTGCCGTCGGTGCCGTCGCCGCCATCGGCCCCGTCGCTGCCATCCGCGCCATCCGCACCAACGCCGCCGTCGGTCCCGTCGGCGGCATCGCCCTTGGGGTCACCCCCAGCGCAGCCTGCGACGCCCAGAAGAAGACCACCCAACAAGGGGAGGGGGAACCTGCGCATATTGGCTCCGCGGGGCGGTGGGAGGCCGCGATCAGGGGGTGCAGGTGCCCTGGTCGCTCAGGCTGAAGCCGTCGATCTCGATGCCCATCGCGTCGCAGGTGAAGGTGAAGTTGCCGGCGCTGTCGCGGATGCCGGTGCAGACGATGCCCCCGCCGTCCTCGACCGTGTAGTTTACGCCGTCGGTCGAACCGCCCACCAGGTCGGTGCCGCCGACGTCCACGGAGAAGTCGCAGCTGTCTCCGACGATCTGGGTGCATCCGGCGCCATCCAGCACCCAGGCGCCCTCGATCGGGTCGCAGGTGCTGCTGTCATCGCAGGTGCCATCGCTCAGGGTCTCGAAGTCTTCGGCATGCGCGCCATGCCCGGTGCCCCGGCTCCAGGCGTTCTGGCTGACCTCGATGATCACATAGGGGTTGGTGACGCTGGAGGTCGCATGGCAGATCTCGACCTTGCCGGCGTTGGCTGCCAGCGCGACGGAAGACCCGCAGAGGACGACGAGCAGGGCCGTGAAGGCGGGGATTCGGGACATGGGACCTCTCGACGGGGGAGGCCGGGCGGGATGCCCGACCGCGACGCCATCCAGATCCTATCATGGGCGCGGCCATCGCCTCAGCACGCACCCGAATGCGGCCGGAATCGGGCAAGGCCGAAGCGCGGGGGAGGCTGCCGGGCGGGCGTAGCCAACGACGAAAACGCTATCTGCAGGCCTGTTGTGGAAAAGAGTCCTATGATTGGGCTTGGACAGCGCACTGCGGACAAATCGCGACAAAGGCCGCCGATCC
Organism: Deltaproteobacteria bacterium; assembly: GCA_018401435.1. Lineage (GTDB taxonomy): Bacteria > Myxococcota_A > UBA796 > UBA796 > UBA2385 > M30B51. The sequence goes on along the minus strand of JAGYJW010000046.1, from coordinate 39,671 downwards.
GCAGCCTGTAGGGTCCCACTATCAGCGAGGTGTCCCCATGCGCAGCCGAGTCCTGGGCCTCTTCTTCCTGCTCTCCGCGGCGGCCTACGCCTGGCCGACCACCGCCGACTGGGAGCCCATCCAGCTCGACGGGGCCAACATCACCGATCCCTGCGCAGACATCGCGGGCAATTCCTTCTGGGACGCCATCGGCGACGCCGCAAACCCCGCCGGCTTCACGTCGGACGACGGCACGAATGCCTGGTTCCGGCTTCGCCTGAACTCGGCACCCTATGCCATCGCGGGGGGGCGCCAGCGGTGGCGCAGCTTTGCCTGGGGCGCCCTGCTGGAGGTGGACGGGGACCTGACCAAATACGACTACATGCTGGTGGTGGATGGAACCAACAATGTGGTCGAGCTTTGGGAGAACAGCGCGGGTGCGAGCACCTTCCAGAGCGATCCGCCCGAGACCCTGTTGGCGACCTACGCGGGGCCCGCCGCGCTCTCGGGCAGCAGCAACACCGGCGCCGCGGGATGGGAGGTCGCGGGCACCGACGTCTGCGGCACCGGCGCGTCGGACCACTTCGTGGACTGGACCATCCCCTGGGCCGATCTCCTCCTGCACACCGGTGTGGGGAGCTTCGACGACATGCAGGTGGTGCTGGGCACCTCGTCCCAAAGCAGCACGCTGGCCAAGGACATCGTCGGCTGTGACGGGGCGGCCTCCGCTTGCAACACCTGGGCGGACGTCGTCTCGGATCCCCCGGCGGCCGACACCGGCGGCAGCGACACCAGCGACCCGGATACCGGCGGCACCGACGGCGGGAGCACCGGCGGCAGCGGCACCGGCGGCAGCACCGGCAGCAGCGACACCGGCGACCCGGATACCGGCGGCTCCGACGGCGGCAGCACCGGCGGCAGCGACACTGGCGGCAGCACCGGCGGCAGCGACACTGGCGGCAGCACCGGCGGCTCCGACGGCGGCAGCACCGGCGGCAGCGACACTGGCGGCAGCACCGGCGGCAGCGACACTGGCGGCAGCACCGGCGGCTCCGACGGCGGCAGCACCGGCGGCAGCGACACTGGCGGCAGCACCGGCGGCTCCGACGGCGGCAGCACCGGCGGCTCCGACGGCGGCAGCACCGGCGGCAGCGACACTGGCGGCAGCACCGGCGGCTCCGACGGCGGCAGCACCGGCGGCTCCGACGGCGGCAGCACCGGCGGCTCCGACGGCGGCAGCACCGGCGGTCCGACGGCGCGGACGGTGCCGACGGCGCAGACGGTGCCGACGGCGCAGACGGCGCGGACGGCGCGGACGGCGCAGACGGCGCAGACGGTCAGACGGTGCCGATGGCGCGGACGGTGCCGACGGCGCAGACGGCGCAGACGGCGCGGACGGCGCAGACGGCGCAGACGGTGCCGATGGCGCGGACGGTGCCGACGACGCGGACGGCGCGGACGGGGACACCGGCGGCGGCGCCGACGGGGACATCCCCAGCGTCTCTGAGGACGGGCTGAGCGAGGGCGACGCCATCGATCCCGAAGGCAGCTATGGCGGCAGCGGCTGCAGCTGCAGCAGCACGGAAGGCCACAGCCCCCTCTCGGCCCTGCCCCTGCTGGCCCTTGTCGGCCTGGTGGGTGCGCGGCGCCGCGGCGGCGGCACCCCCTCGGCGGCGCGCTGAGAACGTCCGTGCAGCGCGGATCCCGCACCGTCGCGACCCTGGGCCTGCTGGCCATGGCGGGTTGTGCCACGCCGCCCCCGAAGCCGAGGGTGGACGGCGTCTCTCCTGCAATTGCCTGCCTGTCCTCCGATCTCGATGAGTCCCTGGTGATCACCGGCAACAACCTGGGCCCCAGCGTGGTGGATGGCCTGGGGGAGCGGCCTCGCCTGGTCGGTCCCAGCCTCCGCCTGAATCGGAGGCTGGACCTGGATGGCGGCCCGGCAGAGGGCGAGGACATCGTCCTGCAAGCCGGAGATCCGCGCCTCGCCGTCCGCAGCGCGGAGCGCCTGGAGGTCCGCCTGGACCGCTTCCTCGGCCTGCAGAGCGGACGCTACGACCTCTCGGTGCAGGCCGCCGGGGCCCAGCCCGCCGCGCTGCCCGACGCCCTGGCGGTCCTGGGACCGCCCGCCGACCTGCACGCCAGCCCCAGCGACTTCTGCCAGGGAGGGGACTCTGTCACCCTGGCGTTGCAAGGCGCGGGCCTGCTGCGGGTCGATGGCGTCCTGCCCACGGTGCAGTTCGCCGACAGCGCGCTCACCCTGGACGGGGTGGAGGACTGCACGCCGCTCCCCCAGGACCCCCGCGTGGAGGTCTGCAGCTCGGCCACCCTGAGCTTCAGTCCGGACACCCTCCCCACGGGGGTCTATGGGCTGAGCCTGCTCAATCCCAGCCCCGGCGATTGCGCGGAGAGCGCGCCGGTGGCCCTCAGCCTGCGCCCGGCCCCCACCCTCTCTGCGGTGAGCCCGGGCGCCTTCTGCGACACCGGCACCACGCTCACCCTCGAAGGCGCGGGGCTGGTGCCCGACATGGAGGCCCAGGTGGGGGGCGTGGCGCTGGGTCCGGTAGAGTGGATCGACAGCCGCACCGCGCGCCTGTTCATCCCGGATGGCGCCTTGTCGCCCGGCATTCACGACCTCGCGCTGAGCAGCGCGGGCGGCTGCGACGCCGTGCTGGCCGGGGCCGTGGACGTCCGGGTGCCGCCCGTGACCTTCGCGGTGGACCCCCCGGTCGTGCCCCAGGGCCGCAGCCAGGCGATCCGCGCGAGCCTCGCGGGCGTCTTCGACGCGATCACCAGCGTCACCCTCACCGACGAGGCCGGCACCTCCGTCTTCCCCGATTGGTCCTGGGATCCCGAGGACCCCGCGGCCGTGCAGATCCTTCTTCCCGACAGCCTGCACGCGGGCACCTGGCGCGTGACCGCGGACCAGGGCGCGGACTGTCCCGGCACGCCCTCGGCCACGGTGGAGGTGCTGGACGCCGACGACCTGCCCCTGGAGTCGGTCGAGCCGGCCCAAGCCTGGGCCTTCGCGCCCACAGCCATCGAGGTCAGCCTGGTGGACCCCCTGCCCACCAGCGCCGTCGGCCTCCAGCCGGGGGCCCGCGCCTGGCTGGTCGATGCCGCAGGCCTGGCCGCCCCCGTGCGGGTCTATGCAGCCGAGGCCCGCAGCGAGACCCTGCTGTCCGGCATCGTCCCCGAGGGTCTGGACACCGGTGTCTATGGGCTGCTGGTGCTCAATCCCGACGGTACGGCCGGCCTGCTGGACGACGCGCTGGAGGTGGTCGCCCTGGAGCCGCCCGCCATCGAATCGGTGAGTCCGGGCACCTTGGAGAACCGGGGGAGCCCCCCGCTGCGCATCCAGGGCGCGGGCTTCCGGGACCCCACGGTCCGCCTGGACTGCCGGGACGGCGGCACGCGCACCCTGCTGGGCAGCACGCGGATCTCGGCCAGCTACGGGGAGGTGGTCGTAGCCCCCGATGTCACGGCCGTGGCCCAGGCCGTCTGCGTGGTCGAACTCGAGAACGCCGACGGGGCCAAGACGCGGTTCTCGGCCGTCTCCATCACCAACCCCGCGCAGAACCTCTTCCCCTGGCAGACGGGTCCGGCCCTGAACACCGCGCGGCGGGCGCCGGCAGCGGTCGCCGGGCGCACCTCCTCGGTGCGGCGCTGGCTCTACGCCATCGGCGGCGACGATGGCGCCGCGAGTGGCGCGCTGCAGAGCATCGAGATCGCGCCCGTGGGCGTCTTCGGCGACCTGGGCGAATGGCGGCGCCAGCCTCGGGACCTGCCCGAAGCGCGCAGCCTGGCGGGCATCGTGCGCATCGAGGACTTCTTGTACCTGGTGGGCGGCAGCGACCCGGTGGCCGCGACGCAGAGCACCCTGCGCGCCCAGATCCTCGACCCCCTGAGCAGCCCGTGGTTCACCGAAATCGGCTTGGAACCCGGAGAAACCGGACTCGACCCCGGCACCTGGAGCTACCGGGTGGCGGCCCGCTTCCCGCCCGATGATCCCAGCAATCCCGACGGCGAGGGACTCGCCGCCGACCTGGTGGTGGTCACGGTGCCCGACACCGGCGACCCCTGGGCCATCCACCTGAGCTGGGCGCCGGTGCCGGGGGCCGTGGCCTACCGCCTGTACCGAAGCCCCGACACAGCGGCGGTTCCGGGCCTCGAAGAGGCCCTGCTGGTCGAGGTGGCCACACCCAGCTTCACCGACACCGGCGCTTCCGTGGACCCGGGCACGCCCCCCCTCGTGGAGGGGGACCTGGGAGAGTGGGCCGAGGTCGCGCCCCTGACCCTGCCGCGGCGCTCGCCCTGCGTGACCACCGCCGCCGATCCCTTCCCCGACCCCAACGTGGTCTACATCTACGCGGCGGGCGGCGCAGGGGCTGACGGCAGCCCCACGACAGCATCGAGGTGCTGCCGGTCACCATCGAAGGCCCGGGTCGCCAGACCCTGGGGAGCTGGCAGGCCGCCCCGGTCCGCCTGAGCCGGGCCCGGGAGCGCTGCGGCGCCATGTCGGTGGAGTCCACCTGGCACAGCGTGGTCGAGCCTGGCGAGGCCTGGGTCTACTTTGCCGGCGGACGGGCGAGCAGCGGCGCCGTGGGGGTGGTGGATGCATTCACCGTGGACGAGGAGGGAGTGCTGGTGGAGGCGGGCGGGACCGCCAGCATGAGCCCTGCCCGGGCCGGCTTCGCCCCCGCCTCGGCGAGCAACTTCCTCTACGCCTTTGGTGGCCACCAGGACGCCCCCTCGACCTCGGGGAGCTCAGCGGAGCTGGAGGCCAGCCGCCTCCCCGACGTTCGGAATTGGAACAGCCTGTCCACATCGCTGTCCGAGGCGCGGCACCTGCCGGGCTCGGCCCAGGAGTCGGCGGTGCTCTTCGTCGTGGGGGGCGAGAGCAGCCGACCTATTGTTCCGCGTCGATTGGACGAATTTCTGATGGGCCGCCCCGCCACAGGCGCCCTGATCCTGGCGCTGTGCCTGGGGGCATCCCCGCCGCGGCGAGCGAGAGCTCCGGTTGGCTGGGGCTCGCTGCGGGCCTGCACAGCGGGCCGGCTCCGCTGGGGCCGGGACCCGAGCTGTCGGTGGGCGGCGGCGCGGTGCTGCCCTGGCTGGAGGGCCGCCTGCTGCCGGGCCTCAGCCTGGGGGCCTGGCAGGCCATGGCCGTCGCCGACGGCGAGTCCGCCAGTCTGGATGCGCCCTGGCATTCCGCGCTTCGGATGCGGGTGACCCGGGTGCGGCTGGACCTGACCGCCCGCGCGCTGCCGGCCGACGCGCGGCTGAACCCCGAGCTGTCCATCGGCCCCGAGCTTCGCCTCCAGCAGGTTCGGACCACCGTTCGAAGCGGCGAGACCCTGCTGTCGGAGCGGGTGGACGCGGCGCGGGGTTGGGGCCTGCGGGTGGCCGCCGGGGCGGGCCTCCGCCTGGGCCCGGGGAGCCTGGGCGCACAGCTGGGCTGGACCTTCGCCCGAATGCCCTCCACCCTCACCGGAGCGGCCGCGACCGGCGGCTTCGACCTGTCCCCCACCTACCGGCTGGAGTTGTGATGACGGCGCGCGCGGCACTCGCCCAGGCGCTGGGGCTGTCCCTGCTGTGGGGAGCTGCGGGCTGCTCCGAGTATGCGCTGAGCACCGGCCCCAAGTCCGATGACCCCGGCGCGGTCTCCATCGCCGTGCAGCCACGCAGCATCGACTTCCTGGCGGCGGGCGCGGACGAGACGGTCGTGGATGCCTTCGTCGTGACCAATGTGGGCGCCGCGCGGGCCGATCTGGAGCCGCTGGCCCTGGAGGCCACCGACTCCTTCTCCCTGCTGGCCCCCGATTGGCCCGACTACCTGGACCCGGGCGAGGAGCTGCGCGTCGAGGTGGCCTTCCGCCCCGAGGCCGCCGGCTCCCGCACGGCGGTGGTGCAGGTCCGCAGCAACGACGACGACGAGCCCGAGATTCCCGTTGACCTGGTCGGCATGGGCCTGGTGCCCGAGCTGCGCATCCAGCCCGAGGCCCACGATTTTGGCGACCTGCCCACGGGCTGTGAGGCCCTGCTCCCGCTCCAGCTCAGCAATGTGGGCGAGGCCGAGCTGACCATCGAGGCCCTCAGCTTTGTCGCGGATCCGGGGCTGGAGCTGATCGGGGCTCCCACCCTTCCCACCCGACTCGCCCCCGGCGCTGCCACAGAGGCCTGGGTGCGCTTCACACCGCTGGCCGAGAGCGCCGCCGGGTCCACCCTCTCGGCCGAATCCAACGACCCGGGCGGCCTGCGCATCGCGACCCAGCAGGGGCTGGGAGCCGGCGGCGAGCCGCGCAGCGAGTCCTTCACCTTCGACGAGAACCCGCCCGTTGACCTCCTCTTCGCCATCGACCAGTCCTGCTCGATGGACGACGACGCCGCCGCGGTCGCCGCAGAGCTGGGCCCGCTGATCACCGCCATCGACGCGGTCACCACCGGCTGGCAGCTGGGGGTCATCACGCTGGACTCCGGCTGCATCAACGACACGCTGTTTCAAGCTGACACGCCGAATCTGCAGGCCCGCTTCACGGCCGCAGCCCTGCTGGGCGAGGACCGTGACATCAGCGACGACGAGGCCCTGCTCAAGCTCAGCCACCGCGCGCTGGCCCAGACGGGCGCGGGGGGCTGCAACGCCGGGCTGGTGCGAAGCGGCGCGGCCCTGCACCTCATCGTGGTGAGTGACGAGCCCGAACGCAGCGTGCAGGAGCGCGCCACCTGGACCTGGGACTACTGGCTGGCCGCCATCCAAGGGGCCGCGGCCGACGCAAGCGGCGTGGTGATCTCCGGAATCGTGGACAAGGACGACTGCAACGACGGCGACGACGGCTACGCCGAAGCCATCGCCGCCACGGGCGGGGCCCACCTCTCTTTGTGCAGCGCGGACTGGACGGGCACGGCAGAGGCCCTGGCCGAGGCCACCGTCGCCCGCGCCTGGACCCTGCCCCTGGCCGAAGTGCCCCTGCCCGGCAGCGTGCGCGTCCGAATCGGCGGCGCAGAGAGCGCGGACTGGACCTGGGATGCCGCCGCCAACGCCGTGCTGTTGGGCAGCAGCCCCGGCGCAGACCCCGTCGTGGTGGACTACACCGTGCAGCGCCCCTGTCCCTAGTTCAGCGAATCGGAAATCCCGATTCGTTGGACGCGGCCGGCGCATGTGCCGGCCGCCCGGCGGCTCGCAGAGGACGCCGGGGGGGAGCGCCCTTTGGGCGCGGTGCGGGGGCAAGGCCCCCGCCTATATCGGGCTGGTTCAACGGTGCGCTATTTGCGCGCTGTTGAACTAGCATCCCTGCGCAGACAGGGACCCTCGGCATGGCCTGTCTCTCGCGGGTACAGTCTCCCTGAAGGTGGCCATACCAGGCCGATTATGGGCGGAGCTGCCACCATTGGGTGGCCGTCGGCAGGGGGCGCGCGCCAAGGAGTCGAAAGAAGGCGCCCAGCAGTGTGATCAGGGAGCGGCCGATCGGCGAGACCGGCACGCTGGCGCCGGTCTCGATCCCGCGCGCCAGGTGGACCATCAGCCGCGGAAGGGCGGAGAGCGGTGGGCCCTGCGTCTCGGGGTAGGCCACCGCCATGGGCACCAGCAGGTCTTCCATGGCCGAAGCGCCCAGGGTCACGTCCACAACAGCCTCCTCATCGCCGGGATGGCCGAAGAAGTGGGGCGTGCCGGCCGGCACCGTCAGGGCATCCCCCGGGTGCAGGTCGTGGCAGGTGCCATTCATGAAGACCTGCAGGTGGCCAGCGTGCACCTGGAAGTGCTCTGTCTCGTGAAGGTGGCGGTGGGCAGGGGGACCGACCTTTCCCCGCGCCAGGTGCCAGCGGAAACGGAAGCGCCCGCCCGACTCGCGGGCAGAGCTTTGAAAGAAGAAGCGCTCCCCGGTCTCTTTCAGGACCAGGACGGGAAGGCTTGGGGCGGCGGCGACCTGTGACATCGAGGCTCCTGGGCTGTTATCTAAGATAACGCCTGGAGAGACCGGTTAGCAAGGGCCCATGTCCACACCCCCCACGCCCCCGCGCGGCGAGGCCCTCGCGGCCGCCCTGGTCCAGGCCTCACGCGCGCTGATCGAGGCCGAGGGCTTCTCGGCCTTCAACCTGAGGGCGGTCACCCGCGCCGTGGGCGTGAGCCAGCCCGCGGTCTACCGCCACTTCCCCAGCCGCGAGGCGCTGCTGCAGGCCGTGATGCTCGACGGATATGGCGACTTTGACCGGGCCGCGGTCGCGGCAGCCGGCGAGGACGAGCCCTATGGGCGCCTTCAACGGCTGGGGGTGGCCTATGTGGAATTCGCCGCCCACAACCCGGGGTGGTTCCGCCTGGTCTTTGGCCGACGGGACGCGGTCGCCGGCGCCAGCGCCGGCGACCATGCGATTCCGCAGGGCCAGGCCCTCGTTCTCTCCGCCTTTGCACGCCTGCTGGATCCCGAGGACTGCGCCTTTGGGGCGCACTACCGCGCCTGGTGGGGACTGGTGCACGGCTTGTCCTTCCTCGTCATCGAGCGGGTCTTTCAGCTCGTGGACACGGACGAGGCGCGGGTCCGGGCAGCCGCGGCGGCCATCGCCGTGCACATCGACGGCCTGCGCGCCCGCTTCGGGACGCCCGGCCCGGCCACCGCTCACAGTCCCCAGGCCCTCTTCGGGGCGCTGCAGTCGGCGCTGGGCTGAGGCGCCCATGCTGGCGCCCCAAGGGCCGCGCCCGCTCGCCAGACTGCCTCAGAGCAGCTCGGCCCGGTTGTTGGCCGAACCGGCCGTGCTCCGGGTGCCCGTGCCGAATTGCGCCTGGATGTCAAAGACCCAGCCATCCAGGACGCCGCCCTCGTCATCCCGCACCTCGGCGTCAAAGCCAAAGGTCTCGGGGGCGGCGTCGGTGTCCAGCACCGCCGTCCAGCGCTGCCAGACCGTCTCAATGGCAGCGTCCACGTCCCCCAGCACGGTGCGGGTGGTCACCCCGACGACGGCATGGCTGACCAGACCGGCGTCCTCTCCGGTTACAGAGAATGCCAGCTCGTAGCTGCCATCCTCGGTGAGGTAGACCGCGGCCTTGGACAGGGCCAGGTGGCTGCCTTCGGCAAAAGTCGCGCTCAGCAGGCCCGCGTTGAGCTGGAGGGTGAAGGCCTCGGTCAGCACCTCCGCATCCCCCTCGAAGAGAGACACCGTGGTGGCCACCTTCTCACCCGCGACCAGGCCCGGGGGCAGCGTCGCCGAAAGGATGGCGGTGGTCTCGATGGCCGTATCGATGTCCAGCTCGCCCAATACATCGTCGGAGTCGCCATCGCTGACCTCGACAAAGACGCTTCCAACCGGCGCATCCGCCGTGGCCTGGGTCCACAGGTTGACCTTGTAGCCGCCCTTGCGGCGCACCTTGATGGTGGCTTCGGCCAGGCCCGTCTCGCCGTTGAGGTCCAACACCGCGAGATCGCTGAAGCTGTCAGTGCTGCCGTCGGGGTTGGTCAAGGTAGCGTCGATCTGCACGGCGTCTTCGTCGGTGCTCCAGCTCTGGGAGACCCAGCGGGTGCGGAAGATGGGCCCCTCGCCCGATTCGGCGGTCACGGTCTCATCGGGCAAGCCGTCCCCGTCTTCATCGCCGACCGACAGCATCACCGCACCCGAACGCGTCCACTCCAACACATCACCGGGCACCAGCCGAAGCTGCACGGTGGCCGTCTCGGTGCCATCGGCCTCTTCGGTGATGACCAGCTTGACCCCGGCCACGGTGCCATCGTCCAGGATCTCTTCGGTCCAGGGGCAGGCGGCCAGGCAGCGGTCCAGCTGGGCCGTCCAGTCCCAGGTGAGCGTCGGGTCGCTGATGCCGCGCATCTGGGCGGTCATGGTGTACTTGGTCTCGATGGGCCGCGCCCGGGACAGGCTGGCGGTGGCCGTGTTCAGCATCCGGGTCTGGGTCGCCCGGCCCGCAAAGCTCTGGATGTCCCCAGTTTCCAAGCCGATCATGGCCACGTCCAGGCTGCCGGGATCCGTGGGGTCGCCGGACTCGGTTTGCACGATGGTGCGGAAGTTGGAGCTGTCCTGGTTGTCCCGAATGCGGATGCGTCGGACTCGGCCGCTGAAGTCGGCCGCCTGGGCGTCGGGAGTGGCGGCGAGCAGGGTGAGCAGGCTGGGCAGGAGCAGGGTCATCGGGCCTCCGGTTGGAACTTCAACCTGCCCCCCGACGGCCCCGCCCACACCCTTCAAGATCCCTTCACCGGCGGGCGCGCGGCGGCGGGCTCCCCCGCTTTGAGCCCGGGGCTGCCGCACGCTATCGTGGCCCCCGCAGGAGCCAGATGGGCACGTGGCGTGGCAGGGCGAGGCGGGCAGCAGCAGGGGTGGGCGTCGCCCTCCTCGTGCTCCTGCTGGTGGAAGGGGGCACGCGCCTGCTCTTTGGCGCGCCCCACCCCCGGCTGCTTCGGGCCCTCTACGATGTGGACCGCGCGCCCTACCGCATCGAAAACGCACAGGTGACGCCCATCTTTCAGGATCGAGACGCCATTGAGCCCTTTGCCCGGAAGCCGCGACAAGGGCAGCCGCGGGTGCTGGTCTTCGGCGGCTCGTCGGTACGGGGCGGCAGCCACCTCGCGCCGGGCCGCGAGTTTCCGGCCCTCGCCGGCGAGGTGCTGGCCCGCCGCGGCCGAACGGTGGAGGTCCTCAACCTGGGACGGCCGGCCCTCGACAGCCACCACCTGCGGGTGCTGGTCCAGCAGTCGGCATTCCTGAAGCCCGATGTGGTGGTGATCTACACAGGGCACAACGATCTCGGCAACATCACCTTCCAACAACGCTATGGCGAGCTGGACGCCGCCTTGCTGGTGCGCGTCCGCTTTGGCCTGCGGCGGCTGCGCAGCTATGAGCTGCTGATGCGACTCGTCCCGGCTCCGCTGCCGGGACCGCCCGCCGCCCGCCGCGCCGTCTCGCCCGCACGGCGGGCCGCCGCAGAGGCGGACTTCCGCGACAACCTGACGCCATCGTCCAGGCCGCCCAGGAGGCCGGCGCGGCCGTGGTCCTGGTGACCCCCCTCTCCATGCCGCGGGCGCCGGGCCGGCGGTGCCCACCTGCCCCGAGCACGTGCCCCCGGGGGCCGCCAGCCTCCAAGGCGGGGCTTACCGGCTGCACGCCCAGCGCACCGACCTCGCCGCGGTGGACCGGGCCTTGGCCCAGGCGCCGGACTGCCCCGAGCTGCTCTTTCTCAAGGGCCTGGTCCTGGGTCCGGGCACACCCGAAGCCGCCCCCTGGTTTGCCGCCTCCCAGGAGCAGGATCCGCTGCCCACCCGGGCGACGGCCGCCATCGTGCAGACGGTGCGGGACGTGTCGGCCCAGCACGACACGGTGCTGGTGGACCTGGCCGCACAAGCCGGAAGCCAACCCGGCGGCGCGCCCCCGGCGGCCTGGTTTGTGGACGCCGTTCACCTGAGCGCCACGGGGCACCGGGTGGTGGGGGATGCGGTGGCGGAGGGCATCGCGGCGGCGCTGAGCCGCTAGCGAATCTTCCGCGCCGGCGCGGATCCAAGAAAAAAGCCGGCGGCCTGGGGGACCGCCGGCAAGATGCCTAAACAAAATGGTCGGGGAGACAGGATTCGAACCTGCGACCCCTTGACCCCCAGTCAAGTGCGCTACCAGGCTGCGCTACTCCCCGTTGGCGGCAGCCATCTAAGACCTTGGCCAGGATTCGGCAAGGCCGGACTGCCGGTCCGAGACGATCCCCTCAGAGGTCGTGCTCGATGTCGTCGCGAAAGTCCCGGATATTCGCCCGCAAGGACGCGAGGCGGTCCAAGACGGCGCGCAGCTGGGCCGGGTCTACGCCGCCCCCGCCCTCGCCCGTGCCCGACAGCACCCGGCGGGCGCCCGCGATGGTATAGCCCTCGTCGTGCAGCAGGTGACGGATGCGCAGAAAGCGCGCCAGGTCGTCCTTTCGGTAGAGCCGCTGGCCCGAGGCCGAGCGGTGCGGCTTCATGCGGAACTCGCTCTCCCAGTAGCGCAGCACATGGGCGTCCACGCCCACCAGCTGCGCAACCTCGCCAATGCGGAAGTAGAGCTTGTCGGGCAGATCGGGGCCGCCGATGTCTACCAGCTCGGCGTCTTCGTCGGCCAGTTCGAGATCGTCGTCGTCGTCGTCGAGCTCGACCAGGGGCGCGCCCTGGCCGTCGGTCTGCAGCGGGGCCTCGTCCAGCTCACCGTCGCCGGCGGCCTTTGCGGCCTCGGCGGCGGCCAGGGCCATCCGGCCCAGGCCCCCCAGGCGGGAGCGGGTCGCGCCAGCTTCGTCGCTCTTGGAGCCGGACATCAGGCCTCCTAAAAGGTCGGGCCGCTCAAGAGGAGCGATCGCGTTGTTGGTTCATAGCGGCCCGCAGCACCTGGCTGGGCTTGAAGGTCACCACCCGACGGCCGGAGATCAGCATGGGCGAGTCGGTGTGGGGGTTGCGCCCCTGGCGCGGCGCCTTCTCGCGGGCCACGAAGCTGCCGAAGCCGGCGATCTTGACCTTGCCGTCCTCCAGCAGGCCCTCTTCCAGCAGATCGAGCAGATCCGACACCAGCAACGCGCCTTCGCGCCGGGTGATGCCCACCTTCTGGTGCAGCAGATCGGCCAGGCTCGCGCGGGTGAGCGCCGGCTCGCCGCTGTCCACCACCTCGGGAGGGCCCTCCGACTCAGGAGCCATCGGTGGACTCGTCGGTGGACTCGTCGGTGGTGGTGGGCAGCGCCTTCCACACCCGCACGGTCAGCGTGTCGGTGCGCAGCTCGCCTTCGGCCCCGACGCTCTCCAAGGTGAGCTTGAAGTAGCCCTCGTCCGCGCTGTCGCGTTCGAGGTCATACTCGTCGTCGGACTCGTCGTCCTTGCTGTCGGCGGTGACGGGCGAGGTGCGAATGGACACGCGGTCCACCTCGCCCTGCCACTCATTGTCGATGATCACCACGATGTCGTGGTTGGTGCCGATGGGCCCCCCGCCAGGGTCGACATCGACCAGGCCGATCACCACCTCGCCCGTAGAGCTGGTGATGTCGGCCTGTCGCGGGTCCAGGAGCTCCTCGACCCCCACCTCGACCTCCACCGCGTCGGCGGAGCCGTTGAACTGCTCGTACTGGATCTCCTCGGTCTTGTTGCAGGCCAGGAGTCCCAGGGCGGCGATCAGGGGGAAGAGGAGGCGCATGAGGCTCCGACCGGGTCAGGCCACCGCGGCGCGGGCCTGGGTCACCACGGTACCAAAGAGGGCGGGGTCATGAATGGCCAGCTCGGAGAGCTGCTTCCGGTTGAGGTCGATGCCCGCAACCTTGAGGCCATGGATGAAGCGGCTGTAGCTCAGGCCGTGGGGCATGAGGGCGGCGCTGATGCGCTGGATCCAGAGCGCGCGGAACTGGCGCTTCTTCTGCTTGCGGCCGATATACGCGTTGCGACGCGCGTGCATCATGGCTTCGTTCGCCTGGCGACGCGTGGTGCGCCGGCAGAGGAAGAAGCCCTTTACCCGCTTGAAGAGCTTGCGCGTGCGCGTGCGGCGGTTCTGTGCCTTCTTGATTCTTGCCATCGTAGACTCCTTGAGGAGGCCGTTTCCCGGCGGAGGACGCGTCGTCCACGCGGTAGCGGCGAGCCGATTGAGGCGCCCGGTTCTGGACCGGGCGCGGGGGGTTTAGCTATTGGGCAGCAGGCGACGAACGCGCTTGGCGTCCATCTCGTTGAGGATGCCGCCGCCGCGGAGCTTGCGCTTCACCTTCCAGGACTTGGCCGACATCATGTGCCGGGTCTTGGCCCGCTGGTGCTTGACCTTGCCGGTCGCGGTCAGCTTGAAGCGCTTCTTGGCGCCGCTATGGGTCTTCATCTTGGGCATGGGGGTCTCCGTGTGCCGCAGGGAAGGCTCAGGCCTTCTTCTTGGGGCCGATGATCATGGACATCTGGCGTCCCTCCATGGAGGGACGGGATTCGGGGGAGCCCAGATCGGCCAAGGCCTGGGCGAGCTCCATACAGCGTTCGACGCCGATCTCGCGGTGGGCCATCTCGCGGCCCCGGAAGCGGACGGTCACCTTGACCTTGTCGCCGCTCTCCAGGAAGCGACGGGCGTGCCGGAGCTTCACATCGAAGTCGTGTTCGTCGGTCTTGGGGCGGAGCTTGATCTCCTTGATCTCCACGACCGACTGGTTCTTGCGGGAGGCGGCCTCCTTCTTCTTCTTCTCGTACTTCATCTTGCCGAAGTCGCCGAGACGGCAGACCGGCGGCCGCGCATTGGGCGCGACCTCGATGAGGTCAAGACCCTTCTCGCGCGCAAGCTCGAGGGCGTCCTGGGTGAGGAACTCGCCGAGCTTGTTGCCCTCGTCATCGATGACGAGGACGCGCGGCACGCGGATCCGGTTGTTGACCCGCGGTTCGTTCCGGTCGGGCTCCAGGTCACGGGGCTTACGGGGGGGACGCCGCAATGAAACTCCAGCATGGTGAGGGAAGAAGGCGAACCGCGCAGACGCCGGCCCAACCGGGTCGGTGTACTCACGGGATCACAGCATGTCAACCCGTTCCACGGTGGGGATGGGCTGCCAGCATCAAGATGAGAAAGGCCGCGAGGGCGTGAACCCTCGCGGCCTTGAGGTGGTAGGCATGGCCGGGCTTGAACCGGCGACCCCCGCCGTGTCAGGACGGTGCTCTCCCACTGAGCTACATGCCTTCAGCGCGAGGCGTCTTAACGAGGGGCCCCCAGGGCCGTCAAGGCGCCCCGCTGCCTTCGCCGGAGAAGTCCCCCCGGATCGCCTCCGCCAGCTGCCCCCCAAGGGCCGGGGCCAGCTCTCGTGGGCTGGGAGACCGCCCCAGCAGCGCCTTTACGCTGGTCACGCCGCCATCCTGGATGCCACAGGGGGAGAAGAGGCTGTAGGCCGACAGGTCGGGGCAGAGGTTGAGGGCGAGTCCATGCAGGCTCACGCCCCGCTGAAAATGCAGGCCGATGGCGGAGATCTTGTCAGAACCCACCCAGACGCCGGGGAAGCCGGCACGGCGGGCTGCACCGAGGCCCAGCTGCGCGAGGGTGCGGATCAAGGCGTCTTCGACCCGCGACACGAAGTCCCGCACGCCGATGCCCCGGGCGCCGGCGTCCACCAGCAGGTAGGCCACCAGCTGGCCCGGGCCATGAAAGGTGGCCAGGCCGCCCCGCTCGGTCTGGTGCAGGCTGATGCCGCGCTGCTGCAGGAGGGCGGGCTCGGGCAGATCCTCCACCTGCCGACGCCCCGTGGTGATCACCGGATCGTGCTCCAGCAGCCAGATCTCCTCGACCGCGCGCCCGGCCAGGATGTCGGCCCGGCGCTGCCGCTGCTCTTCCAGGGCCAGCGCATAGGGCAGGCGGCCCCGCCAGGTCCAGGGCAGGGCGCCCCCGGGCTCAGGCATCGGCGTCCGCAGACTCCGATGCGCCGCCATCCACACGGCCAAAGGCCGCACTCGACCGGTAGTGGGTCAACCACTCGCCGGCGAAGACGCTCAATACCGCCGTGATGGGGATTGCCAGCAGCATGCCCCAGATGCCCATCAGCCCGGCCCCCGCGATGACCGCAACCATCACGACCAGGGGGTGAAGGCCCACCTTCTCGCCGAGGATGCGCGGGGTGAGGAAATTGCCCTCGACGAACTGGACGCCCGCATAGACCAGCAGAACATAGAGCAGGTGCAGGTCGAAGCCGAAGCTGACCAGCGCCAGCACCAGGGACAGCAGGATGCCCACCGCGGTGCCCAGGTAGGGCACAAGGGACAGGATGCCGCTGAGGATGCCCACCGGCACCGCGAGATCGATGCCAACCAGCAGCAGCCCCAAGGAGTACATCCCACCCATGGCCGAGGCCACGGTGATCTGGCCGCGAACGAAGGCGCTCAACCGATCGTCCACTTCGGAGGCCACCCGGCGCACCCGGGTGCGGAAGCGGGGGGGTACCAGGTCGTCCACGCCAGCCAGCAGCTTATTCCAGTCCCGCAGCAGGTAGAAGACGAAGATGGGCAGCAGGGCCACATTCACGGCCGCATCAATCACCCCCAGGCCCCGGGTGAGCAGGCCCCGCCCGGTCTGGGTGAGCAGCTGCTGCAGGCGGGGCAGGTTGTCCTGGATGAGCGCAGGCAGGCGGGCCCGAAGCTGCTCGACATTGGTCGGGCTGAGCGTGAGATCGCGCCCGATCCACTCACCGAGGCGGATCAGCAGGGGCTCCACGCGCGGGTAGAGGTCGGGGTTGAAAGCCGCCAGGCGCACCTGGATATCCGCCCACTCGTTGAGAAAGGCGGGGATCAGCACCAGCACCAACACCAGCACCGACAGCAGCCCGCCTACGAAGAGGGCGCCGATGGCGACCTCCCGGGACAGCCGGTGGCGCTCGAGCCAATTGGCCATGGGGTCGAGGATATAGGCCAGGCCCACGCTGCCTGCGAGCACCGCAAAGACGGGCCGCAGCAGCCACAGCAGTCCCAGGCCCACCACCAGGAAGGTCGCGCCCCAGGCCAGCGTGCGCCAGCGTGCGACCGACCCGTCGGGGGCTGAATCGGCGCCGGAGTCGGTGGAGGAGGGCGACGGCGGCGCTGACCGGCCGCGAAGGCGGACCCGGCCCGTGGGCGCACCCAAGGTGGAGGTGGCCCGGCGCCGGATCAATGGCTGTCCATGACGATGACCACCCGGCCCGAAGCCACCAGGCGGGGCAGGGCGGCGTCCAGGCTGGCGGGCGAGGCCGGCGCGAGCACCAGCGCCCCGTCGCGAACCGATGTTGCCTGACTGAAGATTGGCAAAGTACCAGCCCTTTCCGCTGCGCGCGGGTCTGCGGGGTCCGTCACGTAGAGCACGGCCCCCAGTGACCGGGCGGCCTCCTCGGTCAGGTCCTGGGCCCGCATCAACACGGCACCATCGGCCCCCAGCAGGGTGGGCGCCAAGGAGGCCTCGAAGGGCAGGCCGCGGGCGTCCACCACCAGGCCGGTGCTGCCCTCTTGCACGGCTGGGGCCTGACCGGGCACGGCCAGGGAGACCAGCGCGGGCCGAAGCCACAGGCGCAGGTCCAGGACCGCGTCCATCTCGACGCCGCCGCCCGAGAAGTAGCGGGTCTCCTCGATGTGCCAGGCGCTGACCGAATTCCCGAGGCGACGGGCCAGATCGCCCTCCTCCGACATCAGCCCGGCGGCGTCGCGTTCGGGCGTCACCGCCACCCGCTCGGCCAGGGCCAGAACGCGCGGGGCCAGCCCATCCAGGGCGTCCTGTTCTTGCAGGCGGCGGTCCTTCCAAGCGCCCATGGTGCGGTCGCTTCGGGCGGAGATCTCCAGTCGCAGCTCGGTCCAGTCGATGCGCCCCCCAGCCACCGCCTGGGTCACCGACGCGAAGCGGTAGGGCTCGGCATCGGAGGCCAGCACAGGGGCGATCAGCAGCAGGGCGGCCAGCAGGTTCGGCATCATGCGAGCCTAACCACATCGGGGCGCCGGAAGAGGGTCTCGAAGCCTTCCATGAGGGCGTCATCGGGGGTGACCGCGAGGTGATCGCCCAACTTGAGGCTGGCCCAGGCCCGTCCCCGCAGCAGCAGGTGAAGGTGCACGGGCCGGCTGCCCTTGTTGGCCTCGAGCAGGCGGGCCAAGCGGTCGATGCGTTCGGCGTCCAGCTCATCCTCATCGAGCACGAGGTGGACCTCCCGGGTGAAGCCCTCGCGCACCTCGCTGAGCAGGCGCGCGTTCTCGGCCAGGATCTTGGGGGCGCCCTCGGCGCTGCGTTCCAGCTTGCCGGTGACCAGGATGGGCTGACCCGCCTCGATCACCCGCTGCGACCGCAGCCAGGGCTCCGAAAAGAAGACGCATTCCACCGCGTCGCCCGTGTCCTCCAGCGTCACGAAGGCCATCTTGTCGCCGCGACGGGTGCGGATCTGCCGGTGGGTGCTCACCATTCCGGCCACCTTGACCTCGGTGTCGGGCTTCTGGTGTTGCAGGCCGACAATGGGGCAGGTGGTCACCCGCGAGACGATGCCGGCATAGGCCTCGATGGGGTGGCCGGTGATGAAGAAGCCCAGGGCCTCGCGCTCGTGGCCGAGCTTGGTGGACACCGCCCACTCGCCGGTATCGGGGAGCTGGATCTGGGGGGCCGGCGCGCTGCCGCCCAGCATGCCGAACAGGCTGGTCTGACCCGAGCGCTTGTCCTCCTGTGCGCGCTGGGCGCCGCGAATGGCCGGCTCCAAGGCCTCGTTGAGGGACTGACGCGGCAACCCCGTCCAATCGAAGGCCCCACACTTGATGAGGTTCTCGAGCACCTTCTTGTTCACCTTGCGGTGGTCGATGCGTTCGAGGCAGTCCATGAAGCTGGCAAAGCGGCCGCCGGGGGCCGCCCGCCGGGCCTCGATGATGGCGTCCACCGCCCCATCTCCGACGTTCTTGACGGCGCCCATGCCAAAGCGGATGGTGCGGCGATCGGCGGGGGGCACGTCAAAGCCGCGCTGGCTCTCGTTGACGTCGGGGGGCAAGACATTGAGCCCGGCCCGCTTGCAATCGCCAATATAGGCCAGCAGCTTGTCGGTGTTGCTGGCCTCGATGGTCATCAGCGCGGCCATGAACTCGGCGCGGTGGTGGGCCTTCAGCCAGGCCGTGTAGAAGCTGACCACGCCATAGGCGGCGCTATGGCTCTTGTTGAAGCCGTAGCCGGCAAAATAGGCCAGAAGATCGAAGAGCTCCTCGGCCTGCTTGGGGTCGCGGCCCAGGCCCTTGGCCCCTTCCACGAAGATGGACTTCTGCTTGTCCATCTCCTCGGCCTTCTTCTTGCCCATGGCCCGCCGAAGCAGGTCGGCGCCACCCAGCGTATATCCGCTATATACCTGGGCAATCTGCATGACCTGCTCCTGGTAGACGATAGAGCCGTAGGTGCTCTCCAGGATGGGTTCGAGGTCGGGGTGGGGGTACTGGATCTGCTTGCGGCCGTGCTTGCAGTCGATGAAATTGTCCACCATGCCCGAAGACAGCGGGCCGGGACGGTAGAGGGCGAGCAGGGCGATGAGGTCGTCGATGGTGGTCGGGCGCAGGCGGGCGAGCAGCTCGCGCATGCCGCTGCTCTCCACCTGGAAGACGCCCAGGCCATCGCCCTTCTGCAACAGCTTGAAGGTGGCCTCGTCCTCGAAGGGCAGCTGGTCGAGTTCGAGGTGTTCGCCGGTGTTGCGTTCGATCAGGGCGACGGCGTCGCGGATCTGGTCCAGGGTCTTGAGGCCGAGGAAGTCGAACTTGATGAGGCCGACGCTCTCGGCCGACTTCATATCGAATTGCACCACCGGGCCGCCCTCGGGACCATCCCGGTAGAGGGGGGCATGTTCGACCAGGGGGCGGTCGGCGATGACCACGCCGGCGGCGTGAACGCCGGTCTGGCGGGCCATGCCTTCTACCCGCCGGGCCAGGGCCACCACCCGCCCGGAGACGGCGTCGCCATCAGCCAGCTCGCGCAGGCGCTGGCTCTCTTCCAGGGCCTGGCTGAGCTTGATGCCCAATGTCTGGGGCACCAGCTTGGCGATGCGGTCGGCCTGGTTGAAGTCGATGCCCAGCACCCGGGCCACGTCCTTGAGGGCGGCCTTGGCCTGCAGCTTGCCGTAGGTGATGATCTGGCTGACCAGCTCCTCGCCGTACTTCTCGCGGACGTGCTGGATCACTTCCTCGCGGCGGTCCTGGCAGAAGTCCACGTCGATGTCGGGCATGCTGACCCGCTCGGGGTTCAGGAAGCGCTCCATCAGCAGGCCGAAACGCAGCGGGTCGATGTCGGTGACGCGCAGGGCGTAGTTGACCAGCGAGCCCGCCCCCGAGCCACGGCCCGGACCCACCGGGATGCCGTGGTCCTTGGCCCAGTTGATGAACTCGGCGACGATGAGAAGATAGGCGGGGAAGCCCATATCCTCGATCACCCGCAGCTCGAAGACCAGCCGGGCCTGGTATTCGGCGTGGCGGTCCTCGGGGATCTTGCGCAGGCGCAGCTTCAGGCCCTCTTGGGCATACCATTCGAAGTAGCCGCGCATGGAGCCCGCGCCGGGCGGCCGGGGCGGGATGGCGTCGGCGGGGCTGGGAAGCCCGAAGTCCGAGGGCGGCGGAAAAGCCCGGTAGAAATAGGCCCAGTTGGCGTCGGTATCGGCCCGCGGGGCATCCGACAGCGAGACGCCCTCGGGCACCGGCGGGTCGGCGTCGGGGGCGTCGGTGGCGGGGAAATA
This sequence comes from Deltaproteobacteria bacterium, assembly GCA_018401435.1. Classification (GTDB taxonomy): domain Bacteria; phylum Myxococcota_A; class UBA796; order UBA796; family UBA2385; genus M30B51. Next base: position 19,564 of record JAGYJW010000046.1, on the reverse strand, counting down.
GTAGGTGTCGGTCTTGAACTTGAACTGGCAGCGGCGGGCGACCTCGACCGTGCGATCGATGGCCGGACCGTCTTCAGGGAAGAGGGCCCGCATCTCGGCCTCAGCCTTGATATACTGCTGGTCGGTGGGCAGCGGCAGGCGCTGCGGGTCGTCCACCGGCGTCGTGCGGGCCACGCAGTTGAGCAGGTCCAGGGTCACGGCGTCTTCGGGGACGGCGTAGCGGCTGTCGTTGGTGACCAGGGTCTGCAGGCCCAGCTCGGAAGCGAGGGTGCGGGCAAAGCGCACCTGGTCGTCCTGCCCCGCCAGGCCATAGTCCTGCAACTCGACGAAGAGATGCTGGTCGCCGAAGATCTCCTTGAGCCGCAGCAGATCGGCACGGGCCTGTGCCGCCCCGCGCTCGCCGTCCCGAAAGGCCTGGCCCAGCACCCCATTGAGGCCCGAAGTCAGGCAGATCAAGCCCTCTTTGTGCTTGTTGAGCAGGGCCCAGTCGATGCGGGGGCGGAAGTGCATGCCATCAAAGATGGCGCGGGTGATCAGGTGGTTGAGGTTGCGGAAGCCGACCGTGTCATCGGCCGTCAGCCCGGCCTCGCCCGCCTCGATCAACAGCACGATGTTGAAGCCGCCATCGGGGGACCGCGGATCGAGGCTGTCCAGCCCATCGGGCCACACCCAGATGCAGCTGCCAAAGACAGGTTGTACGCCCGCTCCCTTGCAGCCCTTGTAGAATTCCCAGGCCCCATAGAGGTTGCAGGTGTCGGTCAGGGCGATCGCGGGCTGACCCAGCGCCGCGGCGCGGGGACCCAGATCTCCCGGAGACAGCACCCCGTCGAGGAGGCTGTACTGGGAGCGGTTGTGGAGGTGGACAAAGGCCATGGGCCGGTGGGGGGAAGGGGGCGCGGGGCCATGCTATCGCAGGGGCGCCCACCCCGGCCCGACCCGGCGGACGGCCTTTGCCCGGCCTTGCCGACGGCGCCGCCACAGTCTAGGAGCGTGGGCGGCTGCTGGTCGGACCGAGCCCCCCTCGCCCCGCGCTCGTCCGTCCCGATCGAGGTCCCATGGTTCAGATCCTGCTCTTTGTGGCTGGCCTCGCCGGCCTGGTGGGTGGCGCCGAGCTGCTGGTGCGCGGCGCCTCCCGACTGGCCCTGGCCGTGGGCATCTCCCCCCTGGTGGTGGGCCTCACGGTGGTGGCCTTCGGCACCAGCGCGCCCGAGATGGCGGTTTCGACCGGCGCGGTGCTCAACGGCCAGACCGACCTGTCCATCGGCAATGTCGTGGGCAGCAACATCTTCAATATCCTCTTCATCCTGGGCGTCTCTGCCTTGATCACCCCCCTGGTGGTGGACCGACAGCTCATCCGGCAAGAGGTGCCCATCCTGATCGGCAGCTCGATGCTGCTGATGGTGCTGTCCCTGGATGGCGAGATCGGCCTCAGCGACGGGGCCCAGCTGCTGGTCCTGGTGGTGGCCTACACCCTCATCCTGATCCGCCAGTCCCGGGCGGTGACGGCGGCCGACGCGTCCAGCGCCGCGCCCGAAGACCTGCCACCGGTGCCAGCCGGGTGGCGGGGCAGCCTGCCCGTGCAGCTGCTGCTGATCGGCGCCGGGCTGGCCATGCTGGTGCTGGGCAGCAACGCCCTGGTCGAATCCTCGGTGGCCTTTGCCCGGGCGCTGGGCATCAGCGAGCTGGTCATCGGCCTGACCATCGTCTCCATCGGCACCTCCCTGCCCGAGGTCGCCACCTCGATCACCGCGGCGCTCAAGGGCGAGCGCGACATCGCCGTCGGCAATGTGGTGGGCAGCAACATCTTCAACATCCTGGGCTGCGTGGGGCTGGCGGGCGTGGTGGCCGCCGGCACCGGGGCGGGCGGCCTGCCCGTGCCCGAGACCGCCCTGCGCTTTGACCTCTGGGTGATGCTGGCGGTGGCCTTTGCCTGCCTGCCGGTCTTCTTGACAGGCAAGGAGATCAGTCGCTGGGAGGGCGGGGTCTTCCTGGCTTATTATGTGGCCTATACCCTCTACCTGCTGTTGGCTGCCCAGCAGCATGCAGCCCTGTCGGTCTATAGCGCCGCGATGCTGGGCTTCGTGCTGCCCTTGACGGTGGTCACCTTGGTGGTGTCCACCGTGAGAAGCCACCCCAGCACCGCGGCCACGGGCTAATGGGGCCTCTGCATCCTCCCGCAGATGGAGCCTCCATGCCCGCCTCTCGTCCCACCCCTGGCCCCTCGGTCCGGAACCTCGCCGCCCTGCTCCTCACCCTGGGGGGCGGCCTCGCCTGCAAGGACAAGGGCGAGGACACGGGGCCCGCAGCGACGTCCCAAAGGGCGACGGTGGCCACCTACAACGCGGGCCTGGCCGACAACTATGTGCCCTGGTCCAACGAGCGCGAGCCCTTCGTGACCGAGGCCCTGGCCGAGCTGGACGTGGATCTGCTCTGCCTGCAGGAGGTGTGGCAGCAGGAGAGCATCGACGCCATCGGCGCTGCCACCTCGGCAAGGCTGCCCGAACAGCTGGTGGAGATCACCGCCGAAGCCGGGGCCGACGAGCCCGCCTGCACCGAAGAAGAGACCACGCCGCTGGCGGAATGCGCCCACGAGAACTGCGACGGCGCGCCCGATCTCACCACCTGCGTGCTCTCGTTCTGCTCCGACGAATTCAACCAGCTCTCGGATGGTTGCACCGAGTGTGCGGCGGCCAATATCGGCCTCAACGACGTCGACGCCATCCTCAACGCCTGCCTCACCGGCAGCAGCACCTTTGCCTGGGGCGGCCACAACGGGCTGATGCTGCTGTCCTCGTCCCCCATGGCCAATACCGACCGCCTGGACATGGACGCCTGGCTGGTCTTCCGGTCGGCCCTCTATGCAGAAGTGGACGGGCTCAGCGTGGTGTGCACCCACCTGACCGCAGACCTCGGATCCGTCGCCTATGGCGGCACCGCCGCCTCCTATGAGGCCGAGCAGGCCGCGCAGATCGACGCGATGATCGCCTGGGCCGAGGCCAAGGCCGACGGCGGCCCCCTGGTGCTGCTGGGCGACTTCAACACGGGCCCCGCCCTGGGCGGCGGAATCGCCGCAGAGCTGCCCGCAAACTGGGACAAGGTGACGGCGGCGGGCTTCTCCGACCCCAATGTGGACCAGGACGCGCCTTTCTGCACCTGGTGCGTGGACAACACCCTGTCCGAAGACAGCTCGGACCGGGCCATCGACCATGTGGCGGTCAAGGGCGCCGCCACCAGCAACCCCGTCCGGCTCTTTGACAGCACGGTGGACCTGCCCGGGGCCGACGCGCCCCAGAGCCTGTCCGACCACTACGGCGTGCAAGCCGAGCTGAGCTGGTAGCCGCCGCTCCAGATGCGCCAGGACAGGCCGCGGGCACTTCGCCCCGGCCGGCCATGGGCGGGTGGATAGGTTCATCGCCCCCCCCCGTGGAGCCCCCCATGAAGGTGTCCGACTATATGAGCGAAGGTGTGGTGACCGCCAACCTCAAGGACGGCCTGCGCCAGACCATGCTGCGCATGCGCGAGCGCAACATCCGACACATGCCCGTGGTTGATGATCAGGAGCGCGTGGTGGGCATTGTCTCTGATCGCGACCTGCGCCGCCCCTCGACGATGGACATGGGCCCCGACCAGGTGGACGCCTTCAGCCTGGACGACCACATGAAGGTGCACGAGGTGATGACCGGCTACCCCGACGCCGTGACCGCCAGCACCCCCCTGGTGCGCGCCCTCGATCTCTTCGTGCAGCACCGCTACGGCGCCTTGCCCGTGATCGACGCAGACCGGCGCCCGGTGGCCATGCTGTCGGCGGTGGACCTGCTCCGGGCCTTCCAGGACCAGCTGCGCGCCAAATAAGAGGGGGAGGGCAGGGGCCAAGGCGGGCAGGGCCTGGGGTAGGCTGGGTCCTCTGCCAATGGAGTCCCCATGTACCGCCGCTCCCTCCTGCTCGGCCTCGGCCTCGGGGTCATCGCCTGCCGCACCGGAGACAAGGGTGGGGCAAGCGATGCCGCCGTCGACAGCGGCGCCATCCAGGTCGAGGACCTGGATGGTGACGGCTTTGGCGCCGATGAAGACTGCGACGACGCCGACGCCTCCGTGCGCCCCGACGCGATCGAGCGCTGCGACGGCATCGACAACAACTGCAATGGGGAGGTGGACGAGGGGGTCGAGCTCACCTGGTATGCCGACGCCGATCGCGACGGCTTTGGCGACCCCGACAGCGCCTATGCGGGCTGTGAAGGCGAGACCGGCGCAGTGCCCAATGGCAACGACTGCGACGACGCAGAGCCCGAGCGCTATCCGGGCAATGTCGAGATTTGCGACGGCATCGACAACGACTGCGATGGCGAGCTGGACGAGGGCCTGCTGAGCAGCTGGTGGACCGATGCCGACAACGACGGATTTGGGGATCCCGGCACCGAGGTCGTGGCCTGCCGCCAGCCCCCGGGCACCGCCGACAACGACGGCGACTGCGACGACAGCGCGGCCCCCGTCAACCCCGACGCCCTCGAGATCTGCGACGGCATCGACAATGACTGCGATGGCAGCACGGACGGCCCCGACGCGGCGGGCCGCGGCACCTGGTTTCTGGACGCCGATGGCGACGGCCACGGCGACCCCGACAGCCCCCTGAGCGCCTGCACCCAGCCCGCCAATTCCGTGACCGATGCCACCGACTGCGACGACGCGGACTTTGACATCAACCCCGACGGGAATGAAGTCTGCGACTCCATTGACAACGACTGCGACGGGCTGGTGGACAATGATGATCCGAGCTGGGATCGGTCGAGCGGCGGCACCTGGTACCGCGACACCGACGGCGATGGCTATGGCGACGCCGCCAGCCCGGTGCAGGCCTGTGATGCGCCCGCTGCCACGGTGCGCGACGCCACCGACTGCGACGACAGCACCAGCGCGGTGCACCCCTCGGCCGCAGAGATCTGCGACGGCCAAGACAATGACTGCGACGGCGCAGGCGACCCCATGGACGGATCGGCCCAGGCCTGCCCGGCCGAGGACTGCATCGACGTGCTGTCCTTTGGCAGCGCGGTGGACGGCCGCTACTGGGTCGATCCCAATGCCAGCGGCAGCGCCTACGAGGTCTGGTGCGACCAGAGCACCGAAGGCGGCGGCTGGACCCTGGCCTATGTGGTGAGCAACGACGGACAGGACAGCTGGACCTGGCAGGACCGCGACCTGTTGGGCGCCGACCCGACCCTCTTCGGCAGCTTGTCGGCCCGGGACCAGGACCTGAAGTCACCCGCCCACCACGACCTGCTCTTCTTCGACCTGCTCTTCGTTCACAGCCCCTCCGGGGTGACCGCCGAATACGAGGGCGTCGGCGACGGGACGCAGGATCTGGGCAGCTATATCGACGCCATTCCCGCCCCCCTCTGTGACGCCAGCATGGCCGGAAACGGGGCGCCGCTCACCGGGGGCAGCCTCACCCTGGGCGGCAATATGTGTGACACAGATCTCTATTTCAACCTGGGAGATCACGAGTCGGGCCTGGCCTACTGCCTGGATCTGAGTGTCAGCTACAACCACGCCACCTATGGGCCGGTCTGGAGCCTGGGCAACAACAATGGCTGCCCCTTCGACGACCCCTCTGGATCGGCCCTGGGGCCCCAGAATCCCTGCGCGAGCTGCACGGCGGGCACCGAGCTGGATGAGGGTGCGGGCCTCGGCTTCGCGGGCACCCTGGGGCTGAACACCGGCACCGCCGGCAGCGGGCAGAACCGGATGTCCGTCTACATCCGCTGAGCGAGATCGGGTGGGGCATCCCCGGCAACCATCTGCGGGCTCCTCTTGACGTCGGACTTAGTGTCGAATATACACCAAGTATCGGAGGTGCCCATGGAGTCCCGCCCCAGCACGCTGTACCGCCAGAACCTGTCGCTGCTGACCGACCTCTACCAGCTGACCATGGCGCAGGGCTATTGGCGTGAGGGCATCGCCGATCGAGAAGCATGTTTCTACCTAAGCTTTCGTCGCTGCCCCTTTCGCGGGGCCTATGCCGTGGCCTGCGGGCTGGCCGACGCGGTGGACCTGCTCAAGTCCCTGCATTTCGGGGATGAGGACCTGGCCTACCTGGCCACCCTCTGCGGCAACGACGACCGGCCGCTCTTCCAGCCCGCCTTCTTGACCTGGCTGGGCCAGCAGCGCTTCACCTGCGATGTGGACGCCGTCCCCGAAGGCAGCCTGGTCTTTCCCCACGAGCCCCTGATGCGGGTGGTGGGCCCGCTGGCCATGGCCCAGATCGTCGAGACACCGCTGCTCAACATCATCAACTTCCAGACCCTCATCGCCACCAAGGCCGCCCGCATCGTGAGCGCCGCAGCTGGGCCGGTCATCGAGTTCGGTCTGCGCCGCGCCCAGGGCATCGACGGCGCCTTGTCCGCCAGCCGGGCGGCCTGGGTCGGCGGCGTCTCGGGTACCAGCAACCTGCTGGCCGGGCGCCTGCACGGCATCCCCGTGCGGGGCACCCACGCCCACTCCTGGGTGATGGTCTTCGACGACGAGCTGGACGCCTTTCAGCGCTACGCCGAGGCCATGCCCAACAACTGCGTCTTTCTGGTGGACACCTACGACACGGTGCAGGGCGTGCACCGCGCGGTCGCGGCCGCACACAAGCTGCGGGCCCGGGGCCACGAGCTGGTGGGCATCCGGCTGGACTCGGGGGATATGGGCGAGCTGGCCGAACAAGCGCGAACAATACTGGATGAAGGCGGCTTTCCAGATGCTGTGGTCGTGGGGAGCAACGACCTGGACGAGCACCGCATCGCCGAGCTGCGCGCCCGGGGCGCCCCCGTCGGCGTGTGGGGGGTGGGCACCCGCCTGGTGACAGGCCACGACCAGCCCGCCCTGGGTGGCGTCTACAAGCTCAGCGCCATCCGGGATGCCGAAGGGCGCTGGTCCCCCCGGCTCAAGCGCTCCGACAGCCCCGTCAAGGTCAGCTACCCGGGCCTGCTGGCGGTGCGCCGATACCGGGACGCCAACACCGGCGCCCTGCTGGGCGACCTGCTCTATGACGAGACGCAGGCCCCCACGGCGATCCCTCCGGGACTGCCCCAGGACGCGCTCGCCCACGAGCTTCTCGAACCGGTGCTGCGCCAGGGGGTGCAGGTTCGCCCCACCAGCGATCTGCCCACGGCCCGCGCCCGCTGTGGGGACGCCCTGGACCGCCTGCCGGCCGAACACCGCAGCCTGGTGGGCAGCACCAGCTACCCGGTGCACATCGACCCCGCCCTGCAGGCCGCACGCCAGCGCCTGTTGGCCCGCAGCCAGGACACCCCGTCATGAGGCGCATTCGCGTGGGGGCGGCCGCCCTCAACCAGACCCCCCTGGACTGGGCGGGCAACGCCCAACGCATCCGCCTGGCCCTGGTGGAGGCCCGAGAGGCCGGCGTGGGCCTGCTCTGCCTGCCCGAGCTCTGCATCACCGGCTATGGCTGCGAAGACGCCTTCTTCAGCCCGGCGGTGCAACGGCGGGCCTGGGGGTCGCTGATGGCCTTGCTGCCCGACACCCGGGGCCTCGCCGTCAGCCTGGGCCTGCCGCTGATGGTGCGAGGGCTGCTCTACAACGCCACCGCCATGGTGTCGGATGGGCGGCTGCTGGGCCTGGTCAACAAGCGCTTCCTGGCCGGGGACGGCGTGCACTACGAGCCCCGCTGGTTCCGCCCCTGGCCCGATGGCACCCGCACGGTGCACCGGGTGGATGGCCTTGAGATTCCCGTCGGGGACTATATCTTCGAGCTGTCCGGCGTGCGGGTGGGCTTCGAGATCTGCGAGGAGGCCTGGGTGGCCCGCCGCCCCGGCGCCGAGCTGGCCGCGCGGGGCGTGGACGTGGTGCTCAACCCCAGCGCCAGCCACTTCGCCTTCGGCAAGCGGGCCATCCGCGAGCGCTTTGTCTTGGAAGGCAGCCGGGCCTTCTCGTCGGCCTATGTCTTCGCCAACCTGCTCGGAAACGAAGCCGGCCGCATCGTCTATGACGGCGACTGCATGGTCGCGGCCGCGGGCCAGATGCTCGCCGCGTCCTCGCGCCTGGGCTTTGGCGACCACACCCTCACCCACGCGGTCGTCGACATCGACCACCTGCGGCTGCAGCGCGCGCGGACCCCCAGCTTTCGAGCCTCCCCGGCCGAGGCCCCAGGAGAGACCCTGCGCGCCGACCTGCGCTGGCCCGAGGCCGGCCCCAGCCTGCCGCCGGCCAGCCTGCCGGCCTGGGAGAGCGGGCCCCACCTGCGCGAAGAGACCTTCACCCGCACCCTGGCCCTGGCCTTGCTCGACTACCTGCGCAAGAGCTGGAGCCGCGGCTGGGTGGTGAGCCTGTCGGGCGGCGCCGACTCGGCCGCCGTCACCCTGCTCTGCGGATTGAGCCTGCGCATGGCGGAGAAGGAGCTTGGATTGGATGGCCTGAAGCGGCGTCTATCCTATATTCCGGGCCTGGCCGCCTGCAGCGACCTGCCCACCCTCACCCGGCACCTGCTCAGCACCGTCTACCAGGCCACCGCCCACAGCGGGCCCGTCACGCGGGCCGCCGCGCAAACCGTGGCCAAGGCCGCGAATGCCGCACACCGCGAGTGGGAGATCGAGGCCCTGGTCGAAGGCTACCGGCAGGTCCTGCAGGCCGATCTGGGTCGCCCGCTGTCCTGGGAGACCGACGACATCTCCTTGCAGAATATCCAGGCCCGGGCGCGCTCGCCGGGGGTGTGGATGTTGGCCAACCTCGAAGGCAAGCTGCTGCTGTCCACATCCAACCGAAGCGAGGCCGCCGTCGGCTACGCGACCATGGATGGCGACACGTCGGGGGGCATCGCGCCCATCGCGGGCATCGACAAGGCCTTTCTGCGCCGCTGGTTGCATTGGATGGAGACCGTGGGCCCCGAGGGCATTGGACCCATCCCCACCCTGGCCGCGATCAACGCCCAACAGCCCACCGCCGAACTGCGGCCCGCCCAAGAGGGCCAGACCGACGAGGCCGACCTGATGCCCTACCCCGTCCTGGACGCGATCGAGCGGGCCGCCATCCGCGACAAGCTCGAACCCGCCGAGGTGCTGGAGGTCATCGGACCGGCCTTCCCCGACCTCTCCCAGGCCGTGCTCACGGCCCATATCACCCGCTTCTTCCAGCTCTGGACGCGCAACCAATGGAAGCGCGAGCGCTACGCCCCCAGCTTCCATGTGGACGACGAGAACCTCGACCCCAAGACCTGGTGCCGCTTCCCCATCCTGTCGGGGGGCTTTGGGGCAGAGCTGGCCGAGCTGGCCGCGGCACAGGCCGAGGCGGGGCCAACAGATGCTTGAAGGACCGCCCACCGCCGTCACGGTGGACTGCGTCGTCTTTGGTGTGCAGCTCTCCGTCTTCGGTGAGGCGCCCACCGACGACCGACTGAGCGTGCTGCTGATCGAGCGGGATCTCTCCCCCTTTGAGGGCCGGCTGGCCCTGCCCGGCGGCTTCGTGCGCCCCACCGAGGACCTGGAGGCCGCCGCCCGCCGCGAGCTGCGCGAAGAGACGGGTCTGCACGACACCTACCTCGAACAACTCTACAGCTTCGGCGCGCCGGACCGCGACCCCCGCGGGCGGGTGGTCACCGTCGCCTGGATGGCCCTGGTCAAACCCAGCGACCACCGCCTGGTGGCCGACACCGACGCCCGGCGGGCGCTGTGGGTGCCCCTGGCCGAGGTGGGGCCCCTGGCCTTCGATCACCGGCTGATCCTCGACGTCGCGACGGAGCGGCTGCGCGGCAAGCTGCGCTATCGGCCCATCGGCTTCGACCTGCTGCCCGACCGCTTCACCTTGACCTGGATGCAGCGCCTCTACGAGGTCATCCTGGAGCGGCCCCTGGACAAGCGCAATTTCCGTCGAAAGGTGCTCGCCACCGGCCTGATCATCGACACGGGCGAGCGCCTGACCGGCACGCCCCACCGGGCCCCCCAGCTCTACCGCTTCGATCGCGAGCGCTACGCCGCGGTAGAGCGGGAGGGCTTCCTCTTCGAGATTTGATCTCCGCAAGAATGGAGTCGCCATGCCCACCCTCATCCTGGTTGACATTCAGAACGACTTCCTGCCGGGCGGTCGCCTGGCGGTGGCCGAAGGGGAGGCGGTGGTACCCGTCGCCAACGCCTTGATGCAGCGGGCCGACCACGTCGTGGCCACGCTCGACTGGCATCCCGCCGACCACCAGAGCTTCGCGAGCCAACACAAGGGCAAGAGCCCGGGCGACCCCATCGAACTCAATGGCCTGGCGCAGATCCTGTGGCCCGACCACTGCGTGCAGTGGACCGGTGGCGCCGCCCTCGCACCCGGCTTGCACAGCGCGCGCATCGACCGTCTCTTCACCAAGGGAGAGGACCCGACCGTGGACAGCTACTCGGGCTTCTGGGACAATGGACGGCGCCGCCAGACCGGGCTGCAGGCCTGGCTGCTGGCCCAGGGTGTTCAGCAGCTCTGGATCTGCGGGTTGGCCTTGGACTATTGCGTCAAGGCCACCGCCCTGGACGCGGTCGCGGCCGGCTTCGCTTGCACCGTGGTCTTGGACGGCACCCGGGCGGTGGGCCGCAGCCCCGGCGACGGCGCGCGGACCGTCGAAGACCTGCAACGCCGGGGCGTGCGCGTTGCCCACAGCGCGGACCTTTAGATTTGGCCCTCGCTATTTGGCGCCATCAAAGCCAACGTTGCGCCGAAGCAGGCGCGCCGTGGCCTGGGTGTCCGCCAGGGCGGCGGTCTGGCCCGGCTTGATCTCGGCGGCGTTGGCCTCATCGGTGTCCAGGTGCATCTCCAGGCGGTAGTTGGCCGAGACACGAATCAACACGTCGCCAAAGACCAGCTTTCGCCCCTCGCTGTGCACGCTGACCTCAACCACGTCGCGGTCCTTGACCCCGAAGTGCTCCCCGTCTTCGGGCGTCATGTGGATGTGGCGCCGGGCGCAGATCACGCCTTCGGTCAGGCTGATGCGCCCGGCTGGGCCCACCAGGGTGCACGCGGCGCTATTCTTGACGTCGCCGCTGTCCCGCACCGGCGCGTCCAGCCCCAAGAAGAACTCGTCGGTGCGCGAGATCTCGACCTGGCAGGCCGGGCGTTCGGGGCCCAGCACCCGCACATGCTCGATGGCGCGCTTGGGGCCCACGATGGTGAGCTGCTCGGCGCAGGCGAATTGGCCCGGCTGGGACAGGGGCCGAATGGGCGTGAGCGCATGCCCCGGCCCGAAGAGCCGGTCCACCGCGTCGCGGGTGAGGTGGATGTGCCGGGCGCTCACCGCGATGGGGATGCTGCGATCCTGGCGCACCTGGTCCCGCTCGCCCGCCACGGCCATCACCTGCCGGGCGATCTCGCGCTGCTCGTCACAGGCCACCACCAGCAGCTTCACGCGGCTGGTCTCGCTGTCGATGCGGGCCACGGGAGACTCGGGGCTGACGCGGGCGTCCCGGTTGCGGTCCTCGTCCAGGCGCGCGCCCAGAAAGCCCATGCGCTGCAAGGTGCGATTTCGCACCAGCGCGCTGTTCTCACCGATTCCACCCGTGAAGGCGATGGCGTCTACACCGCCCATGGCGGCCGCATAGGCCCCCACCTGCTTGCGCAGGCGATGGGTGAAGACCTGCAAGGCGAGGCGGCAGGCCTCGTCGCCCTCGGCCGCCCGGGCCTCGATATCCCGCAGATCGTTGCCCACCCCCGACAGGCCCGCGAGGCCGCTGCGCCGGTTGAGCAGGTCGTCCAAGCCGTCCACGTCCAGGCCGCCTTCGCGCATCAGCAGCAGCAAGACGCCCGGGTCGATGTCGCCGGTACGGGTGCCCATCACCAGCCCCTCCAGCGGCGTCATGCCCATGCTGGTCTCGACGCTGCGCCCATACTCGACGGCACAGGCGCTGGCGCCATTGCCCAGGTGGCAGGTGATGATGCGCAGATCGCGGACATCCGACCCCAGGGCCTCTGCGACCTGCCGGCTGGCCCAGGCGTGGCTGGTGCCGTGAAAGCCGTAGCGGCGGATGCCGTGGGCCTCCACCACGTCGGCCGGCAGCGCATAGGCCTGGGCCCGCCGAGGCAGGGTGGCGTGAAAGGCCGTGTCAAAGACCGCCACATGGGGAAGATCGGGCAAGGCCAGACGGGCCGCCCGGATGCCCGCCGCATTGGCCGGGTTGTGCAAGGGAGCGAGGCGCGAAAGCTCGTCAATTGCGTCCAGCACATCGTCATCGATGAGGGTGGGCGCCGAGAAGCGCGCCCCGCCATGCACCACCCGGTGCCCCACACCCACCAGGCCCTCGGCCAGCGCCGCGAGGGCGGGCAGGGTGGCCGCGAGCGCCCCCGCCACATCCATGCCCGGCAGCGGCAGCGTGGTCTCACCCAGGCGGGCCAGGGCGTCGGGACCGCCCAGGCGCTCCACCAGCAGGGTGGCCGCGCGCCGACCGCTCCGGCTGTCCACCAGCGCCGCCTTGATGCTGGAGCTTCCGCAATTGAGGACGAGGATCTGCATGGGGCCTCCGAGGCGGCCCCCTAACGAGGACGCCCCCGACGCCGCGACCCTCCCCCACGCAGAAGGGGCGGAGCCCGAAGGCCCCGCCCCTGAAGAGCAACCTTGGGAAGGTGCTAGTTCGGGCAGGCCAGGCCGGGCCCGAAGACGCCGACATTCCACCACTCATAGGCGTTCATGGACTGGCTGGCGGTGATGTCGCAGGTCTCGCCGGTGCTGGCGTCGTAGTAGAGGACGCGGGCGGTGGCCACGGTGCTGCCATTGCCGTGATCGCTGTAGTAGTGGACCTTGACCTCGTAGAGGTTGCCCTCGACACCGGGCTTGGAGGTGAAGGTCTCGGGGCCGAAGCCATCGACGTCGTCGATGTCCAGATCACCCCAGGGCTGGCTGAGGCTGTAGTAGGCGACCTCGGAGCCCTGGCTGAAGATGTGGGTGTCCACGTCGGTGTCGTCCTTGTCCCAGCTCAGCAGCACCAGCATCTCCTGGGCCGGCGGGTCGGCGCGGTCACAGAAGCTCACGGTGTAGGATTCGCCGTTGCCGTCGAGGTTCTCGTCGAAGTCGAGCTGCACCACCGCATAGCCGCCGGTGAGGCTGAAGGACTGGTCGATCTCGCCGCCGACGATCGGCACCTCCATGGTGCGGAAGGTCGCGGCATCCCCCGAGCCGAACTGGATGCGCAAGAAGGCCGTGTCCTGGGCCGCGTCGGCGGCCGTGGCCTTGACCTGCAGCACGCTGGGGAAGTTGCTGTTGCATTCGACATCGGCGGTGGCGTTGGCCGAGGTGGCGTCGGCGTAGATGGCGCCACCGTTCTTGTCGGTGATCTGGAAGCTGGACCAGCTGGCGGAGGGGTCGTCACCGGCGGGGATGTCGTCGCCGCCGGGGTCGCCGCCGGGCTCGTTGGCGGGGGCATCGGGTTCGGTGGCGGCCGCGTCGCAGACCAGCCGCACGGGGCGGGGCAGGGTGAAGGTGTCCAGGCCCTCGTCGGTGCTGAGGGTGATGGCAGAGGCAGCCGTGACGACCTTGGTGCGCTCGTCAAAGCCGACCACGTCGGTGCTGCAGATCACGCTGCCGTCGTCGCCGGTGGCGACCAGCACATAGAGCAGGTCGGCGGGCACGTCCGAGAGGGTGAACTCTTCGCCATCCCATTCGACGGGGAGGTCGCCGCCGTCGGAGGCCTGGGCGGGGGTGTTCAGCTCGCCCACCTTCACCCGGCCGTAGCAGTCGCCGTCGCTGCTGTCGAAGCAGTAGGACGTGTCGAAGGCGGCCTTGTTGTCGTTGTAGCTGTAGAGCTGGAGGCTGTAGGCAGCGGGCGCGGTGCCATCGACATCGACGGAGCCGGTCACATTGACCCGAATCAGGTCGCTGGCGATATCGCAGCCGGCGAGGGGGGCGAGAAGAAGAAGGGCGAAGGTCGCATAGGCGCGGTTGGACATGGTCTCACTCCGAGAGGGAACGCGCTCCAGTAGTCCCCGCGCGATCGCATTGCAATGGCGCGCGAAAAGCCGTGACGAATGTGAGCCTTCGCTCTGCGCCGGATCAGGAGAAGTCCCCGATACCGCCACGGCGCCGAGGCTGAAGCCGCCTTGACCCACGGCTTCTGGGGCGCAGCTTCAGGCCGCCGACCAAGGCCCCGTTGATCCGCGCAGCCTTCTTGATGCGCCAGATCCGCCAGCTCGCCCAGCTGAACGCTCGGGCGATGGGCCTCTGCCAGGCGGGCGCTGCTCCGAGCCCTGCATACCGCAGACCCGGAGATCCATGCCCCGCTGGCCGCAACCCTGGCGCGTCCGGGCGAGTGACGGGGGCCAGGGAGCCCGACAGCGACACCGGTTGACGAAGCGCCGGCCCTCCGGGCGGCGGCCGCTGCTCGCCCCCCACCAGCGCGCCCTGTCGGCCTTCACCGCAGCGCGACAGGCTCAGGGCGCGACGCCGCAGGGAAAGGCTTCAACACCCGGGATATCCGCCACAAAGTCCGCCTCTTCGGCGTGGCTGCTCAGGGTCTCCGGCGCTTCGATTGCAGACCGGAACCAGTCGTTCATGGCCACGCCATCGACCGTGCCCTGCCACAGCTCGTCGCGGATGCTGACCACGTGCACGCTCTCTGCGCTCACGCTGGTCAGGTACCAGTGCACCCCCGGCAGCTCCTTGGTGCGGCAGTAGTCGGCCCGCATCGTGTTGATGAAGTTGACCTCTTCAGAGAAGTAGGCGTCTTGGCGCTGGATCTCGTCGCGCTGGTTGCTGAGCACCAGCACCTGCTGCTCGGGGACGGTCTGCAGCCGGGGGGAGAGGGCCTCGAGCAGAATGGGGCCCACCGCACAGTCGCCGTCAAAACAGTAGGGCGGCAGGTTGGGCAAGGTACCCCAGAGCGGGATCTTGACCGCGCCCAGGGCCTTGACCCCCACCGCCTCGCCATTGTCGAGGCCGAGCCCCGCGTCGGGGAAGGCGAGGGTGCGCGGCCACTGCAGGTCGTCGAGGACCCAATGGTAGTTGTAGAGCGTGCCATAGGCCCCAGCCGACCAGCCCCCAAATGCAGCGACAACCTGGTCGGGCCGGAAGCCATCGCCCCCCTCGGCATCGACCTCCCGCCAGAGAAAGTCGCGGGTCATGCGCAGGGCCGACCGCAGGTTGACCGCGCCGGCCCGGGGCAGGCTGAGATCGCCAAGCTGTTCCACCGCGCCACCGCCCGCGAAGACGTCCTGGTTGCAGTAGGGCAGGTAGACCTGGGTCCAGTCTGCGAAGACCGAGACGGCAGGATCATCGCTCACCAGGCCCAGGGCGACGGGCGCGTCGTCTTCGGCGGTGAAGAGGCCGGGTGCTGAGTCGAGCTTGGCCATGCAGTCGCTCTCGAAGATGCAGACACCGCCGCCCTGCAGGCCGATGAAGACCCGGTCCAGGGGCGCACCCTCGGGGGCGGGCCGAATCCAGAAGGAGTAGTCGGATCCATCGCCGCAGATCGCCCCCCAGGTGTCTGGATCGACCGGCACCCGGGTCCAGTCCCCGCGGGGCGCGTCGAAGGCGGCGAAGTCAGGCCCACAGGCCAGGTCGAGCGACCCGGCGTCTTCCATGACGGCGGCGGCCAGGCAGTCCGCCTGCAGCGCGGCACGCTCCGCGAGGCCCTGGGGCCCCACTGCGATGAGGTCGGCGGTGTCGCCACAGGCCGCGGTGATCTCGGCGGCGGCGGCGGCCGTGCGCGTCGCGCGCCGGTCGGACAGATCGGCGCAGCCCTCGGCGCAGTCGGCCAGGACTTCGAGGTGGTCCGCCACCTCCGCGACGCTGGCCTCGTGCACGGCGGTCATGCAGGCGCGGTCCTCGGGGGCGTCGGCCCAGACGGCGGCCTGCGGCCCGCCGAAGCTGCGCCAGGCCAAGGAGTCCGCCTCGGAGGCGCAGGCGGCCTGCAGGCGGGCAACCGTCGCGTCGGTGCTGAGACCGAAGAGCCCCGCCTCTCCGCAGGCGCCGCCCACCGAGGTCGCCAGGGCCTCGAGCGCAGCGTCGGGGCCAGCGCTGCCCGAAGCACAGAGCGCGCCATCGGACGCCAGGCAAGCCGAGGCCGCCGCGCTGTAGTCGGTGAGGCAGGTCTGGACCGCAGCCTGGGCGCCGGTGGCACAGGCATTGTCGGCGACGGCAGGCGAGTCGGAGGAGCCGCCGCGGCAGCCCAGGAGGATCAACCCCGTGAGCAGCGCGGGCGGGCAGAGGCGATGAAGGAGGGGCATCGGGCCTTCCCTGGGCAACAGAGCCCCCACTCTACCCTCCTCGACGGCGGGGGCTACGGTTCCCGGCTCCGCCTGTGTTGCGGGCAGGTGCGGGCCGGACGCGCCTACCTCACCAACACCGCGGTGCAGGCCACCTTCCGCTCGGTCTCCTTGCCCGCGCACCGCTTGCGCCAGACCATGTGGAAGACCTCGCCGCTGGCGCTGCTCGTGGGGGCATCGAAGCGATGTCCGAAGCCCCAGCGCAGCTCCTTCCCCTTCTCGCCGTCCACCACCTCGGGACTCAGGCCCTGGCCCAGGGGCTTGCCGTTGAGCCAGAGATCGTAGCGATAGGTGCAGCCCTCGGTGGCCACCCGGCCGTCTTCGCCGAGGTACCAGAAGTGGATGTCCTTGCCCACCTCGTGGCGGGCCAGGTGCATGCCCTCCTCGGGACGGCTCGGGAATGTGGCCGAGGCAGACGCGATGAGGTCCTGCGCGTTCTCGCATCTCTCCCACAACAGCGCCCCCTGCTCGTTCTTCACGAAGGCGCTGGTGCCAGCGGGGTTGGGTTCTTCGATCCGTTCGCCGTTGTAGAGGCTGCTGTAGTGGTCGGTGACCTGGAGGCGGCAGTTCGGCTCGTCCACCTTCACGTAGAGAATGCCCTGCAGCTTGTTGCCCCGGTTGTTGTTCTGGAACTTGAACTTCTCCCAATCTGGCGTATTCCGGTACCGACCCATCACCTGTTCAGCCTGCAGAATGCCCTCCTTCACCTGCTCGTCGGTGACGGTAGGGTCAAAGCCTTTGACGGCCTCGGGCGTACATTCACCCCCGCCAGACACGAGGGCCTGGCACCAGTCCTTGACCCTGGGCGTCTCGCGGCAGATCTGCTGCTCTCCCGACTTCGTACAGAGGTAGTCGTATCCAACATTCTCGACAGAATGTCAGCTTGAAGGCGATGCCCAGGTCGAAGGGCTTGTTCACCCAGGCGCCGGTCTTGGCGCTGGTCCACAGACCACGATTCGGCGGCGGCGGCTGCTGCTCGAGACGTCGGGCGAGCACGGCGAGCTGCTCGTCGCTGAGGGATGCGGCCGTGCCCGCCGTTGTCCTTCCGTTGGTCGCGAGCGCATCCGGGGCGTCATGGAGAAGGAGCACATCGACCGGTGGGCCGGCCCCCAGCCGCTCGACCTCGTCGCGGGTGTAGTGGCGCCGCGCCGCGCCCTGGAGCGACCGGCCCGCCCGCTCGTTTTCGACGTCCCATGGCAGCCGCCGACGCCTCGACCGTCACGCCTCCGGGCAGGACGAGGCGCGTCCCGTTGGGCAGGTAGCGCAGGCCCGGCAGCACCTCGCCACCGGGTCGAGCGTCGAGCCAGGCGAAGTCCTCGTGGTTGCCCTTGATGAAGAGCGTGGGCGACGGGGCGGCGCGGCCCTGGGCGTGCCAGGTGGGGAAGTCACCCGCGCCATCGTGCCGACGGGTCGCCCGGTCGATGCGCGTGGCATCGGGCCAGACGCCGAAGTCGCCGACGTGCAGGACATGGTTGAAGCGAAGGCCGAGCGCCGCCTCGAAGCGCAGCACGTCTTCGTAGAGGCGGTCGATTGCACCGTGGGTGTCGCCAGCGGCGCAGAGGATCACGGCTTCTTCCGGCGCGCAGGCACGGGCCGGCCGGGCTTCTCCTGCCGGGTGTCGCGGGCCGGCGAGGCCAGCGCGCGCTCCGCGTCGGTGACGAGGTCGAACACGCCCTCTGCCTCGTAGACGCGGTATCGGGCCTTGCCGCGCACCTGCTTGAGGACCTTGGCCTCCACGAGCTGGGCGATGGCGCCGTCGATGGCCCGCGGGGAGCGCTCAGTCAGCTCGACGGCGCCCGCAGCGGTGAGCAGCGGCGCTGCCGGCAGCCAAGGCAGCAGCGCCCACGCTGCGGCGTCCGCTCGCGGAGGCTTGGGCGTCGCCCCAAGCCGGGCGCGCCACTGCTCTACGAGATCCGCGACGGCGGCATCATACCGTTCGGCTTCGGCGCAGGCGACCCGGGTGGCCTCGGCCAGCGTCTCGATCCATCGCGTCCAGCCCTCGGTGTCCTCGGGCGAGCCCGGGTCGGCTTCGATGCGCGTGCCCATGAGCGAGTCGACATAGCGGCGCGACCAGGTCGCGAGGACGAGGCTGATGGGCGGCACGAAGCGCCGGCAGAGGCCCCGTCGCCGGAGCACGACGTGCAGCAGCGCCCGACCGGTCCGGCCGTTGCCGTCCGCGAAGGGGTGGATGGTCTCGAACTGGGCGTGCACCAGGGCGGCCTGGACCAGCGGTGAGTGATCGGTGCCCGACAGGTAGGCGCAGAGATCGTCGAGCAGGGCTGGCACCCGCTCGTGCGGCGGCGGCACGAAGGCGGCGTCCAGCGGGGTGTGTCCGCCGATCCAGTTCTGGACCGTGCGCACCAGGCCTCCCAGGTGCGCGTCCCGCGTCCCGGCCATCAACCGGGTGTGGACCCCGCACAGGTCGTCCGCGTCGATGTCGCCGCCCCGATCCGCGAGGGCGAGCGCCTCTCGCAGCGCCTCGAGGTTGGCGACCACCTCTCGGGCGTGGCTTGCCGGCTCGAGGTCCGGGTCCAGGTCTGCGAGCGCGAGGCGTCGAGGGCTGACGACCAGCCCCTCGATGCGGGAGGAGCCCACGGCCTCGGCACGCAGCAGCAGCCGAGCCAGGACCTCGAGCCGATGGGGCGCCTGTTGGCTCCCCACCGACGCGTCCAGGGTGGCGAGGGCACGCTCTGCGTCGGCCACATCAGCGGCGACGCGCGCATCCAGGACCACCTGTCGCGGAACCAGCGGGTCGGGGACGAAGGCGCGGTAGCGCCCACCGGCGCGTGCGCGGCGGGGACCGAAGGCGGTCGGGTCGGGCTCCCAGCGTTGATAGACAATCGTTGGCATCAGGGGTCACCTAAGCGCAGGATAACACACAAGCTGCGCTTAGCGTGCGCAACCCCGCAGCTTCTGGGTCAGGCGTCGCCGAAGGACCCGCCCCCTTTCCTTCACCCAGCCGAGCGCTCCGCCCGGCCCCGCGCGGGCTCCGCACCTGCCGCGAAGAGGGCCTCGAAGGTCGCGTCCCTCTTCGCGGTCGGCGCCGGGGGCACGAACAGCGCCTGGGACTTCACAGAAGGCCCTGGGCCGAATCGAAGGGGGCACCGGGACGCGCGTGTCGCACCTGCTCAACCTGCTGCACCCGGCACCGGAGATCGTGGTGGTGCTGGAGGTGTTGCCGGTGACCAGGAACCGCGGGAATCCGGTGGCCAGCCCGCCGCGGCCCCAGGCCCCTCGCCCTCACCCGCTTCGCTTCCGAGCGGCGCGCTCCTTTGCCTTGCGGGTGGAGCGTTCCTTGGCTTCTTTGAGGCGGTAGGACTCGGCTTCGACGGCGACGATCTCGGCGCGGTGGACG